>NZ_JAVCWF010000001.1:1203859-1805788 GCF_031085375.1 Lactiplantibacillus brownii
TAATTAGTTTAAATCACGAATAAATTTGTTTAAGGGAGCAGGACAGACATGGGAATCGAATTGAAAGGCATCACTAAGACTTATGATCGTGGCGATAAGCCAGTATTGAGTGAGGTCAATGCCGAAGTTCAAGATGGCGAATTATTCGTTATCGTTGGGCCGTCTGGTTGTGGAAAGAGTACGTTATTGCGGATGGTTGCGGGGATCATTCCAATTTCTGATGGGATCTTAAAAATTAATGGTCAAGTCATGAACAGTGTCCCACCGAAGGACCGAAATTTATCGATGGTCTTCCAAAGCTATGCCCTATATCCATTTTTGAGTGTGGCAGATAACGTGGCGTTTGGGTTAAAAGCACGTAAAATGGCTGCCGCAGAGATTACGCAACGGGTAGATGACGCGTTAAAGATGGTCAACTTAACCAAGTATCGTGATCGCAAACCGCGTGAACTTTCCGGTGGTCAACGACAACGGGTCGCTTTAGCACGGGCAATTGCCAGTGATTCTAAAATCTGCTTGATGGATGAACCTCTGTCTAACTTAGACGCACAATTACGTGTTCGGATGCGTTCTGAAATTCGTGAATTACAACGTAAATTAGGCTTAACTTTGATTTATGTAACGCATGATCAAACTGAAGCGATGACGATGGCGGATCATGTGATGGTGTTGCATGACCAACACGTTCAACAAATTGATTCACCATTAGGGATTTATAATCATCCAGCGAATCATTTTGTGGCTCAATTCTTCGGTACGCCACAAATCAACTTGCTCACTGCAACGACTAGTGGTAAAGGGACGTCACATCAATTGATTGTTGACGAACAGTTACAAGTTGAATTGGATGCGCCGATTGCGGCTGGTACGTATACGGTTGGGATTCGACCAAATCAACTCGGCATGAAAACTGTCGCTGCTAACAATGGTAATGCGACGGTCATCAATGTTGAAGCACTTGGAGACCAAACGATCATTGAAGCCGTTATGGATAATGATGTTGAAGTTCGCATCGTTAAAGATGGTCAGGTCAAAATTGCGTTAGATCAACGCGTCGCTGTTACTGCGCTGGGACCAGCATTTGTTTTTGATGATAATGAAAGCTTAATTGCGGAACAAGGAGGCGTTAATCATGATCGAATCGTTGCCGTCAACTAAGCAGAAACCTAAAAGCCCGCAAGCAAAACGCGATCTGACGGCTAAGGTGAAGTCTTTTGAATTAAAGAAGAATGATAAGTATTATGCTTGGCTGTTTTTAGGACCATCAATTTTATTATTAGCGGTATTCGTGTTTTATCCAATGTTACGAACACTATATTTGAGTTTGTTCTTAACCGACACATTTGGTAAACCAACCGTTTTTGTTGGTTTAAAAAATTATGCCACTTTGCTTAAATCAGCGCCATATATGGCAAGTTTGAAAGCAACTGGAACCTATGTGGTCAGTGTTTCCGCATTCACAATTATTTTTGGGCTGTTACTGGCTGCTTTAGCCAATCAAAAATTGCGCGGTATTGGCTTTTTCCGTAATATTTTTACGGCCACGATGGGTGTCTCAGTATCAGTGTCCGCAGTTTTCTGGTTATTTATGTTTAATCCATCGATTGGGATCTTGAATAAAGTGGTAACTGCTTTTGGGGCCCATCCAATTAATTGGTTAACAACACCAGGTTGGGCGATGACCGCCGTGATTGCGACCACCGTTTGGATGCATTTAGGCTTTACTTTCTTGCTATTCTTTGGTGCTTTGCAAGCCGTGCCGAAAAGTTTATATGACGCCGCCGATGTGTCTGGGGCATCATCACGATATCAATTTTGGCATATTACTTTGCCGATGATTTCACCAACCATGTTTTTCGTGGCCGTGATTACACTGATTTCAGGTTTCAAGAGTTTTGGCTTGATTGATTTGATGACTGCTGGTGGCCCAACGAATGCGACTAATTTATTGGTCTATCGGGTCTACCAAGATGCCTTCATGAATGGAAATTATGCCCAAGCTAGCACGGAAGCCATTGTGTTAACGATTATTATTGCAATTATTACTTTTGTTCAATTTAAGCTCTTAGCAAAGCGGGTGAATTACTAATGGAAAATACCTTAGTGAAACAAGCTGCCAAGAAACGGCTCCTTGGTAACACGTTCAAATATATCCTTTTAGCAATATTAGCTTTCATCGTTATTTTTCCGTTTGTTTTAGGTATCTGGACCAGCTTCTTACCTTCGATGGATATTGCCAAAGGAACTTTATGGGGTGGCGGGCAGTTGACGCTGCACAATTACGTCACCGCATTTACCCAAACAAAAATTTTACGATACCTTTTAAATAGTTTGGTGATTGCAACCTTGGTGACGATGGCTCATTTGTTCTTTTGCTCATTAGGAGCCTATGCCTTCGTTTTCCTAGATTTCAAATATCGCAATTTATTGTTTTACGTGGTTTTAGGAACCATGATGTTGCCATTTGAAGCAGAGGTGATCCCCAACTTTACGACCGTAAAAGTGTTAGGACTGTTAAATCATTATTCTGTAATGGTGATTCCATTCTTAACGTCGGCATTCGGGATTTTCATGTTACGACAAACTTTCAAACAAATTCCACGAGACTTGAAGGAAGCTGCTGATGTGGATGGCTTATCGCATTGGCAATTTTATTGGAAAGTTGTCATGCCATATTCGAAAATTAGTTTATGTACATTGGCAGCCTACAGCTTCTTAGGGGCTTGGAATCAATATTTATGGCCAATGTTAACGACTTTTAGTGACCACTTAAGGCCCGTCCAAGATGGCTTGCGACAACTGCAATCAGAAGAAACTTTCAATGATTGGGGTATGGTACAAGCCAGTGCAGCAATTGTCGTTGTGCCAACGTTGATCGTGTTATATATCGGGCAACATTACTTCAAATCCGGTTTAAATGAGGGCTCAGTCAAATGAAAAAATTTAGTCAGTTATTTAAACGCTACTGGCAAGTTTTCAGTGCGGTTGGCGTCGTTATTATCATTGCTTTGGGTGTTTTTGGCTATTCTAAGTCACAAGTGCATGCGGCTTCGGGGCGGACACGGGTTGTATTTTGGCATGAAATGAAGGGACCAGGTCAAAAGAAACTGGTGACCTTTATTAATGAATTTAATAAATCCCAATCAAAATATGAAGTGGTGCCACAATTCCAAGGTAGCTATAACGCTGTCATTCAAAAAATCATGAATACACATGGTACGGATGCTTCACCAGCCATTTTCCAATCAATGGATATTTCAACAAGTCAGATGTACCATAGTGGTTTTACGGTACCAATGCAGAAATTCATCGATAAAGATAATTATGATATTTCGCAAATCGCTTCGGTTGCACGAGGTGTGGCAACACGTAATGGTCAGTTATTAGCAATGCCATTTAATACATCGCAAACGACTTTGTATTACAATGCGGGTCTACTGAAAAAGTATAATATTACACCACCACCAGTTAATCCAACCTATAGTGATATTACACGGGTTTCTAAACAACTATATGATCGTTCGAATCATAAAGTTAAAGGGATTAGTGTCGAAGCCTATTCTTGGTTATTCGAACAATTTCTTTCAAATGCTAACGAAGAATTTGCCAACAAGCATGATGGACATACTGGCATCTCAACGAAGGTGAACTTTACTGGGCCAACCGCAATCAAATCGATGACTTGGGTTCAAGATCGGGTTAAGTACGGTGATTTCATGAACTTCGGTTCGCATAAGAATGAAATGGCTGCTTTCCTATCTAACAAGTTGGGTATCTATATGCAGACTTCTGCTGATATGAGTGTTTTGGCCAAAGGTTTGGGTAAGAATTTAGGTGTGACCTATTATCCACGGCCAGATGGTGTGAAAGCCAACGGTATCTCAGTTGGTGGGGCCTCACTCTGGATTTCAAATGATAAGTCGGAAGCTGTTCAACAAGGTGCTTGGGAATTCACGAAATTCTTGATTAATCCTAAGAACCAAGCTCGTTGGGAAAAGGCGACAGGTTACTTAGCCTTGAATAAGGATTCTGCCAATGAACCTATCTTGAAACAATCCTATGAAAAGTTACCAATGCTCAAGGTTCCTAGTGATCAATTGAAGAGTGCCAAGGCCAATGACACGAATTCCGGGATCTTTGTGGATGGGGTAGTTGCGGCGCGGTCATTAATTCAAAATGCCATGCAACAAATTTATGCTGGCAAAGATGTTTATCAGTCATTGAAAACAGCTGAAAATTCTTACAATAAAGTGTTAGAATCAAACAATAAAGCCAATGGCTGGACGAAATAAGTGAAAAGAGTTGAAAGATAATGACAAGTAAATCGTTAATTTACGGTCATCGAGGGGTACCAGTGAAGTTTCCAGAAAATTCATTAGCTGGGTTTGCCTATGCGGTGAGTCAAAAGATTGATGGTTTGGAGTTTGATGTGCATTTGACGAAGGACAATGTCCCGGTGATCATGCACGATGAGAAACTTGATCGTACCACGGATGGGCAAGGGAAAATTTCTGAATATACCTATGCGGAATTACGTCAATTTTCGTTGGCCAATGGTGAACCAGTTCCGGCACTGTCGGAATTATTGGACTTAGTAAGTGGTGAACCAGTGCACTTAAACTTGGAATTTAAGACAGATAAGCATTACTATCAGGGGATTGAACGAATTGTCTTGCGGTTAATTCAGCAAGCAGATCTTGTTTATCCAGTGGTCTTTTCATCGTTTAATTTGCATAGCCTAGAACGTGGCTACAAGATCGATCCGAGTCAAAAGTATGCGTTTCTTTCTTCGGCGCACATTGGTGACCCGGAAGGTTTCTGCGCGAGTGAACATTTGGAAGGCTTACACTTGGAACACTATCAAACGATGCCACACGTCTCTGAACGGGTCTGGACAGTCGATGATCCCGATGAAATGCGTCAATTGTTTGATAAACAAGTGAGTGCTGTGATTACGAACAATTTTGAATTAGCACGTGATGTGCGGGCTGTGAGCTAAGCTAGCCTAAAAAAAGTCCCACTGTTTACGGAATTTCCGTGACAGTGGGACTTTTTTTGAGTTAAGCGTTCGCTGGTTTGCGAATCTTGCCGAGTTCAGCATCAATTTGAGCTAAGACAGCTTGTTGGTTTTCTGGCTTTTCCAAGTCATAGTGTTGTAAGTCAATCTTCATCTTTGGACTAGCATCATATTCCTTGAACCATTTACGATAAGCCGTCCACATTTTGTAGTAGTAAGATTCCAATTCGGGATTATTATCGAATTGTTCGTAATCACGACCACGTTTTTTGATACGATAAAGAATTGTATCAAAATCTGTTTCAGAATAAACCATCAAATCTGGCGCCTTTTTAGGCAATTCAGTTAATTCTGTCATCATGTTATCCAACAATTGTAGATAAACATTTAATTCAGTGTCTGAAATATTACCTTCAGCGTTGTTTTCTTTGGTAAAGAGGGCGTCTTCGTAAATCGAACGGTCGAGGACATTGTTGTCATCGGCCAAGGCCTTCTTGATCATTCCAAAACGTTTATTTAAAAAGTAAATTTGTAGTAGGAAACCGTAGTTTTTGGGATCCGAATAGTAAAGTGGCAAGACTGGATTGTCACCAACGGGTTCGTAAAATGCTTTTGTTCCAAGGTGGTCGGCAATTAAACCTGTTAAAGTAGTTTTGCCGACCCCAATCATTCCTGCTGTTATTATCACCATGATAGCCCCTCTTTATAGAAAATTGCACTACATATTGTATAACAAAAAGGGCCTTTATACCATATATATCATGCGGTTTGATATCGAATTTTAATAATGTCCCACAAAACATCCCACAGTTAAAATCCGACAATCTTATCAATCTTTAGCGCAATTTCGCTATCGCTTCCGTCTAAAGCGTGAGCGTAAATGCCTAAAGTGATATTTGCGTTTGAATGTCCCAGACGTTTAGCAACATCAACGGGGTTGATACCAGAGTTGAGCAAGTACGTTGCGTGAGTGTGACGTAGACAATGGACCACGTACTTGTATTTTTCAACACCGGCTTCTTCAAGCGCAAT
Organism: Lactiplantibacillus brownii; assembly: GCF_031085375.1. NCBI lineage: Bacteria > Bacillati > Bacillota > Bacilli > Lactobacillales > Lactobacillaceae > Lactiplantibacillus > Lactiplantibacillus brownii. The sequence continues at coordinate 1,209,909 of NZ_JAVCWF010000001.1, forward strand.
ATGAAAATTATAGTCGACGGCTGCACTGGTTGCAAGCGAGTTATGTTTAGAAGACGTGAAAACGTAGTGATCAGGATCGAAAGACTGTGCGAATTTTAAGCATAATTCTTTTTGGTGTAGCCTATAATGTTTGAGTTGCTTAGTCAGTGTAGCTGTCATCGCGATGGTCCGTGTACCAGCCGTAGTCTTGGTTGGTCCAACACCAAAGGATCCACGGGATTTGTTGATACGAACAGTCTCATTATGAAGATTGATGTCAGTCCAAGTTAGACCGAATGCTTCGCCTAGACGCATTCCAGTCAACTCTAATAACATGAAGAGGGTTGTGTACTCTGGATCAAGTTTAGGCAGATGCTTATTGAATTTAGCCAAATCTTCTCTGCTTAGGGCTTTACGTGGCTCGGTTTTTGGAAACTTGATTCCTTTAAGCTTGTTTTTGGCTAAGATATCATTTTCAACGGCACAATTCATCAACGACATCATGATACGATTATGATTTTCAACAGTGATGGGTGATAGTTTTAGCATTAATGGATCAATATATAGTCGTTGATACTTTATCCGAGTTAATTTTTCTAACTGTTCATTTCCCAGTAAAGGGATCACATATTTATTAAACGAATTCAGATAGTTCTTTTTGGTGCTTGGGCGCCAACGGAGTTTATTTTGTTCAATGAATTGTGCGACCCACTCTGAAACTTTCATGCTGGAGTCAACAATTTGCTGTACGTCATTATTTGCATACTTGATTTCTAATGCAAGCTCGGCCTTATAAGCTAGCAGCTCAGTCTTAAATCCACGTTCTTGTTTTTCTCGACGCTTACCGTTCAAATCATAGTAGGTGAAGCGAACGGCATATAAGGTACCTTTTTTAGCCACGTATGAATAGACATTCTTATATTTATTTGATCTTTTTAATTTCATTGTATTAGCTCCTTAATTGAGCGCGGGCAGCGTCAATTTAAGAAAGGGCTTGCGGGCATCACCTTCTTTCAGTATTAATTTAAGTAAATTGCTTGGCTCAATTTTTATTTCACATGTTATAATACTCTTACGAAGTCAGTTAATTGTAGGAGGTGTAGACGATGTTTAACTTTGTAAGAGTCATTTCAAGGATTAATGTGGCAGTTACTGCTGTACCGAAAGTTGTTAAAGCTTTTTCCGTGAATCCCAAAAATATTAGAGGTTCTGAAAGCTCTGATCGTCGTTCTATCGCAAGTGATTGGCGAAAAATCGGACAAGATATGGAGCGAGGGTTAATTCAGTATGACAGAGAGCTTACCAGAAGAGCCAAAATCAGTGGCACAAACAAATAGTGCTGAAATCATTGACAGATTGCAAAATCTTCCACCACAAGAACGAGAAGATTTAATTGCAACTATGGAAATGTATTCTGGTCCAATTCCACATCCAGATATTCTGAAGGGTTATCAAAACCTTTATCCTGAAGCCGCAAAGAGAATTATAGAGAATGGGTTACAGGAGTCGGAGCATCGAAGAAATTTGGAGACTAAACGTCAAAAAAGACGTGGCCGTCTAGCGTATATATGCTTATGGGGCGGCTTGGTGATAATGACACTTTTTCTAGTGTTCTCATTTTATTTAATTTTAAATGGTCATCAGATTATTGGTTCCGTTTTTGCAGGAACCAGTTTCATAGTACTGATGGGGACTGTGTTTGATTTAGCAGCCAAGCTATCTGGCAATGATGACTTGCATTCAAATGATGATTAGATTATTACAAATAAACAATTAAGTTATATATTATACTTATAAAGGGGTGCGGTTATCCCTTGTGTAGTTGGCACATTCCTAACTCTGGCGGGGGCGGGATGTGCTTTTTATTTTATAAATCTAATAATTGTGCCTTTTTTTTATCAAACTCATCTTGTGTAATTATTTCAGAGTCTAATAATTCCTTATATTGTTTGATTTCGTCTGCGACACTGGTGTCAGATGAACCCCCAATGTTATCTGAAACTGACTGTTGATTGCGGCTGGCATCAATAATTCTGTCTAATAAAACAGATAATTCTTCAACTCGTTTCTGAGCACCTTGAGCTACCCATGAATCAGCTTTGGTTTTTGAATCAATAAACGAAAATTCAACAGATTGTCCGTCTGCTAAGTAAACGTTGACCCCAACACTAGAGACCTCACTATATCTTTTGCCACCAGTAACGGCACCTACGATTGCACCAGCACCGCCAAAAAGAACGCCGCCAGTAAGTGCACGAGCTACTCCGTGATGTTTAGTCACTTCTTTGCCTTGAACATAAGGCCTATAGCTGGTGATGTCATAAAAATTCATTAACCGTTTTTTGCTGAGTATTGAAGGGCGAAGCATAAGCTTTTGTGATACGAAATCGGCTTCGATTCCATCAACTTTAATGGCTCTCTCAGAAGAAAACTTAACTGGCTCAGGAATATCTTCTTCATCCTGACGTGCTATATCTGGATCAAATGTGGGCAATACAAAGTTATCCACTTTATCTTTAACGGTACTAAGTGGCATAGAATTAAGCTTGAATTTCTCAGAGATAGTGGGTGGAATATGATACCCAAGTGATTGGAGAAGTTTATTCTCACAAGCTGCACAGATTATCCCTCCTTTAATTTTAAGTTTTGCATCGAAGAGAGCAATCTCGTTTCCACAGTTAGTACATGTGTTCATGATGCACCTCCAAAATAATTAGTTCCCCAAGTATCCCCACAGTGTACCTAATCTGCTCATATCCTCCTTTTGATATTCACCTTTTAACGACTTGAGCTTTGGTCAGATTATCTATCAAATATTTCCTTCCCATATTTTTGTACCATGTTTTTTCGCCATCCAGTGTAATCGATGTTGGACACTATCTCACCTTTACCAGTTTTAGGATTGCGCATCCATCTTTCCTTCAGGTCGGGCAATCCGGCAATGTACGGATCTACCGTGCACCGACAGCCGTCATGAAAAGGTGGAAAATTCATTCCAAATTTGACACGAGAAGTTTGAAATATCTTTTGGTCCATTTCGCCGCATTTAGGGCAAGTTTTTTTGTCCAAAGTGGCACTGATTTGATATGCATCACTCTCACATTCTTTAAGTTCTATGAACATTTCTTTAGATATATTTGAGGAGGACCTAGAGCTTTTTAATTTTTGTTGTAATTCTGTTATTGTTGTACCTATCGCGTTAGGAACGTTGATTATGCCATCTTTAGAGTTATGTTTGTGTGCCCAAGTAAGATTTCTATATTTATTTAGTAAGGCTTGACCATGGGGTGAAGCAACTAAATAGGTGTCTAAAATTTTATCTGCATATTGTTCTGGTTTAAGTTGAGATTCAATCCTAGTTATAAGTTCTTGTTTTCTTCCTGAAACTGGTAGCTTATTTTCTCGTAATATTTCTTTAAGTTGTGGTACTAGTAGAGATTTTAGTGACTCTGATGGAGAACCTTTTTCTAGATACCCCGTACTAATTAGTTTTTTACGGTGTGTAGTAGGATCTATTCCGAATTCATATTTGAAATAGAGTGGTGGCAACGCGTTTATTGATTTATTATTTGACCACATCATAAGGATGATGTCACCAGGTAAGATATCAGATTCGAGTGGAACAAGCAATTTCTTGTCTATATCGGTATCACCTAATGATACCAAAGGATTGACGGATTTTTCTGACTCGCTTTTGGTATCTGAGAGATTTTGAGATAATGTGTTTTTGTGTGGATGACCCCATAGCATTTTCTTAATAGTTTCAATGATCTTCATTATAAGGAACCTCCTTTTTATAGAATTTATGGATTGCGTCTATGGTGTAATCTTCCATAAAAGGAGGTACATCAAATTCTTGCATAAAAGTATAAGCGTTAGCATCCTCAACGTTAACGCTTTCAAAATACATTGGCACGAGAATGTTAATCGCACCTTTGTTAGCCTCTGCTTCAATTGGGGTCTTGCTTATTGTATGAAAATAAAGAATGCCCGAATCCTGATGCTCAATGTGACTAATTTCATGGCAAGTGACATAGGGCAACTGTCTTGATAAATACCAATTCATATTTATAACTATCTTGTTTGTTTCAGGGTTAGATCCGGAAGGGGTATATGGTGAAAAATCTTCACATAAATCATAGCTGATTCCATGATCAACAGCATATTCTAGGGCTCTGCCTAAATATTCATTCATGTCTGCCACCTCGCAGGAGACGCTTCATAAGTTCGAGGTCTTCTGGAGGTATCGGTCGACCCTCGAAAGTCATAATAACGTCATCATCTTCAATATCAACTTTTTTGGGCTTGTTTGATACGGCCTTTTCACTCGTTTTGCCTAACAAATAATCAGTTGAGACTCCAAGTACATTAGCAACTGCATTCAGTTTCTCTATCGAAGGTACTTTGTTCTTCCATGAGTAGATAATATTAGTTTTTAATCCAGCCTTATCGTTTAACTGCGAGAGACTATATCCTTGTTCTTTAGAAATTTTTTTGATTCGTTCAAACATTGTCATATCAATGTTCCTCCAATATGACCAGTTAATAAATAAACTTTAGTTATAAAAGGCTTGATAAAATTAAACTATAGTTGTAATATTAACTCATCAAGTAATCAAGCAACTAAAAACCAACAACTTCGTTGTGTTACTTTGGCGAGAAACAGGAGGCGAAGATAGGTTTAAACTTGCTTATTTAATATGCCTTTATTTTAAACTATAGTTTAAAATAAAGCAACAACTTGATGAATTATTTTAAACTTTTATTTAAGGAGGAAGTCTAATGACCGAAGAAGCTATGTTAGATTCAGTATCGCGAAAATTATTTAAGACATTTCGTGATGCATATCAAGATAAGGGGTGGACGCAAAAGTATGTTGCTGAGTTATTGGATATTAATCCGCAACAATTCAATCGAGCTATTCGCGGGTTAGATAATACGCCAAAGGCAAAGCTGATTCGTGAAAAGGCCCGCGACTTGTTAGGAATCAAATAGAAAGGAAGTACGTTATGAGCGATTTAGTCACCATGCATGATCAGCAAGCAGTTACAACTAGTTTGCAGGTTGCAGAAGTGTTCGGCAAGAATCATCCCCATGTATTAAGAAGCCTCGATGAATTAAAAAAAGATGTGTCCAATTTTGGATACATGTTTGTTGAAACAAAGATTCCCGATTCATACGGTCGGATGAGGCGAGCATTTTACATGAATCGCGATGGCTTCACATTATTAGCAATGGGATTCACCGGTTCGAAAGCATTGGAATTCAAGCTTCAGTATATCGAAGCGTTTAACCGCATGGAAAAGCGAGTTAGCCAGTTTGATATTCCGGCAACTTTGCCAGAAGCGCTGCGACTCGCGGCAGACCAAGCGGAGCAGATTACCATTATGAAGCCGAAAGCTGAATACACCGACAAAATGTTGTCCAATCCAGGGCTCGAAACTACTTCGATGATTGCCAAGAACTACGGTTACTCGGCTACCGCATTCAACAAGTTGTTGAACGGCCTAGGTATTCAATTCAAACAAGGCAAGACGTGGTTACTTTACGCAAAGTACCAAGACAAAGGGTACACACACGTTGAGCCATACGAGTACGTGAATAGCGAAGATTTAAGGCGCGTACGCAATACGATGAAGTGGACGCAGAAAGGTGTCAAGTTCTTGTACGACTTTTTAAGACGCCAAGGCATTCTGCCACTTGTTGAGCAGCTCGATGGTGAGGCGGACGGGCAGACTAGCATGGAGGTGTAAGCATGGTTGTTGAAATGTCTACTGAGCTTGGTCGAGCACTGGCTGACCGGTTTGATGGCATTGCAAAAGAACAAGCGCGAACGATGCTGGAGCCATTGGTTGAGAAAGTATCCTATCAGTATATTTTCGTTGATCGTAAGCGTGCTGCCGAGATGTTAAGCATCTCATTGGCGACATTTAGCAAGATGCAAAAGATTCCACAGATTCGATTAGTTGAAAGGCATTTGCCAGATTGCAGTAAGACACTATATGAGCCACAGGAGCTAAAGAAAGCATTTCTATCAATTATGGAATAAATCATAACGCGGGCAGCGCCAATTGATAGAATGGTGAGGTAAAAAAATGGAGATCTTTTTCGGAATCATCGCACTAATCTTGCTAGTCCGGTCGATCCAAGTTGGCTGGCGGCAAATGGTCAAGGAAGTCGTTAACATGTTTGGAATTTAAGGAGGGAATGGAACTATGAAGCGAAGCAATTTGGCTGAACTGCTAACCAGTTTAAGCAAGGATTATCGTATTGAGCCTTGTGACAATGAGACAACTAGTATCAAGTATAAAGGGTCACCAGCATTTACTATTTCTGAAACGACTCAATTTGAATTCTTTAGTTTTATCGAGGAGTCAATGCCTTTTAGCCACAAAGCTTACATGGCAGTATCGGAGTATGCGATGACGCCTATTAACGAACGACGTGAGGCGCAAAAATATGTATTCCCAATCTGGAATAATTATGGGGGCGAGAGATACTTCATGGGTCGGTGCTTCTATAACGTCACGAAAAATATTGATGAAGCATTTCAAGCCAGTCAAGAAAAAATTGATGGTATGAACTACTTATATGCCTTTGATCTAAACGATATTAAGGAAGAGGTTACTAATGAATAGAATAAAAAATGTTCATGATTGGGTGCAACCAATCATGAACACCAAATTTGAAACTCATCAAATCTTATTTCGCATTTATCATACGCCCAAACCAACACTTTGGCAACGAGTTTGGGGGTGGCTACGATGATGACAACCCAGTCGGATTTTGATAAGTTCAGTAGTTTGAATAAGCCAAGATACGATTTTACAAAATATACATCTATTAGTGCCCCTAAGAAACAAACAGCCGATGCTATTCCACTACTAACACTGGGTAGCAGAAAAGCCTTTTTTAATCGTCCATGTAAAGAGCTGTTAAGTGGGTTTCGCTTTGTCACGTTTGGATACTATGATGGCAAATTGCTACTTACATTTAAACGTAATGGCGAAGGCGATGATGGAGCAAGCAAGCTATCAGTTTTGGGAAAGTATACTCTACAAACTGGCTTTGGATACCCGGCAAAAATATTGGGACAACAGACGGATGCAATCAATTTGGATGTCTTTGTATATAAGTTCAAATTAACGATGGTTGACCAACAGCATGCAGTGATTGATTTGAAGGAAGTTAATTCTAAAACACGAAAGCAGGCAAAGTAATGGAAATCGATGAGCTTGTTACAAGAGTTAAAGCAATTAAGATTTTAATTGCATTCCAAGATGTTCCATATAAGGACTTATCGGATACAGATCCATTACTACACAAATATTTAAATCAGAATTTGATTGATTCATACGTGTTTTTGGATAAAGCGGAAGTACAACTTAATAAGCTACGGGGGTTCGAATAATGTTGAATTCATTGTTGAAGGAAGAACTAACCACGGTGAACGAACGTGAGCATGAGGGCTTTCAGATTGACTCATTACAGTCTGCTGATTGGGCAATGCGAAAGCTGCAGGCCATCGAGGAACACGATACGGAGGTTCAGAATGCTGCCAAAGCAGACATGGACCAGACGATTGCTTGGCGGGATCGAAAGCTGACTGAAAATCAAGCCAGTCGAGAATACTTTGAGAACTTACTCAAAGATTATCTTTACCGAGAACGCCAGCACAATAAAAAGTTCAAAATCGATACGCCACACGGTAAGGTCACTACTCGTAAAACTCCTGCCGGATTGAAGTATGAAGATGCGACCGTGTTGAAATCTTTACGTGATCAAGGCATTACAGAGTTCATTCGAACTAAAGAAGAGGTTAACAAGAAAGATTTGAAGAAAGCTGGTTCAATCATCAATGGCAAATTTGTTTTAGATGACGGCCAAATCGTGGATGGCGTGGCTGAAAAGCCGGCCGGTGAATCCGTTAAATTTGATTTGTAGGTGACAATATGAAGTTTTATGAGGACGGAAAGATTCCTGTAATTCCAAACATGTACTTTATCTATGGTGACGGCGGGACTGGGAAAACGTCATTAGTTAGCCAATTTGTAGGGCACAAGCTATTGTTTAGCTTTGACCTGTCGAGCAATGTGCTGATTGGTAACAAAGACGTGGACGTTGTCATCTTTGAACATCAAGATGCACCGAACGTGCAGGGACTCGTTGAGCAAATGATTATGCGAGCAATTGGCAATCCAAAATATCAAGTTATTGTGTTAGACAACGTGACTGCTTTACAGAACTTGGTACTAGCAAATATCAATGACTCCAAGGATAATCGGCAAAACTATCAAGCACTGCAATTGTGGTTTCGAGGCCTCGGAACAATCCTAAAAGAGAGCGGCAAAACGATTTATGCGACGGCTCATCAAATTGATAACGGCGCAGACGGCATGAATAATGACGGTCGATTCGCAGCCGATATGAATGAGAAAACGTTTAATGCTTTCACAGGATTGTTCGATCTAGTTGGTCGGATTTATTTGAAAGATGGTAAACGAATGATTGATATGGATCCGGAGAAAGGTAATCACGCGAAAAATCGAATTGATGAACGCAAACTCATCGAGGCGGACGAATTAATTAAATCTAAGGGAGAGAAATAAATATGGCTTTATTTACAGCAGATTCAAAGAATGTTTTCGGACAAACGGTGGAGGAAGCAGGTACTTACAACGTTGTCGTTGCACCTAGCTCTCAATTCACGAATAGCAAGCAAACAGGCAAGCCGATGGCGGTTTTTGACTACGAGGTCATTGATGGTAAGTACGCCGGTGGTCAGATTCGATTTGACAATGAAGTTTGGGACGGGTCAACCAAAGAGAAGGCAGACCAATCAGCCAAGCGATTCAGCACTATTGCCGTAGCATTAGGCGCAGCGGATGGTACCGTGTTTGATTCAGTTGAGCAATTTGTTAGTCAATCGATTGGACATAGACTTGCTGTGAGTGCTGATTGGGAAACTAGTCAAAATGGCAAAACGTACCTTGCTGTTCGTGGGTATCAAGCATTTATGTCAGACGGGAGCAAGCCGAACGGTAAAGTGCGCCCGCAAGGCCAATCAGCCACACCAAGTAATGGCTTCGGCAGTAAAAGCGCTCCTAACCAGAACGCCGGCGGATTTGGAAACCAGCCTACAGGCCAGACTAATGCGTTTGGCGCACAGACACCGCAATCAAACAACACCGGCGCTGGCTATTCCAACGCCAACTATCGGGGAGGCATGTCCGATGATATTCCGGACAATTTGCCCTTTTAACTGGAACGATTTAATGACTAAGCTCCAAAAAGAATCAACGCTACACCGGGTGAATTAAATGCAACGATCAAGAACTCAGCTAGTTGAGAGTGAAGGCAAGATCTATCTGGTCACGGAGCTTGACCAGAAGCCCAATTTAGATCACGTAGAGACTGTTAGCGGCACGAGAGACCAATTCTATATGGATTGGGAAATAGCCGATACGCGCAAAGCTAGACCGCAACAACGACGTCTATTCTTTGCACTACTAAATGACATCATGGACTGGTCGGTTACACCGCAAGACTACTTGAAGTCACTCTTTTACTTGCAGTATCAAATTTATACCGATGGCAAGCAGATTAGTCTATCAGACGTCACCACGTCAAGCGTAAGCGATGCTAATCAGTTGCTCGACCTAGTTATCGACTTCATGTTTGAATGGCGTGTGCCGTTTAAGAAGGGTTATGAGCTATTGCCGCGTGACCAAGAGTATTACTTGTTTGAATGCTGCCGGCATCGTGTTTGCATGATTTGCGGTAATCGAGCTGATATCCATCACGTCGATGTGATTGGTGCCGGGATGAATCGGACGCATGTTGACCACACTAAACGGCATGTAATGTCCGTGTGCAGGCGTCACCATTCAGAGCTTGAGCAGATTGGTGCGCCGGCATTCAGTGCGAAGTATCACGTACCAGTTGATGGGATCAAATTAGACGTAGAGACATTAAAACGAATTGGCTTGAAGGGTAATTACAGCAGTGACTGAATCCACCAGAATGGGTGAGAAGCCCGTTGACTGGAGGCAATTATGGTTTATGTACTCATGGTAAATGGCTCGACCGCCGCGGTTTACTCAACTATTGCGGCGGCCCGGAGCGATAAGAAACGGCTTGAAGATAAAATTCAAAATTTAGTAATTATGGCAGTACCATACCGCACTCATGCGGTACTGGATTGAGGTGAAGCAGATTGGCAGGAATTCACTGGATCAAGCTTAAAACGGCCATGTTCGATGATGAAAAGATTCGGCTGATTGAAGTGATGCCGGAAGCCAATGCAATCATTGTGATTTGGATTCGATTGCTAGTGTTGGCCGGGAAGACTAACGATTCGGGATTGATCTATATCCAGCGTGATATGTCGTACTCGGATGAAATGCTTGCAGCATTGTTCAATCTGCCAATTAGTACAGTCAGATTGGCTATGACGACATTAGAGAATTTCGACATGATTGACGTCAGTGAGAACGGCGTGATCAGTATCAATAACTGGGACAAACATCAAAATATCGAGGGTATGGAAAAGGTCAGAATACAGACGGCAGAACGGGTTCAACGCTTTCGTGATAAGCAAAGACAACAACAGATTGAGAGTAACGCTACATGTAACGTTACAGTAACGGAAGGTAACGCAACAGAATCAGACTCAGAATCAGATTCAGAAACAGAATCAGATAGTAAAGAACATGGTCCGGCTACCGCCGAACATTTCGACTGGCAAACAGTAATTGACTATCTTAACGAGAAGACTGGCAAAAGATTCAAGCATACTGATTCTAATAAGAGATTAGTCGTAGCACGGCATAAAGACGGTGGTTATACCGTTGATGACATGAAGCAGGTAATTGATAACCAATGTGCCGCATGGTTGACCAATCCTAACATGAATCAATATTTACGACCGGCGACATTGTTTCGTGCTTCTAAGTTTGAAGGCTACTTGAACAACGAACCCAAGAAAAGTAAGCCAACTACACGAGAGGACTGGTTTGGTGAAACGAATTAAAGAGTTATTCGATCCAGCCAAGGTTCAAGCAATTGCCGCAGCTAAAGGCATCGATGTGAGCAAACTGCCAACTAAGGAACAATTGGATGAAGCAACGCTCAAACGTGCTCAGCAGGCCGTTGTGGTGAATCACCAGCGATACTATCGTGCGATGTCTGTTTGGTCGGGAAACGTACGACTGCAGTTCAAATTTAATGATTGGGATGTACAAAAGCAGACTAATAGTGAGGTAGCTAAAAAGTTAGGTAATCAGGCGTTTGTATTAGCCAAGCAATTAAAGACGGCTAAATTTAATGTGCTGTTGTCCGGTGTTTACGGTGTTGGTAAGACCTCACTAGCATTGGCAATTGCTGACCAGTTGGCACAGTCAGGCCAAACGGTCATGTTTGTTTCAACCGCCGAACTACTCCGGCTTGTTAATGATAAGTACGAGGCGCCGGACGTGCGTATCCGATTGATTGAGATTGGCAAGGCCATGAAGTCGGTGGACGTGTTGATCCTTGATGATTTCGGCACTGAGGGCGGTAAGCCGACCGAGAACAACTACTACAAGCCAGTTCACCGCGACCTGCAGACGATGATGTACCAAGTGGCTAATGCCCGCTGTGACTTTGAGCATAACGAAGTGAAGCACTCAACCATCGTAACGACCAATAACACACGAGGACAACTGGAATCCATGTACGACAAGAAGATTATTGATCGGCTATTGAGCAAAGTTAAGGCGCATCAATTGCTATTTGACGAGATGAAGGGAGTACGGAACGTATGAAGATTATCGATAAGCAAAAAACTAATATCGAATTCGGTGATGTAGTTCAGGATGAAGGTGGCTATTATCTGGTAGTCAGTTTGGATGGTGATTATGCCCTAGTTGAGCTTGAGAGGTTTACAGTGCTGGGCAACGTTCCAGAAGCCAATCCTAATAATTTAAAGGTTTACAAGGTTCCAAGTGTTTTGACCATTGGTTGACATAGAAAGGAGTGCGACCAAGTATGATATGCGAATTATGTCATGGCACTAAAGTTGTGAGCCATCCGCTAGGTAGTTATGGCTTCACGACTGGCCCGTGTCCCAATTGTACGGACTATGTTCATGACCACTATGAGAGTGAGTTGGAGGCGATTGTCGATGACAAGAATCGATCGCGAGTTATTGCTAAGTAAGATCCAAGACGCTGAGCGCAAGTATAAGTCGGTCGCTAAAGCCCCGCCGTGTGTTTTGGCGGACATTCAAGCGCTGACGGCAGTAACTGAGCACCGAGCAGTGCTGACCAAATATGAACTCAATATCATGAAGCGACAGTTTAATGGCGAAATGAGTATGACCGAGGCTGCCACGAAGATGGGACACTCGACCAGTTGGTACAAAGCGCGAGCGCCCGAAGTTAAAGTTGGAAACTATCGAATTATGGAGGACAAGTTGGATGAGTAAACAACGAAAGCACACGAAAAAGTCAACCATCAAGAAAAAGCGGCGGCGGATGCGCCAGAACGCTGACAAGCACAGCAAGGCTGCCAGTGAACAGTCGAGAATAGTGCACGATTATGCACCATATCAAATTGGAGGTGCAAAATGAGTATTGAAGAAAAAGTTTTAGCCAAGATGTCTAGTTATTTAAGTAGTGACGAGTTGGACGAAAAGATCGAAACGGCCATCAAGAAAGCCACTGACGATGTTATCGGCAATCTGTTTACCGAATACAGATCGCCAGTCAAGAAAATTATCGATGAAAATTTGCGAGCTGGACTTTTGACTGAAATGAAGAATACCGATTATTCACAAAGCGTTGTTTCACTCGACCTGCTGGTTAAGCAAGTAATCAAGGATGCTTCGGCTGAGAACAATAATACCCTAAAGCGTTTCAAACAATGGGCAACATTTGAAGCGCCTGAAAGCGTCAAGACATCGGAAATCTTTGATAAATATCTTAAATTTGTCGAAGACAATATTGATGTGAGTGATTTAGAAGTTAATACGGATGAAAAGCCATACTACGAAGGCGGTCTGGCAACAATGGAGATTGATGGCAGCGATTCTAGTTGTGACAAAGTTCAATTGAAGTGTGAAAAAGATAGCGACTTAGATATCAACTTTGGGATTATGCGTTATGGCGAACCACACATTTGGTTCCGTGATAATGGAAGTTGCAGTTTGCGAATGGTCGATGAGTTTGAGTTCTGGTTGCGCAACTTGGAAGCAAATAATGTACCAATTGATGTTGATGAACTAGATATGAGCGGTGAAGTCGAAATTGATGAGGAGCCAGAACCAATTTATTAATGAAAGGCGTGAACAAGCGTTTATGAGGATGATTTAAATGAGTCCAAGTGAGTGGGATGGATTTGCTGAGGAGTATTTGGAAAATAAGCGTTGTGCTTGTACGGTGATGAATCAAATTAACGAGATGAACAATGTCAATTTTATTGATTATGTTCTAAAAGGTAATCGAAACTTGCTGAACGGTATCGTACCGGCGTTTCCGGCCTACGATATTGCCGCACGGATAAAGAATAATGGTTGGCAGCTTACACTTAAGCAACGGCACGCAATTACCAATGTTTACTTATTTTCAAATTACGGATTGAAACAGGAGGACTTGGATTGAGCATTGAGGTTAAAGAGCCAACGAACGAGGAACGTAAGCAGGTGTTTAAACTGTTCGGGGAGGACTAGGAATGGTAGCGAAAGTAAGTGATGTGGAAACTTATCCATATAGTTGTTGTCCACATTGTGGCAAAACTGATTTTCACACAAAGATGAGATTATCAGGTAGCTCAGAGTTCCACTTCCATGGGGATGGGACGAAGGCAGATAATTCCGATATGTATGATGGCATCGTTGACAAGCAGACGAGTAAATATTGTTGGTGCTCGAATTGTGGCATGAGACTTTTCGAGGTGGAAGCATGATTAAAATTTATCGTAAGACGGCTATGATTCAGGCTGAGCAGTTCGATGGCAGCGAGGAGATGATTGTTCAATATGGTGTTGTTCGTGAACGGTCAGTTTACTATAATGGTGGTTTTGACTGCTATATTCCACCGAGACGCAATTCTCTTCGCTTGAATGATTGGATAGTAACCAAATTTAGTGGCAAATATAAGGTGATTAGTGATGATGTGTTCAAGCAGACGTATGCTGAGTTGCCGGTGGTTCCGGTAGAGGTAGCCATGGTGATTCAGAAGTACAAACGTAAGGGCTGGGATATCATGCGCTTTATGTATGACAATTGGGAACAATATGAGGATTATAGCAATTGGATTAATGATAACTCTGAGATAGCGGCTCGCGCGTGGCTCGATGGCTATCAAGTGGAGGAGAGCTAATGCTATCAGTGAATGTTAGTGATTTGATTACATTGCTAGAACAGCAGGATCCGGATTCGCCAGTTGTAGTGCTTGATAGCCGGACTAACTCGGTACTGTGGCTTGATGAGTTTGACGGCAAAGTGGTTGATGAGAAAGACGGGATTGTACGGATTATGGGTAGCTAGGAGGCTTGCTAAGTGGATCAGAAACTAGTTAGAGAAATTACCAAGTTAGTGACGGACCTGGTCCGAGGAGAGCGGAAACGAGAAATCGCAAATGAGCAGACGTGGAGGGTGAAAAACACTAAGCTGTTACTTAAAAACTACGATATTTTGAAAGAACACTCAAAGGATATCGATACGGACATCGATCGTTATCTTAAAGATGTGTTCGACCAGGACGACTTGAAATTGCGTAGTATTGCCGGTTATAAGGCTCGAACCAATAAAATGATGGAATACACCGATTTGATGTTAGCAGCCTACCGAAGCTATGCGGATAAGCGTGATGATGCTACCAGACGTCGTTACTACATTATCCGATACTTGTATATTGAGCCGAAGAAGTTGACATTGATCCAAATAGCTAACCGGTTTGGCGTTGCAGAACGGACAATCATGCGTGATCAGAAAGAAGCAGTAAAAGAATTCTCGATTTTTTTATTTGGAATTGTCAGTATAGAGGAAATGGTGGGGTAATTGTCACTTTCGTGTCGTTACAGTGGCAGTACATTCATTGTATATTGATACGGTAAAGTAGTGGGTGTTTAAGAACCATTCATTTCTTTATCCTCCAAACATTAATACAGACGTACGGTGTCGCCGTGGGCTAATTGGTAAGCCACAATGTGATGCGGGTTCGAAACCCGCCGGCGATATTTCATGAAATGTTTTTGAGAGTAATTGCTGGAATTATCAATCGTTAACGCCTATCATTCCACTAAGTATAGTAATGAATAGGTGGTGAAATAATGGACGACGAGTTAATTACTGAAGAAACAATTGAAGAACAAAATGCTGAAGAAGGTATTGTTATTGGAGAAGGCACAATGCGTGACCTCGAAGACTTCTAGATTGAATATTATACAAAAACTCTCGCTTAATGGCGGGAGTTTTTGTATAATTAATTTAGTTAAAAATCTAATTAATAGGGAGACTTAAGGTATGACTACATCGAAATTATCTGCTCAGATTGTTGTTTCTGAAAACATTGACCGTGTAAATAACCCTAACGGATTAGGTGATACAGTGAGATTAGTAAATCCTACTTTGACACTTGGAATGCCCATTGTACCCACTGCACTTTCTTTTTCGATATCTGTTCTAACTGATGGTTTGAGTTTTGACACCGATCATCATATTAAATTGGCGATTGAAGATGAAAGTAACAACGAGATTAGTAAGGTTGAGGGTGACGTTAAATCGTTTGCTGCGCCCCATATGGGTGGCTTCAACATCAACTTTGATTTCAGAAATGTAGTCTTTCAAAAATCAGGAAGATACACTGCAATATTTAGCATAGATGGTGATCCTGTTCAAAGCCAAAAGTTTAGAACCTTTTCAGATAAAAATGAAGCAACTGTAAATAGAGTCGATTAAACTCATGGAGCCTACTAATAATATATTTCTTGACGCAGATCCAGATTTCAATGAAGAAAACGTGCCTTTTAACGATAAAAGAAGGCTTTTGACTGCTGTTTTTGGAGCTTTTGTGGTAGCATCATCTATAAATAGTAGTCCAATTAATATACAAACTGTTAATCCCAATATTAAAAGTTCAAGTGTCAAAATTGAGAATCGTGGAACTCATGATACTTTAAATTACCAATTGGATGGAGGGTCTATTATGTCTGAAAATAATGGTTTTTTAAACGGAAGAGACTATGAATCCCTCAATAAGCTTATTGATAAGCAAAATCAACACCTTGAGCAACAAATTGCTATGACTAAAGAAATCATTGATACCCAAGAAAAAAATCAAAAAGAGAATATGGAACGTATTGAAACAACTATAAAAGAATTGAATAAAAAAATTGATGGTTTGCCAAGTCAAGAAGAAACGGTTAACAAAATTAGAGATGAAATAAGAGCTGACCACAGGCAGTGGAAGACTTGGGCAATAGCAATTGGTGCTATTGTGATTCCAAGCGTGGTACAAGTCGTTTTACATTTTTTGAATTAGAAGCTTCACTTAATTGTGAGGGTTCTTTTTTTGTTCTATATAAAAAGGAAAATGAGGTGTGGTGGTATGTAATGGATAAACGAGAACAGGCTGGCAAAGACTACATTGCCGGGATGAAGTACAAAGATATTTCAGCTAAGTATGGTGTGCCAGTTGGAACGCTTAAGTCGTGGCGTGCTCGTGACCACTGGGAAAAGGATGCAACTGCAACCCAAAAAGTGCAACCAAAAGTAAAAAAGGATGCACCCAAGGTTGCACCTAAAATAGTAGAAGAATTAGAGGCAAACAACGAGCTGACTGAAAAGCAAAAACTGTTCTGCCTCTTTTATTTACAACGTTTTAATGCGACGTGGGCGTACCAGCAAGCATACAAGTCTAGCTATGAGGTGGCACTAACCAACGGGCCACGGATGCTCGGAAATGCTCGGATTAAATTACAACTGGCTGAGCTAAAAAAACAACAGTCAACCGATTTGTATTTCGATATTCAAGATATCATCAATGAACTACGCCAGATATCCAGAGCCGACGCCAGAGATGTCGTTGATTTCAAGACGGTCAAGCGGCTGTCTTGGTATAAGGTGCGCGATAAAGTTGGACCGTATGAGGATAGTAACGGTCACTTTAGGTGGGAGCCTAAGATTGATCCTGAAACCGGTGAGCAAGCATTCTATTACGAGAATATAGTTAAGTTGCATGACAGCAATGAAATTGATACCAGCAATATCAAGTCGATTCGAATCGACAAGGGTGAGGCTGTGGTCGAGATGTATGACAAGTACAAAGCACTGGATAGCCTTGCCAAGTATGCTGATATCTACACAACGGTACGTGATTCGCAGGGTGTTCAAATTAAAGATGATATCGAAGGAGATGATGGCGATGACGACAGTGGTGAAACTAAAGAGTAAGGTTGCGCCATCGTTCCGCCAGCTTCACGTTGACATCAAGCAGCAGCGACACAGTAACTATTGGTTAAAAGGCGGTCGTGGTAGTACGAAGTCTAGTTTTGTCTCGATCGAGATTATCTTGGGCATCATGAAGGACCCGCAAGCTAATGCAGTCGTGTTGCGGAAGGTTGCGGCGACTCTGCGTGATTCGGTCTATGATCAGTACTTATGGGCGATTGACGCGCTGGGTGTTCAAGACTACTGGAAGGATTCAGTTAGTCCAATGACGCTCACGTACAAGCCGACAGGTCAGCAGATCCGTTTCAAAGGTGCCGACAAACCACGGAAGATTAAGTCGCAGAAGTTTCGCCATGGATTCACTAAATTTAAGCACTATGAAGAGGTTGACGAGTTCGCCGGTTGGCCGGAAATTCGTTCGATGAACCAATCACTAAACCGTGGTGGCTCGGATATTATCACGTTTTACTCGTACAATCCGCCAGCTAGTCAGAACAGTTGGGTTAACCTGACTACTGACAAAGAAAGCTTGCGTCCCGACACCTTGGTGCATGCAAGTGACTATCTGACTGTGCCAAGAGGATGGCTAGGCAAGGAGTTCTTAGCTGATGCCGAGCAACTTAAACTAGACAATCCTAAAGCGTACGCTCATGAGTATATGGGCGAAGTCACGGGGACAGGCGCCGAGGTGTTTGATAATATTATCAAGCGCCAAATCACGGATGATGAACTACAACTATTCGATAACATTAAGAGAGGTCTTGACTTCGGTTTTGCGAGTGATCCGCTAGCCTTTGTTGAGACCTATTTTGATGTCGCGAGACACCGGCTGTATATCTTCAATGAAATCTATCAGGTCGGCTTAAAAAACCGTAATGCGGTTGAACTGATTAAGCGACTCAATCCAGAGAACAAGGCAATCGTTGCAGATTCGGCATCACCGGGCGTGATTGCTGAGTACCGCGACATGGGATTGAACGTGATTGGAGCGCGTAAAGGTCCTGGCAGCCGTGATCAAGGTTATAAGTGGCTGCAGGATTTACGTGAAATTATTATTGATCCAGTACGGTGCCCCAACGCCGCCCGTGAGTTCACCGGCTACGAGTTGGAACGTGACAAGAACGGTAATTTGAAAGCCGAATATCCAGACGGCAACGATCATACGAACGATGCTACGAGATATGCAGAGGAATCACTAATTAGGAAAGGAGGATTTAAACCTTGGAAGTAAAACCAATGATTGAACTACTAAAGAGGACCGATCCGCGAAGAGTTAAGTTTGCTGAAAAGTTTCGTAGGTCATTGCGATATTATTCAAACGAGAATGATATCACGTTGCGCAACAATGGCGAATCTAAAACCAATGATGATGGCAAAGACGAGATTCTACGTCACGCTGATAATCGTGTGAGTTCCAACTTTCACCAATTGCTGGTTGATCAAGAGGCTGGTTATCTAGCTACGGTGCCTCCGGCAATTGACGTTGAAGATGAAGCGTTGAACGATGAGATCAAGGAGGCGTTGGGTGATAACTTTAATTTGCGACTCAATCAGCTTGTTGTTGATAGCAGTAATGCGGGGATTGCTTGGCTGCATTACTGGATTGATGATGATAATCAATTTCGTTATGGGGTTGTTCCGCCTGACCAAGTGACACCAATTTATAGTAACGACTTAGACCGTAAGCTATTAGCGTTGCGGCGGTCATATAAGCAACTTGATCCAGACACAGCTAAGTATTATTCAATCCACGAATACTGGACTAGCGATGATGTTACCGTGTTTAAATCCCGATTGCCTGATTATAGTGATCTAACTACGATGGACGATCGGTTTAGCATTACGGATGTTTCAAGTGGTCAAGACTTGGGGGCTAGCAGCTCAATCAAGCATGGATTTGGTCGGATACCATTTATTGGCTTTCCTAAGAACAAGTATGAGCGACCAGATCTATTCAAATACAAGGGGCTAGTTGATGTCTATGACGATGTCTTCAATGGCTTTGTAAATGACCTCGATGATGTTCAGCAAGTTATCTTAGTGCTCACCAACTACGGTGGAACTGACTTAGATATATTCATGAAGACATTGAAAGAAAACAAAGCTGTGAAGATGGATAGCATTGGCCCTGGCGATAAGTCAGGCGTCGATAAGTTAACCATCGATATTCCTGTTGAAGCTCGTGATAACGTTCTGCAGCGTACTGACAGCAAGATATTTGTTGATGGTCAGGGCATTAACCCGGTTGACTTTAAAGCGATTGGTAATGCCTCAGGAACGGCAATTAAAGCATTGTACGGGCATCTTGAACTCAAAGCGTCGGTCACTGAATCTTACTTTAGAGACTCGATTACCGAATTGGTCCGCGCAATTATGCGCTGGCTTAAGGTTAGCGATGCGGATGGCCGTTCAATCACGCAAACGTGGACTCGGACGTCGATTCAAAATGACTTGGAGCAGGCTCAAACACTCGCGCAGGTCGCTCAATATTCTAGTGCTGAGACGATTGCTAAAGGCAATCCATTAGTGCCTAGCGATGGCTGGCAAGATGAGGTCAAAGCACGTCAGGATGATATTGTCGTTAATGATGGCTATGGCAATCAGCAGGCACAGGATGATCTGAACGATGGTGGTAAAGATGGGGAAGCTTAGTTATTGGGAACGCCGGCAACTAAAAGTTAAAGCACGCCAGCTAGATAACTCGGCCAGACTTGAACGGGTGATGCAAGCCGAACTGGTTAAGACTTATCACGACATCGCAAAGGAAGCGTCGATGTGGGTTGACAGATACGCTAAAAATCAAGGTGTCAACTCAGAGCAAGCCATGAAGTCGTTACAAGGTATCAAAACCAAGCACTGGCAAATGACGCTTGAGCAGTTCGAGGCCAAGGCCAAACAAGGCGGCTATGAAACGGAACTCAATAATGAGTATTATCGTAGCCGTATTGCAAGACTAAGTGCCTTAGAGGAACAAATTCGACGGCTAACCAAAGGACTTGCTCGTAAACATGCTGCGACCATGCGAACGGCGCTAAGCAAGCAGTACGACGATACGTATATGCGAACGACGTATAATATACAGGCGCAACAAGGTGCATTCACTGCGGACTTTGCACAGTTTAACGAGACTCAATTAGAAATGATTGTATCTAGTCCTTGGACGAAAGATGGCAAAGACTTTTCGAAGCGAATCTGGCAAAACTATCAGCAGGAGTTGCCAAGCTATTTAATGGATTCATTGTTCAGAGCGACAGTCATGGGCTGGGGACCACAAAAGGTTGGCCAGATGATGCATGCCCAGTTCCAAGACGTGCAACGTAATCGAGTGCATAATTTGGTCACGTCTGAGATGGGCCACATTGCGGAAGAAGCCACGGCCAAGAGTTACGAAGAGAGTGACATTGACGAGTATGAGTACATGGCGACGTTAGAGAGTCACACTTGCACAATCTGTGGTCATTTAGACGGCAAGCGTTTTAAGATGTCTGAGCGCCAAGTTGGTGTCAATTATCCGCTCATTCATGCCCGTTGCCGGTGTACGACTGTTCCATTCATTGCTGACTTACCAGACGTTGGAGAGCGTTGGATGCGTGATCCTGAAACTGGTAAAGGCAGACTGATTAAAAATGTTAAATTTGACGAATGGAAACGTCAGTATGTTGACAAGGATACTCAAACAATTTGGAATACTCACGATATACGAAAACTTACTACTGATGCACCAATTAGGCAATTACGTGAGATGAGTAAAGAACAAATTGTAAGTTTGATTGATGAAGTGAAACGACCACGACCGGATATCATGCAAGATGTCTACCATGGTGCCTATCGTCAGAACATGCTAGACCGCGCCACTAAACTGGGCTATGATGCTTTGCCGACCAGTATCAGTCAGGCGGATGCCAAGCAGATTCCGGATAAAGCAAAAATTTACCGGTATACTGATCGTAAGCAGCAGTTCCTATATGGAGCATTAGAATATTCAACAACAAATAATTCATTGAATGGTCGTGGCATTTATTTTGGTACTGATTATGAATACGCAAGAGATAAATATGGTGGTGGGAATAGCGAGTTAGTAACAGCTGTAATGAGTAGTGATGCAATCATTGTGGAGCAACTAGTATTTCAGGCAGAAGTACAACAAATAATGAAACGGTTTGATATTGATACGTACCCAGATGCAACAATTGGTGAAATGCTTTTTGATATAATAGGCATGCAACTTGGTATTGATGGATGGTATAATTCAAATGGTGATAAGTATGTTGTATTGAATCGTGGAAAGCTGGGTGTTATCAATGAAAGTAAATGAAGTCGATCCTGATGTTCGTGAATTCTTGTATTATCGCTTTAATGAACAGCAAGAAGCCGCAGACATTGATTTTAATTCGCCAGAAATGAAAGCCTTCCGGAAAAATCTAGATGTCAATATTTTTACAGCAGAGATTAAATATCATTATTCCAAGTATGCACCCAGCATTCAAGCGTGCTTAGATAAAGCACGTAAGATCACCGAAGACCATTGGCATGTCAAAATTGAATGGGAGTGATTTGATTTGGCTAAAGACGATTATTTTGTAGTGATGTATTTGTTACTTAAGCGACTTTATGGATTATTAAAACAAGGCAAGCAGATTGATGATAAGGAATTGGATGAATTAGGCCGACAGTATAACCGAGATTATTGGAATTATATTCTATATAATCTTAACAATGAAGGGTATATCACCGGGATTCAACGACTTCAAACACTTTCTGGTGATAGCTTTATTCATAAAAACGTTCAGATTACGCCTGCTGGAATTGAGTACTTGTTTAGTAATTCAATGATGGAGAGAGTAAAAAATACGTTAAAAGATATTAAAAGCATAGTTCCCGGTATTTAGGCGCCCAACAAAAATGTTGAGTGCTATTTTTATGCTCAATTGTCCCCAGCACGACGTAAAAAGGCTTATTTATTTTGCCTTGAATTGCGGTCGCACCGCGTTAACAAAGCGTGAAAGGATTGATTATTGATGAAGCGTGAAGCATTAAAGAAAATGGGCCTGACCGATGAGCAAATCAATTCGATTATGGAAACTAACGGTCACGATATCGAGAATGCGAAAGCCTCGGTTGGCGACGTTGAAACGATTAAGCAGGAAAACGAAACGCTTAAAGGCCAGTTATCTACCCGTGATAAGGACATGAAGGCATTGAAGAAGCAGCTTGGTGACAACGAGGACTTAACCAAGCAAGTTACTGACCTTCAAACCAAGTACGATCAAGATACTGAAAAGTTGGCGGCTCAGCTTACTCAAACCAAGTTAAATGGGGCGCTGGACTCAGCGTTGACCGATGCTAAGGCGCGCAATCCTAAAGCTGTTCGTGGTCTGTTAGACATGGATAAGGTTAAGTTAACCGATGATGGTAAGCTTGATGGCTTTGGTGAACAATTGGACGCTTTAAAGAAGTCGGATGCTTACTTGTTCGATGAAGGGAAGCAACCACACTATGATCCTAAAGGTGGCGGCGGTCCCCAAGATGATAATCCGGCACAAGCCCTAATTGATGCATTCAAACAATAAGAAAAGAGGAAATTAAATTATGGCAACAGTAAATTATGCAGACGCCTACCAACAAGCAATCCAACAGGCATTCTATGACGGACATTTGTTTTCAGCACCACTGTGGAATTCACCTTCAAACGGTGCAATCAAATTCGACGGTGCTAAACACATTAAGGTACCACGATTAACGATTGATGAAGGCCGTCGGGATCGGTCACGTCGGATGATTACGCAACCTAGCGCCAACTATTCTAATGATTGGGATAGCTACGAACTAAAGAATGAACGCTACTGGTCAACCCTAGTAGACCCATCGGACGTTGATGAATCTAACATGGTAATCTCAATCGCCAATATCACTAAGCAATTCAACCTTGATGAAAAGATGCCGGAAATGGATCGTGAAATGTTCTCTAAGCTTTATCAGCAAAAGGTAGCGGCGGCTGATGGTGGCTTGCATACCGATACGCTTGATGAAAAGAATATTTTGACCGCGTTTGATGACATGATGGTCAACTTCGATGAAGCTCGGATTCCGCAACAAAACCGAGTGCTTTACATCACACCTAAGAATAACGCAAAGTTAAAGCGGGCCGAAGCACTTAACCGTGAACTTAACTTAAAGGATCCTAACAACATTCAACGGACTGTTTATAGCTTAGATGACGTGGCAATCAGCGTTGTGCCATCAGACCTGATGCAAACGGCCTTTGACTTCACAGTCGGTTCGAAAGCGGTGGACGATGCCAAACAGATTGAAATGTTCTTGATCTACAATGGTGTTCAAATTGCGCCACAAAAGTACAGTTTCGTTGGTTTTGACGCACCAACTGCCGGCAATAGCGGCAATTACCTTTACTACGAACAATCATACGATGATGTCTTACTCTTGAAGACCAAGACAGCTGGGATTGAATTTGTAACTAGCGACAAGACGGTGAGCAAGTTAGCCAAGCCGACTGATACTAATACGGTCGATGAAATTAAGGCATATCTTGACCAAGAAGGTATCACTTATGAAGCTGGTGCTGTAAAGGCTGACTTATTGGCATTAGTAAAGTAGTTTGGAGTGATTAAGATGGAAGAATTACCACGGCGGCCAGTCATACTGGCGCTGCTAATGAAGTTAAATCCTAAACCAGCTGATATGGTCAACTATGATGATGTGATGTCGTATGTCCTCGATAAAGCGATTGCTGATGTGGCTAATTACACTCACGTTGCTGTGATTGACTTGCCAGCGGCATTGGATAGTACGATTATGGCTATGGCACAGCAAGTTATCGATACTCATCAACTATTAGCGCCGTCCGAGGGGCAGTCGGGCGATGTTGATTCGATTAGTGAGGGTAATACGAGTGTTAAATTCAAATCGGCCGCCCAAGTTTATAGCGAGTTACAGGCCGTCAATACAATCAGCGACAATTTTGTCATGCAGCTCAATTCATTTAGGCGGGTGATGCGCTAATGGATGGATTTAAACGGATGGCGACCATCTTACCAAGACTGTGGCATGATCGTGTAACGATTACTGGAGTGCGGCCGGCTAAAGATGGTCCGTTCACCACTACCGAGGACGTGACCGTGTGTACTGACCGGCCTGCTAAAGTCGTATTGAGTGGGCTCAAAGCTGGTGAGCAATCATTCTTCGGCACTGACAGCTATGACGCAAAGTTAATCATTGATAATGGCGTCAAAATTGACGCTGGCGACCTGATTAGCGTGACTGATGTAAATGGTCACACGACCAAGTACAAGCGTGCCAGCAAAGGGTATACCGGTTATGCCAGCCATCAAGAAGTAGCGATGGTACGTGATGAAAAAGCTAAGGAGGTGAGTGTCGATGGCATGGGGAAAGGTTGACGATGCTCAGTTTGAAGAGTTTGCCAACAAAGTTAGTTCATTAATTAAAACTGATGAATTAAAGAAGCAACTTGAGCGGAGTACTAAACGTGTAGGAAAACGGGCAATGGAAAGTGTGAAGAGTAAGACACCTGAAGGTCAATATCCTATGGGCTCTGGCAGAACAGGGGGACATTTGCGAAGAACTTGGCATGTCAGAGGACCATTCATTTCTGATGGCATTATTTCGATGAAAATTTATAATAACACCGATTATGCAACATATGTTGAAAACGGTCATCGAACACGGACACCACATACTGCTGAATCTATCAAGAGGTCTAGAGGCGTGCATTGGATTCCGGGTGAACATATGTTGATGAAGACGATGTTTGAAATTGATGATCAATTACCGAAGCTACTTACACCGGCGCTTAAAGACTTTATGCGGGAGCTGATGTAATGGCATTTAACTTAATTAAACGAATTGCGGATGAATTGAGCGAATTGTTTCCAGATACGCCGATTTACCGTAATGACCAGCGTGGCGGGTTTCAAGAACCGTCATTTTTTATTGAAAAAATCACGAATAAAATTACGCCTAATTTGTTTGGCATCCAAGTTCGAGATAACCATTATCAGTTAGTTTATTTTCCTGATCCTGACAAGCCAAGCGAGGACATGGAGGCAACAGAGGAATTGTTAACGGACAATTTTAAACAACTCTCTGGGTTTGCAACTTTGTGTAACCGTAATTTTGAGTACAGCGATGGTACATTACTCATGACGTTTGAAATAGTTTTTCGTGCAATTCCTGATGAGATGGAAACAAAGCAACAGGTTATGGATTACAAGGGAGGTCTTAAGCGTGGCTGAAACTAAAAAGATTACTAAAAGAACTGTGGCGAAGAAAGCGACAGTCCTAAAGTACAGTAAAGCTGACCTACTCAAGAGTACCGGCTTTACTAAGCTAGAACTAGATATTTTGTCAGTCGCCCTAAATGACGACACCGAATACACATTTAATGAAGCAAAACAAGCGATTAAGAAATTAAAGGAGGCTATCTAAATGGCTGGTGGAATTTGGAAAGCTCAAAACAAAGTACGGCCAGGTGCTTATATTAATACGGTCGGCGTGGCACAAGGTAAGACCGATACTGCAGCAGGCCGAGTGATGTTGGCAAACGGCGTTGATTATAGTTGGGGTGCAAATGGCACTATTCAATTATCTGGCGACAGTGATTTTCAAGCGTTAATTGGTGTTGGTATTGCGGA
Source organism: Lactiplantibacillus brownii (assembly GCF_031085375.1). Lineage (NCBI taxonomy): Bacteria > Bacillati > Bacillota > Bacilli > Lactobacillales > Lactobacillaceae > Lactiplantibacillus > Lactiplantibacillus brownii. The sequence continues at coordinate 1,235,988 of NZ_JAVCWF010000001.1, forward strand.
TCCTAAGGCAATTACAATTCGTGAAGCACTCAAGGGTGCACTAACCGTGATTCTAATCAATGCAAACAAAGGCACGAAAGCGACCGTAACTGATGATGCACTGCCATGGTCGATCACTGCGAAATATGCCGGGATTCGTGGCAATGATTTGACAGTATCGGTGCTTAAAGACCCTGCGGACGATGCCAAGCTAACTGTCACGACACTGCTTGGCACATCAGTGGTCGATGAACAAGTCATCACGGTTGATGGTACTACGCCGTTGGTTGCGAACGATTATTTGGATGTGAAAGCAGCTGCTGATGTGGCAACCAAACTTAAAGCGTTAACGGGCAAGACGACCTATAAGCTGGCCGGTGGGACTAGTGAAGTTGGTGATGTCACTCAATTGCTTTCCGAAGCCATGGAGAGCATGACATACAGTGTTGTTACGACTGCTGGTTATGCGGTAGACAATGAAATCCATCCACTTTTGGCGACGATGGTCAAACGGATGCGCGAAGATGAAGGCTATAAGGTAACTGGGGTTGTACCTTGCGACCCAACAGACAAGCAATTCAATTATGAAGGCGTTTCTGCGGTAGCAAATGGCGTGACCTTGCTTGATGGAACTGTATTAGATTCCACGATTGCTGCGGCATATATTGCTGGAGCCTCCTCGGCTACTGATGGTAGTACGTCATTAACGTATTCGATTTATCCAGATGCTGCGGACGCCAATCCTCGTTTATCAAATAGTGCCATTATCGATAATCTTCAAGCCGGTCACATTGTGTTTACAGTAAAACGTGATGGCGATGTGGTCATTGAACAAGATATTAATAGTCTGACCCAATTTACTGCCGACAAGCCAAATTACTTTGCTAAAAATCAAGTTATCAGAACTGCTGACGATATTGCCAATATGGTTCAAGAAACCTTTGAAGATCAATTTGTCGGTCAAATCAACAACAACGCTACTGGCCGTGACCTATTTAAAGCGAGCTTAGTTTCATATTTAACAGGCTTACAGGATAGCAACATGATTCAAAACTTTGTTGAAGATGATATCGAGGTTTTAGCTGGTAATGATAAGGATGCAGTAGTCGTCAATTTGGCAGTTCAACCAAACGAAGCAATGGAAAAACTTTACATGACGATCACAGTTAAATAGAGGAGGACGACAAGATGAGTTCAGTAACACAGTTTCTAAATGGTCAAGATACGATCAGCTCAAAAGAAGCCACTGCCTTTATGAACTATAAGGGTCAAAACATCAGTTTGATGGAGTTAACGGAGCTTAGTGCTGATGTTGAAAAGAACAAGGAAAAGATTCAAGTGATTGGGTCACGGTGGGCTAAGAATAAAACAACTTCGTTATCCGGTAAAGGTAAGTTGTCGGGCTATGTCACTAGCTCAAACTGGCTCAAATATGGGCTTGACTATGCGCATGGCGGCAGTGATATGTACTTTGACATCACTGCAACGATTAATGACAACACGAGTGCTACAGGCTCTCAGACAGTATTGCTTAAGAATGTAAACTTGGATAAAGTTCCAGTACTTGATTTAAAGTCAGACGATGGCGTATTGAAGTGGGATTCTGACTTTACGTTTGATGATGTGAAGTTAGTCACCCCATTCAAGGATATTAAATAACGGAGGAATTTAACGATGGCAGATAATTCAGTAGCTGAGGTTAAAACAAAACAAATTGGCATTGATGCTTTTTTACGAGAAAACACTGGTGATCCAGTTGAAACCAAAGAAGTACCGATTGATCGATTAGGTTTGTCGATTACGATTCGCTCATTATCAGAAAAACAAATGAGCCAAATCCGTAAGCAAAGCACTCGCAAGTTCCAAAACAAGTCTGGTGAACGCTTTAATGAAACGGATGATGATCGATTGGTCGAAAACATGTTGGTGGCTGCGGTGGTCAACCCGGATTTAACTAACGCCAAATTGCAAGAATCATGGAATGCGATCGGACAACCGGCAAACATTCTACGAAACATGTTGCGTGGTGGTGAATATACGGATTTGTCGTCTGCTATCCAAACGTTCAGCGGTTTTGATACTAGTGGTGTAACCGAGGTTGCAAACGACGTAAAAAAATAATTGCGAACGGTGAAGGCAATGAGTTTGAGTATTACTTCTATTGCTTGAACCAATGGGGCTGGAAGCCTAAAGACTGGGTATCGCTTACTTTTAAAGAGCGTGGCTTAGTCATCGCAGGCATCGACATACACGCCGAAGAACAAAAAAAGCTACAAGACGAATTAGAAGCTAAGAGCAGGTAAAAATGCTGTTAGCTTTCTTACATACAATCAGGAGGTGAGCAAATGACAACTGTTGAAGGGTCAGTCATAATCAATGATCGTTTTACGACGGTACTTAACAAATTGGATTCTGGGTTAAAACAATCAACCAATAGTTTTCGCCAGTTTAAACAGCAAATGGCACAAGGAAGCATGGGAAACTTTGGTAGCAAATTCAAAGCTGGCTTTAATCAACTAGACAGTGGAGTTAAACAATCCAGTGGGTTATTTAAGTCGATGTTGGGCGCTAATGTTGTTGGCGCTGGAATCACAAAAGGTGTCGGCATGGCTGCCAATGGCATTAAATCGATTGTTGGTGAGTTGGATGATTCCAGCAAAGCTTGGCAAACTTTTAATGGCAATATGAACCAGCTTGGATCTAGTCCGAAACAAATCAACAGTGCTCGTGACTCGATGCAAGACTTTGCCCAGAAGACAATCTACTCAGCCTCTGATATGGCGTCAACATATAGCCAACTGGCCGCAGTCGGCACTAAGAACACTGGTCAATTGGTAAAAGGATTTGGTGGGTTGGCTGCTGCTTCATCAGATCCTGCACAGGCGATGAAGACTTTAAGTCAACAAGCGACGCAGATGGCAGCCATGCCCAAGGTACAGTGGGCTGATTTCAAGCTGATGCTTCAACAAACACCCGCTGGGATTTCAGTCGTCGCTAAGACGATGCACAAGTCGTCTGCGCAATTGGTTAAAGATATTCAAGGGGGCAAAGTCAGCACTCAAGATTTCTTCAATGCAATTTCTAAAGCTGGTACCAATGCAAACTTTTCGAAAATGGCAACACAATTTAAAACTGTGGGCCAGGCAATGGATGGTTTAAAAGAAAACATTGGGATCAAACTATTACCGGCCTATCAAGCGTTAAGCAAGGTTGGCATTAAAGCAATTAGTGGCCTAGCTGACTCAGTCTCTGATATGGATTTCAGTGGCATTCAGACTAAGCTTGTTTCAGTCGCTAATGGTGTGGTAAGTGGTGTTAAGACGGCCGGGACGTTCATTTCTGAATTTTGGAGCTCAATGGCTTATACATCTACCGTAAACGCTGTGACCGGAGCACTGAGTTCGTTAGGCGGTGCGATGAAGAATATCGGCAATGCCTTTTCTGGTAGTAATGGCATCGATAACCTAGCCAGCTCACTAGGCCGACTTGCTGGGGCTGGTATTACCGGCGCAGCAAACACAATCAAATCGGTCAGCGATGCGGTCAAACAAATGAGTCCCGGCCAGATTAAAGCTGCCGCAATTGCAATTGGTTCGTTGGCAGCCTCGTTTAAAGCTGTTGGACTGATCAAAGGTGGGATGGACCTAGCTGGAAAACTTGGATTAGGAAAGCTTGGCACCGCAGCGGCGACTGCTGTAACTGGCGTTAAGAATGCATTTAAGGGTGGAAATATTTCTGGTGCGATTCGTGCATCCTTTAGTGGCGTTGGTTCAATTGTTTCGGCAGCCTTTTCGCCGGTCACACTTGTAATTGTAACTATTACGGCAGTTATTGCGGCTGGCGTAGCAGCATGGACGAGTAATTTTATGAACATCAGAGGGGTCGTTGAAGGACTCGTACCAATCTTTGGGATTGTTGGTAGCGCTGTGAAGTCGGCTTTTAGTAATATTGCAGGAACCTTAGCACCGCTTGCACCAGCGATTAGAGCAGTTGGAGCAGTAGTTATTGGCGTGCTTGCCATTGGTTTTGTCACTGCATCGGTGGCAGCACTAGCACTAGTTGCTGCTGGTCAAATGGTTGTTGGCGTAATCAGCGCCATAGTTCATGATGCAATGGCTTTGAAAGATGTCTTGACCGGGAATTTCAGTGGAGCAGCTAAAGAGTTTGCCGCTGCTAGTGACAGCTTACAAAATGGTTTCGATGGTGCTAAAAATAGTATTACTGGAATTGGCAAAGTACTTGGAACCGTTAAAGATTCGCTAGGACAGATTGGCAAGTCGAACCCTAAAGTTAAGGTCAAGGCAGACACCAGTGATTTAACAACGGGATTAGATAAAGCATTGGCAAGTGGCGGAAGTAAGACCAGCACCGTCAAAGTCAAGGGTGATACAACACAACTAACTAATAGCTTAGACTTAGCAACTAAAACGCCTAAAAATAGTACGGTTAAAGTCAAAGGCGATACTACTGGCTTAACCAATAGTTTGGACTTGGCAACTAAAACGCCTAAAAATAGTACCGTCAAAGTTAAGGGAGATACAAGTGAGCTAACTAACAGTTTGGATTTAGCAACCAAGACACCTAAAGCAAGCACTGTAAAGGTTAAGGGCGATACCAGTCAATTGACCAGTAGCATGAATCAGGTCACTGGATCTAAAAAGAACAGTACTGTCAATATCAAAGGTGATACGACTCAATTAACGAGCAGTTTAAATAGTGCAACTTCGTCTAAAAAGGCAGCAACTGTGAAAGTAAATGCTGATACAACTCAGCTTAGAAATAGTATGAATTTAGCAATGCCAGTTAATAAAACCAGCAAGATGGTTAAAATCGACGCTGATACTAGTGCAGTTAAACAAAAAACTGCGGCATTAGGCAAGCCAGTTAAAGGCGGAACCGTTAAATATGATACTAAAGTTGCAAAGCCTAAGGTACCACAGCCAACGATGCCAAAACTGTCTCAAATCGATGCACCAAAAGTTGGTAAGCCTAAAGTGCCACAACCCGCCAAGGTTAACGTTGCGCAGATTTCAGCACCCAAGGTTGGAAAACCCAAGACACCACAACCCACAAAACCGAAAGCATCGACGATTGCAGCGCCCAAAGTCGGTAAGCCGAAAACGCCGCAACCTACTAAAGTGAAGGCGACCAATATTGCAGCACCAAAAGTTGGTAAGCCTAGAGTTCCACAGCCTGCTAGAATTACAATTCCAGCGTTGGCTGCGCCAAAGGTTCGACGACCATCAATGGCGCCAGTTGTTTCAGCAGTTAGAGCTGGCATGGCTAGTGCAGTAAGTGCAGTTCGAAGCGGTGGTGCTCAAATGGCCGGCGCTGTTCGTTCTGCGGTTTCAAGTGCTGCATCAGCTGCACGTTCTGGTGCGGGTGCAATGCGCTCTGCCGGTGCGATGATTGGTGCTGGCTTGGCTGGTGGGATGCGGTCACAGGTTGGTTCTGTGGCTGCGGCCGCGAATGCCCTAGTTGCACAAGCAAATCGTGCAGCCAGAGCAGCCGCCAAGATTCACTCACCTTCACGGTTGTTTGCTGAAATTGGGGACTACATGGGTCAAGGTATGGCCGTTGGGATGAATGGTTCTGATACGTTGGTGGCTGCTGCTGGGACGAACCTGGCTAGTGTGGCTGCTAAAGGTGCGTCTGATGGTACGCCGGTCGTTAACGCCAACTACGAGGCACCAAGTAGTATACCAACAACGACGCCGTTTAATAAGTCGGTAAGCAACAGCTATTCGACGACTACTAATAACGGTGGTGACAACAGTTCATCAACGATTCTGAACATCGCAGCCGGAGCAATTCAAGTCGTTAATCGGAATGGTGATGAAACTGGTGAAGAGATTGCTCGTAAGCTAGAAGAACATTTGAAAAAGATCCACAGTAAATCAATGAGTTCGAGGTGATTGAGTTGGCACATATCGGCATTTATTTAACTGATGATAAAAACAAAACGTTTGAATTGCCGGTAAATCCTGCCGAGCTAATGGTTGCTTATGCGACCGATGACGCCACGGAACAGGTCGTCAAGCTTGGCGAAATTAACCGAATTGGTGAAGTTAAGTTACGCCAAATTAGTATTCAAAGTGTTCTGCCAGTTGAGACTAGCGGTGTACACTATGTGACGGCAAGCAAGCCATTCAAAACGGCACAGGACTACATTAATCGATTAACTAGTATCCACGCGTCAAAGAAGCCATTGCGACTTGTGTTATCGGGATCAAAAATTTCGATTAAAATGACGATTGCTAGTTTTGAGTATGGATTTCAAAATGGAAATTCCGACGAGTATGTTTACACGCTTAAGTTGACAGAATATAAAGCATATCAAGCACAGAAGCTGAAAATTGTGAAGAAGAAAGTTGCCAAAAAAGGTAAGAAGAGACCGGCACCGCCAAAGAAAATTGGACGGGGCTCTAAGGTGAGAGTCAATGGTCGATTACATCTGGACAGTTATGGAAGTGGTCCTGGTCAAACAGAACGAAATGCAATCAGGAGGATTTCAATTGTGGCAAACGGCCGAGCCTATCCATACCATGTTGTAACGCTCAGTGGTGGTTGGCGTGGCTGGGTAAAAAAATCAGCCGTAAAGGCGGTGTAGGTGGTGGCAATTACAACGTTTACGATTGGTCGACGGACAACGAGCGATGTTTGGGACGTAAGAGAATTGGTAGCCGGAGATGTCGTATGGACTACCGATTTGAATTATTCCGCTGGATCACTTGAGTTTGATGTAATTGAAGTTGATGAAGGTTTCACGCCACACAATGGGGATATTGTTAAGTTTTATTGGGATAATGTTCAATTGTTTTATGGCTTCGTTTTTGATTTCAAATATACTAATGAAAAATTTAGTGTGATTGCTTATGACAAGTTACGTTATTTGAAGAATCAAGATTCACTAGTCTGGCCAGTGTCGACGCTATCTCAACGGTTCAATAAAGTGGCAACTATGGCTAGTATCAGTCACAGAGTTGTGAACGGATCTAACCACAAGTTGGCAGCAGAGGTAGCAGACGGTAAATCATACTTTGATATGCTACAAAGTGCTATTGAAATAACCGAACAAGCAACTGGAAGTCTGTACTTCGTGATGGCGAACTATGACAAAGTGGAGCTTAGAAAAGCACCATATAAAGCTTTGACGCTAGTTGTGGGTGACAAATCACTCATGACAAAATTCGACTATGAGCGGAGCATTGAAGATGCCGCAAATGTTGTTCGGATTGTCCGTTCGGATGATACTACTGGTGGAGAGAAAACAGCCACAGCATCAAGTGCAACGACCACGAAACTGACGATTGCGACTAGTGGTAGTAAACACAGCATTGATAACTGGGGCCGCTTGCAATATGTCGAACAGGCTAAAGATAAATCAAACTTTGCCCAAATGAAGACTCAAGCTGAGCAGCTGCTTAAAGTTAAAAATAAGCAAACGACTACGTTAAAACTGACAGTGATTGGTGACCCATCCTTGGTGGCCGGTAACGCAGTATATTTACGGGTACAGAGTCTCAAAGATATTGGTCTTGGGACTAAGTCTTTACTGATTACCAAGGCGACACATCATTTTAATGCTGACTACACTGCTGAAATTGAAATGAAGGTGTAAGCATGGCCGGTGAATGGTTGGTGAAAGAGATGATGGCTCGTGGTGGTCATGATTCAGATTATTCAGATGTTGTGTTTGGCACTGTAGTAAGTACATCACCGTTGCAAGTCCAGATTAGCAATACGATGACTCTAACGAGTGCATTCTTGACAACTGGTCAAGCTGTTTCTACGCATAGTGTGCCGATGGTGATTGATGGTGAGCGGAAAACAGTGAAAATTGAAAATGGCTTAAAGTCTGGTGATCGAGTTGCGATGATTCGCGGCGACGGCGGCCAGACTTTTTATATCTTTGATCGTGTGTAGGAGGTGACATGATGGACGAGGTTGAAACGGCTAACGATGACGTTGTCAGTGATGTGATTACACCGGATGCTGAGGAAGAGACACTGCCAACACGGACTTATAAAGTGAGTAAAGGTCATATCATCGGGATGACTGATGATTATGATGCCATGGTGCAAGCCGTCGATAAAATCATGCGAACTGAGCGGTTTGTTTTTCCAATTTATGATGAGCAGTACGGGAATGATTTCGATGAACTGCTGGGCAAAGGATTCGACTATGCCACGGTTGAAGTCGAAAGAATGCTGACTGAGGCATTAGAGGCTGATGACCGGGTCAGTGACGTTTCCATTGATAGCATTGAGCGAACAGATTCAACTACGCTGACTGTCGTTGGCACTGTTGAAACAATTTATGGTGAAATCAGGATAGAAAGTGAGGTGAATGCTGGTGAATCCTGAAACTTTGGCACAGCAATTTGAGGCACAAGATTTTGACTACTACCTAAATGCAATGCTTGACCGTGTCTCGGATACAATCGACAAGCGTGAAGGTTCTATCATCTACGATGCGTTGGCGCCTGCCGCTAACGAGCTAGCCATCCAAACAGTTCAACTCGCAAATGTGGTTCGACAATCCTACGTCATGACTGCCAGTGGCGAGTTTCTGGACTATCGAGCTGCTGAAAGAGGCACAACGCGACAATCAGCCACTGCTACTCAAGCGACAGCAAAGTTTACCGATTCAACGGGTCAGCCGGTAACAAGTGTGCATGTTGGTGATCAGTTCGCTAGTTTAGGTGCAGAGCCGGTTTTTTACCACGTCACTGCTGTTAATGATGACTTGAGTGGTATCTTGACCGCGGATGTCACTGGCACGACACCAAACAGTTATCGTGGCCAGATTCTACCAGTTACTCCTAACGATTCGCTGTCTTGGGCTGAAATTACAGACGTGCCGGTACCAGCTCGTGATGCTGAAACTGATGACCATTTAAGAAAGCGACTACTGTTACCCGATTCGTCAATCGCGTACGGAGGCAACGTTGCGGACTATCAGGACATGCTATCTAAAATTACCGACGTTGGGGCCGGTCAAATTTATCCGGCTTGGCAAGGCGGTGGCACGGTGAAACTAGTAATTTTAAACAACGATTTAAGAGCAGCGAGTGCGGGACTGATTCATTCTGTGAAAGAACAAATCGATCCAGCTGAAGCGACTAGTGAAGGCTATGGATTGGCACCAATTGGTCATAACGTGACTGTGGTGGCACCTACTGAATTAGCGATTAATGTGGCAAGCACGATCGAAGTAGATAGCCAAATCACAATTGCCGCTGTTCAGGCTCAAATTGAAGCAGGTATCAGTGACTACTTTAAGCAGCGGCGTATGGATTGGAATAACGTCGATAGAATCACTGGGCGTGGTTACAAGTTAACGATTTACCGAGCCCAACTGTTGACTGCAATTTTAAAAGTTGATGGCGTGGTCAATGCGTCATTACCACGACTAAATGGTACTGATGGTGATGTGACACTCGTTTTTAATAACTCGGTGTCACAGCTGCCAGTTCTGGGGACGGTGACGTTAAATGGGTAGTCTTTCGAGCTATTTGCCAGATTATTATGATGACGTGGTTGAAATGCAAGCACTTATGGATGCAGAGCAAGTTGTCTTCGATGGTAGTGAGACTGAAATGAAGCAACTGCTGCTTAACCAATTTGTGGTGCAGGCAGATAGTGTTGGACTTAGTATTTTTGAAACACAACTTGGCATCCAACCTGAGCCCAATGAATCGTTAGATACGCGTCGATACAACGTCCTGGCTCGAACATTGCCGCCCAAACCGATTACGATTCGTTACTTGCGTGAGCTACTTCGAGCTGTCAATATTCCAGCAACTATCGACGTGAATGCCATTGATTCCATAGTCAAAACGATTAGCCAAGAAAATCTTATTACAGCATCACAGCTCAAACGGCTAAAGTACTTGCTTAGTGTCTGTTTGCCTGCAAATTTGGCCTATCAGATCATTAAGCACGCTGAGGTAAAGACTAAAGAACCAATTAACTATGGTCAGGCAATTAGCTTATCTGTTTTGACCAGTGTTGGGGCGACACCAACTAATTTTGTCAATTTGACGTCATCGCAAGTGAACTATGGTGAAGCTGCGAGAATCAATATCAGAACAGCAGTTAACGCTGAGTTGATTGATTTTAGGCTAGCGGCTACACAGAAGCTAACTTATGGGGAAGCCAGACATATCAGCATTGCAACAGCTACTAGCGCCACTTTAAAGGAGGTGATATAAAATGGCAACTTATGGAAATTCTCAATTGACTGCCGCTGGATTACTGCTTGCTAGCCGAGCAGCCAGTGGACAAACCAAGTTCAAACTGACACGTACCACGTCAACGGCTAAAGACTTGAGTAGCACCGCTGTTGACGCAATGACAAGTCTACCCAACGAAGTTCAAACAGGTTCGCTAACTGATAACTTAGTGACAAGAAGTAGTGATCATACCATTAAAACGGTCGAAGTACTTTTCACTAATCGAGATTTGAAAGCTGGGTATATTCTCAACGCAATTGGCATTTATGCCAAAGAGGATGGCAGCAATACCGAAATTTTATATTCAGTAATCAAAGCCAAAACTGCTGAAACGATACCTAGTTTTGCGGATAAGGTATTGCTGGAATTCCGATTAGCGGTGACAGTGGTCGTTGGTCAGATTGAAAATGTGACGATTGATGTTAAACCGACTGACTTGGTCACAGTGACATATTTGGAGAATCAGCAAACGCCGGTAGCACTTGGATCAACCAGTTTTGGTGTAAATACTTCCAAGCTTGACCTTAACGATTATCCCAGATTTAAAGCATGGGGGTACTACAACGGTGCTGGTATTCCTCAAACGACGCCTTATGCTGGGGTGCCACGGATGTTTGAATTTACGATGACCGTTGACTTGCTGGTGAATGGTCAAACGATGGTGCCTAAGTTCTTTTTGGCACAAATCAAAGCGGCATTACCAGACTTTGATTTGACTAAATTCAAAACGAATCGAGCTAGTGATGGCAAATGGATGTACTTGATTTCAGAACCAGCGACCATTGGTATCGAGTGTCTCAATGCAACTTTTAAATAATTGGGAGGAAAAATCATGAAAATTACAAATGCATTAGAAAACGTCGGGGGGGGGCAGAATGCTGATCTATTAGCATTTCTAACCCTTTCCTTATCTGTGATTGGCGGTGTCTACAATGACTAATACAATTTTTGATCATGGTGATCCAAACTGGGATAAGATTGTGAATCAGAAACTCATTGATTTATCGGCAGCAACCAAAGACACAGGGTGGGTAGATTTAAATCTATTAAATGGTTTTTCAAATCTTAACAGTACAAAAACGCAAATTCGTATGATTGGCCATACCTGCTATTTAAAAGTTGAAATGAACAGCCTTACGACTGACACAGTCGCGTTTGTTGTTCCTACAACATTTAAACCGGTACCTATTCAAGCAATCGGTAGAACAACTGGTGGCTATGCCTTTCCAGTCACCCTACAGCAGAGCGGTGAATTTCAAGTTGAGTCCTCAAAAGAATGGAAGACACAGCCTACGGATTATTTGAAAGCTTTACTAATTTGGAATAATTAGGGTCGCTCATAATTGGGCGACCTTTTAAAATGAAAGGAAACTCAATTATGACAGTAAAATTAGAGACAATTATACACGGAGAAGCTAACTGGGAAGGCAAAGCCAATCAGAATTTTAATGAACTGAACTCAGACACGCTTCATTCATCAGGAGGGGTCGTGAGCAAGAACAATCTAATTCTCAACTCTGCAAATCCAAGAAACACTATGCATTGGAGAGCTCCGGTAGGTGGGAAGATTACGATTGAAACCAATAATTTATACAAGAATGGAATGAAAAATTTATTTAGCTTGATTCATAATGAACAGAAGCCTGGAGAAGATGAGGAAGTTTATGCACTTACTGATGACTATCCATTGGAGCCAAACAGTAACTATGACATTTTCGTCGTAGCGTTTGGTGCTGTTGGCCTTAGTAATATTGATATATATATGATTTGTCATGATGCCGATGGTAAGGTAAATCCTACTTTGTTAGCTTCTAGAGTAGTACCGAGTCCCGTAAAAGCAGTCTTATATAAATTCAGTTTTAATTCTGGAAACAATGTTAGAGGTGCGTTTCGAATTGATAATAACGGATCGAATGATGGCGTTGACCATCATTTGTATTTCGGTGAGGTCTTTGTAGGAAAGTCAGAGTTCTGGAGTCCAGCACCAGGAGATGTGCGTGGTGATGATACTGGAGTAATCCCACTAACGATGGTTGGTGCAGTCGATGGGATTTATGGTGATGGTAAGTCTCCCGAGGCACGACGTGTTAATGATATTGTGCATTTGACATCAGGCATTGTTGCTACAGCAGATATTCCAAATGGGACAAAGATATTAGCTATTCCGGATGAGTTCTTGGGTGCGGATGGTGAATTGGTTGGATTTTGTCGTAACGTTTTGACGCAAGAAAGCTTCCCAGTGACTATCAAGAATGGTGGGATGTACGTCGCCAAGCTATTAACAAATGGGCAGAAGCTCGATTTTGCAGGCATGACGTATTTAGGAAAGGACGTATAAGAATGGCACAACTTTTATATTTTTGGGACGAAGACGAAGTATTAGATCACAGTGAACTAATTATGACGGATGATGGATTACCTGATCCATTACCCAGTAATTCAACGTTAATTGCTCCGGCAAACGGCTTGTTTGAGCCTATTCATATTAACTCGGATAGAACCGCGTGGTTTGGAATATCCAAGGAAGAATGGTTGGCTGCACATCCAGCGCCTAAGCCTGAACCAACGGCTGAGCAGATGATGCTCATGCAACAGGCAAGTGATATAACGCAATTAAAGCAGTTGGCAATGGCACAAGCAAGCCAGATTGCCGCTCAAAGTAAAGGAAGTGCAGAATAATGACAATTTATGATCAATGCAAATTGTTCAAATCATGGGGACAATATGATGCAAACTATTATCGGGTATTCGTTGGTGCAGGGCTTACAACTGAACAGTTTGAAGAAATTACTGGTGAAGAATATGTAAAGGAGACGGTGACTGATGTCAAAAATTAGTTTAGTATTAGAAAAATTCGGGGGGGGGGGGGGGGGGGGGCAGAGTAGCTTAAACACAGCTGTTCTAACCCTTTTATCATGCAGTCATGGGGGTGCTATCCATGACTAATGCATATCGGAAAATTGATTTTGGTCAAACAAATTGGACAGGTCCACTTGATGGAATGCTGGAGGCTTATGGTAAAGCTACGGATGACACCGGTTGGATAGATTTGCCATTAATGAATACAGTACCACTTGGCTATTTAAGTTATTTGAAAGTACGAGTTGTTGGTGAATCAGTCGCTCTCAGAACTCAATTTGCTGTCGGCACTTCGGGAGCAATTAATATTGCAGTAATTCCGTCAAACCTAATTCCATTTGGATTCCGTTATTTGGTGGGATTTAGACTTGGTGGTATGGGTCCAATTCAGCTGATAATGGATTCTGACCATCGATTAATCGCCAACATTCCTAAAGATGCCATTGATCAACAAATTAATTGTGACACAGTAATTATGAATGGATACAGACTATAGCAGTAGGAGATGAGATAGTGTGCTTGCTCACGTAGTAAAAAATAGATTTTGGCTGTGGAAGGCACTTGAAACGTATGGGCTTGGAATATACTTTATTATCAAGCAAAATGCGTTTGAGTTCGAGCCACCACGGCCAAGCCTACTAGATATTTTTGATGACCCGCCGGCTATTTTCATTTTAGCCGTTGTCGGAACGTTTGCTTTGGTCTATTCGTTATGGGATATAAATTTATCGTATTACAAACCAGTTATGACAGGGTTATTAACCTTTGCATGGCTATTTTTTATGATTGCTTTTGGTATCCACGACTTTGAAATTCAACGTTTTATCAGTTTTGAGTCGATGTACAGCTTTTTCGTACTAGCCTCGACTGTTTGTGAGATTGTGATTGGGGATGACTAATAATGAGCGACGCTGTTATTGTGGCCTTAATCACAACAATGGGATCAATCTTTGTTGCGGCGTTGACTATTTGGAATAGTAATAAGGCTGCTGGCGGCGATAGCAAGGATAAATTAATCAAAGAAAACGAACGACTACAGAAGCAAGTTGATGGTTTGCAAGAGATTGTTGACTATTACAGAAAGAAGGAACCGAAATGATGGAATTTATTCAACTGATTAATGGTGGAACAATCTTTTTAATCGCGGTCGCAACTTACCTGATTATTTGGGCAGTCAAGATGAGTAAGCTAAGCAATCAATTTTTGCCAGTTGCCGCGCTAATCATTGGTGCTGTAATTGGTGTCTTAGTTAGCACCGTCCAAGGAGATGTTACTTGGCTAGTCGGTTTGATCGATGGCATGGTTGCTGGTGCAGTGAGTGTCGGTGGCAATGAATTAATCAAATCAATTTTTGCCATGGTCCAACCTAAGGAGGCGGCAAAATGACCTTGAATGGTTTTGATTTAGCTAGTTATCAGGCTGGCCTTGATGTGAGTGAGTTAGCTGGTGATTTTGCAATCGTGAAAGCAACTGAGGGTGTTGACTATGTGAATCCGTTAATCAGTGGACACGCCAAGCAGACATTGGCGGCTGGTAAGAAACTTGGTGTTTATCATTTCATTCGAAACGATTCTGAGATTAAAGAACAAGCTGATTACTTTTTGACAACAGTCAGCTCATACGTTGGCAAGGCAATGCTAGTCTTGGACTTTGAAAATACTAGCGGTTCGACGATCCAGAATCAATCTGGAGTCTTCTTAGCCAAACAGTGGCTGGACTATGTTTATGATCGTACCGGCATTCGACCACTGATTTATACCGGATTGTCGTGTGAAAACTCATTGGATTGGTCATCCGTTGTCAGTGGTAGTTATGCTTTATGGATTGCGCAGTACAACAACTACAATGCCGTCGAAGGATTTGCGCCCCGTGATTTGTACGGCTCCCTCAAACACTGGAAATCGGCAGCACTTTTCCAGTACACAAGTTCAGGACGTCTAGCTGGCTGGAATGCTGGCTTAGACTTTGATGTGTTCTATGGCGACGAGAAAACTTGGGATAGCTATGCTAAAACGCCCAAGACACCGACGGTCAGTGAATCAGTCACCAAGTCAGCACAAAGTGGGCCACAATGGGTTTCAGAGTCCAAGACCTATACACTCAAGACGGCCGTCAAACTCCGTACTGGCGCTTCAACATCTGCTCGTGTGATCACGACTTTAGCGGCTGGTTCAACGATTAAAACGGATGCTGCAATTATCGTTGGCGGTTATCGGTGGGTTCGTCAGCCTCGCTCTGGTGGATATGGCTATTTTGCAACTGGGCCAGCCAATAATACTTTAGCTTATGTGAGTTCAGGCACTGACCACACCTATTACACGGTCAAATCTGGCGATAGTTGGTGGGCGATTGCCAATAAGTTCGGTTTGAATATGAGTTCACTTGCCAAATTGAATGGGAAATCTACCAGTTCGATGATTCATCCGGACGACAAATTGATGATCAGATAGTAAAGAGGCGGTCAAGTGATTGACCGTCCATACATAAAAAATCCCCATGTTGATGGATGGGCGACATGGGGCGAACTTGAAACGGACAACTAGCTCTAGTTATCCGTGCTAACAATGGGCTAAGGGGAGCGACACCCCTAACTCTTATCAATTACGCAAAAGGTGTGTAATTTACTTTGGAAAGATTGAATTAAATTTACTGATGATCAGTATGTAACTGACGCTGCCCACTGGAAAGTACCACAAAAGTTCCCACAATTCGGTAATTAAGCATAGATTATCATAGACAGTAAATTTTTAAAATACTATTAAATTGGCATTGGTATAGTACTATAAATCCCTATATATAGGGAAAGTAACCCATATTGTATAACAAAAAAAGTTTCAATACCATATAGACATTTGGCAGAAACTTTGCTTTGGGGTTATTTTTTAGCTTGTTCCTTCAATAAATCGCGGATTTCACTCAAATATTGTTCTGATAAATCTGGTGTTGCCTCGTCTTCTTCATCGTCCGCCGGTTCAGTTCGCACCACGCGATTAATAATTTTGACCATAAAGAATACGACAATCGCAACAATGAAGAAGTTGATGACGGCATTGAGAAAGGCGCCGTATTTAAAAGTGGCTTCCCCAATCGTGAACTTCAAATTGGATAAATCAATTTTGCCTAAGAAAATCCCAATTAATGGATTAATGAGATAGTCCGTCAAAGATTTGACGATAGCCGTGAAAGCCGAGCCAATAATGACCCCAACGGCTAAATCAATCACATTACCACGCGCAATAAATGTTTTAAATTCTTCAATCATCATGTATAAACTCCCTTTAGTTTTATCTTAACCAGTATAGCGAAAACTGAAAGTGTCCTCAACCGTATTGCTTAGATTAACGGGATTTGTGCCAGTTTGATTGTTGAATTTTCTAATACTGAGCAATTGGTTTAAATTATTTATTGATTATAGATATCATAATAATATACAAGTGTTAAAATCTGCATATTAAGAAAGGGTGGTTCAGATGTTAGGGTGGATTTGGTCATTGATTGTCGGTGGCGTGATTGGTGCGTTAGCAGGAGTGATTACGAGTCGGGATGTGCCAGCAGGCATACTTGGAAATATTATTGCCGGACTAGTGGGTGCCTGGATCGGTCAGGCCTTATTGGGAACTTGGGGACCGTCACTTGCCGGGATGGCAGTGATTCCGTCCATTATTGGTGCGGTAATCCTAGTCTTGATTGTCTCCGCACTCTTTGGGATGCGAAAGCGAAGCTAAGGCTAGCTTAAGGTAATTACAAAAATTAGCGCGTGATAAAGTAGGATTGAAGCCCGGTTGAGGCTCAATCCTATTATTTTGGTCTTTCAAACGACTGCTAATCGTTTAAATCACCGATAAAAGCGGTTGCATTTCCTGCTTGAGTTCGCTAAAGTGAAAGTATGACAACGAATTGAGAGGGTATTTTGAATGTATAAAATGATCGTATGTGATTTGGACGAAACTTTAATGAACGATGATGGCACGCTTTCGGATAAGAATGCGGCGGCAATTCAGGCGGCGACTGCCAAAGGCGTCTATTTTGTGCCAAATTCTGGGCGTAGCTACACGTCTTTCCAAAATGATTTGGAGAAGATGCAACTACGCGATCGCGCGGGTCAATATTCGATTTCTTATAATGGTGGGTTGATTCTGGAAAACGCGGGTAACCGTCCAATTGCGGTGAATGCGATGCCATATGAGATGGCGAAAAAAGTTTTCCAAGTGGGGGCGGCAAACCATGAGGCAGCCACCCATGTCTATACCCAAGATGTTTTGTACATTTATCATCCGACGCCAGAAGACTCAGCTTATTTGACCAATCGCGGCGTGTCCTTTGAAGTTCTGACGGATACTGATTTTACGCGTTTTAAGCAGCTAAATATTATGAAAGTAATTATGGCCTTGCCAACGATGACCGGGCGCAAAGAGATGCGTGCAGCGGTTGAAGCACAAGTCGATCCTAGCGAGTTAGCTGTGACGTATTCCTCAGATCGCTATGTTGAATTTAATCGCGCCGGTGTTAACAAAGGATCAGCGTCTGTTCAACTGGGCAAGTTACTCAGGATTGCCCCTGCTGAAATTATTGCTGCCGGTGATAATAGTAATGATTTACCAATGTTAAAGGCGGTTGGACTACCAGTGAGTGTTCAAAATGGGCTCGATGTGGTCAAATCTGTGGCTAAATATGTGACCGTTGCAGATAATAATCATGATGCCATCGCTGAAATTATTAATAAATTTATTCTATAAAGCTGTGGTGACAAAGCCGCAACATACTCCGTTTGAACTGAGGCTTTTACAAGTGGTATGATAGACACTGAAAATAGTGTTTTTTGATATTTTTGCCAGTGATAACTCACTGGACATCAGTGAATGGAGGAACGCGCAATGAGTGCGATTCGAGACGATTTAGCCAAAGCAATCAAAAATAAGAATCTCGTTGAAATCTATTCAAAAGGGACCAACGAGCAATTTAGTGTCGGCTATGTCATGCAACAAGACGAAAAGTTTGTCTTAGTCGAAGCCATTAATGTTGACGGTGAGTTAGATGGTCTAGTGGTTTTTCGGAAGACTTCCTTAGCTAAAGTGATTGCCGTTTCCGATTACTTGAAGAGTATGGCAACTATTGTTAGTTTAGCGCAGCAACGGGGCTACTATGATATTTGGAATACGGAACGGTTGATTACCAAGTTTTTGAAAAAAGAAGCTCATCACCAGCATTCCTTGTTAAAGACGTTACTGAAGTTGGCATTCAAGAAAGACCAAGTGATTCAATTATCTGGTCGGATCAAGAAGCATGGCGACAGTTACACGGGCTTTATTCACAGCGAACATAAAAAGTATATTGAATTTAATTACGTCGATACGTTTGATTTAAGCCAACGACCACAAATCGCGGTACGTTATGCTGAAATCGACGAAGCAAGTTTCCATAGTTTCGAAACGTTCAATATTACGGCGGTCATTGAAAGTTACATGCCGGGTGATTTTCATTAAATTGATCTTAGAGGACGTCAAGTTAGCTTTTCGCTAACCTGATGTTTTTTTATGACCAAAAATGACCAATTTAAGGAAAGAAACGGTTAAGAATATTAAGTTTCACGAGATGAAATATACAAATGGCGTTGGTTTCGATACAATAGGACTAGTTAATATCGGGTTTCTGGGGAGGGGCGCACCATCGTTTATGTGTATTGGTACATCGCGGCATTCGATCATTGGTATTCGGTCATGCTGGTGTTTCTGTTACAAATCTTAATTAATCGTGAATTACGGCAGCGGCGAGTCTACTTCACCGTTGTGATGATGGCGGTGTTTCTCACCGGATTATACATGTGGTATGACGATTATTCGGACATTGCAACCTTTATTGTTAATTTAGGATTATTGGGATTCGTCCGCAAGAAGAAATATTTCATTGTGACTAGTTTAACGGCAACCTTGTCGTACATTCTATTCAGTTTCTTTGGTAACTTTGCGACTGAAACGATTTTTCATTTATTACGATTAGGTCTTAATCAATGGAGTGGTTGGCTATTTGAAATTGTCGGTGAAACCATTGTGACCGCCTGCATGTTGGCCGTTGCAATCAGTTTCCAGATTCTGTATAAGCGGCATGCGCGGCAGTTCAGTGATGAAGTTTTACTCAATGTCATCGTCAGTGCCTTGGCAGTCGTGGCGATTGCCTTCTTTGCGATTACGACCGCTGCCGATAATTATAATATTGGTTCAGGTTTCTTAGGAATCTTAATGATCATTCTGGTCGCAATCTTAATGATTAATGGTGGAACTTTCATTTATCTGTTTTACAGTTATACGATGCGGGTTCAAGCGCACCGGCAAGCTTTGGAACGGAAACAATATGATATTTATGTGGATAATTTAGAGCGTAGTTATCAAAATTTACGGAAATTTCGACATGACTATCAAAATATTTTGCTCTCATTGGGCGAATATGTCCATGCGACCGACAATGCGGATTTAAAGCACTATTTTGATGAAGTGGTCGACCAATCACAAAAAAGTTTAACGCGCGATTTTGGTCATTTTGACAATTTGGAACGACTTAAAGTTCGGTCGTTGAAAGCCATTATTCAGAATAAATTTTCGGTGGCACGACAAGCTGGTATTCAGGTGCGTTTAGAAGCGAGTGAACCAGTGAGTCAGTTAGCCATTGATCCGGTCGTGTTAGCCCGCGTTTGTGGGATCTTATTGGATAATGCCATCGAAGCGGTGACTGGCCAAAGCGATGGTCAAATTGCAGTGGCGGTGGTCAAATATCCTAAAATGGTTGAATTAGTGTTTGCCAATTCGTTACAAACACCGATTAAGCGTTTAGACGAGCTAATGACTGCCGGCCACACGTCTAAAGGGGCGGGGCACGGACAAGGTTTAGCAACGGTTCGTGAATTATTGGACCCGTTGGAAAATGTGACTTATGAACTTGGTGCCGGTGAACGGTTTGAATTCATTATCAGTATTGAAAGTGAGTGACGGGCTTGTTACAGACTTTTATCGTTGAAGATGATCCAGAACAATTAGCGACTTTGAAACAGATCGTGACGAATCATATCATGATCAATGATTTTGATATGGCCTTAACCTTAGCTACAGGGACGGCCCAGAATTTAGTGGACCATATCAGTACGCAGCCTGACGTAGAGGGCTTATACTTCTTAGATATTGAATATCCAGGACAGGCGCTGAACGGACTAGAACTAGCCAGCAAAATTCGTGAGTTAGATGTAAACGCCAAAATTGTGTTTGTGTCGACGCATGCGGAAATGGCGTTTTTGACCTTTGAGCGGCGGATTGAACCTTTAGATTTCATCGTGAAAGACTTGGGTCAAGCGGCAGTCAAAGCTAAAGTGGAGAAAGACATTCGCATTGCCTATGAACGATACAATAAGCAGGGTGTTGCTAGTAAAGCAATGTTTTCGTATTCGAAAGGTGGGCAACTCTTTAATTTACCGTTAGCAGAAGTTTTGTTCATTGAAACTGGGACGAGTCGGAATAAACTGTTGTTGCATTTGGTCGATCGTATTGTTCAATATAATGGCAAAATTAGTGATGAAACGGTGGCTCATCCGGAATTATTCCGTGTGCACAAAAGTTTCTTAGTCAATCCGCAAATGCTGGTACGAGTCAATAAGCAGCAACAATTGGGCTATTTTGCCAACGGAGAAACGATTGATATCGCCATCCGTAAAATGCACGACTTGTTGGCGTTGATTAAGCAATCGCAATTGCCGGTCAAACTGAATTAGGAACTCTTATGTAACAAAATCGTCTGTTTTAAAGGCGTTAAAGTGACGTTGGTGCAAGCTATTTTAGGCTTTGCACCTTTTTTGTTGGCTGGGATTCGGACTCGACTATGATTAATCTATCAACTTAGTCAGTCTTGGGGACTGATTGGGAGGGGAGACATTAGTTGTGAAGCAATTTTGGTCGCTTGCATTGATGATTCTCGCCGGATGCTTATTAATTCTAGGTTCCGAGTATAGTTTGCAGGGTGATTCTCGCCGGTATCGGCACCAGGTAACTGCTACGATGACTTATGACGCTGCCAAAAAAACGGCGATCATTCGAGGCCGGACTAAGCATGGGGTGATCGTCACATTGCGAGCTGGAAAAACAGTTCGACAAGTTATTTCAAATAAGCAAGATGGTCGTTTTTATGTCAAAATGGTCGTGAATCGCGGCTCACAAGTTTCAGTAAGAGTCGTCGGACTTAAAACAAAAATATTAAAGGTGCCAGTAGCGTCAAAGCATTAGGTTAACCAATGGGTCGATCCGAAGGGTTACTTTCGGGTCTTTTTTGCTAAAAAAGGGTTAAGCTTGTTGAGGATTAGTAGGCGGACTGCGGTAAATAGCGTATGGTTAATTAGACTTTAAAAAAGGAGTCGTGAAAAAGACCATGTTAATCGTTAGTTTGATATTGATCGTTGGCTTGATTGGTACCGGAATCTTACGGTTTCGCTATCATTATCGGTTGTCGATGGGGGCGATTACCGAAACGGCTTTTGCGTGTTCGTTATTAAATATTGGGGTGTTTTTATTTTTTGTTTTGTTGGGACAACTATCCGGTCCCGTTGTTAATGGTGGCTTTTATTTACCAGTCTATCGTTTGTTACAAGGTGGCCTCATTCCGCTGATTGGCATCATCTTGTCGATTTATGGCATGCGGCGTGAAAAAGGGCTAATGAACTGGTGGTTATTGCAATTTAATTTGTTGTTTTTAATTTTTGATATTTTATTAGTGTGGTTTGGGGGCTATGCGAGTTAAGCACGCTTCAAAGTTTGCTTGATGACATTGTAGCATTCACGGCCGTTGGCGACTGGCGTTTGGTCAACCGTGACGGTGGTGGCTTGATCACGATCAAAGAGTGCGGCAGTTTTAAGGTCGGTTGCCACAATTTTTACACTGAGCGTCACGGCATGGTGATTGGCTAACTGAATCGCGAGCCGGACTTCATCACCCGTGATTGGCTGGGCAGTGACGGCCGTTCCAAGAATCAAGCTCAGGGCAGTTTCTAAATCCGCGGCGTCACCAGCAGTGAATTGGCGTTTATGACCAGTCCGGACGTCAGTAATGAGGTAATTGATCGTATTGACCGCATTTACATAGGCTTCCCCATTTTGATGTTGTGGTGCCGTGCCACGGCTAATTTGGGATAAAGGCCGACGATGGATAATAATCAGTCTGATCAGGAAAAACATGACAATAATGACAATGATACTTGTAAAACGGCTGAATAATGACATAGGACTGCAACACACTCCTTCATGTAAACTGACAAACACAGTTAATTGATTAACTAAAGCGTTTATTAAGATTAACGGTATCTATCCTACCATTATTTTCATGAAATGGGGCTATAGATGTGTAACCTTTTGAATTATTTTAGTCCTAGCAATCAAAAACTTGATATCACAAAATAAATATCATGTACTTTGTAAATTTTAAAAATAAATTATCATTTTTATACCTTTATTGATAATCTTCACACTTTCTTCACAATTATATAATAGTATATACATGTACCTAATAATTATACACTTGTTCATTTTACTCCCCCAAAGTGGATGAACGAGTAAGTACAATCCCCCATATTGTACTTAAACCTAACTCTTTGGCCCTACTGCTACATGCGGTAGAGTCATTTTTTTATCTAGACGGACCCCAAACGGGCCCCAAAAAATTTGTGGTAGAAAATTTTGCCACCTCAATTTTACGTATGCGAAACTGTGTAACTTATTAATTGCTGCGGTAAAATTAATTAGAAGAGGTGAGGCGTAATGCAAGTGATCGATCGTGGTCTAAGTTGGGTTTGGCGTGTCTGCCTATTAATTGGGTTAATCGTTGGAATTATTATCCCACCGATGTTATTAAGGTTAGTGAACGAACTAGACGATAAAGGCGGCCCAATTGGCTGGCAAATCGCCCTAGTCATCGCTTATTTTGCAATTTTTATTTTAGTCATCATTGCCGCGAGTGCGGCTTATCGACACTATACAGGTGAGGTCCAGTTAAAGCGATTACGACATCAAGACTTTGCCTATGTTCTGGGCGGTTATTTAGCAATCATCTTATGTGAAGGTATTTTCCAAATAATTAACCAATTGCTCTATCAACAAAATCAAACGCAGAATAATGCGGCAATTAAAAGTTTAATGAGTGGTAGCCCAGTTGCGATGTGGATGATGGCTATTAGTGCGGTTTTTTTGACGCCAATCGTCGAGGAGTTGGTTTTTCGCGGCGTGCTCACAAATCTCTTTTTTAAACAAGAATGGTTAAAAATAGGCCTGAGCGGCTTGGTTTTTGGTAGCCTACATAGTAGTTCAACCGTTCCAAGCTTTTTGATTTATGTCACTATGGGGCTTATTTTAGCGCTGGTTTATCGTTTATCTGGAAAAATTCAGGATTCGATTATTTTACATTTCTTAATCAATGCTGGGGCGATGAGTATTATGATTATTGGCCTGCTAAATTAAAAAAACACTCGCAAGTCCAAAAAACTTGCGGGTGTTTTTAGTTAAATCTCAGTTCCAGTATATTTAATCTTTTTAGGATCAGCTTGCTTGATACGATCAGCGGCGAAATTAACGGTCTCACGCGTGGCGGCATATGTTTTGTCATCCATACCCAACAGGTCCATACAAGAATTAACATGATCAAAAATCGATGATTTGGCGTCGATTGCCTTTTGTGAAAGTGAAATGTTCACTTGGCGTTCGTCATCTTCATCACGATTACGTTCGACCCAACCTTGAGTTTGCATGCGCTTAAGCAACGGCGTTAAAGTACCACTATCCAAATTAACGTGTGATCCAAGCTCACGCACAGTCATCGGACTATTCTCCCAAAGTGCTAAGAGGGTGATGTACTGCGGATAGGTAAGCTTGAATGGCGCTAAAGCATCTGCATAAAAATGATTGAATCGCTTGTTTGCGGTATATAGGGCAAAACAAAGTTGATCGTCCAGCAAAATATTCTTGGTTGGAGTTGCCATTAAACCAGCCTCCTTTTTATTATTCTAGTATATTGTACGCAATTAATTAGGTATTTGCAATATTTATTACTGTTAATAATGAAATAAGTAAAATAATAAATTGGGAGACTCGGCTTTTAAGCAATTAGCTAGCCTGCAAAAATTGTTTACCAACTGAACTGTTCAAAAATAATTTTGCTAAAGCGGTTTGATTGATGACTAGTTGCTGACTATCATCGAAGACATATAGCGGCACTTGAATCGGTAGGGACTCAGCCACACGATGCTCAACTGGCACCGCCCAAGCAGCCTTAGTTGTTTTAGACTGCTTTTTCGTGGTTGGTTGGACCTTGAGACTTGCGACGAGTTGGAATTGACCATTGTGCTTGGCAGAACTAGCATGATGGACGTGCACCCCGTGTAAGCGCTGATTGAGACGCAAGCCATGTCCCTTAGTCGTTAAGCGTAGTTGTTGTTTGAGCTTTAAAGGATAATCGTGTTGATTATCAATATTTTTGAGACGAATCTTAAACTTGCCAAGTGGGATCTCACGATGGTCATGTTCGACCGTCAATTCATGCTGATCCAACTTAGGACTGTGTTTAATTGGTTCAAAAGTGTATTGTTGTAAAAATTTAGTTACAGAATCCAAAATATCACTCCCTACCTTTAACCTAGTCGTCTGAGAATGAATGTCAATTAATTTGCTGGAAGATTGCGGTCAGTTGATTTTTCAAGTAGAATTGGAGGCAACAGGAGGGGACACAAAATGTTTTTAACTACGGGTGATTTACAACGATCACATATGATTAAATCAGTTGTTTCGGCAACTGAACATTTGATGTTCGAATCAGATGGCATTGATCAATTTGAGCGGTTTGATGGGCTAATTGATAAAGTAAAACAAGATCTCATGGCTAAAGCCGAAGCACAGGATGGCGATGGCCTAATTTATGTGAATTTCAATACTGAAATTGCACAAATGAGTGTGGCACCACGTTTTCTGGTGGTCACTGGGTATGGCACCGTCGTGAAACTAGCGGAATAATGGCAGAAAAAAAACAACCAATTCTAATTGAATTGGTTGTTAGTATTGAATTGATGCCCCAGGCAGGATTCACGCTTGCTGATATGACTGGCTTTATGAGTAAAGCGTGCAAAATTATTCGGCAATTCTTTTAACTGATTTAGGGGTAGTAATGTCATCTAAATATTGTTCGATTTTGTTGTCAATTTTAACTTTGTATTCTTCAATCAAATATGAATATACCTATGCAGTTGTTGCTAAATCAGAATGACCAAGACACTTAGATATTGCATATAGATCAGCACCGCAATAGAGCAGGTAAACTACGTGAGTATGCCGTAATGAATGAAAGTGAAAGCCAACACGTTTAATTTCAAGGACTTTTAGTGATTCTCGTAAGGTCTGGTTAACTGCTGCGGATGTTGGTACGGTTTCATATTGATTATTGATTAGTGAATATTAAATTTGCACGTTTATGTTGCTTTATTTCGATAAACATGTCAGTTAATTCTTGATTGATGCGAATAATTCGGTTTGAAGCTTCGTTTTTAGTTGGGATTAATTCTTGAGTACTTTCATTAAGTGCATGTCTACGGTGATGGTTTTAAATATAACTTTCCACTGTAGTCCTTGAATTTCACCTAAACACATACCAGTATAAATAGTAGTTAAAATCGTTTGATGCGAAGTAAAATTCTTATTAATGTGATTAAAAGAATAGTCTGCCCAATCTATTCATGAAACCCAAAAAACAGGAAAAAAAGCAATCACGATCAAATTTTATCCACAATTATAATTTGATCGTGATTTTTGATTTACAACCAGTATATTTGATAAAATATCGGCTGATCGAAACGCTGTGTTGCATAAATTACTTAGATTGACCTCTTGGTTGAACAGATTTTGAAAAAAGCGAGACTATCGATGTTGTATTCAATGTAAGACTTGCCAAAAAAAAGTCGATCAAAAACATTTGCACTACTCAATTGAATCCACGTTTGGAGCATGTGACACAATTCTAGCAGGGATATGTAATAACCTGAACCGTAAAGTCATGACGTATGCATGGCTTTAGTTGTCGATAATGCAGCTGATTTCATGGCTTGAATAAGATTATAGGCAACGCCGCTAATCAACATATGAAAAGTATTGATTAGATAACTATTGGTAATGAACCAGCAATGGTTCTAAAAACTCACGGACACCATGTGAAGTATATTGATTACCAGGACGCTGTTTAACATTTAGTAAAACACCACTAACCGCGTCAAAAGCCAAAAGCGGGTGATAACCCTCCGTTTGATAATGGGCATTATAGGCGGCATTTTCTTGCTTACCGAATGTATCGGCATGTGTTGAATCAATGTCAATGATGAGTTCTTGCTGATTACGGTCTAATAAGTTGAAATCACCAAGTTGACGAATAATGGCTTCGAATTCTTGAATGTTGGTTTCAGTTAAACGTGAGAAAAAGCGTGAAATGGTCGGTTGTGATACTGCTTTACTTTGACCCAGTAATAGTTGATAAAGGCGGTCATATTGTAGTCGGTTAGCGGCGGCATCGTGTTTATAGCCTGCAATGATCTGAAAAATATGTTGTGTGAAAATTTTGACTGAAGTATGTTTTGGTGATCGACGACGGTCTTTGATATGCAATAGTTGTTGAATAATGTTGTCGAAATTAATTTGATTCATGAATTCTTTGATTAGCACCAAGCCGGCATCTCCAGTAAGGTCACCACCATTATTAGTTATTTTAAGACCAGTTTTGTTAAATAGCATAGATTCATGTAAAGTTGTCATTGGAAACTCCTCTTTTATCGTTGGTTATGGTGACTTCACGATATCATAGTGGAGTTTCTTTTTGCACCCAATTGGTGCAAACGAAAATCAGCCAAGTGCCTTATCGTCTAACGACTCAAAGGTACTTGGCTGATTTTCGTGAATATATTGGGTTACATTATATCTGAAAAGAGTATTGACGGTACAATAGGCTGATAAAGTTCGATTACTGTTCTTCAAATTGGCTCTCGCTTAACGGTGATATTTTTTGGAGCTTTTAGGAGAGCAAGGTAATACTGCATGTTTAAAAATTTGAAACAACGTAATCGCATAATACAGTACGGTTTGATATAGTTGACTTAAACAAATTAAAGATGTGGTGAGAATATGAGACATCCTGGTGAAATTTTGAGGCCCGAGGTTGATAGTTTTGGAATAGCATCAATTGATGAACGTTACTCTGAAATGAATGATAGCTATAACGAGGAACGTTACGGTGAATCCGTTAATTATGCGCGAAGCATGATTGAATCAACTTGTAAATGGGTATATAAAGCACTTAATGATGAGGATATTGATAAAGATAGGTATCTTGGTCTGAATAAATTAATCAAAGGTACATTAAGCTCCTTGAGTTCAGAGTTAGCGGCAAGCGAACGATTTCCAACGGTATTCGATAAAGTGACTGATATTGTCACTGAGATAGGAAATTTACGAAATCTAACTTCAGTTTCACATGGATCAGCGGTGAGATCACAAACTATAACACCCGTCGAGGCAAGGTTTGTTATCTTTGCAGCAGAAGATATAACTTTGACGTTACTAGACTTATTATTCAATAAGACACATTCTTTAAAGGAGAATGCGGTACATTCTGTTATTGATCCTAAAGGAATGACAAAGCTTCGTGAAGATGATAGTTTTGTTACCTATAAGTTAGACGGTAACGTTTCTTTGGGTACAAGAACTGAATTTACAGTGTTCAAGAATTGTAATGTTATTAATCAGGTGATTGTTACCTTACCAAAATGGGTCGATGCTAACTCAGATCAAGAGTTTATGTCTGAACATATGCGAGATTACATGGAGGATGATGCAATAGAAAAGGGTAAAAAGGGAATTAGCGGGTATATGTATTATTCTGCTAAGAAGGATTTCTTGTATGAGGTACAAATTGAGGATAATGCAATTTATATCACAAGTGTTTAACTTTTTAAGGTGGTTTTATTATACTGGTAAACCTCAGGTATGTAGTGCTTGAAACTGCCTCTTACTCACATAGTAGAAGCTTTTTATATAGTTAAATTAGATAAGGAGTGATGTGGTATGTACCAAATTGATATAACTGAGTATTTAGAGAACAGAACTAACCGAGAATCCTTTGGAGTAACGAGTAAGGAGATATTTGTTGATCTAATGCGTCAAGTTGAGATGAAGTTTAGTGATTCAAAGATTGATTGGAATTCTTATATGAATTGTCTCTCAACTGGTGAACGTAATGTTTATGAAATTGATTTATGGCAAAAAAATGACAAAGAAATTTGGTCGATGATTGAACACCATGAGTTTATCAGCAACACTGAAATAATTTCTTTTTTGAGGGGTAATACCAAATAAAATTTTTTAGTCAAAAAAGCGACCAGATTTGAGTGAAAATCTGGTCGCCAAATGTTAGTTCTATTAAGGGCGGTATGTGGGAATCGAACCCACGCGTGCCGGAGCCACAATCCGGTGCGTTAACCACTTCGCCAATACCGCCAACAAGTTGATTAAATTACCAACAGAATCTAGTATACACTAAAACTGGTCCTTGCAAACCGATTCTAATGAATCTTTTGGAAATTAATGCATAAAAATAGAAAAAGGTTTATTTTTGGGGGAACTTTCGCTATAATTAACTATGTTATTGAATAACTACTGCCCCAGTGGCGGAACTGGCAGACGCGCAGCGTTCAGGTCGCTGTATTGGCAACAATGTACAGGTTCGAATCCTGCCTGGGGCATCTCAAACATGTACGATAAAAAAAGACATTAGCAAGCCTCAAATTAAGGGCTTGCTAATGTCTTTTTTTATAGGCTAGTCGACCTGTCTGGTGGTAATTGAACCATCCAAATAAACAAAATAGCTTTGGCGGAGACTCCCACGTGTTTGAGTAGTCGTTTTTGTAAAAGCATCAACTTGATAATAATGATGACCGTGAGCATCGATATTAACGTTAGGAACTGCTTTAAAAGACTCATCTTTAGAGTCATTTAGAACTTGTTCGACCGCTGATGCAGCTTCAGGCGCACCGGTAATGTGATCATTGGTGGCTTGATATTGTTGACCAGTCTTTTTCTCGGCACTGGCGTCCTTAGCCTTGGCTTGTGCCGCCGAGGTTGATTGGCGATTGGCGGCAGCAATTTCGTTGGCTTTCTTAGGTGTAATAGTTGGTGCAGCTTGAGCTGCGCAACCGCCGAGTAGGCCAGCTAGTCCTAACATGGCTAGGATTAAAAATCGCTTGCGCATATAAATTCCTCCAATCATTGCGTTTGAGTGGTCGAGAGGCTCGGGATGGTACTTTGATGGATCACACGGACGTCCACCTTAGCCATCACTAAAATACTAATAATCAATAGTGTTGCTAATAATAATTTTTTCATTGTTGTTCCTCGGTTATTTCCAGTTTGGTACCCAAATAATCCGATCAATTTCAGTAGGGGTGACACTGATCTGTTGCCCCGCATCGGCACCGGCTTCCACCGCGACCACATAAGTAGTAGGATCGGCTTCAACGGTGACCACTGAACCACGTTGGCCGTTGACCGTGTCAATGAGACTGTAAAGCGGAATTTGGGTGGTCGGAATTTCCATTTCATATAATGTAAATTGTAAGAAATATGATTTAGTGCCAGTCTTAATTTGTAACGGCGTATCACTCGCGCCATAATCGGGTAAATTCCGATTTTGAGCGTTAGGATCGTTTAAATATTGCATTTCATCCACGGCATCAATGGCCATTTTCCATTGACCACCAGTAAGTTGGGTCTTAGAAGAAAGTGTCATGACGGAATTTGCGTAGATATCAATGACGTTAAAGGCTTCGTTGACTTGTTTTTTCGGCAAGTAACCAATGACATAGCCATGATCCGCGACTTTTAATTCAACGCGGACAGACCGTTTGGCGCCATCAACTTCTTCAACGAGTTGCACTTCACCAATATTGGCATCCGCGTCGACGCGATATTTTTTGGCATATAAATAATCGGCTTTAAGGCCGGACTCATTATAGTCATCATAGGGCTTGAAATAGCCACGGCGACTGGCATCCGCTAAAGCGGCCTCAAAGTTTTTCTGATAATAATCGAGACCAACGACGTAGGAACGAAAAATAGCTCGTGAATTCGCGTTGATTCGGCGATTCTGGGGTACACTAACCGGTTTTGGCCCCGGTTTAAGTAACTTTTGTTTGTAAGCATCATTTTCGTTTTTAAGGTCGGTTAAAGTTTGATCTTGCTGTTGATTAGCCAAGGTCTGACGAACGAGCCGCGTTCGAATGGATTTTAGCAGGGTCGCTTGTTCCTTAGCCGACTGTTTCAAACGATGGAGATGCACTAAAACGATAATCAAAATTAAACCTAAAATTAAGCATCCTGCGGCGAGGCCGAGGAGAATTGGTAAAGCTCTCATAAGTATTCACTCCAAGAATAGGTGCGTGTTAGATTTCATTATAGTGGACACTTGCACGTTATGCTAATTTTGCGCTTGTCAGCGACCACTCAAATGGGTTATGATGTTTCGTAAATGATTCTTAGTTAACTTGTAAATTAGAAGAAACGGCGGCGACAACGGTGCAGGTGTTGATAAAAATTTACCGGCGGTACCGATATTTTTGGAAATACGCAATTTTTGGCTTTATGGCCGCATTAGTAAACGTATTCGCTTTTTGGTTATTGCACACGGTTTTATTGGAACACTATTTATTTTCAAATACAATTGCTTGGATTCTGGCAACCTTATTCAGTTTCTACGTGAATAAAGCGGTGGTTTTTCGCTCCAAATCAAAAAACTTCTGGCATTGGTGCCAAGAGTTTGCCGGGTTTATGTTAACGCGGGGACTCTCATATTTATTTGATACTTTCTTAATGTTCGTTGGTATCTCGGTATTTTTCTGGGCACCAATGTTTGTTAAAATTATTGATCAAGTCTTGGTCGGTATTTTTAACTATGGGACGTCGCGATTGATATTTATGGAGCACAACCAAAAGATGCGGATGCGGCGTAATATTCTCAAACGTTTAAGCAATCGTAATGATTAGGACCTGGTTAACTGCCAGGCCCTTTTTTTGTCTTTCGAGCGTGATGCAATGACAAACGATTGTTTTAGATCAGGTGCCCGCTTAACAGATAGTGCAGGCTGACGCCACAGATGACAGTTAAGATGAGACCGGCAATCAACAGTGCTAAAAGTTGGGGACTGAGCCGACTTTCTTGTTTTCGGGCAAAAGCGACTTCGATTAAGCCAATCGAGCCGATCCCTAAAACGCCTTTAAGTCCTGTCAGCAACCACGCGGTACTAAAGGTTTTGGTACTGAGATAGACGCCACTGACAATCAATAAAAGGTAACCCAACCGGCTCAAAATGAGATAACGGTTGGTGGCTTTGACGGAATGTCTGGTCAGGCCAAGGGCGACCATCACGAACAACCACAGCCAACTTCCTAAGTGGATACTTAAAATCATTAAAACGCCTCCGTTCAACACTTCGAGTCTAATTTTAGCATGAAAGTGTTGTGCGGGGGCGTTAAGTTTTTATTTGGTTAAGGTTAAATTTTTTGCTTGGACGTAATCGACTAGTTCGATGACGGTTTTAAAGCGATTAAATGGCGTGACGATGTGGACACCGTTGAAGCGTGCACAGATGCCATCAATCAAATCTTTGGCAATCTGAATGCCCACGGCGCGTTCATTACCATCACTTTCAGCCTGCGCCATCCGTGTCAAAACTGACTTTGGTAAGCGGATGCCATGGACTTCATGATGTAAAAATTCGGCATGCCGTTTCGAAACGAGTGGCAAGATGCCCACAAACACCGGAATGTGGATCTGATGTGCTGCGAGCGCTGCTGCCAACGCATCGACATTAGCCAGATCGAACACGGGTTGGGTAATGATATAATCGCAACCATAACTTATTTTGCGTTCAATTGACTTAGTTGAAACGTCGGTACGATAGGCATTTGGGTTAAAGGCAGCGGCAACCCGGAAATCGGTCGCTTGTTTCAAAGACTTTCCAGTGGGACCAATGCCACTATTGAACTGTTTAATAAGCTTGATCAGTTCGACCGACCGAACATCGCCGACAGAAGTTGCGCCGGGAAAATCACCTAATTTGGCCGGGTCACCCGTTATCGCGAGAATGTCCTCGATGCCGAGACTATGCAAGCCCATGATTTCAGATTGCAAGCCAATCAGATTATGATCACGAGTCGTCAAATGGACAATTGGGGTAATGCCGTAGTTGAGTTTAAGTTCTGCGGCAATGGTGGTGTTCGCGATACGGACCGTGGCGAGGGAGTTATCTGAGAGCGTTAGGCCATCAACGCCCGCGGCTTTCAAACGTTGCGCACCTTTAAAAAATTTAGTGGTTTCAAAGTCTTTCGGCGGGTCGAGTTCGACCAACGCCGTTTTTTGTGTGGCAACTTTTTGTAAAAAAGTATGCCGGCCAATCGTGGCGGCCAGTGGCGTTGGTTCTGGTTGTGCCGTTTGACCAGCATGTGGCACAATCGTGCGACTGGCTAGGCCACGTACAAGTGCGGCGGTGTGTAAGGGGGTAGTCCCGCAACAACCGCCGATGAGATTTAGGCCTAGTTGACGGAAACGCTCAGCATATTCTTCAAAATAACTGGGTTCGCCATCATAGACCACGCGCCCGTCTTGATCAGTACCGGGAAGTCCAGAATTAGGATAAACCGCGAGTTTTACCGTGGCTGGGATCGCTAAATTTTCAAATGACTGAGCCAAGTAATAGGGCCCTAAGCGACAATTAGTGCCGATGACATCGGCTCCAGCGGCCGCTAATTGAATGACCGCGTCCGCAAAAGTCGTACCATCACGCAATACCCCAGGCGCTAACATTGAAACGTTCGTGATGACTGGTAAGTCTGTCTGAGCCTTGACGGTCTTTAACGCTGCCAACAATTCGGGTAACTCGTAGTAAGTTTCTAATAGAATGCCATCAAGTTGCTGCGTTGCTAATAAGGCGGTCAACTGTTCCGTCAGACTGGCGGCGACCGTTGCGGGCGTTGCTTGCAAAACGGTCTGATCCGTATCACCTGCGAGCCCTCCAATCGTGCCTAAAATGTAAGCGGGGTGGTCGGCGGCAGCTCTGGCTTTAGTGGACAACTTGACCGCGGCTTGATTAATGGCCGTGACTTGGTCTTGCAAGTCGTAACGCGTTAATTTCAAACGATTAGCGGCGTAAGTGTTGGTTTGAATGACGTCAGCTCCGGCACTTAAATAGGACTGGTGGACGCGTAAAATCGTGTCTGGATGAGTCAGATTCAGATTTTCGAAGGCCGATGCAATCCCGTAATTACCATACAGCAGAGTCCCCATCGCGCCATCCGCGACTAAGACTCGTTGTTTTAATGCTTGTCGTAAATCCATCGCGGCACCCCCTAATGTGTTGGCGTATTGAGCTGAGCTTGAATTGCGTTACGAGCAGCGACCATGTTCTTTAAGGCCGCCAAAGTTTCGGGTTCTTGGCGGGTCTTTAGCCCGCAATCGGGATTGATCCAAAATTGGCGCGGCTTGATCACGCGGAGCGCCCGTTGAATGTTAGCCTCAATTTCGGCCACACTAGGCACGCGTGGACTATGGATATCATAAACGCCCAGCCCAATTTCTTGGTCGTAACCGGTCTGTTCAAACGCGGCGATGAGTTCGCCATGACTCCGCGATGTTTCAATCGAGATCACGTCCGCATCGAGCGCTTTAATGGTATCGATGATGTCGGCAAAGTTCGAGTAGCACATATGCGTATGAATCTGAGTTTCATTTTTGACGCCGGTCGTCGTAATTTTAAATGAATAGACCGCTTCAGCTAGGTAGGCTTGCCAGTGGCGTTGTTTCAGCGGTAGGCCTTCACGCAAGGCTGGTTCGTCCACTTGAATAATTTTGATACCAGCCTTTTCCAAATTTTGGACTTCTTGTCGTAAGGCTAACGCGATTTGGTTTTGAACCTGGGCTTTGGGGATGTCGTCGCGCACGAAGCTCCAGTTGATGATCGTCAAGGGCGCTGTCAGCATGCCCTTAACCGGTTTCGTGGTCAAACTTTGCGCATAAACTGATTCAGCAACTGTAATAGGTTTGGTGTAGGCAACGTCGCCGAAGATCACGGGTGGGCGTACGCCACGCGAACCATAAGATTGGACCCAGCCATTTTGCGTCGCGTAAAAGCCAGTCAATTTTTGCCCAAAGTATTCAACCATATCGGTCCGTTCAAACTCGCCGTGGACTAAGACGTCTAAACCGAGTTTATTTTGAAGCGCAATCCAACGCTTGGTTTCAGCGTGTAAGAAAGTTTGATAGTCCGCATCGCTTAATGCGCCTTTTCGCCAAGCTGCACGTTTGGCGCGAACGGTATGGCTTTGCGGAAAACTTCCAATGGTCGTTGTCGGTAATAGCGGCAAGTTGAGACGGGCGTGTTGCAATTTGATCCGCGTCGCAAAGGGGGCTTGACGCTCAAAGGTTTGTCGTGGCAATTGGGCTTCAGCGGCCCGCACACTTTGATTATTGCGATGCGTCGAGTTATTGAGTGCCTGTAGCTTGGCTTGATTAAGGTCAAATGCCGATTGAACCGCTGCAATGCCGTGATTAGCGGCCCGCGTCAGTACCGCCAATTCTTGTAATTTTTGGTCGGCGAAGGCTAAGCCACCTAGTAAGACTGGATCAGCTTGGGTTTCATTTTTGGTGGTAATAGGCACGTGTAATAGGGAATTCGCAGGTTGTAACCACAGGTGGTCAGGGGCCGCAATCGTTTGTAATTCTTGGACTAATTGGGCTTTTTTAGCCAGATCACTGGCCCAGACATTATGGCCGTCAATCAATCCGGCGGCGAGAACTTTATCGGCTGGAAAACCACTGGTTCGTAGATGTGCCAAGTTTTCACCGTGATCATGCACGAGATCTAAGCCAATCGCCTGGACGGGTAATTTGACGATTTCATCGTATAAATCCAAACTATCAAAATAAGTTTGTAAGACGATTTTTAAGGTTGGTACGGCGGCGTGTAAAGTGGTTAACGCTTTTCGATAGGGCGCTAATTCCGCGGGGTTAGTGGTCTTAACGAGTGTAGGTTCGTCTAGTTGAATCCAGGTCGCCCCAGCAGCAGCCAGTTCGGCGAAAACTTGTTGATAGAGTGGTAGGAGTTGTGGTAACAGTTCGGCCACTCCAGCAGCATCCAAATAGTCACCGTGCCGCTTGCCAAGTTTCAAAAAGGAAACCGGACCTAAAATGACAGGTTTGCCATCGATACCTAAGGCTGTCTTGGCTTCTTGATAGTAACGTAGCCAACGATTATCCAATAATTTAAACTGGACGTCATCGAATTCAGGCACAATGTAATGATAGTTAATATTGAACCATTTGGTCATTTCGGCAGCGACCGCTGTTTCAGTGCCGCGGGCGATGGCGTAATAGTCGGATAAGGTCAATGCTTGATCAAAATGCCCGAAACGTTTAGGAATGGCACCAAAAGCGGCCAACGTGTCCAAAACATGATCATAGTCGGAATTATCGGCAACGGGCAGATAGTCGATGCCCAAAGCCTGTTCTTTTTTTAAGTTAGCTAGCCGTAACTGTTTGGCAGTGGTGTGAAAATCAGCGTCACTTAATTTGTGTTGCCAATAATGTTCCAAAAGATGCTTCCATTCACGATGTTCACCTAAGCGTGGATACCCCAGATTGCTACTAATAACTGTCATAATTGACCACTCCTTCATGTTAATGATTGATTTTTAACAAAAAAACGACAACTTCGCCTGAAAAGGACGAAGTTGCCGTTCGTGGTACCACCTTAGTTTACCAATACCTCACGATATTGATCTTATCCCGTACGTTTCATACGGTAGCTGGTTAACAGTAGCTGGCTGTCATCACCTGGCAATTGCTCAGTGGTGCCGTTTAGAGGCCATTTTTCAGAAGTTGCACACTAACTTGGTTCACACTTTTCCAAGCTCACTTGGTAGTTGCAACAACTTACTTTCCTCATCAGGACGTTATCTTGTTTTATGATTGATTAAAAAATACCACCAAAAGTGACTAAAGTCAAAGCAAATTCTAATAAAAAGCTCTAATTTATCATTTTATGTTAATTTTCGACTTTTCTGCCTAGGCTGTCATAAACGGGCAATCGCTATCTTTAGTTGCTTTATGAGTATTTCACCAGTGCCTCATAATGGTCAATTTGTCCGTCTCCGTGGACCAGCACGTTTCGACTGCTGGTAGACTTTCCAGCTTAGGAAAAGCCTAACTTGTGAGACCGGCCTTTGGCTCACAAACGTGGTCACCATTGTTTTAGCATCAGTTCAGAAAGTATTAAGGATAAAAGTTAACCTGATTGATTAACTGGTTCTCAACTAATGCCAATAATGCCGCAAGTTACTGACGTGGCACGTGCGGATGGGTCTTCACAATTGGAACGACGATTGGCAAAATGACCTCACACTAGCGACGTGTTGACCGGTGGATACTGCTGATAATCATAATTTCATCACATTATTTTCTTGTGCCGTTTATAGATTTAAACAAAGTTCTTGCTACGATATTAAGCAATCACCGGCGTAACCAGCCGAAATAAAAATAATGAACAAGGATGATTAAAATGGCACAAGGAATTTTACAACGGCTGTTTGGCCGTCGTCAGACTAAAAAAGCGGTGCTCATTTTAGGCAGTGGACGCTCAGGCACGTCGGTTTTAACCAAATGTATCAATTTGATGGGAATTTCATTAGGGACTGACAATTTGCTGGCACCCAGTAAACGGATTAATCCCAAAGGGTATTTTGAAAATAAGGATATTATTAAAATTCATAAATCGTTGGGCGGAAAGTTGCGCTATCGACCATCGTATGAAGGGTATTATGATCGGCCTAAAATAAAAGGTGATCGTGACGCCTTAACCACTTATTTACAGAATTATTTTGAAACTGAGACCTATCTAGCCGTGAAAGATCCACGAATGAACGACTACATTGAACTATGGCAAGTCGTGTTGGCTGAGATCAAAGTGGAACCGGCTGAAATTATTTTGTTGCGAAATCCGATGGACGTGGTGAGCTCCAATGAACGGGCTTGGCATCGGAACAATACTTTGGCATTACGGCAATGGCAAGTTCGGACGCTGTTATCGCTCTGTGATACTGATCCGGACCACCGGATGTTGCTAACGTATGAGGATCTCTTTAATGCCCCTCTGTCTAGTTTGCATCGTGTGGCCGATAATTTAGGCTTACCGTGGCCGGCTGATGAAGCGACTTTACAGGCCCAAATCAATGATTTTATTGATCCAAGTTTACAAAAAAGCGACAGTGGTGAAGCCTTGAGTGACTTTGAGGCGCGGACAGATGTCGATCCGGATGTGAAAGCCTTGTACTTGTTGGGCCGACAAGCGACCAATGATGATCAATTTTTTGCTTCTGATGAATTTGATCAAAAAATTCATGGTTTGGTTGATGACTATCTGGCTAAGTATGGTGCTTTATATCGTGATTTTAATCCCAAAATTAATAGTCGGGTGTTCTATGTGCTGGGCACTGTACCAGCCGAAGTTGACCGAGTCACGGCATTGTTAACACAGGCCGGTGTCCAAATGAGTGATGAACAGAATGCCGGTCATCAAACCGCCACGGCGATTGAGCAGCAGTTAACACGTGGGACGGTTGATCTGGCGACGTATCCACGTGATTTTGCACTGGTTGAGCAAAAGGAGCAACTCAATAACTATTTGCGCCGCAATGCGAAAAAGCAAGCTTTGTGGGGTGTTGGCGACGTTGCTTATAGCGCAATCGTTGAGATGCTGATGACCGTTAGCACCGAATTGGGTGTGGTTAGTGCCCCAATCGTGATTGCCAACGACTATGCGGCCATGACAGCGGCATCAGCACAACAGACGGCAATACAGCAATTATTTCGAACAATCAGTGCGCTGCAAGGACAACCGTATTTGCTACTAATGGCAACCGATTTGGACCGCCCAACGACCGCTGAAAAGGTGACTGATTGGGTCAATGCGACCCACACCACGACAGATCAACCACGTGAACCCGCCTTGAAATTGGCAACGCCACTCGATTGGCCGACATTGGCAGTCGAGCTGACAAGCTTATGTCAACAGGCCACGGTATCCGAAACCAAGCAAGCGGTATTGACCAGTTTTATCAAGACGAATTATCAACAAATCATAAAATAGATAGGTGATTATTATGGAAAAAGTATTTGGTATTACGCCGCATGGTGGCAAATTGATTAATTTGGAAGATTTTTCAGCGGCAGCTTTGACTGAAGCCGAACAATTACCAAGTTTAACGATTAACGCTTGGACGTTATCAGATTTAGAATTAATTGCCATTGGTGGGTTTAGTCCACTGACAGGATTTATGACGAGTGGTGATTATCATTCAGTCGTCAAAACGATGCACCTGCAGAATGGTGTGCTTTGGAGTGTCCCCATCACATTACCAGTTGATCAGGCCACAGCGGACACTTTTGAGCTCAATCAAAAGATTGCGCTCAAAGATAAGCATGGCGACATTTATGGCACACTCTTAGTTGAAGATAAATATCGACCAGACAAACTATTAGAGGCGCAAAACGTTTATGGCACTACTGAGACCGCACACCCAGGTGTTAAGCGATTATTTGAAACTGGCGACGTGTATTTAGGCGGGCACATTAAGTTGCTGAAACAGCCTAGCCATGGTGATTTTAGTGATTATTATTTAGAACCCATTGCCACCCGTCAACTATTTCACGATTTGGGTTGGCAAACGATCGTTGGGTTTCAAACACGTAATCCCATTCATCGAGCCCACGAATATATTCAAAAATTAGCCTTAGAAAATGTTGACGGACTCTTTTTGAATCCTTTAGTGGGTGAAACGAAAGCCGATGATATTCCAGCAACCGTGCGGATGGCCAGTTATCAGACCATTTTGAAATATTATTATCCACAGGACCGTGTCCGCTTAGTCATTTATCCAGCAGCGATGCGGTATGCTGGGCCAAAAGAAGCCATCCTACATGCCATTGTCCGGAAAAATTATGGCTGTACCGATTTTATTGTCGGCCGTGATCATGCTGGCGTTGGCGACTATTATGGCACCTATGAAGCACAGGAACTGATTACTTCCGTGGAATCAGAACTTGGCATGCACTTTTTTAAATTCGACAATGCCTTTTATTGTAAAAAATGTGAAGCGATGGCGACGAGTAAAACTTGCCCACACAGTGACGCAGATCATATTTCATTAAGCGGGACCAAGGTGCGACAACTATTAAGTGCTGGCGTGGTCCCACCGAAAGAAGTTTCTCGTCCAGAAGTCGCTCAAGTCTTGATCGATGGCTTAAAAAAACAACGCACGCTGGGGGTGTAAGGATGATTAAATCTCAGAATATTACTTGGCAGCCGACAAAAGTGACCAAGGCGGCACGGCAAAATTTATTGGGACATAAGCCTGCCGTTTTATGGTTCACCGGGTTGTCTGGTTCAGGAAAGTCAACGATTGCGATGGCTGTCGAAAAACGACTCTTTGAAAGGGGCCTCAATAGTTATGTCCTCGATGGTGATAATATTCGGTTTGGCCTTAATCAGAATTTAGGTTTTACGGCCACCGACCGTCAAGAAAACATTCGGCGAATTGGCGAAGTTGCTAAGTTATTCGTGGATGCCGGGACGATTACCTTAACTGCCTTTATTTCCCCGTATCGTGCTGATCGTGATCAGGTACGTGCGCTACTGGCAGCCGATGAATTTATCGAAGTCTTCGTTGACACCCCCTTGGCCGTCTGCGAGCAACGGGATGTAAAACAGCTGTATGCCAAAGCACGCCGGGGCGAAATCAAAGGCTTTACGGGGGTCGATGCCCCTTATGAAGCCCCATTAAAACCGGAGCTAACGATTGATACCTCCCAACAATCGTTAGCTCAATCTGTTGATCAGATTATTGATTATTTGCAGGCCAAGCAGTATATTACAGCCGCCAATGCCGAGTCACAACTGTAATCAATCAGAGCCCCGTCAATAAGACCATTTAAATCACGCTGCCTGCAATAAAGGCGACGGTTTGAATGGTTTTTGTCAGCTAGTTGCGTTGTAATAGCGTATGCTAGCAAGGGTCAAGAAAGAATCAGGCCTAATGAAACTAATTTTTATTGGAGGGAAGGTTGGCAAATGCGTAAAAAAGGACTTCTGACCACGCTCATATTAGTGGTTTTGATTGCGATTGGCGGTGTTTACGGGTATCAGCATCACCAAAATGCAACGACGAGTAGCACCAGTACCACAACTAGCAACGTTCGTTCGGCTGCGGCCACAAAAAAAGATATTAACACGCGATTAGTGAAGACCGAAATCGAGGCACAAAGCTCAGTCACGACGACCTTGAAAAAGGCGGTAGCGGATACAAGTCTTAATTTGGACAAAATGTACACCAAAGTTGATCCCTATGGGGTTTCGCCGCTATCCGCAGTTGCAATTTTTCACACGACTAAAGCTGCAAAAGTGAGCTATACGGTCGTTGGTAAAAGTAAAGGAACTTCGATTACTAACACAGAGAGCAAGTATGGGACAAGCCATAATTTAACAATCTTAGGCTTATATGCCGATTATAATAATACGGTGAATTTAAAGGTGACTTATAAAGATGGCACAACGACCACCAAGACGATTCATCTGAAAACCGCTAAGCTACCTACATCTTTGGCGAGTGTGAAAATCAATGTCACGAAGTCGAATAAGAATAAAATGGCGTTAGGAACAGGAAATTCTAAATTAACGTTTATGGTACGAACGACTATTTCGGGGACCAATCAAGCTAAAAATTATAGTTTTGGGATTGATGCCGATGGCGCTATTCGTTGGTATACTACCAAGCCAACGTCGCATATATTTAAGCAATTAACTAATGGTCATTTATTGATTTGGACTAAGTCTAAAAATAGTCATTCTTATTTCGATGAATTAGTCGAAATGGATTACACTGGGAAAGTCTATAAAACCTACAAATTTAATCATAAATCGTGGGGGAAGGCGAAAGGGTCCAAAAAGCAAAACCATAATCAAGTTCATCATGATGTGACAGAGTTACCCAATGGTGATTTGATTGCCACCGTCTCGGATGGTGGTCGGACTTATGTGGAAGACACGATGATCGTGATTTCACATAAAACCGGGAAGATTACCAAAGTAATTAATATGAAGAACTTGTTACCAACTAAATTTTATACGCAGTATCATGCCACTAGTTCGAGCAAATATATGGGTAAGCGTGACTGGTTCCACCAAAACTCGATTTATTATGATAAAACGGACGATAGTTTGATTATTTCTAGTCGTAATCAGAATTTAGTGATGAAAATCGATTACAAGACGGAAAAAATCAAGTGGATCCTTTCTAGTAAAAAGCGGTCCGCTTGGCCGAAGTCCTATCGTAAGTATCTGCTGAAAGCGACTGGCAAAATTTCCTGGCCAGGTGGGCAACATGCCGCAATTGTTGATCCGTCAAGCTTGGGCCAGAAAAATTCATTGAATGTGCTGATCTTTAACAATAATATTGCGGTCGGTGAGACCAAGTCCGCGTTGAAGAAATCCTCTGGCAAGTATTCTGAGGGGGTCGAGTACAAAATTAATGAGAAGACCAAGACGATTAAGCAAGTGAGCGCGTATGGTAAATCGCTTGGTAAAGCCAATTTTGCCAATATCATTGGGTCAAATCGTTATTTGAGTGCGGCCAATCGCCTGATCGACTTTGGCTGGCTCGACGGTGGGAAAGCTGCCAATGTGATCGAATACGATACGAAGACGAAAGAACAAGTCTTTAATGTCAAATTGACCAATTTAGGTTCTGGTGGCTATGTGTACCGCTCTGAACGGTTCTCACTCTATCCAACAAAACATCGTTATGGCATTAATGAATAGGAAGCCGTTAAACAAGGCGTCCGGGAGCTAATCCTGGACGCCTTTTTGTCTGGAAAAAGTGGCTTGACCAACCCTTTCGTTAAACAATTTCAACCAATGTTAACAAACTGGTCATAATTGCCATTTCTTAATGATTGATTGCTGAATTATTTCACACCGTGTCACTAATTTAGTCACATGATAAGGTTAAACTTAAACCTAAGTTGACTAAGCAAGGATTTGCCGGATTGATGTGTGCAAACTTGAAGCAGTAGATTTTAGTATTGGAGTGAAAGCGTATGACCGTCCAAATTGCAGTAGTTTTAGTGACGTTGCTCGTCACCTTCGTTTTGATGGCGATGGAAATTACGACCCCCAATGCAGTGATTCTGTGTGCGTTGAGCTTTTTGATGTTTGTGGGCATTTTGTCGCCGGCAGACGCCTTGGCCGGATTTGCGAATGATGGCCTAGCGACAATTGCCTTAATGTATATCGTGGCGTATGCAATTGCTAAAAGTAACTTGATCACGCGGTTATTCAATCAGATCTTAGGCAATGGGAAAAACGAACGCTTTTCATTGTTAAAACTTTTGGCAACGGTTAGTTTGATTTCGCCATTTATGAATAATACCCCAATTGTCTCGACACTAACGCCGATGGTTCAACGTTGGTGCAAGCAAAAGGGATTAGCCATTTCGAAATTTTTGATCCCGTTGTCATATGCCACAATCTTGAGTGGCTTATTGACTGTCTTAGGGACGTCCACAAATTTGGTGGCGCAAGGATTATTATCAAAATATCATTTAAAACAATTTGGGCTCTTTGATTTAGCAGTTGTTGGGATACCGATCACGATCGTGGGGCTCGTTTATTTGCTCACGGTCGGTTATAAATTATTGCCCACTTATCACGGGAGTTCAGTGGATGAGATCATGGCGGAACCGGATGATTATTTAATTGAAATGTCGATTGGTCCGGAGTTTGATTATTTGAATCGCACGGTCGCGGAGGCGAAATTACAGCATTTACAAAATGTTTTTCTGGCGGCCATCAATCGTCGCGGTCAAGCCATCGTGCCGGTGACGGATGGGACGATTTTGAGATTAGGCGACCGACTGTACTTTACGGGTTCAGTTGATTGTATCCAAGAGCTGTTGCAAATTAAAGGTTTGATTCCAAGCACTGAAAAAATTAATATGGCGGATGTCACTAACGAACGAGCGCGCTTAGTAGAAATTTCGATTCCAGACACTTCGAGCTTGATTAATCAAACCATCAAGTCATCTCAGTTTCGCAGTGTCTATGGCAGCGTAATCGTGGCGATTCACCGTAATTCGGTGCGATTACATGATCAAATTGGCCGGATTGCGCTAAAGGGCGGCGACAACATTGTGGCGATTACCAACAGTGAACCCGCGCAGTTAGAAGCAATGCCGGACTTACACGTCTTTAATGTTCAAACGGTGCAGTCCAATCGTAAAAGTTATAAAGATTTTTTACCAATTTTATTATTGGTGGCGACAATTTTGATTTCAACCTTGGGAATTGTTGATCTGTTTGTTGGTTTAGCGGCAACTTGTGTGTTACTTTTTGTGACAAAATGTGTCAGCATTAGTGATATCGTCAAGGCTGTCGATATGAATGTCTTATTCTTAGTTGCAAGCAGTTATGGGCTCGGTTTGGCCATGTCCAATGTTGGTGCGGACAAATTCATCGCAAAATTGATGGTGACGGTTGCCGGAACTTCGGCGCCATTAATCTACATGTTTCTGCTCTATTTTATAACGAATTTTTTAACGGCGATTTTATCGAATGCTGCGGCCATCTCGCTAATGTTTCCCATCGTGATTTCAGCGGCAAAAATCGTCAATTTACCGGTGATGA
Organism: Lactiplantibacillus brownii; assembly: GCF_031085375.1. Classification (NCBI taxonomy): domain Bacteria; kingdom Bacillati; phylum Bacillota; class Bacilli; order Lactobacillales; family Lactobacillaceae; genus Lactiplantibacillus; species Lactiplantibacillus brownii. Next base: position 1,279,892 of record NZ_JAVCWF010000001.1, read on the forward strand.
TGTTGGTCATGTTGATTACGATTGCGGCGACGGCTGACTTTTCAACGCCAATTGGTTATCAAACCAATCTGATTGTCTATGGTCCCGGTCATTATAAGTTTACGGATTATTTTAAAGTAGGGATTCCACTCAACCTGATTTGTATGGTGATCTGTGTGTTTGTGACCTATTACGTTTATATCGTGGCTTAAATTAAAATCCTTCACCTTGAACTAATCGCTGAAATTAAGCGGCTAGCTCGGGGCTTTTTTAGCTATTTTGAACCGATTTCGACAAATGAGTGAGACCGTTCCTGGCCCAAAAGTGGCGTTGTCGTTTCCAGACGATAGGTATCAATCGTCCTTGAATTCACTTCATAAGATTACAAAATAATTACTTTTGTAATCTGGGGTAAATCACTAGTATTGCAGTGGTAAAGTTGTTATACTAACAAAGTTTGCTTGGGAGCTGACGGGAAAGAAAACGGTTACCAAGCCATATTTTAATAAACGAAAGGAGCGTAAAAATGAATGATTTAACGAAGGGGAAACCGTTAAAACTAATTTTTTGGTTTACGATTCCATTACTTATCGGAAATATTTTTCAACAATTTTATAGCTTATCAGATACATTAATTGTCGGCCAGACGTTAGGCGTTAAAGCCCTAGCTGCCGTCGGATCTACTGGGAGTGTCCAATTCTTAATTATTGGCTTTGCCCAAGGCTTGACGGCTGGGTTGTCGATTTTAACGGCCCAACACTATGGTGCTAAAGATTTTAAGGGTGTACGCCGAAGTTTTGCCATCAGTATCGTTGTCAGTTTGATTGTGGGCATTATTTTAACAATCGTGTCACTGATTTTTGTCGATCATATTTTAGTTTTAATGCAAACACCGAAAGATATTATTGCGGATGCGCGAACCTTTTTACAGATCATGTTGGGTGGCATGCTAGCGCCGATAGCGTTTAACTTACTTTCCAACATCATTCGTGCGCTCGGAGACAGTCGGACGCCCTTATGGTTCCTGATTATCAGTTCGTTGATCAATATTGGTTTGGAATTACTATTTATTTTGGGCTTCCATTGGGGCATTGCCGGGGCTGGCTGGGCGACTATTTTAGCGCAGCTCATTGCAACCTTGATGTGTGTGGTCTATATCGTTGCCCGAGTCCCAATTCTGCACATTGGTCGGCGTCACTTTAAGTTACGTTTGCCAGAAGTTAGTGCCCATTTGAAGGTCGGTTTGCCGATGGCGTTTCAAATGTCAATTATTGCCATTGGGACGATCGTGCTCCAAGCAGCGTTAAACAGTTTGGGGACGAATTCAGTGGCCGCGACGACTGCTGCTCAAAAGATTGACCAAGTTGCCACTCAGCCGTTGATGTCCTTTGGCGTCACCATGGCCACCTTTGCTGCCCAGAATTTTGGCGCTCATCAATATGACCGTATCGTCAAAGGGGTCAAACAGACCATGTGGCTTTCAGGCAGTTTCAGTGTTGCCGCTGGGTTGATTGAGATCATTTGGGGAAAGCAACTCGTCGGACTATTCGTGGGTCATCAGGATATGGCGGTCTTAAACCTCTCCCAAACGTATTTTAATGTGATTGGGAGCACGTACATCTTGCTTTCGATGTTGTTTATTATGCGGAACACGTTACAAGGCTTAGGCCGTTCCGCAATTCCAACTTTGGCTGGGGCCGCAGAACTATTCATGCGAGTCTTTGCTGCGCTGATTATGGTCCGGTTATTGGGCTATCCAGGGGCTTGTTCGTCAGAACCCTTAGCTTGGTTAGGGTCGGTAGCGGTTTTGTTGCCAGCTTACTTAAAAGCGGTTCGCGAATTACGTCATTTGGCACGCTCAGAACGGCACAATCAAGAAGAAACAGCGCCAGTCATGGAAGCATCCGTAAAAAATTAATATTTTTGCTTGCAACTAAGGCAGTTATTTGATAATATTTGTTATCAATTTGAATGAAGGAGTTTTCTAATGGCGGTAGAATTAAAAATTGGCGATTACGTCCAAGGTAAAAAGTTTGCTTCACTTGAACACGATTTTAAGGGTGAAATTGAAAAAGTATATGAAAACTCAGTTTTAATCTTAATCAAGGAATACACGAAATCTGATGAACCAATTGTTAATGAATATAATCATCGTGCCGTGGTCCGTAAAGGGGACGTCAAGATGATTAAAGCGGGACCAGCACCAGTTGAGGTTCCTGAACCAGAAGCTTAATTTTTTCAATTTAGCGATGACAAGGCAGAAAATATATGCTATACTATTTTCTGTTGTCAATGCGGGTGTAGTTTAGTGGTAAAATACAAGCTTCCCAAGCTTGAGTCGCGAGTCCGATTCTCGTCACCCGCTTAAAATCCATCTCGGCCGACTAGTAACTTGGAAATCAGGTTGCTAGTTTTTTTATATCATTTTTTTGAAGTCGGTCCAGCGTGGCTACTAGCTGATTGGAGGACTATGATGAAATTTGAAAGCTATCAATTTGACGACTTAACACCACGTCAAATTTATGAAATCTATCACTTGCGAGTGGCAATTTTTGTTGTCGAACAAAGTTGTGCGTACCAAGAAGTTGATGAGACGGATTTGTCGGCCAGACACTTACTCGGAACGGATGCCAACGGTCAGTTAGTTGCTTATGCACGACTGATGCAAGAACCGCAGCAACAGGCGCGTTTTGGCCGGATCATCGTGCGTAAAACTGCTCGTGGCGCCGGTAATGGTCAAGCGCTTATCAGAGCGGCCATCCACCAAATTCGTTGCTTGTGGCCAGCCACCACGCAAATCAACATTCAAGCACAGCATTATTTGGATCGTTTTTATCGGTCATTTGGTTTTGTGCCGGTCTCAGCAGTTTATTTAGAAGATGGCATTCCGCATCAAGATATGATCCTAAAAATTAATGATTGAACTTAGTGGCGGCGACCTAGTCTTATTTCCGGTAGCGGGAATTAAGCAAATTGAACGCTTAGTGACAGGTCACTATTTATAAACTAAATCATACTAAAAAATCGTTTTGAGCTTAAAGCTTGCAACGATTTTTTTGTGGGCGCAATCAATTGAAGTTGTCCTTGCAAGCGTTACACTTATAACCATTAAAGACTAAGTTTGGGGGAATGGGGCAATGACGACAACACAGAAACTAACGACAACGGCAATGCAAACTTTGGTAGGACAATTACAGATGGTTGGGGCAAAGGTACGGTTGGTCCCCATCGTACGGCTGATCATTGGATTTGAAAAGACGACTAAGTTGAGTGTGCCAGGAACCGCGATTCGCGCACTAACTTTGGTTCCTGCTAAAACTGTGTTAGATGGGGTCACCCTGGCTGGCTTTCAGCTGAGACTCGCGACGGCGCAACTGCCAGCGGCGACCATTGACCGGTTGCAGGCGACCGCAGATGTGACCAGCTTGACCGTGATCACGATTCATCAAACGGTGGTATATCATGTTCAGTGGTCACCTTTATCGGACGAATTCGCAGCCAATTTGAATCAATTTTATACGACAACCGCGGATGAGTTAGAACTTGCGACCAAGCTGCGTCGTTCTTATGATTGGCCAGCAATTTTACGTGCCGCTTTGATCCCAGAACATTTTGAAACCATGGTCGCGGCGTTGTTAGCGGCCAAATTGCCGGGTCACTATACGGCCAACGATTTTAGAACTTATCTCCGTCATCAGATTGATACCATGCAAGCCGTGTCACCAGCGACAGAACGCTCATCATATTTATTGATTCGTCAAATTGCGACGGATGCAGACCGACCAAGTTGGGAATCGGTGGTTTACCATCCCAATGTGGCCGAGCAACCACTTTCAAATCTGGAAACGATGCCGTACGCCCAATTGCTGGCGTTGCCGGTATGGGTAGCGAATGGGGCTGACTTTTGGGAGGGCCTGGCTTGGTTACTCTGGAAAATGGCATTTGCCGGGGTTCAAAAAGGCCAGCGACTAGCAACGATTCGCGCACTAGCGGATTAATCTCGATAGTGGGCCGCACTAACGGTTAGTGGCAATTGAAAAAGTCATTGAAAACCACGGCTAACGCTAGTCAAATGGTGTAATCTCTGTTATACTAACGCATGTTAAAAACTCGTCTAATGAGAAAGAAAAAGTAAATCAGTTAAAGCTGCCAAGCAAGTCTGGGATGATGGAAGCCAGATCAGCGGACTGATTGAAGCGCGCTTTTGAAGACTACAATTTAAATAATAAGTGGATATTATATCAATTAGAGTGGTACCGCGGGAAATCTCGTCTCTTACATGTTTAAGTTAATGTGTAGGGGACTTTTTTTGTCCAGCCGCGGGCTACGCCGCAATTCAAGGAGGAAAATATGGATTACAAACAACAAGTTGCTGCGACTTTAGCACCAGCATTGCCAGAATTAACTGAGGCTGATATTTTAGCCAAAATTGAACAGCCCAAAACATCAAAACAAGGGGATTTAGCTTTCCCTACGTTTACCTTGGCAAAAATCATGCACAAGGCACCGCAAATGATTGCGGGAGAGGTCGTTGAAAAAATTGACCAGACGGACTTTGAAAAAGTCGTTGCGATGGGGCCATATGTGAACTTCTTCTTCAAGAAAGCCGATTTTTCAGCTGATATTTTAGCGCAAATTTTGACTGATGGGGCGCATTTTGGTGATGCCAAATTGGGTCACGCCGGTCAGGTCCCCATTGACATGTCTTCACCTAATATTGCCAAGCCAATTTCGATGGGCCATTTGCGTTCAACGGTTATCGGTAATTCATTGGCTAATATCTTAACCAAGATCGACTATAAACCAGTTAAAATCAATCATTTAGGTGACTGGGGGACACAATTTGGTAAGCTGATCACCGCGTATAAGATGTGGGGTAGTGAAGCTGAAGTCAAGGCCGACCCGATTAATAACTTATTGAAATATTATGTCCGTTTCCACAAAGAAGATGTGGCTCATCCTGAAATGGATGATGAAGCCCGGGAATGGTTCAAAAAGTTGGAAAATGGCGATGAAGAAGCCCTGACTTTATGGAAATGGTTCCGTTCTGAATCATTAAAAGCGTTCAAGAAGATTTATCAACGGTTAGATATTGAATTCGATTCATTTAAAGGGGAAGCCTTTTACAATGATAAAATGGATGAGATTGTTGATATTTTGGAATCAAAGAACTTGCTACACGAAAGTCAAGGTGCCGAAGTTGTTGATTTGAGTAAATATGACTTAAATCCCGCTTTGATTAAAAAGTCAGATGGCGCGACCTTGTATATTACACGGGATTTGGCGGCTGCCTTATACCGGAAGCGGACTTATGATTTTGTTCAATCTTTATATGTCGTTGGTAATGAACAGACGAACCATTTCAAGCAATTGAAGGCTGTTTTAAAAGAAATGGGCTTTGACTGGTCAGATGAAATTCATCATATTCCATTCGGTTTAATTACATCCAATGGGAAGAAACTTTCAACGCGGAGTGGTCGTGTCATCTTGTTGGATAAAGTCTTGGACGATGCGGTTGAACTTGCCCATCAACAAATTGACCAAAAGAATCCAGATTTAGCCCACAAAGATGCCGTCGCGGATGCGGTTGGGATTGGTGCGGTCGTCTTTCATGATTTGAAGAATGAACGGATGAACAGTTTTGACTTTAATTTGGAAGAAGTCGTTCGTTTCGAAGGCGAAACGGGGCCTTACGTCCAATATGCGCATGCACGTGCTGAAAGTATCTTACGAAAATCTGGTCAGCCTGATTTAGCTACAACGGGTCAACAATTAAGTGATCCAGCGGCTTGGGATACGTTGAAGTTACTGAGTGAATTCCCAGCAACGATTGTACGAGCTAGTGGCGACTATGAACCATCCGTGATTGCCAAATATGCGATTCATTTAGCGAAAGCTTTCAACAAGTATTATGGCAACACGAAGATTTTAGTGGAAGATGATGAATTGACCGCACGCTTAGCCTTAGTGAAGAGTGTCAGCATCGTCTTGAAAGAAGCTTTACGCCTATTGGGTGTTAAAGCACCGGATGAAATGTAAATTACGCAATTTGTTAGAAATAACATCTTTGGGATAAAAAAAGCCTCGCAGAAAGTTTAAAAATTCTGCGAGGCTTTTTTTATCTGGCGAAACGCGTCTAAATATGATGGCTACAACACATCAGTACTATTAAATTTAGATTAATGCCGTATCTGATCGCCCATAGCAAATGCAGCCACACAACCAAATCCAGTATGACTTGAAATCGTCATCCCAATCGGATAAATGTGAACATCTGCGGTACTGATCTTTTCAATAATCCGAGCCTTAACAATTTTTGCCGCCGCAAAATCACCGCTGGTAGTCACAATAATCGGTTGGGTTGGATCACTTTGCATCGCAGCAAGTGTTTTATCAGCCAATTCAAATAATGATTTCCTACGTGTCCTTGTTTTAAAAACGAGTCGTAATTTACCTTCAGGATCAACATCTAAGATTGGTTTTACCCGCAATAATGTTCCCAAAGCGGCTGAGGTTCTGGAAATCCGACCACCGTGATAAAGGTAATTTAGATTATCGACGGTAAACCAAGATTGAAGGCGCATTTTATTTTCATCAAACCAGTTGACGAACTCGTCTAAAGTCGCGCCAGACTTTTGCAACTTGATGGCCTGAAGAACCAACAAACCTTCACCACCACTGGCCGCTAGTGTGTCCACAATGCGAATGTCAGCGTTTGGATAAGTTTCCAACAACATTTCTCGAGCTTGATGGGCACTCGACATTGAGCCGCTGAGTCCGCCAGAGAATCCCACGTAAACCATGGGAATCTTTTTTTCAACGTATGGTTTAAAGAATTCAAAGTACTCACCAACATTTACTTGGGTTGTCGTTGGCATCATTCCAGCTTGAATCTTTTGATAAAAGTCATTGATATCATAACTTTTCCCAAAATCATTGATTAAATCTTGATCACCAAGCTTTGTATGAAAGCTAATGGCCGTTACATGACCTGCCGTCAAAGTTGCCAACGGTAAATCACACTCTGAATCAGTCAGTATTTGATACATTCTCCAGCCCCCTTATGGTTGGGCAATTAATATTTTGGTTCCCAAATAATCATACCATGTATTTTCAGACTTAATGGGCTTTTAAACTAAATGAGTGACGCAATTAAAACCTCAAATAGCTTATCACCGTTTTTTTATGACTGCAACTGCGGATAGTTGAAAAACTTGATGCTGCTAATCTCAAAAGGATAACTCGTTTGACGTGATCAAGCCGTCATATTTCTAGTGCATCGTTGCGGTCATATTTAAGATAAGGCCTTAATTGTCCGTCTCCGTTGACCAGCTCGTTTGCTGTGGGGCAGTCCTGCAGCCAAAAATTGGTCTGCAGGGCGCTTTTAAGCCGAAGTTCACGTCTTAAAAGTCGGCCCAGACACTAACCTGGGTAAAACCGCCCAGCTAAGTGTCTCGACACGGTAAACGAGCTGGTCAACTCCGACGTCAAATAGTGATTTATTAAAAAGGATATTGATAAAATCAGTATCAACGAAAGGTCAATTACGGTAGAGTCACTAATTTAGCGCAGGGCGGGCTGGATGATGCTCAGTGGTGAAATTTTCATTTGCTGGTGAACTTCCAGCTTAGGAAAAGCCCGGCTTGTGAGACCGACCTTTGGCTCACAAACGTGGCCCACCACGTTCCAGCATCAGTCCAGCCCAACCGGAGTGGCAACTTATAAATATAATGGCGACATCACACCAGATTAAGCTTGATTCGGAAACTTTCAAGACCAAAACGATCCTGGCCCCTTTAACAAAATGACATGCTAAGCTGACGATAGTATGGGTCGATTGGCAAAAGTGGGGGCATGGTCATGAGTTATTTGGAATTGAAAGACATTCATAAATCATATTATATTGGGAAGACTGCTTATCCAGTGTTAAAGGGACTTAATTTAAATTTTGACCTTGGTGAATTTGTGACTATCTTGGGGGAATCCGGTGGTGGTAAATCAACTTTAATGAATATTATTGGGGGCTTGGATCGGGACTTTACTGGCACAGTTAAGTTGCAAGGGCAGCCCCTGGATCACCATCATGAACATCAATTGGATCAATATCGGCGAGAAACGATTGGGTATATTTATCAAGCCTATAATTTAATTAGTCATTTGAATGTGTTAGATAATGTGATGCTGTCACTGGATATGACTCGTTTATCGCGGGCAGCACGGTTGAAACGTGCTCGTGGATTGCTCAATCAGGTCGGACTGACTGATCAATTGAAAAAATATCCCAGTCAACTATCCGGTGGCCAGAAGCAACGGGTAGCCATTGCGCGCGCGCTGGCAAGTGATCCACAAGTCATTATTGCGGATGAACCTACCGGGGCGCTGGATTCACAAAACACCGCGGAAGTTTTGGCAATCTTGCAGAAGATTGCGGCTAACGGGCGACTTGTCATCTGTGTCACACACTCCAGCACGGTTGCGCATGCCGGGACGCGAGTGGTGCAATTGACGGATGGTAAAATTACCGATGATCAAGTCATCCGAGCGCCAGCCAAAGTGACTAAGTCGCGGGCCAAATTAGCTTCGCGGCCATTACCTTGGCACATTTCATTATTAACTGCGTTTAAACATTTGCGACATACTTGGACTTGGAACGCTTTGATCGTGCTAGGAACCGCAATTGGGCTCTTTGCAGTCATGCTTTTCATTGGCTTGGGAAACGGGTTAAAGGGTTATATTAATCATCAAATAAATTCGTTAGTTGATCCGCAGTCAATTACCGTAATGCGGTATGTCGATAGTACTAAAGATCAAGAAGAACAATTTGCGGCGCAGGCCGATCCAAGTGCGGCCGGCAGCTTCGCCACGCACATGCCTACTTTTTCAACGAGTCAGGTGACTGAATTACAGCACCTAACTCATGTGGTGAAAGTTGAACCGGGGATTGCTGCGAATGATGCGATGATTACGATTGGCAAGACGAGTTACTCAGCGCCACAATTAACGACGTGGACTAGTGCGAATCAGACCTCTGCGTTAAAGGCCGGGCACTTGGCCGGTAATAATCAAATCATTTTAGATCAACAATCTATCGCGCAAAAATGGTCGGCTAACAATTGGCGCAAACTGGTTGGTCAAAAGGTTACTGTGGCTTATCGGACTTTGAACAGTCAAAATCAACTAGTGACGGTGCAACGACAATTAACGGTGGCCGGGATTGCAGCTTCATCAACTGGAGCGGGTCTGAATGCCATCAATTATGAAACGATGCAGTCAATGCGCGCAGCGGCAAAAGTCACGACGCAACCAACGTTTGTGACGGTCCGTATCAAAAATCGACAACAGAATGAAGCGGTTGTGAGTGCAATTAATCATTTGAAGGTTAATGGTCAGCAACAGTTTGCGGCAACGAGTATTTCCTCAGCATTGGCCACCGTTAACACTTACGTTAACTTGGCTACCATGATTTTAGCAGCTATTGCGGGGATTTCATTACTTGTTTCAGCCTTAATGATCATCGTCACAATGTTTATGTCCGTGAGTGCCCGGATGAAAGAAATTGGGATCTTACGTTCATTGGGTGAAAGTCGACGGGATATTCGGCGACTCTTTACGAGTGAGTCATTGATGTTAGGCGTGTTGAGTGCAATTCTCGCGACAGGCTTGGCATACGGTATTGGCCTAGGGCTAAACCAGATCCTTTACCGAATTGCGGGTTATAATTTAGTTCAATTAGAATTTAGCAATGTGGTTGTGATCTTCATAATCGCATTAGTCATTGCTTGGTTGGCAGCAATTTTACCCGCTCGACGGGCAGCGCGCTTGAATCCAATTACGGCATTAGCTACGGAATAGTCAGTTGCCGACTTTTGAAAGAGACGTGTGAGATATTAATAATTGAAGCAAAAAAATGATTGATAGCGACTCAAATTACTGAGGGCTTATCAATCATTTTTTGCTGACTTTAAGTAATTATTTTGCGGCAACTAGCGCAGCAATTTCAATTTTTTTCATTTTCATCATAGCTTGGATCTGGGCAGGTGATTGAGTTAATTCGCGCATGTTTTTGGGGACGATTTGCCAAGAAATCCCAAATTGATCTTTCGCCCAACCACATTGTTCGGCCGTTGGGTCGGCGGACAGTTTTGACCAATAATAGTCGATTTCTACTTGATCAGCGCACTCAATGGTGAATGAAATTGCTTCGTTAATTCTAAAGACTGGACCGCCGTCTAATCCCATGAACTTTTGACCATTGAGGGTGAAAACAGCCGTGAGCACTTTACCAGCCATGCCTTCAAAATGAGCGTCCAATTCGCTGTCGGGGTAACGGGTCAGGCTTTCAAGCGTTGAATTCGGAAAAACTGACAGATAGTAGTTGATGGCCGCTTCACAGTTGTTATCTGCGAACCATAAACTTGGCACGATTGCAGTCATAAAATGCCTCCAATAATAGTTGTGCATAGTTTAACTGAACTTGAAAGCGAATACAAGGATTAAGCTGAAAATGGCCGAAACGTGGCATGCTTGGTCTCATATTCCGTTAATTTGGCAATTCTAGCCCCACGAAATTCAATGACTGAAACGCCATCAAAGTCGATGATGGTAGTTTCACGAGCTTTGAAATACCATTCAACGACGAAACAGTGTTCATCGACCGTCAAAATTCGGGTAATATCCCAACGAAGGACCATTTAAATGGGGAGTTGGTGAGCTAACCACTGTTGTAATTCTGCTAGGCCCTGATAAGTTGCACCATAACATTCGTGATAAGCCACATCTGATGTGAAAAAGGTCAGTTATTAGTTAACCAGCACTTGAAGTGGGCGCGAATGAGTTGTTCTTGATTAAGCTTGGTCATGATGATCTCCTGGGAAGTTTTCGCTAATTAGGTCAGTTAAAATCTTAATACCGCGTTCAAAACGAGCCGTTGATTCATATGAAAAGCTGAGTCGAATATTTTGATTGGGTTGAAAGTCATAAATATTACCAGGATTAAAGAGCACATTTTGAGCAGTTGCCAAATCGAATAGTTTCGGAATGTTGATGCGGTCGGCTAAGCGAATCCACAAGTAGAAACCACCAGTTGGCGCTTGCCAAGTTGCGATACCGTGGCCCCAATATCGTTGCAAAATAGCTTGCGCTGCGGCGGCCTTTTTGGCCAGCACGGCGCGGAAATTGGCTTGATAAGTTTCATAATCTGGGTCAGCCAAAATTTCGGCTAAGACTAATTGTGATAGTGAACTGGCGCCATAGTCGGTTTGCATCCGCACGTCGGTCAAACGGTCGATAACTGGCTTCGAAGCGACCGTCCAGCCAAGCCGCAAGCCGGGGGCTAATGATTTCGAAATACTGCCAAAGTAGATGACATTGCCGGTGGTATCGAGAGCTTTCAACGGTTTAGGCGGCTGTTGTGCAAACCAAACATCTTGGTAAGCGGCATCTTCTAAGATGGGGATTTGATGTTCTTGTGCATAGGCCAAGACCTGTTCACGACGTTCGGCACTCATCACGATGCCAGTCGGATTATTGAAAGTGGGAATGGTATACATAATGGCGTGGGACGTTTTGAGCGGTGGCGTGATTTGCCAATAAGCCATGCCTTGATTGTCCATCGGTACCCCGGCCAAATGGGTATGGGCGGATTGAAAGACTTGCAGCGACTTGACGTAAGTCGGGGCTTCCGTATAAATTGTCGCGTCTTTAGGAAATAGCGATACTGAAACAAGCTGTAGCGCCTGTAATGAGCCGGAGGTAATCAAAATATTTTCCGGTTGCGTCTGAATGCCGACCTTAGCTAAATGCCGGGCAATTTGTTGCCGCAGCGCCAAGATGCCAGCGGGCTCAGTATAGTTTAAGCTAGTCAAGTTGGCGCCCAGTTTAGCGAAAGCTTTTTGAAATAGGGCTCGTGGAAATTGTTCGGGAGCTGGTTCACCGGTGCTGAGTCGAATGACGGCATCGGTTTCAAATTGATTGATCTTTTGGAGCGCGTGCGTATTTGGTTTAAATTGACCGGCTCGGACATATTGTGACCAGTTCACGTGTTCGGCGAGTAGGCTGGACCAGTGATTGCCGGAGACCATCATCCCAGAACCGGGATTGCTCGTAATCAAGCCGACCGCAATCAATTCATCTAACGCCGTGATCAGCGTACTGCGATTGACCCCGAATTGTGTGGCGAGCTTTCTTTGGGACGGTAATTTGGCGCCCATCGGCCAGTCGCCACTTGCAATGGCTTGTTGAAAATAATTGGTAATTTGTTGGTAGATCGGTGTAGCGGCCTGTTTATCAGGTTGCCACGTCAGTTGAATCGTAGACATGCGGACATCACTCCTAAATGGTTGGTTTAAAAAGTCACAATTGGTTGGGGACAAAGTTAATTATCTCCATTATAATCATCTCATGATTTAAAGCCAGTTAAGCGATATTGATTTTTTTATGACTAAATTGGTTGGATAGGAGTTGTGAGATTGATGCAAGTGTTTTTACAAGGATTATTATTTGGGGTCGCGTATATCGCACCTATTGGCATGCAAAACTTGTTCGTGGTTTCAACGGCCATCGAGCAACCTTTAAAACGAGCCTTACAAGTGGCACTCATCGTGATTGGTTTTGATACCTCGTTATCATTAGCTTGTTTCTATGGGATTGGTAAGTTGCTACAAACAACGCCCTGGCTGGAATTAGCGGTTTTATTAATTGGCAGTTTACTGGTCTTTTACATTGGCTGGGGCTTGGTCCGACAAAAAGAAGTTGCGATGGGGACCATGGACACGAATTTTTCATACAAAGCAGCGGTCGTTACCGCCTTTTCAGTGGCTTGGTTGAATCCGCAAGCTTTAATTGATGGTTCAGTATTATTGGGTGCTTTTAGAGTATCTTACCTGATAACTTGACCCATTTTTTCATGTTAGGAGTCATTGTGGCTTCCGTGACGTGGTTTATTGGTCTGACTGGATTGATTAGTAAATTCAAGCATTTAATGCAGCCTAGGGTTTTATTGTGGATCAATCGTGTCTGTGGCATCGTGATTATTTTGTATGGGGTGAAATTATTGGCGACCTTTGTCACTAAAATATAGTTGCGGACCAGCGTCACAATCGGTATGCTAGTCATATTGGACTTTTAGCAGAAGGGAACGATTAGCAGATGGAAATTGCCGGTTTTGGCGTGGAAGCTTGGTTGAATCAGTACGAGAAAACCGCGACCACCGATATTAGTCAAAGCTCGATTGCCGCCTTGACAATGCAAGAAGTCGTTGATTTAGATGGGCACCATGGGCAAAAATTTTATCAACAATTAAATAACTTACGATTAGACTACGGTTGGATTGAAGGCTCACCAGCGTTCAAAAAGTTAGTGAGCGGATTGTATGAACACGTTCCGGCAGACAATGTCCTGCAAACGAATGGCGCGACCGGTGCGAATCAGCTTGCAATTTATAGCTTAATTAATCCGGGTGACCACGTGATCGCCCTATATCCGAGTTATCAGCAGCTTTATGACATTCCGAAATCATTGGGCGCCACTGTCGATTATTGGCATATTCATGAAGCCGCTCATTGGTTACCAGATCTCACGGAATTGCGGCAGTTAATCCGGCCAGAGACGAAGATGATTTTATTAAACAACGCCGTTAATCCGACTGGGAGTTTATTAGATGAAGCTATGTTGAAGCAGGTTGTTGAATTAGCTCGAACTGTTGGGGCTTATGTTTTAGCGGATGAAGTGTATGAGCCATTGGATGGCACGCCGTTTAGCTCGATCGCCGATTTGTATGAAAAAGGGATTGCCATCAACAGTTTGTCAAAAACTTATTCGGCACCAGGCGTTCGGATCGGTTGGACCGCGACCCAATCACGTGAATTGGCAGATCTTTTTCGTAAGTATCGTGATTATACGATGATTTGTGGTGGGGTCTTCAATGATCAATTGGCGGTGTTGATTTTGCAACATCGCGCAGAAATTTTACAACGGAATCGGGAAATTGTTAGTCGCAATCTGAAAATTTATACTGATTGGGTGATGCAAGAACCACGTGCAAGCCTGATTGCACCGCACGGTATTTCGGTCTCTTGCTTGAAGTTAGACTTGCCGACTGATGATGAAACGTTCTGTCGGCAACTGTTGGCTGAGACAGGCGTTTTACTCGTACCGGGGTCACGTTTTGATCTTCCGGGGCATGTTCGCTTAGGCTATTGTACGCAAACGGCGACATTGAAACGCGGTTTGACCAAATTAAGTGCTTTTCTGCGTCGCTATGACGCTTAAAATTAATAGTTATGCAATTTATTAGTCGATTTATACAAACGTTCAATGTATAAATCGGCTTTTTTGCGTCAAATCGTAGTTTAGCAAGTGAATATTTGCTATAATAGGCTCATAATTTATCAAAGGAGGTTTCGCGAATGAAGAAGACTGATCGGCAGGCTGCCATCGAACAATTGATTAACCAATATCCAATTGCGACGCAAGAAGACCTAATGGCTAAATTAAAGGCGGAGGGGATTGCCGCAACGCAGGCGACGATTTCGCGGGATATCCGTGAGATGCAGATTGTGAAATCACCGGACGACCAAGGACGTGCACGCTATACCATCTTTAAGGAAAGCAATCAAAACGAGCAAGATCGCTTATTTGAAAGCTTACACGATGTGGTCACTGGCGTTGATCGGGTCGAGTTTATGACGATTATTCACACGCTACCTAGCAATGGGAATTTGTTGGCGGCGATTATTGATGATTTGAAGTTACCCGAAGTGAGTGGCACGTTGGCTGGGCATGACACGATTTTTATTGTGAGTCCCAGTGTTGAAGTTGCTAAGTCCCTGCATACCTTATTAATGGCACATGTACAACTTGATGAAGATTTATAATTGACGGACACCGCCATACGGGTGTCTTTTTTGCTTTTGGGCTAATTTCACGTTATAGTTTAATTGAATAAGCAAAGAGAGTATTGGAGGTGTAACTTGATGAAATATACAAAAAAGCGTTCAGAGCGTAAGAACCAAAAGCAACGCGATGCAACTTTCGAAAAATTTAAGCAACAACAAAACGATTTAAATGCCAATCGGCGTGGTGTACGACGAAAGTAAAAGCTTGGGACAAAAAGGTCTCAGGCTTTTTTTGGCGGCTATTTAGTTAAAAAATACGTTGCTGGCTCGCCAGTGTATCGTAGCCATCCTATTTATTAAAATAAGTTATCAACTGGTCTGTTTGCTGGTCAGTACGTTTGTTGAGAGGAAGACTTGCAGCTAAAGACCGGTCTGCAGGATGCTTTTTTCAAGCCAAGCCCACGTCTTAAAAGTCGGCCCAGACACGGCAAACGAGCTGGTCAATTCCGACGTTAAATAGTGATTTAACAACGGAACCTTGATAAATCCAGTATCAACGAAAAATCAATATTAGAATTACTGTTTAGTGTAGGGCGGGCTGGATGATGCTCAGTGGTGAAATTTCTCTTTGCTGGTGGTGTTCCAGCTTAGAGAAAGCCCGGCTTGTGAGACCGCACTTTGGCTCACAAACGTGGCCACCACGTTCCAGCATCAATCCAGACCAACCGGAGTGGCAACCTAAGCGGATACTTATGAATATGGTAGCTACACACACTAATCAAACAAGTTTGCCATTAATTTTTGAAGATTTAGTCAAGGTTGTTCCTGAAAGTTTTGCATAATTGGATTTATGATACAATAATTGCAACGATTGAGAGTTTAAAGGCACCTTCAGTGGCGTGGTGAGATTGGCTGAAGTGATTAGTGCTAGAGATTGAACAAGGGGAAGATTATGCAAAAAAATGGTTTTTGGGCCACCGTCAAAGATGGGTTACACGTGGTTGGCCACTGGCTGAAGCCATATTGGCAACGATTTTCAGCCGTCTTTGGTCGCCAATGGCATCGACTCCAGCTGACTAGATGGGTAATTATTGCCATTCTGAGCCTGATATTGGTCGTCAGTGCGTATTTAACATTCGAGGCTAAAACGGCTAAAGTCGGCAATTTACAAGCTGAACTAGAAAAAACGACTGAAATCTTTGATAAAGATAATAAACGCGCTGGTTCGCTGTATTCACAAAAAGGGACTTATGTTCATTTGAGTGCGATTTCGACGAACTTACAAAACGCGGTCATTTCGACTGAAGACCGTAACTTTTATAGTGAACATGGTTTTTCCATCAAAGGGATTGGTCGGGCCGGTGTCTTGTACGTCATGAACAAGCTACTAAGGCGTAACTATATTAGTGGTGGTGGGAGTACTTTGACGCAACAATTGGTCAAAAACGCCTTCTTAACCCAGCAACAGACCTTTACACGGAAATTACGTGAAATCTTCTTATCAATAGAAGTGGAAAATGTTTATACTAAAAGCCAAATTTTAGCGATGTATTTGAATAATGCCTACTTTGGCCATGGCGTTTGGGGTGCGGAAGATGCCGCTGAACGTTATTTTGGGGTCCATGCTTCCGAGCTCAGCGTTGATCAGGCGGCGACTTTGGCTGGGATGCTCAGTTCACCCAGCGGTTACGATCCGATTACACATCCTAAGGCGTCCACGGCGCGGCGGAATGTCGTGTTGAATAACATGGTCAATAATAAGAAGTTAAGTCAAAGCGAGTATCAATTGTATTCAAAAAAAGCGATGACGCTAGCGGATAATTATCATTATGAAAGTGGTTATAATTATCCTTATTATTTTGATGCGGTAATCAGTGAAGCCATCAATAAGTATGGTTTGACTGAATCTGACATTATGAACCGTGGTTATAAGATCTACACTTCTTTGGATCAAGATGATCAAACTCAAATGCAAACGTCATTTAAGGATAGTACTTTATTCCCCGCTAATGCCGATGATGGGACTAAGGTGCAAGGGGCGTCGATTGCGGTTGATCCAACGACTGGTGGGGTATTAGCGGTCGTTGGCGGCCGTGGTAAGCATGTTTTCCGTGGGTATAATCGTGCGACTCAAATTGAGCGTCAACCGGGATCAACAATTAAGCCGTTGGCCGTGTATACGCCAGCACTTGAGAGTGGTTACACTTATGATTCAAAGCTATCAAATAAGCAACAGACTTTTGGGGCGAATAAATATGCGCCTAAAAACTACGATAGTGTTTATTCAACGTCAGTGCCGATGTACTCAGCTTTAGCACAGAGTATGAATATTCCAGCGGTCTGGTTGTTGAATAAGATCGGCGTGAATAAGGGTTATAAATCGGTCAAAAAGTTTGGCTTGAGTGTGCGTAAGGGTGATGACAATTTAGCCTTGGCTTTAGGTGGGTTAACGACTGGTGTCTCACCATCACAAATGGCGAGTGCTTACACGGCGTTTGCCAATGGTGGTAAAAAAACGTCTTCACATTTTATTACTAAAATTGTGGATGCCAGTGGCAAAACCATCGTGGATAACACCACGACGAAGTCTAAACGGATCATGTCAGCCAGTGTGGCTAAAGAAATGACTAGTATGATGCTTGGCGTTTACAACAGTGGGACGGGTGCCGCGGCTAAACCCTATGGCTACACAATTGCGGGGAAGACTGGGAGTACTCAGGCCGATTATGCGACCGGCTCTGGGACCAAAGACCAGTGGATGATTGCGTATACGCCAGATGTGGTTGTCACGACTTGGATTGGCTTTGATACGACCAATAGCACTCATTATTTGAAGAGTTTGTCGGAAAATCAATTATCCGCACTCTTTAAGAGTGAAATGACTAATATTTTGCCAAATACCAAAGGAACCAGTTTTGGCACGCAAGATGCGTCAACCTTGGCACAACAGAGTTCGGCAAATAATTCATCCGATAGTTCTACCAATGTTTGGAACAATGTCCAAGAGGGTGCGAACAAAGTTGGTCAGACGGTTAAAGACACGGCGAAGAATTGGTTCTCACAAGCTAAGAAGTTAATTGGAAACTAGTGCTTGTGCTATTCAAGGGCTTTCAAAAATGCTAAAATAATGTGAACACATACTCGAGGAGGAACCTAACCATGGCGGTAAATATTTATGACACAGCAAACACCTTAGAACAACAATTACGAGAAACTAAAGAGTTCAAAGAATTACAAACCACTTATGAAGCAATGAAGAAGAATCAAGCAGCTTTTGATTTATTCAAGGATTTCCAAGAAATTCAAATGCAATTGTCACAAAAGCAAATGAATGGCGAAGAATTATCCGATGATGAAGTACAAAAAGCCCATGATTTAGCGGATCAAGTTGGCAATGTCGATGAAATTAAAGCCTTGATGGGTAAGGAACGTAACTTGAATCAACTGATGAATGATTTGAACCAAATCATCACCAAGCCTGTTCAAGAGTTATACCGCGACTAATTCAATTAAGGACTTGAGAGACAATGGCGAAACTTTCGTGATTGTCTCTTTTTTCGTAAGGAGGAAAAAATGAAATTTATTCATGCTGCGGATTTACATTTAGATACCCCATTTCAAGGGCTAACGGATCTCCCAACGGCGTTGCAAACGCAGATCATGCGCGCGCCGATCGACAGTCTGAATCGGTTGGTCGATTTAGCAATCGATGAAGCCGTTGATTTCGTCCTGTTGGTAGGAGATCTGTTTGATCAAGCCCAACAAAGTGTGCAAGCACAAGCCGCCTTAATGTTGGCGCTAGAACGATTAAACGATGCCGAAATTCCGGTCATTTTATCTTTTGGTAATCATGATTTTCAACCAGATGACGCTGACTGGCATTTTCCAGCTAATGTCCATGCTTTCGGGTCACAAGTGGAAACCGTCACGCTGACCACGGCCCAGCAAACAAAAGTGGCGATTACTGGTTTTAGTTACGCCCAACGGTGGCTAACGACACCGATGATTGACCAGTTTCCAATGAAGACGTCTTCAGCAGACTATCAGATTGGCATGTGGCATGGTCAAACTGGTGTTGCTGGGGACCATTATGCGCCGTTTAAGGTCAGCGAGTTATTAGGAAAGCATTATGACTATTGGGCACTCGGCCATATTCATCAACGACAAGAATTAAATGCCGTGCCGCCGATTGACTATCCAGGCAATTTGCAAGGTCGTCAACGCAATGAAACTGGTGCTAAAGGCTGTTTACTGGTGTCGAGTACTGCTGATCATCAATTACGACCGGTCTTTAAACCATTAGCGACAATTCTATGGCAGGATTGGACGCCGACGCTTAGTGGCGAGGTTTCACGTTCGGCCTTGCTGGCACAGTTAACAGATCAGCTTAATGCAGCCATGACGACACCAACGCAATTAGTCAGTATCACGTTGCCGGAAACTTGTACCTTGACCACGGCGGCTAATTTAGCCTTGACGCAGGGTACCTTGTTACGACAATTACAGCAAGCAACGACTGGGGAAACTTGGTGGCCGGTTGATTTACAATTGGCTCAGACAACCAGTGCGCCGGCCACGCTTAGTTTTGGCGAGGATGGTGCAACTTGGCAAGCTGTTGGACAGCAAGTCATTAGTTCAGCTAAAGTTGCTGAAATTGCGGATCGACTGCTTGATGAGGATTTCTTAAATCGGGCGTTGTTGGAAACGCTGACCCCTGATCAATGGCAGCAACAAGTTCGGCAGTTGTTAACTGATCACTATCAGTTAACAACGCAAAAGGATGGGTCGACTAATGCAGATTAGCAAAATTGAAATTGCAGGTTTTGGTAAGTTTCATGATCAAACATTTGAGCTATCCGCTGGCTTGCAAGTTATTTATGGTGCCAATGAAACGGGCAAATCAACCTTACGGGCTTTTATTTTAGGCATGTTGTTTGGTTTTCCAACTCGTCGACAGTTGATTGCGCGCTACGAGCCTAAACAAACGACCCAATACGGTGGCGCACTTGAATTAGTGGTCAGTGGGCAGCGTTATCGTTTGACCCGGTTAGGTGATCAGGCGGCCACGTTACTAAATTTAACGACGCAGGAATCACAACCATTATCATTACTGGATCAGTGGCTAGCACCATATGATGAAACGAGTTATAAGCAATTATTTACCTTTAATCAAGCCGAGCTCACCGCGCTGAAAACGTTAAGTGCGACTGATTTGAATACACAATTACAACAAGTTGGGACAAGGGGCAGTGTTACCTGGCGTGAAACCGCCAATGAGTTGCGGGCGTCAGCAGATGAGTTGTACAAGCCTCGTGGCCGTAAGCCTGCGTTGAATCAAGCTTTAAAACAATATCAAACGTTGAAGCAACAAGTTCAAACGGCACAACAGCACTATCCAGAATATCAACAATTACAGGCGCAGATTCAACAGTTAGCAGCGGATAAAAGTCGCTTGACCCGAGAATTGACGAGTGATGCCGCTGAACAACAGCGGTTAGCGGAGTTACGCAATCAGTGGCCAGTGTATCAACAAATCCAGCAGTTAAAAGCTATCCAGCCGGAGCAAGGGACCTTGTCACCAGCTACAGTGGCGCAATATGACCAACTAGTGCAGACACAAACGGATTTGCAACACAGTTTGGCAAGTGCGCGTGAACAGTTGACACAACAGCCAGTGGACACCGCGTCTAAAGGCGTCATCGGGTTTTACGTTGGGCATCAAGCGCAATTTGATGACTTGGAACGTCATTTGCCAGCGCTACAACAAAACTTAGGACGCTATCAAACGTTGTCCAGTCAAGTTGACGCTGCTCAGGCGACCTATGACCAACAGTTGGCCGACCATCCAGAATTGACCGCAAGTTTGTCACCTAACAAACAAGCCGCGGTGGCAACCTTACGGGCAACACTCCAAGCCGGTCCAAATGCGACCACGTCACGTCAAGCACGACAGACAAAGACGGTTGGTCAAATTGCCGGTGTGGATTGGCGCTTAATTGCTGGTGGGATTGGTTTAGTCGCTGGTATCGTGTTGCCATTGGGTGCCTTTAAGTGGGTTCTGATGCTGGCTGGCCTAGGGTTACTTGGTTGGTTTGGCTGGGAACAGCTTGGTACAGGGACGTCATCAGACATCAAGCAAGCAGAACCAGCGCTGGTTGCTCAATTGACTGCGGCTGGATTTGCTCCCGACTTGGATCGTGCAGCAGCGAGCCAACAATTAGCAGCACTGGCCAATTTGCAGCAAGCTCAAGCGGTCGTGACTAGCGCACAACAACAGCTAGCCGCGCAAGCTGCAACCGTTTGGCAAGCTCTGAAGCCGTATCAATTTGCGGCGGATTGGGTCCCCGTTGATGAAAGTCAATTGGCAACCAGTGTTGACCGTGTCACGACCTTTTTTGAGACCATGCGTCAAAAGTTACAGACTGAACGATTGTCAGGTGCAGATTTTGCTTTCACGCAACGTCAAGTCCAACAATTGACCACGCAACATCAAGCGGTCGCGCAAAAATTACAAGCTTTAGCGGCAGAGCAGCACTATGTCGATGTGGCGGCACTGGCGGATGCGATTAGTGCGCAAGCAGCAGCGCAGACGAGTGCGGCGAGCTTACAGAAATTAACCGCACAATTAACTAGTGCTGAGTTAACGGCATTGCAAAAATTTGATAGTTTATCGGCGTTGCAAGCCGAGATTGCGGCAGTCCGCGCACAGGCGACCACTGCCCAAGCGACTTTGACACAACAAACCGCGGCATTAGTCACCGCGCAGACGCAATTACAGCGTTTAACGGAGGATGGCCGCTATACCGCACTACGGCAACAGCAGGCCAACCAGCAAACGGAGATTACTGTGATGGCCCGACAATGGGTCACGCGACAATTAGGTGCGGCCTGGATCGATCAAACTTTAAAACAGCTCACTAATCAACAATTACCCGCAATTTTATCGCAGGCAACGAGTTATTTCGTGCAACTGACGGGAGAGCGGTATAATGAGATTAAATTAGTCGCGGAGGCGTTAGTGTTAACGACCACAACGGGTACTGAGTTTGCGGTGGCCGAATTATCGACAGCGACCAAAGAACAGCTTTATCTCGCGTTGCGATTGGCCTTGATCGTGCATCTCGGTGAGCAGGCCCAATTGCCAATTATGATTGATGATGGTTTCGTGAACTTTGATGACCAACGACGTCAAGTTGCATGGCAACTATTGGAAAAAGTGGCAGCGACCCATCAGTTGTTGTATTTTACGAATGAAAAGGCTGCCTTGACTCAGCTATCGGCGGCTGGGATTTACCAATTGACTTAAATGAGGAGGGTGCGCCATGGCAAAAAAATTATTTGATTATCAATTAGATGAAACGGTAGATGGTTTCTTCCTATTAAAAGATTCAGAAGTTCGCATCGCTAAAAATGGCAAGAAGTTTTTAGCAATCAATTTTCAAGATACTTCCGGTGAAATTTCGGGAAAATTTTGGGATGCAAATGATCAAGATGTTGCGCACTTTCAAGCGGGACAGATTGTCCATTTGAAGGGTAAACGGGAAAATTATCAAGGAAATCCCCAAATTAAGATTCAACAAATGCGCTTAACACAATCGGGAGAGCCACAGGATGTCCAACAATTCGTGGAGCACGCTCCGATGAATACTGCCGCGATGGAAGAAGAACTTAATCAATTTGTTTTCGAAATTACGGAGCCAAATTGGAATCGAATTGTCCGGCATTTATTGACGCACTTTCATGATGCATTCTTTAGTTATCCAGCTGCGAAAAAGAATCATCATGCGTTTGCAGGTGGGCTGGCTTTTCACACGTTATCAATTTTACGGTTAGCCAAGGCAGTGGCGGATGAGTATCCACATGTCAACCGACCACTCTTGTATGCAGGAGCCATTCTGCACGATATGGGTAAAACGATTGAAATGTCCGGCCCGGTTTCAACCACTTACACGCTGGCAGGAAATCTTATCGGTCATATTGTCTTGATTGATGAGCAGATTGTTAAGGCTTGTCAGCAGCTCAAAATTGATGACCAAGCGGAATCAGTTTTAATTTTACGGCACATGATTTTAGCCCATCACGGCTTGCTAGAATATGGGTCACCGGTTCGACCACATGTGATGGAAGCAGAAATTTTACATCAATTAGATGAACTAGATGCTTCGATTCAAATGATGCAAACCTCGATTGACCATGCCGAACCAGGGAGCTTTACGGAACGGCTCTTTGCAATGGACGGTCGGAATTTCTATCGTCCCACTCATGATGAAACTAAAGGGGATCTACCACAATAAAAATAAATTGTGGTTTTGAAACCTGCTGATACAGTCAAAAAAAGATTGATAAGACTCAGTTTCGAGTCATTATCAATCTTTTTTTGTTGGGACTTTCAAGCCTAAAATTGCCCATCTAAGTGTCTCGACATGGCAGACGAGCTAGTCCACTCCGACGTTAGATGGTGATTTAACAAGGAAACAATGATAAACCCAGTATCCAGACCAATTGATATTGGGTTTACTAAATCAGTCCAGACCAACCGGAACGGCAAGTTAAGCTGATACTGCTGATATTACGCTACACTAGTTAGCCACTAATGGCCCAGCAATTTGGAAAGGCAGATAGACAGCGTTAAGTGAGAGCAATTCTAAATTTTCGTTGGCGGTTTGGATCAAGGCTTGCGCCGCTTTATGGTTGTTCACGATAAAGCGGGTCGCAGTCGCGGCTGCTAGTCGTTGTGTCAGACTGGTCGTGGACAAATTGGCTTCAGAAATATACGGCACTGCTTCTAAGTTGGTTTGGTCGATCAGCTGAGTATACGCTGGACTTTCAAACTGTCCAATTAGGGCACAATCCCTTGGAAAATAATGTTTGATCCACCACGTTGTCAGTTGTGTTGTATTGGTAAAAGTGTTCGTTTGAATCCCGGATTGGTCAAATAATTGTACTTCGGACTGTTGGCCTTGATGGTAATTGACCACTAAACCGACTAATCCGTCTTGCCGGTAGTATTGTTCTTGTTTCAGAATGCCTTGATGATTGAATAAGGCGTTAGCCGAAAGTCGACCTTCATGATTATAAAAGCTCCGTTTGGTCAATGCTTCGGACTTGAAATAGCTGATGTCACGAATATTATTTGGTTCATCTGGTTGATAAGTTACTTTGAGTCGCCACTGGTTATCCGCAAGTTTCAAATTGAGAACCTGATGAGTCTCATCCCAATGTTTTTCGGCAATATTGGTGGGTAGTGTGGCTTTCTGGTTGCTGGGAGTGCCTTGATTTTGAATCTGAAATAGTGGATTAATTAGCTTTAGCTGGGAACTCGCGATGCCGTTTTGACTGGCCCAAGCATCAATTTCGGCCGACAGATTGATGTCAAACAGGGCAGAATAGAGTCCAATCTGTTCAGTTCCGAGCGCGAGTAAGCGTTGGACCGTTTGCAACATGGCATGCGGTTGATTTGGCAAAAAAGCATCCAATGAGATCGCGTATTGATGTTCAGCGTCCACGGTCAATGGTGAAACTTGATGAGCGTTGCCGAACCAAGTGGTCAGTTGGTCTTCTTTCTGAGCGATTTGATGGGTCAGCTTAACCAGTTGGGCTTTAGTTTGCTGGGTGACTTGGTCAAAATGCTGTAATTGTTGTTGGTACTGGTTGGTCTGTTGTGTATGTATCTTGGCAAGCTTGGCCGTAATGATGGCCTGTTGTGATGTTGCTTGTGCGAGTTGTTTTTGTAACGCGGTCAATTTAGCCGTACTGTCTGCTTGTTTTTGCGTGAGTGCGGTTTGTGTGCTGGTCAGGTTAGCAAGTTGCCGAGTCAGTCGATGGTTATTTTGAGCGGTTAGTTGCAGTTGCTGACGATAGGTCTCAGCCAAATCAAGAATTCTAAACGGATCTTCTTCAGTATGTAGCACGGTGATAATGGCTTGTCGTTGTGTTTCACATTGCGCGATCGCCGTTGATAGCTTGGCTTGCTTGGCGTTTTGCTGCGATAACTGGCGCGAATAGGTGGCCTGGGTATGTTGGGCTTGTTCGATACTGAGGTGCAAGGTAGCAATCGTCTTTGCGTGGGTGTTCAACTGTTGTTTTAAAGCTGGTGTATCAACTTTTTGACTCGTCAGTAGGGCTTGTTGAGTGCTTTGGGCTTTTGTACTAATAATTGCTAACCGTTGTGTGGCAGCCAATTCGGCTTGTCGATCTTCATTTAATTCTGTCAGTAAACGGCCTTGAATTTCAGCACGGACTTGATTGTAATCAGCGGCGATGGCCGTGATTTTAGTCAATAATACATTGATATCATAGTTAGCCTTCTCTGTAGTGGTTGGTAATGGCGTGATTTTTGGGCGCGTGGCAGCGATTGTGGTCTCTTTTTTTTGACGTGATTTAAATCGTTTAAAAAAATTCATCGTTATTCCTCCAAAGTTTTTTGCGCAGCAATTGGAATTATCCTCCCCAAATAATTAATGTGTTTGGGCAGATGAATCCTTGTACAATCGCTTGCCTATAACCTTAGCACAACTAATTATAACTCGCACCTAAAAAATACACAGGCTTAACCATATAGTGTGCTTAATTAAAAATAATCATAAAATGATGACAATCGAAAGTGGTCATAAAGACCGTGATGAAAGGTCACGTTGTCAAACTAATAGCTAGTAAATTATTTCTTAATAAAACAAATAAAAATATTTAGTGGTTTTCATTGATGAATTTAAATCTAAAACTTTTTAATAATACAATCATAATTAAATATTTTTTCTTTGTGACTAAAATGATTTGATATAGTTAACTAATCACAGTGATAGCGCAGGTTACATAATAATAATTTTTGAAATGATTTCTCAAAACAATAGTAAATGGGGTGTTTAATTGATTGTGATTAATAAATGAGTTAGTTATAGTGTGGGTATCAGGGGAACCAGCTAACGCTAGCATTTAACGGCACAACGTCATTGATCCGCTGATAAAAATAAAGGAGGTCTCTTAGAATGCAGGTTAGGGGAATTCATTCTTATGAGCGCATTGATACAGAAACAAAGCAACGAGTTAAGATGTATAAATCTGGTAAGCAGTGGCTGTATGCCGGTTTAGTTACGACATTTTTTGTCACGGTACCAGTTTTTATTAGTAATCAGGTTAAAGCAGCAACAACGACAACACCGGCGGATAAGGCGTCTGTAACGACACCTACGAGTCAAACGGCTCCGACCGCCAAGCCAGCAATAGCGACCAAGTCGGCCAGCAGTACTTCATCAGTGAGTCAAGCGGTGACGCCTCAGGATCGGGCAAGCAGCAAAGCTAAAGTTGTGCCACCAGTGGTCTCAAAGACACCTCAGACGACAACAACGACTGCCAAGGCTATTGTTAGTGCGCCTGAAATTAGTCAACCAAGTGTGAATTTGGTTGGTCATACCGCAACGATTTCAGGTAAAGCCTCAGCCGGGGCAACCGTTCGGGCAATCGTCAATGGGGTGAGCCAAGGGACTGTGGCCGTGTCTGGTACAGGTTTTTATACCTTAACTGCCCAAGCCGGTCAACAAGTGAGTTTGGTTGCAAGTCGCGGTGGTATGAGTAGTCAAGCGGTTACTGTGAGCGTTCCGGGAGTCCCAGCCCCTCAATCAGTCGCACCTCAATCGGCAACGTCGGCATCTGCCACCAAGCCAGAGTCGGCAACTAGCGCTGACAATAATGGTCAGGCGAAAGCAGCGGTGAGTGCAGCAACTCAGTCGGTAACCTCAGCTGCTAAAACCGTGTCATCAATGAGCGCGGCAACGGTAACGACCAGTCAAGCGGATCTTAACTCAAATGGGGCTAAGCCAGCTGAACAGCCCCAAAACCAAATTTCGGCAGTTGCGCCGATTGTGACCAAACCTAGTCAACAACCTGCTGCCATGGCACCAACTCGTCCCACCACGTCAACGAGTGTGGTGATTGACCACACCCAAGTCGGGATGACTGATACACGCGAGGCAGAACTGAAGTTGGCGGCTGACTTGGTTGCGACCTATCAAAATCGAGCGACTGTGATTAATACGCCATTGGTTGAAGATGCGACCGTGGTGACCGATCCACAAGATCCTAACATTGCCGGTAATGCTGGTGGAAACGGGATTGGGTTAACTTCCACACCAACACAAACTTACGATAAAAAAGATGGTAGTTTTACGGTAACTGGTCAAGCAACGCCAGGTTCCCGCGTGACCTTTAAATCGGTTGACGGGGCAACCTTAGTTTCAGTAAATGCAGCCACGACTGGTGCTTTTACAGCTAAGATTAGTGGCGTCAAATCAGGCGCCCAAGTTTCGATTATTGTGGCTAAAGATGGGCTAGCATCGGCGCCACGATTGATCACGCTCAAAAATAACACGATTGATACGAGTGCCATTCATAAAACTGGTTTGTTGGAAGGTCAAGTCATTGGGAAACCAGGTTATTCAATTGATAACACGGCTACGGCGCAATTAGGCGAGACGGCCGCAGTCGCTGATATGGTTAAACAAGCGAATGCCGCTAATTTGCAAAAGCAAAACTCTGGCCGGGTTACCGATGTCACGGGGACCGAACTGAATCCTGAAAATGAAAATAGTGCCGATAGCAACGATCATTATGATGATGATATTTTATACGGTGGGAAGACGTATGTTTCCGGCGCCCATAAAGTTTCATCGATTGTTGCTGACATTATGAATAATCAAGGGGCACTCAGCTCGGATCATAATAATCTACAAACACGGTATACGGATATTGTGACGGCGACTGAAAATCCCGGTTTATCGGCTAAATTGTTAGGTGAAACAACCAACGGTGCCACATTTGGGTTTGACACGCGTATCAATAATTCACTAAAAATCGGTGCGTGGACGGTTCAGTCAGCCAGTCGTGCCGGGGCGATTGTTAAAAATAATCAAACTGGTGAGACGTTCCAAATCACGGATGCTTCTTCAATGTCTAACGTTCTGTTTGGTTCCGCAGGCGTCAAGGCTGGCGATGTTTTGGACAAAACTGCCATTATTGAAACCACTTATACCGGTGGCCCAATTGAAAAGTTATTCCAGATTTTCACAGCTGGGATTACAGGGATTTTAGGTGCTGGTGGGGTAGTCGCCTTAGTACCAGATACTTTGGCAAAAATTGTTGCTATTATTCCAACATTGAAAAACTCACCATACTACGCTGGCTTGGAATCATCTGTTCAAAAAGTGAAGGATGACCAAGCTGCTTTGGCTGCATTAGGGGGCAATTCGGTTGCCATCACGAAGTTGGCCGAAGTCAAGAAACAAGGGAACGGGACTTATAAAGTTACCAATGATTCGACGTTAACCGAGTCTCTAACCAATTACTTACAATCGGCCGTCAACTTCTGGATCGTCGATCTGTACGATATGATCGCATCCATCGTTGCGATGTCGAATACGAGTGTTAATGGTGGTGGAACCGCAATTGGTCAAATGCCAATTGTTGGGGGCTTGCTACAAGATTTGAGTGACACGCTTAATAATAAAGTTCAAGATGCCTTTACCACGGTGACACAATTTATCGCGGACACAGTCGGTCAAGCAATTGGTCAAGTTGCTGATTTATCGATTAGTGGACTGCAAAAAGTTGTTTTACCGGTCAGTTTTACGGACCCCGACTTTTCAGCACAAAAAGCCACCGATAGTAGTTTACAACTGGCACCATTAGGAGTCGGTGATTTCGCCCAATTAGTCGTTACTGCCACCCCAACTTTTTATGGCATCAGTCCAAAACAACCAGTGGAAAGTTCGATCATTTATCAACGCGTGAATAAGTCTAAGTTGCAAAAGCAATATGACGCATTAACGAGTGAACAAAAATTAAGTTCAGCCGGGATTGCAGCGCGGTTAGTGCTCGAAAATTTGAGCGGAACCCGCTATAACGATACGGACCCATTGGATCAGATGACTCCTGATAAAATTGCAACGGATTCTGATGGTGATGGTGTTTCTGATTTCAATGAAATGTACATCGATCACACCAACGAACATAAAAAAGATACCGATGGTGATGGTTTAAGTGACTTACAGGAAAAACAATACGGAACCAAGGCCGGCGTCCCTGATGATCGATTAGCGGGTAATGAGAGTGCGTTGAAAGCGGATCGGGATACCGATGGTGATGGCTTGAGTGACTTTGATGAAGTCACCAAGTATCACACGTCACCAACTAATCCTGATACGGATGGTGATGGCTTAAAAGATGGCGATGAAGTCAAATTAGGCACCAACCCATTGATGCGCGATACGGATGCGGACGGCATTATTGATGGTAAAGATACAGATCCATTAGGTGGCGACCCAGCTTTCTCTGAGGGCGTTGATAGCGACGATGATGGTGTCCCTGATAAAATTGAAATTGCCGATGGTACCGATCCTCATAATCCCGATACGGACGGCGATGGTCTAAATGATTTTCAAGAAAAACAATACGGCACAGACCCATTAAAGGCAGATACTGATAATGATGGGGTGTCAGATGGTCAGGAAGCCAAGGACAATACCAATCCATTAAAAGGTGATACGGATGGTGATGGGCTAACTGATGGAGAGGAAAAGACGCGCGGCACTAATCCGTTAATGATTGATACGGATGGTGATGGCTACAATGATGGGCGTGCAAAACAAGACGCCTCTCAATTTGATGTTGATAATGCTTTTGTGGCCATCGGTGGTGTTGAACTTTCTGTACCAACAATTAAAGGGAATACGACGGATGGTTACACGATTACGGGCCAAGGGACGACTGGCGCAACCGTTACTGTAACTGATCCGAATGGTAAGCAAGTTGGCTCAACGACCATTGATAGTGATGGCAATTATACGGTTGCGATTGACGGTTCAGTTGGTGAAAAAACGACTTTAACGCTTACACCAACCAAAGATGGCACAACCGGTGATGCAGTCACGATAATGACGCCAGCAAATGGCTCAGGTTCCGGCGATGGGTCAGGTTCAGGAGATGGTTCCGGTTCCGGCGACGGCTCGGGTTCGGGCGATGGCTCAGGATCAGGCGATGGTTCCGGTTCCGGAGATGGATCCGGGTCTGGTGATGGCTCAGGTTCAGGAGATGGTTCCGGTTCCGGAGATGGATCAGGCTCAGGCGATGGTTCCGGTTCCGGCGATGGCTCAGGATCAGGCGATGGTTCCGGTTCCGGAGATGGATCCGGGTCTGGTGATGGCTCAGGTTCAGGAGACGGGTCAGGCTCAGGAGATGGATCAGGCTCAGGCGATGGGTCAGGCTCAGGCGATGGTTCCGGTTCCGGAGATGGATCCGGGTCTGGTGATGGCTCAGGTTCAGGAGACGGGTCAGGCTCAGGCGATGGATCAGGCTCAGGCGATGGGTCAGGCTCAGGCGATGGTTCAGGTTCAGGAGATGGATCCGGGTCTGGTGATGGCTCAGGTTCAGGAGACGGGTCAGGCTCAGGCGATGGATCAGGCTCAGGCGATGGGTCAGGTTCCGGCGACGGCTCAGGTTCCGGAGATGGGTCAGGCTCAGGCGATGGATCAGGCTCAGGCGACGGATCAGGGTCTGGTGATGGCTCAGGTTCCGGCGATGGATCTGGCTCCGGCGACGGTTCGGGTTCCGGCGACGGCTCAGGCTCAGGAGACGGGTCAGGCTCCGGCGATGGGTCAGGCTCAGGCGATGGATCAGGCTCAGGCGACGGATCAGGGTCTGGTGATGGCTCAGGTTCCGGCGATGGCTCAGGCTCCGGCGATGGGTCAGGCTCCGGCGATGGGTCAGGCTCCGGCGACGGCTCAGGTTCAGGCGATGGATCAGGTTCCGGCGACGGGTCAGGCTCCGGCGACGGGTCAGGTTCCGGCGATGGATCAGGATCAGGCGACGGTTCTGGGTCTGGAGACGGGTCAGGTTCCGGCGACGGCTCAGGCTCAGGAGATGGATCAGGATCAGGCGACGGTTCTGGGTCTGGAGACGGCTCAGGATCAGGCGACGGCTCAGGTTCCGGAGATGGTTCCGGTTCCGGCGACGGCTCAGGCTCAGGAGATGGGTCAGGTTCAGGTGACGGATCAGGTTCGGGCGATGGCTCAGGCTCCGGCGACGGGTCAGGTTCCGGATCTGGAGACGGCTCAGGCTCCGGCGACGGGTCAGGCTCAGGCGACGGATCAGGCTCAGGCGATGGGTCAGGTTCCGGCGACGGATCGGGTTCAGGCGATGGTTCCGGGTCTGGTGATGGCTCAGGCTCTGGTGATGGCTCAGGATCTGGTGATGGATCGGGTTCGGGTGATGGATCGGGTTCCGGCGACGGCTCAGGTTCCGGTGACGGATCAGGCTCAGGCGATGGATCAGGCTCAGGAGATGGGTCAGGTTCAGGAGATGGGTCAGGTTCCGGCGACGGCTCAGGTTCCGGAGACGGATCAGGCTCAGGAGATGGGTCAGGCTCAGGCGACGGTTCCGGTTCAGGAGATGGATCAGGCTCCGGCGACGGATCAGGTTCAGGCGATGGCTCCGGTTCAGGAGATGGATCGGGCTCAGGAGATGGATCAGGGTCTGGTGATGGTTCCGGTTCCGGCGTTGGCGAAGGAATTGCGGCACCGTCTAAAGTAAGTGCCCTCAAGAAACAAGACGGTTCAGTTGTCTTGACTGGTCATGGGGTCAGTGGCGCAACGGTCACGGTTAGTGATGCCAGCGGTAAATCGCTCACTAAAGCAACCGTTGGTAGTGATGGGACATTTAAAGTGACTTTAGCAGTTAATACCATTAAATCTGGTGATAAAGTCAAGCTAATCCAACAAAAGGATGGGAAGACAAGTCCTGCCACGCTCGTAACAATTCCAGCAGATCAACCAACTAATTTACATGTCACAATTGCGGATGATGGCCATGCGCATGTGATTGGTAAAGGGACACCAGGTTCGACGGTGTATGTCTTTACTTCTAAGGGAGATTCTTTGGCTGCTGGAAAAGTGGAAAAGGATGGCACTTTTAATGTTCAAGTACCCCTTGATGAGAGTCAGGCCGGGACTGCACTTGCAATTGTGCAAGCAACGAATGGTGGGTTAAGCCGACCAATTAGTGTCAAAGTACCCCTTGCACATCCTAAATATATCGAAGTTAACCATAAGAATGGTCAAATTACTGTTGATGGTGTAGGTTTACCTGGCGCAACGATTACGATTAAAGACAGCCATGGTAAAACCATCACCACTGGTAAGGTTGGTCAAGATGGTAACTTTGCAGTGACGTTGCCAAGTCATTCAGTGAAACCAGGACAATCTATTTTAGTGGTTCAATCTGCGGATGGTAATGATAGTAATCCAATCACGATGACAGTTCCAAGTGAAGAACCTGGAAACTTGATCGTTAAGAATCACGATAAAGACCTGACGATCACGGGTACTGGTAAACCAGGTGCGACAGTCACAGTTGTAGATGATCAAGGCAAAGAACGTGGCAAGGCTCAGGTTGGAAATGATGGTAAATTTACCTTAACGTTCTCTAAAAATGGGCTGAAACCTGGTGACAAACTCTATGTGGTTTCAAATGATGCTGGAGTTAATAGTCGGCCAGTGGCGATCACAGTGCCTAAAATGACATCTGAATCTGGTAATGGCACTGATACCGGTGACGGTAATGGTACTGATAATAATAACAATGGTAATAACGACAGTGGTTCCGGTAACGATAACAATGGTGCTGGCAACGGTGATAACAGCAATAACGGCAACGATGTTGATCATATTGGCAACCCTGATCGTGACAATAACAATGGCAACGGTAATGGCAGCAATTCTGGACAACCTGGTCACGGTAACGGTGGGGCCAATGTTGGTACTGGTGATCTGGATGCCGATACAAACTTGTCAGGAACGGGTAGCAATCATCCTGATAACATCGGGAGCGGATCAAATGCGGGTTCACAAGCTTTGCCACAAACTGATGAAACGGCTGATAATGCCTCGGTGGTCGCTGGGACGATCATGCTAAGTCTAGTTGGTTTGTTAGCTGGAGCTGGTGTTCGTCGGCGTCATGAAACCATGTAAAAAAGGTTAGTCATTAATTAACAAAATTAACAAAGAGAGCGGCCAGGGAAACAATTTTCTTGGCCGCTTTTCTTGTGCCAAGATAGCGATTGAAACAACTTGTTTTGTAAACAAAAAAGGCTTGAATCCGTTTGTGGATTCAAGCCTTTTACTAGCCATAACTACTTATTAGTTAGAGCTTGATGATGAAGATGAGGTTGAGAGGTATGAAGACAAGATGTCCTTCAAATCGCTATCCTTAATTGAAACATTTCCGGCTTTAAGCACCTTAGCAACAACGTTATGCAAGACGGTTGAGTCACTCATATCGTTATCTAAGATTTGCTTTTTCAAATCAGCGGTGTGATCAGACATCTTACCCTTACCAGGGTTCTTGATCATCCGGATAATTTCATAACCATCAGTCGTCTTAACAGCAGAAGTGGTGTATTCACCATTCTTCAACTTGAAGGCGGCAGTCAAGAATTTAGCTGAGTAGCTTGTGTTGGTGTTATCAAAGGCTGATAACTTACCACCACTACTCTTAGTGTTGGAATCAGTTGAATACTTCTTAGCTAACTTGGTAAAGTTGGCTTCGCTGGAATCCTTCTTCAATTCTGACAAGACGGTGTCAGCAGTTGAACTCTTAGCAACTAAGATATGTTGCACCGTAACTTTAGGTTCATAAGACTTCCATTGCTTCTTGATAGCAGCGTTAGAAATCTTAGCCTTGTCTTTAACGGCTTCCTTCAACAATAAGTTAGAACGAATTTGTTCCTTGAAGGTCTTAGTCGTCAAACCGTTTTGTGATAAAACGGTTGAGAATGACGTCCCATATTGGGATTTATAAGTATTGTATTGCTTAGTCACTGCCTTCGTTGAAACTTTCTTACCGTAGTCTTTTTCAAGCACTTTGTTCAAAATCATTTGTTGTAAGACTTGCTTACCAGATGAAGTGCCCTTCATACTACTGTAATATTGACTTTCGGTGATCTTACCGCCTGAAGTCGACGCAACTGTCTTGCTACCGCAACCGGCTAAGGTGAACATCATTAACACACCGGCGAGCGCAATAAGCCATTTTTTCATTCCTATAACACATCCTATTCTTGAAATAGTTCTGCTCTAGCAGACTTACCAGACTACTATACCATAACTCCACGGGCTTCTGCAGGGTGATGGAAATCTTTACAAAATTTTCAGACTATTCACACAGTCTTCATAAAATCTACCATAACCATTAGCTAAATTAAATGAAAGACAACTGTAAAGTTGCCGAACAAAAAATCGTTAAGCTGCTCAGCAACTCAACGATTTCAGTTTATGCCTTGGGTGCCAAGTCATCTAGCGTCTTTTGTAGATGATCAGAATACTTTTTCATGATTGCGAGGTGTGGTTCCAATTTAAATTGAAATTTATCCACTTCAGTAGCAATATCATCGAAAACTTCACCAGCATGCGCCATTTGAACAGTCAGATCACTAGAAGCGTCTGAAAAATCTTCACGCGCTGATTGTAATTGATCGGCGGCGTCTAACACTTCTTGAACGTAATCTTTGACGTCTGTGTAAACCGCTTTAGGTGTTTTATGATTGATCAGCATATAGGCGGCCAGACTCAAGCCTAGGCCAGCCATACTGCGACGGAAAAATTTAGCCAAATGCAAAACCTCCTAATCGTTAATGTGAGCTTTGATGCCATTTTGAAGCCGGGTATAGTCGGTTTCGTCGTATTTCTTAGAGTTATCTTTGAAAATCATGCGGAAATCATCTTTGTCACTATACCGTGGAATGAGATGAAAATGGGAATGGAAGACGGATTGATAGGCAACCGCCCCGTTATTGTTGACCACGTTCATCCCGATAATTGCATCATCAGAAGCCTTGATGGCACGAGCAATCATAGGAATCCGGGCAAAAACGGCACTGGCTAAGTCAGTATCATAAGCAAAAATATCAGGGACGTGAGTCTTAGGAATGACTAAAGTGTGGCCTGGC
Source organism: Lactiplantibacillus brownii (assembly GCF_031085375.1). Taxonomy (NCBI): domain Bacteria; kingdom Bacillati; phylum Bacillota; class Bacilli; order Lactobacillales; family Lactobacillaceae; genus Lactiplantibacillus; species Lactiplantibacillus brownii. The sequence goes on from NZ_JAVCWF010000001.1 coordinate 1,314,695, forward strand.
GTTCCTTGTGAAATATCCAGAAACGCTTTGACCATGTCGTCTTCATAAATCGTGTAACTAGGGATATCACCCTTAATAATTTTGCAGAAAATACAATCGTCATCGAGTTTCGGTTCAAAAGCAGCCATAGGATAACCTTCTTTTCTAAAATTTAGTTCTATTATACACTAACCATTTTGAAAATGAGGGCGCTTTAATTAGGTGACTAACCTTACTGGTCAGTTAAGGCGTCAGGCAAGTCGGCTATGCTATAATAGATTTCACTTAGTTCAGACAGAAAGAGGTAAGTTTAATGGCACTAACAGTGAGCCACTTAGTTGGCGGTTATTCGCAGATTCCGGTCTTAAAGGATATTAGTTTTCAAGTTGAACCCGGCGAGTTAGTGGGCTTGATTGGATTAAATGGCGCGGGTAAATCAACCACCATTAATCACATTATTGGGTTGTTGCAACCAATGAAGGGGACCATTACGTTGAATGGTACTACCCTTGCAAGTGATGCCCAAGCCTATAAGCAGCAAATTGCTTACATTCCAGAAACACCCGTCTTATATGAAGAATTAACGTTAAAAGAACATTTAGAAATGGCGATGCTGGCCTATGGCTTAGACCAAAAAGCCGCTTGGGAACGCGCCAATCATTTATTGAAGATTTTTCGTTTGGACAATAAACTCGATTGGTTCCCAGCTAATTTTTCTAAAGGGATGAAACAGAAAGTCATGATCGTGTGTGCGTTCATCACTAACGCAAAGTTATACATTATTGATGAACCATTTTTAGGCCTAGATCCATTGGCGGTACATGACTTGTTACATTTGATTGGTGAAGTTAAGCAACAAGGCGCGGCCGTATTGATGTCAACGCACGTCTTAGACACTGCTGAGAAGTTTTGTGACCGGTTCGTCTTGCTTCATGCTGGCGAGATTCAAACACAAGGCACGTTTGACGAAATCAAGGCACATTATCCTGATGCTGGGGAATCGTTGAACGATATTTATCTCAGCTTGACGGGAGTGACACGCGATGAATGAGTTGTACCAAAACCGTTTGTCCCGCCATTTGCGACAAATGTTGCGGTACTTACGGCTAGTTTTCAATGATCATTTTGTCATTGCGCTAATGTTCTTTGTCGGTGGCCTTGGTTTGGCGTATGCTAATTGGCTGAAAACGGTGAGTCCACGGGATACTTGGATTGTTTTAGTCGTTGGGTTGATTTTATGGCTCGGCTTAGCACTTGGCCGGGTAGCAACTTTGTTAGAGCCCGCGGATGTCGTCTTTTTGTTGCCACGTGAGCATGATCTACATGGTTATTTTGTCCATGCTTGGCGTTATAGTTGGTGGCTTGCCCAAGCCGTCCAAGTGGTTTTAGTCGGGTTGACCGTGCCAATTTTAATGTTGGTCGATCGCCTGTCGGGACTGAGCTTGTTAGCATTGCTGGTCACTCAACTGGCGTTAAAAGACAGCCAGCTAACGGGTTACGTGACGCGTTTGTATCGCTTAACGGCGGCACAACGTCGCTGGTCACAGCTTGGTAACTGGGGCTTAGCCTTAGTGATCCTCGCATTAAGTTTATTTAGTTCTACTTGGCTAGGTTTAGGCTTAGCTTTGGTACTTGCAGCCGGCCAACGCTGGTGGCACAGTCAGGTTTGGCCAACGACAGTGGTGGCTTGGCGAGATGATATTAAGCTGGAAGCCAACCGCATGCTGGGCATTTATCGTTTCTTTAATTTGTTTACGGATGTTCCCATGGTCCAAGGCACAGTCAAGCGGCGGCGCTATTTAGATTGGGTCTTCAACTGGGGTCCTCGTGATCAGCGACACGCATTCAATTATTTATTTGCACGTGGTATGGTGCGGGGTACAGAATTTAGTGGTCTCGTGGCGCGACTGACATTAATTGGTGCGATTCTGCTGTATTTCAGTGGGCACGGCTGGTTGGCAATTGGTTTAGATGTGATTTTCATCTACCTGATTGGCTTTCAATTGTTGCCGTTTTATAAGCGATACGATAATATTGTGTTTACGCATATTTACCCAATTGGCTTGACCCAACGTTTGAAAAGCTTCCAACGACTGCTCATGATCGTCTTGAGTGGTACCGGCTTAGTCTTTTTAGTGGCGTTTTGGTTAAGCAACGCATCGTTAGTTCAAGTTGGACTTTTAGCAGTGATTAACGTGCTGGAAATCTATCTCTTAGTTGCTTGGTATGCCAAGCTTCGATTGGGATAAAAGTCAGTTGGCACAACGGTTAAAAAGGACTTGACGTGGTCGCTTTTGGTCTTTAGAATGTGATTGTTAAGTGAATTAAAGGGACGCAAGATAACTAATTATTTTTGAGAGGAGTGGGCTGATGGATTTCGAACTTGATGATGGCTGGGATGTCTATCCAATATATGGCAATACCAATAAAGCTTTCATGGGCAAAAAGAATCAACAACGATTGTTTTTGAAACGAAACGCGTCGCCGTTTTTAGCAGCACTCTCGATGGAAGAAATTACTCCGCGGTTAATCTGGACCAAACGAATTTCGAGTGGTGATACCTTAACTGCCCAAGAATGGCTCAATGGTCAAACTTTAACGAAGCAACAAATGCGACTGCCTGAAGTGGCGCATTTATTGGCACGTGTGCACAATTCCAAGTTGCTTCATCGAATGTTAACTAAAGTCGGCGGTCAAGTGGTTCGACCACATGACTTTATCCGACAATATTTGAGTGAATTACCAGATGATTTGCGGCAACATCCATTGATGGCGACCGTCTTAAAAACGTTGAAAGGCACGTTACCAACTTTACCAACAACAGATTATCGAGTGTGTCATGGGGATTTGAATCATAAAAACTGGCTATTATCCGATCATCGCCAACTTTATTTGGTCGATTGGGATTCAGCACGTTTTGCTGATCCAGCCTCAGATATTAGTATGCTGTTGTGTGAATATGTGCCATTGGATGACTGGCAAGCTTGGTTTTCAGAATATGGTGAAACCATGACACCTGAACTTCAGCGACGGGTCATTTGGTATGCTAAGATTAATTTATTATTGAATATTAAAGATAATTATTATCGTAATCAGTATCACAAAATGAATCATGAAATTATCTTCTTAGAAGAATTGTCACAGCATCAACTGTAATTTTTAGAAGTTAAGACCGGTAGCTGCGAGTCCCAGGCGGAATTCGCAGCTATTTTGTTGAAATAATAACTAGAGGAGTTATCAAAAATGCGTGTACGGAATAAACCTTGGGCCCCAAAATTAATTAATGCCCATCCAGAATTAATTACGGAAACGCCGACAGATTTTCGGGGAAAATGGCAAAGCCGTTTTAAGGCCACTCAGCCACTCCAGATTGAAGTTGGGAGTGGAAAGGGCCAATTCATCATTGAGATGGCCAAACGCCACCCAGAAATCAATTATATCGCCATTGAGATTCAAACTTCGGTGATCGCAGTTATTCTGCGTGAGTTAGTTGATGCCCCACTGCCAAATTTACAATTGGCTCATGCGGATGGTCAAGCAGTCACGGCCTTTTTTGAACCTAATGAAGTTGATCGATTGTACTTAAATTTTTCAGATCCGTGGCCTAAAACGCGGCATGCTAAACGTCGACTGACTTATAAAACTTTTTTGGCGGGTTATGAAGAAGTTCTAAAGCCAAATGGTCAGATTGAATTCAAGACAGACAATCGGGGCTTATTTGAATTTTCGTTGACCAGCATGAATAATTACGGGATGCAATTTGAACAAGTGTGGTTGAATTTGCATGCCGCCGTGACACCGGAAGAAAATGTTGAAACTGAATATGAACAAAAATTTAGCCAATTTGGCCCCATTTATAAAATTATTGCGACGTTTCCAGCCGCAACCAAGACCGATTAAGAAAAATTCGTGTCTGGGACAAATCGGTTAACGACGACTAAGCCTGATGAACGGAAAGTCTGCGTGACTGAGGAGGATATATGGCAAATAAAAAACAACTAGGATTGTCACAACGCCATCATATGACGATTCCGTGGAAGGATTTCATTCGTAACGAAGATGTTCCGGCTAAGAATGCCAGTTTACAAGAACGGACGTCGATTGTCGGACGCATCGGAATCTCACTGTTGTCTTGTGGAACTGGGGCTTGGCGGGTGCGTGACGCGATGAATAAGGTCGCCCGGAGTCTCAACTTAACTTGTTCGGCAGATATTGGGCTAATTGCGCTGCACTATACTTGTTTTAGCCATGATCGCAGCTATACACAGGTGCTGGCACTACCCAATACCGGTGTTAACACGGATAAACTGAATGTTTTAGAGAAGTTTGTCAGTGAGTTTGACGAACGCTATGCAACCTTAACGATTCGTGAACTACACACAGCAATCGATAAGGCTCAAAAACGGCCAAAACAATATACGCCGGTGACGCTAGGACTGGCTGCCGCGTTAGCCTGCAGCGGATTTATTTTTCTACTGGGTGGTGGCTTACCTGAAATGTTGTGCTCCTTTCTAGGAGCCGGTTTTGGGAACTATGTCCGGGCAAAGATGGGTAAACGGTCGCTGACCACGATTGCGGGGATTGCCGTTAGTGTGGCGGTGGCGTGCCTAGTGTACATGGCAAGCTTTCGATTACTTGAGATGGGCTTTCACGTCTTAGCAGAACATGAGGCTGGCTACATTGGGGCGATGCTGTTCGTGATACCGGGCTTTCCGTTTATCACGAGTATGCTAGATATTTCAAAGCTGGATATGCGGTCGGGACTCGAACGGTTAGCCTACGCGATCATGGTCACGTTGATTGCGACGTTGGTCGGTTGGCTGGTCGCAACACTATTTCATTTTAAACCGGGGAACTTCTTACCCCTCGGGTTATCTCCGTTAATGTTGATGTTGTTACGGCTACCTGCGAGTTTTTGTGGGGTCTACGGCTTCTCGATTATGTTTAACAGCTCACAAAAAATGGCCATTACGGCGGGGTTCATGGGTGCCATTGCCAATACGCTCCGGTTAGAACTTGTTGAACTGACCACGATGCCACCGGCCGCCGCGGCCTTTTGTGGCGCACTAGTGGCGGGATTACTGGCTTCTCTGATTAATCGTTATAACGGTTATCCGCGGATCTCACTGACCGTGCCGTCCATTGTGATCATGGTGCCGGGGCTTTATATTTACCGAGCCATTTACAATATTGGGAGCAACCAAATCGGCGTCGGAGCCCTCTGGCTGACTAAAGCGATGTTAATTATTATGTTTTTACCGCTGGGGCTCTTTGTGGCACGGGCGTTGATGGATCGTGAGTGGCGTCACTTTGATTAAAGTAAACATAAATTAAACTAGTCTGGTTAAAGTCATTGAACTGACTGTGACCAGACTTTTTTTGCCTAAAATAAAATTTTTTAGGCAAAATGCTTGCCTTAGCCGTAACTGTAAGTTTTATACTAGTGATAAGCAATAACGATGAAGGGAAGATGGCAAATGAAATACCGTCAATTTGGCAATACAGGTTATAAAATTAGTGAAGTTTCGCTTGGTACCTGGCAATTAGGTGGAAAATGGGGACTGCCATTCAGTGAAAAAGACGCGATGGCTACCTTAGCCGAGGCCTATGATCAAGGGGTAAACTTTTTTGATACCGCTGATGGCTATCAGGGTGGTGCCAGTGAACGAACCGTTGGGCAATTTTTGAAGCGTCATTCGGATATTCACTATACGACTAAAATTGGCCGAAAAGAAGCCCCCTTAACGGCGGACCACTTTAGCCCTAAGAGTATCGACCGTTATGTAGATGAGTCGTTAAAGAATTTAGGCGTGGACGCTTTAGATACGGTCTTATTGCACTGCCCGCCAACTCAGGTTCTGTACCAACCGGAAACGTTCTTCGAGTTAGACCGGCTCAAAAAAGCAGGTAAGATTCGGCACTACGGGGTAAGTGTTGAAAAGGTTGAAGAGGCCATTAAGGCGATGGATTACGATATTTCAGCGATTGAAATTATTTTCAACATGTTCCGGCTCCGGCCAGCTAACCTGTTTTTTGACTTAGCCAAACAGCATAATATTGGTATTTTAGCTCGGGTGCCGTTAGCAAGTGGGTTACTCAGCGGCAAGTATACCGCTGAAACGACTTTTGCACCTACGGATCATCGGACTAACAACCGCCATGGTCAACACTTTGACCAAGGTGAGACGTTCTCTGGCGTGGACTTCTTGACCGGGGTCAAGGCCGCTGATGAACTCAAGACTCGGTTGAAGACGGATAACTTAGCGGCGTTGGCCTTACGGTACATCTTGATGTATGATGCGGTTTCCGCGGTTATTCCGGGTGCCAGTAACCCTAACCAAATTGAACGTAATACGACTGCGGCCGATCTGCCGGCATTGAGCAATCAACAAATGGCGATTGTGCGGGATGTTTACGATCAATACATTAAAAATCCGGTGGAATATCGCTGGTAAAATGAGTGTGAGTGGATCAGACTACTGTTAAAGCCCCGTTGATTCGCTGAGGGCGACGTCAGCGGGACAGATCTGCTTAGAAAAATGAGTTGATTTGGAGATGAACGTATGCGTGATGAACTGACTTTATTGCATTTTGACGATGATCCCGAGGCAGTGTTGTCGCCTAGTACTGAGGGCAATTTTAAACTGCCAGAAAAAGCTTTATTAATGTTGACGGATGACCAGCACTTTCAACAAATTGTGACGCACTATCACGGGGTCGAAGTTGCACATTTTGACTCGATTACCAAAGTTGCGCGAGTTTATCAGGTCAACCGGCATGGTCAAAAGATTGCGATGGCGCAAGCACCATTAGGAGCGCCCGGTGCGGTCATGATTTTAGAGAGCCTAATTGCGTTTGGCGTGAGACAAGTTTTGGGTGTCGGCAGTTGTGGGGCTTTGACAGAGCTCCCAGAAAATATTTTTTTGAGTCCAACGGCGGCTTTACGGGATGAAGGAACTTCTTTTCATTATTTGCCCGCTAGTGAGTGGGCGACCGTTGACCCAACCATGGTTGCCGGGATTCAAAAAGGGTTATTGCAACGACATATTCCGGTTAGACTAGTGAAAACTTGGACGACGGATGCCATTTTTCGTGAAAACAAATCAAGAATTACTAGCGTGAAGTTAGCTGGCTGCGAGGTCGTTGAGATGGAATGCGCCGCATTAGTAGCTTGTGCGAAATTTCGAAAAATTAAGTTTGGTCAACTCTTGTATACGGCGGATTCTTTAGCCAACTTGGATCGACATGATCCACGTCAATGGGGAACTGATGCGGTCATCCCGGCGATTGAACTTGCAATAGAAATTTTAGTTGAATTGCCAGCTTAAACAATTGTTTTAATGTTTTTAAGCAATCAAAAAAGATGCTCACCGCAATTATAGGTGAACATCTTTTTGATTAAAGACGATAAATATCTAAAATACTGCCAGTATTGGCATCCGCCAAAAATTCGTACTGAACGAGTTGACCATCTTCGTAACGGGTGATCCCACCATAGTAGACGTCAGTTCGTAAGGCGAACTTTTGTAGTGGGGCTTTTTTCATTTCAATCCAAGAGCCTTCAATTGGTGCTTCCTTTAAAAAGGCCCGTTTGACTTGGTTTAAGATCTGATTAGGGGTTGGTCGGCGCAACCGTTTTAGTAGCCCGCCAACGGAGAATCCACCAGCGATACCGGCCATCCCAACAGCTAATAACCCGCCGTATTGTAATTGTTTATTCATGTTGCGTGCTCCTTTCGACCAACTTAACATGGGATTTTTTGCTCAAAATTAGTATACCAATGATTGACGATAATACAAATAAAAGTCATAATTAATCAGTAAGAATCGTCAGAAATAGGCTATAATGTTTAATTGAACGCTTAGAATGAGAGTAAAGGGGTTTCAAATGTTAATTACAAGTTATAATCCATCCGAATTAGGCGATACATTGATCGCTATTTTACGACCAGATACTGCTGAACAAAAGATCGAAACACATCAAAATGTCACCCGGATTAGTGACGTTGCAACTGGTGAAACACTTGGTTACAACTTTTTTGAAGTTTCGCAGACCCTAGGACAATTAGATGTTAACGGCCAAGTTCATTTAACCACTGACCAAGTTGACCAATTAAATAAATTATTAAAAGCAACTGATTTTGAACCAGATTTAGTTTTAGACACGACGCCGAAATTTGTCGTGGGCTATGTTGAAAGTGCCGAAGCCCATCCCAAGTCTGATCATTTACAAGTGACCCAGACGCAAATAGGGGAGGGTGAAACGTTACAGATCGTGAGTGGCTCACCAAATATGCAAGCCGATATTTTGGTCGTTGTGGCTAAGATTGGTGCCATGATGCCAAATGGATTAATTATTTGGCCGGGTGAACTTCGAGGCATTGCAAGTAACGGGATGATCGTTTCTGGTCGTGAACTGCACTTACCAAATGCGCCACAACGACCAGGTGCTTTGATTTTGCCGGCTGATTATCAAAAAGTTGGCGAACCATTTGACTTTAAACGTGCCCAAACTTTATTTGAGGCTTAATTAGGTTGAACACTAAAAATAGGATGATTGAAAATGAACCATTATGATGGCCCGGCATTTTACCGGAAATATCGAGATTTTATAACTAAAAAACCGACTTCGGCCGCGGCCAGTCAATCAACCAGCACGGCACCGCGTCCAGCATCAGCGGGACTGTCGGCGGCCACTAGCGCTGCTAAGCCGGTTTATTCAACTGGCGCAACAGTGCAATCAGCAGCCAGCCAGCCAACCTCAACTGAACCTTTCAATGGGGTGACACATGGTGACTTTCATCCGACACATATTCCGGCACAATTAACACGGTCGAATGTGGCAGTTGGGGTGACAGTCACACATGATGAAACAGCTTATTTGGAAGTTGAAGCCAGTTTGCATAAACCGATTGAAACGTATTTTTTGTTCGCGGATGAGGCGTCAACAAGTGAGCCAATCGTGGAATTGTCCGCAGCGCCAGTGGCTGAAACTAACTATCCGGCAACTGAAATAACGAGTGAAGCTGCGCCGACTGTGGTTTTTGAGCCAGCGACTTCAGTGACCAGTGTTGCTACAACCATGGCAACCAGCACCGCGCCGACGGAAGTATTTGAGCCGACTAGCCTTGTTTCTGCAAGCATGGCCGCATCAGACTCAGCAGTGACCAGTATGGTCAATTCAGCCGAGTCAGTGACGCCACCGACAAGTGAGACTAGCACTGAGTCGACGATTTTGTCGACTGAAGCTGAGACTACGACGATCGAGTCGGCTGAAATAACGTCGTCTGCGGATTCAGCTGCAGTTTCTGCAGCGACCCAATTGGCAGACCTAGCAGAGACTGCCGACAGCGAAAGTCCGAGTTCAGCGCCAATTTCAACAGCTGCTAAACCGAATCATGGTCTTGGATTGTCACTAGATGCCATCATGACAGAGGAGCATAATGCTCAGTCAGATTTGGCTTTATTTAAAGACCAACCAGAAGCTGAGACTGCCGAGACACCGGTCTCTGAGCAGTCAATGGGTACTGACGATGCCGGTGACGACGAAATGTATCAACCAGTCGGTGTACGGCCACGGGCTCAGCCGGCGGTAAAGCCAGCGAGCAGCGCGACTAAAGTCACATCGCAAGCGCCGATAGCGGCGTCAGCAGCAAGTGCGACTAGTGCGGATGCTGAGCCGACTTCAGCAGTTCATTCCGGCACCTCAGCCGCGCCAGTTTTAGCAGACAAAGATTTGGCGGCCTATCATTTGCCACCGCTTGATCTGTTAAAAGCGCCAGTGGTTCCCGATGAATCTGAAATGGATGATTGGATCGAAAGCAAGGCCAGTGCGCTAGATGAGTCGCTGGATGCTTTTGGTGTCGATGCAAACGTCGTTGATTGGACCGTTGGACCGACCGTGACCCAGTTCCAAGTAAAATTGGCACGTGGCGTCAAGGTCAGCAAAATCACGAATTTGAATGATGATTTGAAATTAGCGTTAGCAGCGAAAGATATTCGTATCGAAGCGCCAATTCCGGGTCGCAACACGGTCGGAATTGAAATTCCAAACAAGAAGTCGCGGCCGGTAATGTTGTCAGAAGTTCTGAATTCACAGAAATTTAAGGACAGTCGCTCACCATTAACAGTGGCATTGGGTGTCGATCTATTTGGCCAACCACAAGTGACTGATCTCCGTAAAATGCCGCACGGCTTGATTGCTGGGGCGACGGGTTCTGGTAAATCGGTCTTTATTAATAGTATCTTGGTTTCACTGCTCTATAAGGCTAATCCACAAGAAGTTAAGCTTTTGTTGATTGATCCTAAAGCAGTGGAATTAGCGCCATATGACCGGGTGCCGCATTTGTTAGCGCCGGTGATTTCAGAACCGAAGGCCGCTTCAGCCGCGCTGAAATGGGTCGTGGATGAAATGGACAATCGGTACGATAAATTGGCCGCGGGCGGTGCTCGTAATATTGAGCAATTCAATGCCATGGCTGTCGAACATCATGAAGATGGGTTGAAGATGCCGTACATTGTCATCGTCATTGACGAATTAGCCGATTTGATGATGGTCGCTTCTAGTGAAGTTCAAGATTATATTGCCCGAATCACTCAAAAAGCTCGGGCCGCGGGGATTCATTTGTTGGTTGCCACGCAACGACCAAGTGTTGATGTCGTTACTGGTTTAATCAAAAACAATATTCCGACCCGGATTGCCTTTATGGTGGCGAGTCAGATTGATTCGCGCACGATTTTGGATGCGAGTGGTGCGGAACGGCTGTTAGGTCGCGGGGATATGCTATACCTCGGAAATGGCCAAAGTACGCCGATTCGCTTACAAGGGACGTATGTGGATAGCGAAATTGATGACATTGCGCAATACGTTCGTGATCAAGCTGCCCCACATTACGAATTTCAGCCGGATAGTTTGGTGAAACATGAAGAAGCCGCCAAGAATCAGGATGATCTCATGCCGGAAGTTTTAGCTTATTTAGCGGATGAAGACACCGTTTCAACGTCAAAATTGCAACGAACTTTTTCCGTCGGCTATAACCGAGCAGCAAATATCATTGATGATTTGGAAAACCGCAACTATGTGTCACCAGCTAAGGGTTCCAAGCCACGTGATGTCTATTTCACGTCGGACGATTTAACTAAATTACAAGCTAACTCATAATTAAAAATTAACGATTCACCGCTTCATTGATGAATCCTAAACATGGGAGATTATTAAACAATGGATAAAGAGACGGTTTATTATTTTGTTGGGATTAAGGGTTCTGGGATGAGCTCATTAGCTTTGATTTTGCACGATAAGGGCTTCCAAGTCGAAGGTTCTGATATTGAACAATATACCTTTACGCAAAAAGGCTTAGCAGCGGCTGGCATCAAAATGTTGCCATTCTCAGCGGACAATATTCACGCTGGGTTAACGGTCATTGCTGGGAATTCCTTTACAGATGATCATCCTGAAATCAAGAAGGCGCGTGAGATGGGCTTACCAGTCTATCGTTACCACGAATTTTTGGGTAAATTGATGGAAGGCTACACGAGTATCGGTGTTGCCGGGACGCATGGTAAGACATCTACCACCGGATTATTGTCACATGTGTTGAGTAACATTGCGCCTACCAGCTATTTGATTGGTGATGGCACTGGTAAGGGAACTCCTGATGCCCGCTTCTTTGTTTTTGAAGCGGATGAATACCGTCGTCATTTTGTGGCTTACCATCCAGACTATGCTATCATGACGAACGTTGACTTTGACCATCCAGATTATTATAAAGATTTAGCGGATGTCAAACTCGCTTTTGAACAATTTGGGAGCCAAGTTAAGAAGGGAATTTTTGCTTGGGGTGACGATGAAAGTTTACGTCACTTAAACATTAAGACACCGATCTACTATTACGGGACCAAAGATCGCGATGATTTCCAAGCGGTAAATATTAATCGGACGACCAAGGGTTCTTCCTTTGAAGTGAAATATCATGATGAGTCACTTGGTGAATTCGAGATTCCGTTGTATGGCGAACACAACGTTTTGAACAGCACCGCGGTCATTGCGGTCGCTTACTTTGAAAAAGTTGATTTGGACGAGATTCGGCGTGAATTGTTGAACTTTAGTGGCGTTAAGCGGCGTTTCTCTGAATCTAAGGTCGGCGATATGACGATGATTGATGACTATGCGCATCATCCATCTGAAATTAAAGCGACTTTGGATGCGGCACGTCAAAAATACCCAGATAAGAAAATTTTAGCCGTTTTCCAACCACATACGTACTCACGGACTAAAGCGTTAATGAATGGCTTTGCAGCCAGTTTAAGTATGGCTGATCACGTCTTCTTGACGAATATCTTTAGCTCCGCACGTGAAAAGAGTGGTGACGTTTCGTCGAAAGATTTAGCCGCCAAATTATCCAATGGTGGTGAAATTATTACGACCGATGATATGTCCGCATTGACAGCTTATCATGACGCGGTAGTCGTCTTTATGGGCGCTGGTGACATTCAAAAATACGAAAAAATTTATACTGAGTTATTAACCAAATAGCTCGTTACGATTAAGTTGGTAAAAAAGAGTTCGGGAAAACCCCCGGACTCTTTTTAGACGATAATGGAGGAAAATATGGCGAAACTTAAATTCTATGCGGTTCGGGTCGGCCGTAAACCGGGGATTTATCGCAGTTGGGAAGACTGTCAGGCTCAGATCAATCATTATTCGGGGGCACAATATAAAAGCTTCTTGACGCGTGAAGCTGCGACGGATTATCTGAACAGCCAAGCGCCGACGAAATCTGGTCAGCTACGTGCTAAGAAGGCCATTCCTGACAAGACGCAGGTCACCAGTTCTGCGGCAGTGGTGGTTTATACCGATGGTGGTAATCGGAATACCGGTAATGTGCAGGGCGGCCAAGTCAAGCCCACCGACAAATCGGCTTGGGCTTTTCAAATGACCGCAGCCAGTAAAACGGTTACAGGGACGTCTGGTGAATGGGGCGCTACTAATAATCGCATGGAAATCATGGCGTTATTACAAGCCTTGAGTTACTTGATTGAGACCAAACAAACTGAAACGCCGATTTTAATTGTGATGGATTCTAAATACGTTTTAGACGCGATTCAAAAGGGCTGGTTAACTGGTTGGGAAAAGCGGGGCTGGCGACGAGCCGGCAATCAGCCACTAGCAAATAGTGAGCTATGGCGGTTGATGGCACAATCATTACAACAATTTTCGAAGCTTTCCTTTAAATGGGTGAAAGGTCATGCCACCACGGATGGCAACAACTTAGTTGATCATTTGTTGAATGAAACGATGGATCATATGACTAAGAATGCGCCGATTCCAGCTAAGAATGCCACCGCCAAAATTCCTGGTCGTCCTGCCACTTCGATTCAGGAAGATTTGTTTGCGACCATACCACAGACGCCAGCACCGGTTAAAGCCTCGACACCATCAGCAGCTGACCAGCCCACTCCGGCAGCTTCAAGAAAGTTAGGGCATTTAGCCAATCAGCAGGCGCAACAACAGTCCGTTGATGCCATGGCAGAAATTGCTAAACATTGGCGTGATGATTAAATGAGTCACGCCAGTGTGACGTAGCTATTATATTTATCAGGATTCAGCTGGCTTGCCGCTTCGGTTGGTCTGGACTGATGCTGGAACGCGGTGACCACGTTTGTGAACCAAATGGCGGTCTCACAAGCCGGGCTTTTCCTAAGCTGGGAAAGCACCAGCTGTCGAAACGTGTTCGATCCAACTGCTCCTTCCGCTTGCGACACCATCGCAACCACTCGGAAAAACGTCGAGTAATTGCGATGGTTAGGCAATGCTCAGGAGCAACCCGTTGGACCTCACACTCTTGAGAAATTTCACCACTGAGCATCATCCAGCCCGTCCTGCGCTAATCAGTAATCTTTAACATCAATTGATCTTTTGTTGATCCTGGGTTTATCAATGTCCTCTTGTTAAATCGCTATTTAACGTCGGAGTGGACCAGCTCGTTTGCCGTGTCGAAACACTTAGCTGGGTGATTCTTCCCAGGTTAGTGTTTGGCCGACTTTTAAGACGCGGACTTTCGGCTTGAAAGCGCCCTACAGACCGGTCTTTGGCTGCAGGTCTGCCTCACAGCAAACGAGCTGGTCCATGGAGACGATAATCGATGATAAACATGATGGTTACGATGCATCGGTTGCCGATCAGTGGATTGCCGCTGAAATGGTTTTCTAAATCTAAGAAATTCTTATCTAATTTTAACGACCAAACTGTTTTACCTTCTTTGACTAATCTGATACACTAGATGACAAGAAAGTTGAGGTGACTGATTGGCATGTCTGTGAGATTGTGGTTAGATCATTCAATTGAAAAATTAGCGTGAGGGTGGTCACTAGCAACTGTTAGTGATTTAAATCACGCTGGACACCAGTCGACACTATCAACTCGGACTTTGAAGGGTTGTATTCAATTTTAGGTGAAAGAGGGATTCTATGAATAATTTTCAACAAGATCCGCAACCACGTACTATTAATACGCAAGTTGGGTTACGGAGTTTCTTAACTAAAATGTATGGTTACATGACTTTAGCCGTGTTAGTTTCTGCGGTTTCAGTTTACTTATCAATTAACGTTTTCGCTGCTCAAATTAATGCACTCTTTGGGCAACATCCAATGATCGCCCTAATCGTGTTCTTGATTAGTATGTTTGCGATGATCGGTGGGATTCAGAAGAATGCGACTCGGAATCCGGCCATGAGCTTCACATTATTGATGTTATTCGCCGTCGTCTTTGGCGTTGAAATGTCAGTGATGTTGCAGCTTTACACGGGTGCCGTGATTACCGGTGCTTTCATCTCAGCCGCAGCCGTTTTTGCAACTATGGCGGTGATTGGGACGACTAGCAAGCGTGATATGTCACGTTTAGGGACGCATTTGTTTGCGGCCTTGATCGGGTTATTAGTCGCTTCCGTCGTTAACTTATTCTTACAAAGCGCTATGATCAGTTACGTCTTCTCATATATTGGTGTCTTGATCTTTGCGGGCTTATCAATGTGGGATGCGAACAAGATGCGTGACATGTATCTCCAATATGGGGATCAAGTCTCATCAACTGGTTTGGCCGTTAGTGGGGCTTTATCACTCTACTTGGATTTCGTTAACTTGTTCTTATACTTTGTCCAAATCTTTGCGGGTGGTTCAAGCCGTAACTAAATTATTAACGAGATGCGATTCAAAACGGGTGCTGACAATCGTCAGGCACTCGTTTTTTAATCGCGAAATTCCCGTTAACCCCGATTGTTTGGTACAATTAAAGAAATTGTTCGACTTTAAAGGAGCGCAAATAAATGGCAAAAAAATTATTATTGATTGATGGCAATAGCGTCGCGTTTCGAGCGTTTTTCGCGTTGCACAATCAACTCGACCGCTTTGTGAACGCTGACGGATTGCACACGAATGCAATCTATGGCTTCAACACGATGCTCGATCACATGATCAAAGCTGTCGAACCCACCGATATGTTGGTGGCGTTTGATGCCGGTAAAACGACTTTCCGGACTGCCATGTTTGATAACTATAAGGGTGGCCGAGCCAAGACGCCGAGCGAATTTTCTGAACAAATGCCTTATATTGAACAACTTTTAGATGCTTACGGCATTCAACATTATAAATTAAAAGATTATGAAGCCGATGATATTATCGGAACGTTGGCGGGACAAGCCGATGCTGCTGGTTATACGACCACGGTAGTGACTGGTGACCGAGATTTGACTCAGTTGACGACTGACCACACCACGGTCGCAGTGACCGTCAAGGGTGTCTCCGAAGTGGAACGTTACACGCCGGCCCATGTTCAAGAAAAACTAGGGATTACGGCTACTCAGATTATTGATATGAAGGGTCTCACTGGAGATACTTCGGATAATTATCCAGGGGTGACCAAAGTCGGTGAAAAAACCGCGCTGAAACTGTTGAAGCAATACGGCTCAGTCGAAGGCGTTTACGAAAATGTTGCGGATATGAAGCAAAGCAAGATGAAGGAACATTTGATTGAAGACCACGACTTAGCGGTACGAGCGAAGGTCTTGGCGACGATCAAACGTGATGCGCCAATCACCGTTGGTTTAGCTGATTTAGCTTACGCGGGCCCCAATATTGACCAACTGGCAGAATTCTATCAAACGATGGATTTTCAATCTTTCTTGAAGAAATTAAAGGTGAACAATGCTGAACCCGTGGCACCAATTGATTACACCGTATTGACCAAGGAAAACCTGCCCGAATTGGCGCAATTTAAGACGGCGGTTGAATTCTATTTGGAAATGCCAACGGCAAATTATCATACTTCAGCATTTGCTGGTTTTGCGATCGGTCATGCCGGCAAATGGTATATCAGTCGTGACGTGGAATTATTGTTACAACCGGCTGTGGCCGAGATGTTGGCCAGCGATACGATCAAGAAGAACGTATTTGACATGAAACGGACCATCGTTGGCTTGAACCGGTTAGGCTTGAGTCTAGGAACCGTTGATTTTGACCTCTTACTCGTTTCCTATCTACTGGATACCAACGACAACAGCAATGATCTCGGTAACCTAGCGGAACAACATGGCTATACTGAATTGCCAACTGATGAAGAAGTGTATGGTAAAGGTGTCAAACGGGCCATCCCAGATGATGACAAGCTTTTCTTCAGTCATCTGGCACGAAAACTTGCGGCGATTGCGGCTTTACATGCCGAATTAATGCAGAAACTTGATGAAAATGAACAAACGCCGTTATACGATGATATTGAAAAACCAATGGCCCGCGTTTTGGCACAAATGGAAATCGCTGGCATCACCGTTGACAGTGGCACTTTACAAGCCATGGGGAGTCAATTTAAAGAACGGCTGAGCGAAATCGAACAAAAGATCTATCAGGAGGCCGGGCAAGAGTTTAATATCAATTCACCTAAGCAACTAGGTAAAATCTTGTTTGAAGATATGAAGTTGCCAGTGATTAAAAAGACTAAAACAGGTTATTCGACCGCGGTTGATGTACTCGAAAAATTAGCACCGGAAGCCCCAATCGTGGCTAACATTTTACAATATCGGCAAATTTCTAAGATTCAATCCACTTATGTGGTGGGGTTATTGGACGCGATTCACTCATCTGATCAAAAAGTCCATACCCGTTATTTACAAACTTTAACGCAAACCGGGCGTTTATCGTCCGTTGATCCGAATTTGCAAAATATTCCAGTCCGGTTAGAAGAAGGGCGTAAGATTCGGCAAGCCTTTGTGCCTAGTCATGCGGGTTGGCAAATCTTTTCATCTGATTATTCGCAAATTGAATTGCGAGTGCTAGCACATATTACCCATGATGCCAACTTGCAAGCTGCCTTTAAAGAAGGCGATGACATTCATGCTGCGACGGCCATGCGGATCTTCAATTTGAAGTCGCCTGAAGAGGTTACGCCGAATATTCGACGCCAAGCCAAAGCGGTCAATTTTGGTATCGTCTATGGGATCAGTGATTATGGGTTGTCACAAAATATTGGCATTACGCGTAAACAAGCCAAAGCGTTTATTGACGCTTACTTCAAGGAATACCCAGGTGTGAAGCAATATATGACCGATATTGTCAAACAAGCTCATGAACAGGGCTATGTTGAAACGATTTCTCATCGGCGGCGTTATTTACCAGATATTCATGCCAAGAGCTTTAATCAGCGGTCATTTGCTGAAAGAACGGCGATGAATACACCGATTCAAGGCAGTGCGGCGGATATCATCAAAATTGCGATGATCAAGATGCAGGCTAAGCTCAAAGCAGCGGGATTAAAAGCGACAATGTTACTCCAAGTCCATGATGAATTGATTTTTGAAGCGCCTAAAGAAGAGATTTCAACGCTAGAAAAATTAGTGCCATCAGTGATGGATTCTGCGGTGAAGTTGGAAGTCCCATTAAAGGTCGAAAGCCATTTTGGTGATACATGGTATGATGCAAAATAAACATGGAAGTGATTAGATGCCAGAATTACCTGAAGTTGAAACGGTTCGACGTGGGTTGAATCGGTTAGTTAAGGGCGCCACAATTGCGAGTATCGAGGTCAATTGGCCCAAAATTATTAATAATGATGTTGAGCGTTTTAAGCAGCGTCTAGCCGGACACACGATTGAAAAAGTTGATCGGCGCGGAAAATATTTACTGTTCCGATTTAGCCAAGGACTCACGATGGTGTCACATTTACGGATGGAAGGCAATTACAGTGTTATGCCGCAAAATGAAGGCCAAACGACTCATACGCACGTGGTGTTTCATCTCACGGATGGTCGTGACTTGTTGTACAATGACACGCGCAAATTTGGTCGCATGACCCTCGTTCCCACCGGTGAAGAGTTGACGGTTGCTGGTTTGAAAACTATTGGTCCAGAACCCGTGGCAAGTGACCTGACTGTGGCGTATCTGACTGAGATCTTTAAGCGCTCAAAAAAGATGATCAAACCACTATTGCTAGATCAGAGTAAGATCGCTGGCATTGGGAATATTTACGCGGATGAAACCCTTTGGATGAGTAAGATTCATCCAATGCGACCGGCTAATTCATTAACTGATGACGAAATTGTTTCGTTACGGCAAGCAATCATTGATGAAATGGCACTGGCAATCAAAGGCCATGGGACAACGGTACATTCCTTTTCAACAGCCTTTGGCGAGGCAGGGCAATTTCAAAATCATCTCCATGTTTATGGTCGTGAAGGCGAACCGTGTGAACGTTGCGGGACATTGATTGTAAAAATCAAAGTTGCACAACGTGGGACCCATTTTTGTCCGCATGAACAGCAATTGTAGGTGAGCCAATGACGCAAATTATTGGACTGACTGGCGGCATCGCCACGGGCAAATCAACGGTTTCTGCGATGTTGGCCGAAGCCGGCTTGCCCATTGTCGATGCCGATAAAATTGCCTGGCAAGTCGAAGGAGCAGGTCAGCCGACAACACAAAAAATTGCGGCAGCTTTTGGCTCGCAAACGCTGCTTGCAGATGGTCAGTTAAATCGGCGTTGGCTAGGGCAGCAAGTTTTTAATGATGCCAGTAAGTTGGCATTGTTGACGGAGATCACTCGCGGCCCGATTCAACGGGCGATGTTAACCGCTATTGTGGCGGCTGGAAAGTCACAGCCGGCTGCGGTGATCTTAGATGTGCCACTATTATTTGAAGGCGGTTGGCAGCATATTTGTGATCAAGTTGTCGTGGTAGCCGCACCGGCGCCCGTAGTTTTGTCCCGGTTGATGGCGCGTAATCAACTGTCAGCTGAAGCGGCACGTGCACGGATAGCGAGTCAAATGCCACTGGCTGAAAAGGTTCAACGGGCGGATGTGGTCATTGATAATGGAGAAAACGTTGATAAAACAAGAACCGCCGTGTTAAAATGGCTGAAAACGATTATAAAGTAAAATTGATACGATTAAGTAAAAATGAGGTGAGAAGTCTATGCAATGTCCACATTGTCATCATAATGGCTCGCGAGTAGTTGATAGTCGACCCACTGATGATGGTCGCGTTATTCGTCGCCGGCGTGAATGCGAGAACTGCGGTTTTCGATTCACAACTTTTGAACGAGTCGAAGCGACACCATTGTTAGTGATCAAAAAGAATGGCGCCCGTGAAGAATTTAACCGTGAAAAGATTTTACGGGGAATTATCCGTTCGGCTGAAAAACGACCAGTCAGCATGGAAACGATGACGGGTGTCGTGGATGACGTCGAGAATAAAGTTCGTTCTTTGGGTGAAAATGAGATCTCCAGTCAGGTGATTGGGGAATATGTCATGGAACAACTTGCAGATATCGATGAAATTTCCTACATCCGTTTTGCCAGTGTTTATCGGCAATTTAAGGATATGCACGTCTTCTTAAATGAACTCCAAGATATGATGGAACGTGATAAAGTCAAGTTGGCCAAACAACCGACTAAAACGGCCCATCGTGTGTCTAAAACGAAAAAAGATAATTAATGAAGAATGGTGAGCAACATGCCTAAAAATGAGCCAAGCTTGACACCTAAAACGGGGTTAGTTGTCCCCGCGGCGCCGGCGTTAAGTGCCACTGAGCAGGCCGTGTTAGCGGAGCTCTATTTACCACTAATTGGACCGCTGGCCTATAGTTTGGCAGCGGCCCTACGCAGTTTGCAGACGCCGTCGACTGATTTAACTCATCGACGTAGCCATGCGGAATTGCTTGGAATTTTGAATGTTGATCTGCCAACCGTAGTGGCGGCACGGCAAAAGCTTGAAGCGACCGGATTGCTACGGAGCTACTATCGCCAAGATGATCTAGGCGAAGTTTATTTGTACGTTTTACAGCGACCCTTGCCAGCAACGCAATTTTTTGGAGACGACTTGTTGAGTGTGCTGCTACTGGATACGGTCGGTGAGTTACGCTATCAGCAATTGGCCGATCAGTTTACGCCAACGGTGGTCGACATACAAGGTGCCACGGATGTTTCGGCGAACTTGCTGGATGTCTTTCATATTGATAGTCAGAAGGTCACGCATGTTCCGACCGAGATTCAAACTGTGCGGGCCAAACAAGCGACCGCAACTGAAATGACACCAGCGATGCCTGATCTGACCGATGAAGTCTTTGACTGGCAAGTACTTGGTCAAATTCTCAAACAGAACTATGTTGACTTAGAACAAGTCGCTCAGTCTCGACAGTTGATCATGACAGAAAGCCGTGTCTATGGGATTAGTGAAGTTGAAATGGCCAAATTAATCAGTGAGGTGGCCAGTTTAACCACTGGTCAGTTCGATGAAAGCCAATTAAAGTTGTTGATCGCGCGTCGATATGAGCGTCCAACGAATTCGACAACCACTCAATTGGAGGCTCGTTCAGCGGCCACGGCGGCTGCCGACACCACGCCAGCCGTAAAATTATCGACGGCTGAGCAGCAGCTGGTGGCGTATGCCAAACAAACTTCACCATATGATTTTCTTAATGAACTAAAACAAGAAAAGCATGGTTTCGTCACAAGCGGTGAAAATCGTTTGATTCACGATTTGGTCAATCGTGGTGTCTTACCAAATGCTGTTATTAATATGGTGGTCTATTATTTGTTACAAAATCGTGAGTTAGCCGCCTTAAATAAGAATTTATTAGAGACGGTCGCAAATGATTGGCAGCAACATGATATTATGACACCAGAAGCGGCGCTGGCTTATTTGCGTGAGCGTCAGCAACCGAAACAGCCGCGTCAACGGGCAACCCGAGCGCGTAATGGCCGAACGCCACGTAAGGAAATTGTGCCAAAGTGGGCTCAAAAGTCCGCTGATGGGACCGTCAAGTCAACTAGTAATCAAATCACGGCAGCCCAACGAAAACAATTAGCCGCACGGTTGGCTAAACTAGATTCAGATTCTGAGAAGGGGGACTAAAGCATGGAGAATATTTCGGAAACTTTAAAGATTTTGATGAATAAACGTAATTTAAATCATCAGTATCAAGAACTCATGACTGAGGTATTTCAAGATTCGGATGTTCGTCAGTTTTTAGCGGCTCATCAAAAGGAACTCTCTAGTGATGCGATGGAACGTAGCGCGACTAAACTGTATGAATTTTGTCAGGAAAAGCGCAAGATTGCGCGCCATGAGCCAACACAGGTGCCTGGCTATCAACCCGAACTCGTGATGAGTAATCATTTAATTGATATTGCCTATCAGCCAACGCTTCAGCATCAAGAAGCGCAGGTCGCTCGGGAGTTGAAGCAGCGGGTTCGTTCGATTAGTATGCCTAAGAATATTGAGCATGCAGATCTGAAAGCTTATGATCAAGACGGTGATCGCGCGGGTGCGTTGATGTCGGCATTAGATTTTATCGATGCCTACACGCAAGCACCAAAACGGTTTCATCGAGGCTTATATTTGTATGGCTCTTTTGGCGTCGGTAAGACGTTCTTGTTAGGGGCTATGGCTAATGCGTTAGCGGCCAAAGGTTTTCAAACGACCTTGATCCATTTTCCAAGCTTTGCGGTTGAAATGAAACGTTCTATCAGTAACAATACTTCTGGTGATAAAGTGGATGCCATTAAACGTGCGCCGATTCTAATGATCGATGATATCGGGGCAGATGCGTCGTCCACTTGGATTCGCGATGATGTACTCGGTGTTATTTTGGAATTTCGGATGCAAGAAGAGTTGCCAACTTGTTTTTCTTCTAATTTTTCGATGCAAGAATTGCAGGACGGTTATCTAACCATCTCTCAAAAGGGCGATGAGGAACCGATCAAAGCTCAGCGAATCATGCAACGCGTCCGGTATTTGTCTACTGAAATTGAAATGATTGGTCGTAATCGGCGCTTGAATCCGACCGATTAATGTTGACATTTAATGTGAAAGTGGTTTAATAAAAACAGATGCAAAAGACATGCTTCGTTATCATGGATTACAGAGACCCAAGCCTAGTTCTGGAAGCTTGAGACCGGATAAATGAAGATACCACTTTTGTGAACATGCTCAGTTGAGCCGGAACGCGTCCGTTATTAGCGCTAATGAGTCAGTGTGCCTTGTTGCACTGAAAAATCGGGTGGAACCACGTCAATCACGTCCCTAATGCTAGTTTAGTCTGGCATTAGGGACTTTTTTGTCGTCCCGGCGCAGTGTTTTGGTGAGTGGGTAAATTTTGAAGGAGTGTGTCAATTTATGGCAAGTATTAATGTAAAGTTCCCTGATGGCGCTGAAAAGCAATTTGATGCTGGCGTTACCACGGAAGCAATTGCAAAATCAATTAGTCCCTCATTGGCTAAACGGTCAGTGGCTGGGAAGTTCAACGATCAAGTCGTTGATTATCGTCAACCCTTAACGACTGATGGTAACATCGAAATCATCGCTGCTGACAGTGATGAAGGGATGGCAGTCTTACGTCAGACAGCTGCCCAAGTTTTGGCCAATGCGGTTAAACAACTTTTCCCTAAGGTTCAATTTGGGAGTGGTGAAGGTAATGCCAATGGCTTCTTCTTCGATACCGACAATCCGGATGCTGAAGGCAAGCAAATCAGTGAAGATGACCTTGAAGCCATCAGCTTGAAGATGCAAGCCATCGTCAAGAAAGATTTGCCAATCGTGCGCGAAGTCTTGTCAAAAGACGCTGCTTTAGCTTTAGTTGGCGATGATCCTTACCAAAAAGACTTAGTTAATGACCGGGCTGCTGCAAATGATGGCCAAGTGGTTGTTTATAAGCAAGGCGATTTTGTTGATTTATCAGATGGCGCGCAATTAGCCTCAACTGGTAAAGTTAAGATTTTCAAACTTTTGTCAGTTGCCGGTGCTTATTGGCAAGGCAAGTCTAGCAATCCAATGTTACAACGGATTTACGGGACGGCTTTCTTAAAGCAAAAAGACTTAGATGAAGATTTGAAGAAGCGCCAAGAAGCTCGTGAACGTGATCACCGGGTCATTGGGAATGAACTTGATTTATTCTTCGTTGATCCTAAAGTCGGTAATGGTTTACCATACTGGATGCCAAATGGTGCGACGATTCGTCGTCAAATCGAACGTTATATCGTGGACAAGGAAGTTGCCAACGGTTATCAACACGTTTATACCCCAGTTTTAGCTAACTTGGATGTTTACAAACAATCTGGTCACTGGGATCACTATCGTGAAGACATGTTCCCACCAATGGACATGGGCGATGGCGAACAATTGGAATTACGTCCAATGAACTGCCCATCACATATCCAGATTTACAACCATCACATTCGCTCATATCGTGAATTACCATTGCGGATTGCTGAACTTGGCATGATGCATCGTTATGAAAAATCTGGTGCATTGACTGGTTTATCACGGGTTCGTGAAATGACCTTGAATGATGGGCACACTTTTGTGGCCTTGGACCAAATTGAAGCAGAATTCAAGAACATCTTGTCCTTGATGGTTGAAGTTTACAAAGACTTTGATATTTCTGATTACCGGTTCCGCTTGAGTTATCGTGACCCAGCTAACAAAGCTAAGTATTTCGATGACGATGCTATGTGGGAACAAAGCCAAAAGATGTTGAAGTCCGCTATGGATGACATGGGCTTGGATTACTTCGAAGCTGAAGGGGAAGCCGCTTTCTACGGTCCTAAATTGGATGTTCAAACGAAGACCGCGCTTGGTGGTGAAGAAACCTTGTCAACGATCCAATTGGACTTCTTATTGCCAGAACGCTTTGACCTGAAGTACGTTGGTTCTGATGGTGAAGAACATCGCCCAGTCATGATTCACCGTGGCTTAGTTTCAACGATGGAACGTTTCGTGGCTTACTTGACTGAAATCTACAAGGGCGCTTTCCCAACTTGGTTAGCACCAAAACAAGTAACGATTATTCCAGTTAACAAGGGTGCTCATGGGGCCTATGCTGAAACCGTTCGTCGGCGTTTAGCTGCTGAAAACATCCGGGTCAGCATCGATGATCGTAACGAAAAGATGGGCTATAAGATTCGTGAATCACAAACGAAGAAGATTCCATATTTGCTCGTTGTCGGTGATCAAGAAGTGGCTAATGGTTCCGTTTCTGTCCGTAAATATGGTGAGGAACGAACTGAATCCGAAGGCGTTGATATGTTTATTGGCGCTATTACGCAAGAAGTTAAGAACTATAGCCGTGGCGCCAGCAAATAATTAGTTGACACCAGTTTTCAATTCTGATATAGTATTGGAGTTGAGAAAAAAAGCAGAAGCACCCGCTTCTCGCCTTGGTAACAAAAACGTTATCGGGCAGATGAACGAATGAATTTATTCCCATTAAAGGGAGTGAGCGGGCGTGTTATGCGCCCGCTCTTTTTGTGGATTTCTCGAAATTTTACGGAGGTGAATTACCATAGCTAAAGATTCGATGGTTAATGACGGCATCCGTGCTCGTGAAGTACGTTTGATTGCCAGTGATGGTGAACAATTAGGTGTCAAGTCACGACAAGAAGCAATGCAGATTGCAGAAGATGCGAGCTTAGATCTTGTTTTAGTTGCACCGAAAGCGAAACCACCCGTAGCCAGAATTATGGATTATGGGAAGTATCGTTTCGAGCAACAAAAGAAACAACGGGAAGCCCGTAAGAAACAAAAAGTGGTTAGCATTAAGGAAGTTCGCTTAAGCCCAACGATCGATACCAATGACTTTGACACTAAGCTGAACCATGCTCAGAAGTTCTTGTCTAAGGGTGACAAAGTTCGGGTCTCCATTCGATTTAAAGGTCGTGCCATTACCCATAAGGATATTGGTCGCCAAGTTTTAAACCGGATGATTGAAGCAACTAAAGAAGATGCATCAGTTGAAGCTTATCCTAAGATGGATGGCCGAAGCATGTTCCTAGTGCTAGCACCAAAAACTGAGAAGTAATTTCTAGGAGGATTATTGATTATGCCAAAACAAAAGACAAACCGCGCTGCTGCTAAGCGTTTCAAAGTAACCGCTAAAGGTAAGATTAAGAGCGCCAACGCTTTCACCAGTCATCGTTTCCATGGTAAGACTAAGAAACAACGTCGCCAATTACGTGGTACGGCTGTAATTGAAAAGCCAATGGTCAAAACATATCACAAGTTATTACAAAAATAATTAACACGTTTTAGTTAAATCTAGGAGGAAATAAGATGGCTCGAGTAAAAGGTGGAACTGTAACACGCAAACGTCGTAAGCGCGTTTTAAAATTAGCTAAAGGTTATCGTGGTGCTAAGCATATCCAATTTAAGGTAGCTAAGGACCAAGTAATGAAGTCATACGAATACGCATTCCGCGATCGTAAGAAGCGTAAGAGTGACTTCCGTCGTCTTTGGATTGCCCGGATCAACGCGGCAGCCCGGATGAGCGACATCAGCTACAGTCAATTAATGCATGGTTTGAAGCTTGCTAACATCGATATGAACCGTAAGATGTTGGCTGACTTAGCTGTTAACGATGCTGATGCTTTCAAGGCATTGGTTGAAGAAGCTAAGAAAGCTCTTGCAGCTTAATTAGAATTTAAACTTATCTTGATAGGAAATGGACGTCATCTTTTGGTGACGTCTTTTTTTTGACAACAAAAAACGCGCTAGTCGATTAAGACTGCGCGTTTTAAAATTAACTTGGTGAATCGGTGTGCTTGCGGACTGGACTGACCCAAGTGCCACTGCCGTAACCCATAATTGTTTTAATGGCAGGGATTAATGTCATGACCAATGCTAGGGCGTTGACTTGCCAATAGACCAACATGTAAAGTGGCATGAAGATCAAATATTTAAGCTTACGTCCGCGGTCATCGACGATCAGTGCTGAAAGTAGTTGAAGCAAGCCAGCAAACATTTCGAAGGTGACGAAGATAAAGGCCATACAGAACATGTGGTAGAGTCTTTCGTAGTTGCCGGTAAAAATGAAAGTAATGAACGAAAGCACAAAGAGTAGCGTTGAAACAAAGAAGAATAAGGACCAGATAATACTCAAGGTTTGATCAGTGATGAAGGCCATTTGTTTTAAGTAACGCAATGGGTGACGCATCACACGGCCAAAGTTAGTGAGTAAAACTTCGGTGCCACCTTTAGCCCAACGTTTTCGTTGATGGTAGAGTGCTTTTAAGGATTCTGGGACGTTCATGTAAAATAGAATGTCGGGTGAAAAGACGGTCGTCCAACCATTGAGTTGGTGATCCCAAGCGATGCTAATATCTTCGGTGGCACGATCTTGACGGAATAACCCAACATCAATCAAGGCATCTCGGCGATACATCGTATTAGCACCACTATAAGCGTACATATTTCCTAGGGCACTGACTTGGCTACGCTTGATGACCCCAACGATACTAGAAAACTCAACCGTTTGTGACTTTGCAATCAATTTACTACGGTTCTGCACATCCATGTTGGCCGTGACGGCAGCAATGTTTTTGTGCTCTTCACCAACAAAGTAATTCATGTATTTCCATAACGCATCAGGTTCAGGAATTGAATCCGCGTCATTACTCAAAATGAAGTCACCCTTAGCAAAACTAACCCCAACATTAAAGGCATGGGCTTTACCTTGGTTCTTTTCAATCGTGATGACCCGTAAGTTATGATATTTCTTTTGTAACTCAGCCAAAATTTGTGGCGTCTCATCCGTGGAACCATCGTCTGTGACTAAAATTTCAAAGTTGTCATAGTTCAAGCTCGTCATTAAATAGTCGATCGTATGGGCAATCATGACTTCTTCGTTATGAGCAGGAATCATGATCGTGATGAAAGGCTGATTCTTGGGCGCTAAATAGGTGAACTCGGTGTGGCGATGGCGGTAAACAGTTTGGTAGCAGATGACACCCATAAACCACGCAAAAGCGCCTAAGATTGGATAGGAGACTAATAGGAGCAGGACGAAATTCCAAATACTTTCAAAAGGCTTTAAAGTTTGTAAGATTTCCATGACTTATTTTTCGGCCTCCTTGTATAGCTTGTGAATTTCGTTAACTTCCAGATTTTGCTCAGGTTTAACGTGATAACTACGGACGTTTTCTCGAAAGTCTTTATTGCCAAAACGGGCAGTGTAAAATGTCTCCAAGTGTTGTTTGCGAGCTAATAGTTGTGACTCATCATATTGGATGGTTTTCTCAACATGTTGCTTGACGCGGTGATTATTGTGAATCGTTGAAATAATGACAATTATCGCTAAGATAATGAAAGCAATGATAAAGAATCGGTCAAAAAAGTAGAATAGGGTGCGACCTTCTTCATATCGCCAAGCATGTAAGAAATGCTCATTGTTGATCAGCAGCGTGGACGAAATGGTCCAGTAGACCGGAATCGCCACACAGATCCAAAAGACGATGGCCATTAAGGTTTGCCAAATTTTAGTCCACCAATGACCTTTGCTGAAGAAATCATCAGTCACAACCTTAGCCATGACCGTTTCTTTTTCAACAGGTGTTTTTTCCGTCATTGTAAAATTCCTCCTTAATTATAATGAGATTTATTTTTACAGCTTCAATATACGCTTTCAGTAAATGATTGTGAACTAGTCATCAATCGATCAAAAGGTAGAGGCCTCAAAATGATGGGATAGCCTTAATTAGAAGAGTGATTACCTAGTGACCGCTGACAAAAATCAGGGATTAATATAACGGTTTGATTAATAAAAGTTGCACATTCTTTTAAAAGCATCTATTATTAAAAGATAACTGAATTTATCGGGAGCACTTGTCACCACTGATGCTCAAGCACCGCTATTAAAAGGGTGCGAGTGTATGATAAAATAGGCAAGTGAGGTCTGACAAAATGTCAGTACCAATGACAGTAGAAGCGAAGGGGAAAACGATGATAAACCAATTCAAACCAACTTGGATGATACCAGCAATCTATAACATTACCGCCACACAACTCCGTGAAAAGGGCATAAAGGCCGTGTTTGCCGATCTCGACAATACACTGATTGCCTGGGATAATCCAGATGGTACCCCGGAACTGAAAAAGTGGATGCATGGGTTACAAGATGCCGGCATTCCACTAGTTGTCGTTTCAAATAACTCAGAAAAACGGATTGCCAAGGCACTAACTGCCTTAGGACTACCATTTGTTTCACGTGCTTTGAAGCCATTACCATTTGGTATTCAAAAAGCGCGACACAATCTTGGGTTACGGAAAAATGAAGTCATCATGGTTGGTGATCAATATATCACCGATATGTGGGCAGCCCACACGGCTGGGGTTCAAAGTGTCTTGGTCAAACCATTGGTGAAAACTGACGCTTGGAATACGCGTATCAACCGGTTCTTTGAACGGTTTATTAAAGTTCAGTTAGCCCATCGTTATCCAGAAAAGCATTTTCAGGAGGAACTTAAATAGTGAGTGAAACAACTCAAGAAACTTTATATTGTATTGGTTGTGGGGCCGCGATTCAAACGACGGACCCTGAAGCAGCAGGATATACGCCTGCGTCAGCCCTAAAGAAATCGTTGGCGAACGACGCGCAAGACCTTTATTGCCAACGTTGTTTTCGGTTACGCCATTACAACGAAATCGTCCCAGTTGCGCTTAGTGATGACGATTTCCGGCATTTGTTGGCAACGATTCGTGAAGCCAATGCGTTAGTGGTCTATGTCGTGGATATTTTTGATTTGAATGGCAGTATTATTCCAGGCTTACAACGGTTCGTTGGCGATAATCCAGTCTTGTTAGTCGGGAACAAAGAAGATGTTTTACCACGTCAATTACGGCGGACGAAGCTACGCGAATGGATGAATCAACAAGTTCGTGCCCAAGGCATCAAGCCAGTTGATGTGGCCTTGACCAGTGCCAAAAAGGGCCATGCGATTGACGACCTATTAGCATTGATTGAAAAATATCGGCGTGGTCGCGACGTCTATGTCGTAGGCGTGACCAATGTGGGTAAGTCGACGTTGATCAACCGGATCATTGCCAATAACACTGGCTTAAAAGATCTGATCACGACATCTCGATTCCCAGGAACCACGTTGGATAAGATTGAAATTCCACTGGAAGACGGCCATAAGATGGTTGACACCCCCGGAATCATTCATCCAGAACAGATGGCCCATGTTTTGAGTGGCGACGATTTAAAACTCGTTTCACCACAAAAAGAAATTCGGCCCAAGGCTTATCAACTGGGCAACGGTCAGACCTTGTTCCTTGGTGGGGTCGCACGCTTGGACATTGTCGATACGGTTAAACCAGCCGGTATTGTTTATGCAGATAACAATTTAACCTTACATCGAACGCGCACTGAAAATGCCGAAAACTTCTATACGAAGCACGTCGGTGAGTTGATCACACCACCAACCGGTGATGCTATCGCTGATTTTCCACCGTTAGTTCGACACGAATTCAAAACAACTGAGATTAGTGATGTGGTTTTTGAAGGTTTGGGTTGGGTGACGGTACCAGCTGATACCCGCGTTGCGGGTTGGGCACCAAAAGGCGTGGATGTGTTAACACGTCCAGCCATGATTAATAAGAACTAGGAGAATTTAATGGAAAACTTACGAGGAAAACAAAAACGTTATTTACGGAGTCAGGCCCATCATTTACGCCCATTATTTGCGGTTGGTAAAAATGGTTTGACTGATGAATGGCTCGAACAATTAGTGGGAGCCTTGGATAAACGCGAATTGATCAAAGTGAACATTTTGCAAAATTCAGAAGTAACATTAGCTGAAGTCCAGGCAGCCATTGAAGCTAAGACTGCGATCACGGTCGTTCAAACCATTGGTCGTGTCTTAGTCTTATACTTGCCATCAGCGCATGCAGAGAACCAAAAACTCTCATTAGAAGTCGCAAGGATCTAGGGAGGAATTTTTAGTGAAGACGGTTAGTCAAACTGCAACGAAAGTTATGGCGGAAGTCGTAACTGATTTGCCACATCGTCGGGTTGGCATCCTTGGTGGGACGTTCAATCCGCCACACTTGGGTCATTTGATTATGGCCGAACAAGTTGGTGATCAACTGGGGTTGGATGAAGTTCGGTTTATGCCGGATGCTCAGCCACCGCATGTCGATGAAAAAAAGACGCTGCCAGCTAAAGATCGTGCCAACATGGTCCAACGCGCGATTGCGGACAATCCGTTATTCAAACTAGAAACGGCCGAACTAAAACGTGGCGGTAAAAGTTATACTTATGATACGATGAAGGTGTTGAAGGCCCAGCATCCCGAAACGCAGTACTATTTGATTATTGGTGGCGACATGGTGGATTATTTGCACACTTGGAACCACATTGATGATTTAATTAAACTAGTCACGTTTGTTGGGATTAAACGGACCGGATACCCCACGACGAGTCGTTACCCAGTGATTTGGGTCGATGCGCCACTGATTGATATTAGTTCAACTAAGATCCGTCACAAAGTGAACCAAGGCCATACGATCCGTTATCTCGTTCCAGATGCTGTGGCTGATTATATTAAGGAGCATCACTTATATGAAACCAAGCCAACCAATTGAATTTACTGAAAATATCGTGCCCTATACGCAGGCTGAGTTGGCGGCTAAAGTTGCCGAAAAGCTGACTGACAGTCGGTACCAACATTGTTTGCGCGTTGAACAGACGAGTCGACAGCTGGCCGTTGCTAATGGTGTTGATCCTGAATTAGCGGCAATCGCCGGTCTGTTGCATGATTATGCGAAGCAACGTTCAGATGCCACGTTTATTGAGCTAATCAAAACACGTGGATTAGATCCCGCTTTGCTGAATTATGGTAATGGTGTTTGGCACGGAGTGGTTGGTGCCGAATTGATCAAGGATGAGTTGCACATTTATAATGAAGATATTTTAAATGCGGTGCGCTTGCATACGGTTGGCGCACCATATATGCCTAAATTGGCACAAATCGTGTTTATGGCTGACTTTATCGAACCTCAACGTGATTTTCCTGGTGTTGACGATGCCCGAGCCGCGACCAAAAAGTCGTTGGCAGCGGGAGTTCGCTACCAGATCCAACATACGCTGAGCTACCTCGTGAGTCAGGGCGCACCAGTTTATCCCCAAACCTTAGCAACTTATAATGCGTGGGTCGGTGGGATTGGCACGATAACTAAATAATGGACTTAAAGGGAGAATGACATGGATAGCAAAGAATTATTACAATTAACGGTCAAAGCCGCGGATGATAAGCGTGCTGAAGATATCGTTGCTTTAGATGTTGAACAAGTGAGTTTGATGGCAGATTATTTCGTCATTGTATCTGCAGATTCCAGACGCCAAGTCCAAGCTATCGCGGATAGTGTCGTAGATTTCATTCGCCAAGCAGGCTCTGACGTGAAGAGCGTTGAAGGTCGGACTGCAGGTGAATGGGTCTTGATCGACGCCGGTGACGTGATCGTTCACGTTTTCCAAAAGGACGCGCGTCAACATTATAACTTGGAAAAATTATGGTCAGATGCGCCGCTAGTCGACGTTGATCAATGGGTAAACGCATGATCTACCAGACGTTTGCCGAACTTTACGACGAACTCTTCGATCCAGCCATGTACCAGCAATGGCTGGATTTTGTGCGTCGTGAATTACCAGATCAAACAGGCGAGGTCTTGGAACTCGCTTGTGGCACCGGTCGATTAGCCGTTTTATTAGCGCAGGCTGGCTATCATGTGACCGGTTTGGACTTATCAGACAACATGCTGGCCTTGGCACAGCAACATGCTGAAACCGCCAACGTTTCATTGCCATTAGTTGCGGGTAATATGCTTGATCTTAGTGAAATTGGGACGTATGCCGCGGTGACTTGTTTTGCTGATTCCTTCTGTTATTTAAAGAATCTGCAACAAGTTCAGACGGCGTTTACCCAAGTTGCGGCGCATTTAACGTCAGACGGACAATTTTTATTCGATGTGATCACCCCATATCAAACGGATGACGTCTATCCTGGGTATATGTACAACTATCGTGATGAAGAACGGGCGTTTATGTGGACCAGTTATGCGAGTGAGACCACGCCACACAGTGCGGAACATGATTTAAGCTTTTTTATCTGGAATGGTGAAAAGCAAGCCTTTGATGAAGTGAGTGAATTGCACCAAGAACGGACGTATGTTTTACGTGACTATCAACAAGCCTTAGCTGCCGCTGGGTTTAGTCAGGTGACGGTTACCGCAGACTTCGGTCGGCAGACACCAACTGAAAAAACAACGCGTTGGTTCTTTAGGTGCCAAAAGTAGGTGACTAAGGGTGCAAGCTGTCGGACTTATAACTGAATATAATCCATTGCATAATGGTCATTTATATCATTTACAACAGGCCAAAGCCGTGACTGGGGCCGATTGTAGCGTGGTCGTGATGAGCGGTAATTGGTTACAGCGAGGTGAGCCGGCCATTTTAGATAAGTGGACGCGGACACAATTGGCGCTGGCAGCAGGAGTTGATCTGGTGATTGAATTGCCGGTATTTTATGCCACCCAACCAGCACATTTATTTGCCCGCGGTGGTGTGGAGCTGCTAACGGCATTAGGGTGTCAGTCACTCGTTTTTGGGGCGGAACATCCGGGCCTTGACTTCGAACAGTTATTGACGGCGCTACCGAAAACGCAGGCCGCTTTTAAGCACTACAATGCCACATACGCGACCCAGTTCAACACGGCCCTGCAAGCGACCACTGGGATGACACTAACGAAAGCTAATGATATGCTGGGCTTCTGCTACTATTTGGCCAATGAACAGTTTGGTCGTCGGTTGCAATTAGTTCCAATTCAACGTCAAAAAGCGGACCATAGTGAGTCTCAGATTGTCGCAACGAGTCAGTTTGCCAGTGGGACCGCGATTCGAGCTGCAGCGACACAACAAGCCTGGTCGCAGATTAAGCCGGTTGTGCCGGCAGCGACGCTTGACCAACTACGGACGCAACGATTACAAACTTGGGCTGATTTTTGGCCTTATTTGCATTACCAATTGTTGACGGGCGCGATTGAGCAGACCCATCAGTATGATCAAATGGCTGAGGGCCTTGAATATCGTTTCAAAGAAATGGCACAATCGGCTACCAGTTTTACGGACTTTATGGCACGGGTGAAGTCTAAACGCTACACCTATACACGGCTACAACGCGTGGCGACTGCTGCACTGTTACAATTAACGAGTGCTGAAGTTCAAACGGCGCAGGCCCATAATTATGTCCGGGTACTGGGCTTTAATCCTACTGGGCAGGCCTATTTACATCAAATCAAGAAGCAACTTGAATTGCCCCTTTATACGAAGATTAATAAGGACTTACGACGACATGGTCTAGCACTCGACTATCGGGCTGGCCGAATCTATGGTTTAATTAATGGTCAGTCGCAAGATCTTTATCGCCGTCCAATTCAGTTTCTGGGATAATATCGGTTGACCGTAGCGGGTTTTCTTGGTATGGTGGTGAACAGTGACGGGCATTTTGCCCTGTCAAGGAAAAAACATTGACAAAGGATTTTTACACAGGTATAATTTATCACGTTGCATTAGGAGGTTTTTAAATGAAATGGTCGTTAGGACAGCTGAAAAGCTACCGTGATGAGCCACTTCAGTTTGATGAAGCACTGGACTTAAAACACTCCCTGATGACGCGTTATCCTGAAATTATTGACGTCAAGGCCGTTCAAGCAAAAGGCTTTGTTAGTTATGATAAGGGTAGCGTGCTAATCTCAGCGAAAGTCGACGCCGACTTAACGTTACCGTCGACCCGTTCGCTGACGCCAGTGGCAACTTCGCTGGCTTTTCAAATGACAGAATATTATGTGCCCAAGGGAACTGACTTAGCGCAGTTTGATAAGGCGGATACGGTAATCTTTTTACCTGAAGATGATATTTTGAACTTTGATGTCGCTGTGGAGGATAACATTTTAATTCACATCCCCATGCAGATTCTTTCTGAAGCTGAGCTCAATGGTGAAGAAATGCCCGCCGGAAAAGGGTGGGAAGTTATCTCTGAAGATGACTTAGCCAAGCAAGCTGAAGAACATAAAACTGTTGATCCGCGTTTAGCTAAATTGAAAAACCTGTTCCCTGATCAGGAAGCCAAGGATTAAATTAGCTAGACCTATCAAAAAACATCACATCATGTGAAATTATTTTAAGGAGGTGTTCGTTGATGGCTGTACCTAAGAGAAGAACATCAAAGATGCGTAAACGCAACCGTCGTGGTCATATTAAATTGGCTACGCCTAATTTGGCACCATGCCCAAATTGTGGTGAATTACGTGTATCTCACCGTGTCTGCCCTAGTTGTGGATATTACAACGGTAAAGAAGTCGTTAAAGTAAACAACTAATTTGATTTAGTTGATGAAAAGGCGCATCGCGGCCATGGCGCATGCTAATTTTCTTTACAAACGATTGTCAAAACTCGCTTCGGCGAGTTTTTTTGTGTTTACAATTAAACTTTAGTTACGAATCATTTCACTCGTTAGGGGTAGACTGATGATTCCTTGAAGACCATTAGTTGTATTTGCCCCACACTTGGTCGTATGGTGGAGGTAATCGCTAGCAGTCTTAGTGATAATGAGTTGAAATAGGAGATTTGATAATATGACAAAAACGGCAAAGATCGTCTTAGGTGCTTGGGCCTGGGGTGACACAGATGATTACTTTGGTAATGGTTATGCGGCTGATCACTTTGGTCCCGTTTACGCTGAAGCAATCAAACAAGGCTTGAACTTCTGGGACACAGCTTACGCCTACAGTAAGGGTAATTCTGAGACTATTCTTGGGAATCTGATGAAAGATACCCCTCGTCAGGATTTGGTCATTTCAACGAAGTTTACGCCGCAATTAGCGGATGATGGCGCGCACCCAGTTCAAGATATGTTTAAAGGGAGCACCCAGCGCTTAGGAACCGATTATTTTGATTATTATTGGATTCATAATGATGATGATGTTGAAAAATGGACGCCACAATTGATTCCGTTATTACAAAGTGGTCAAATCAAACACATCGGGATTTCTAATCACACGTTACCTGAAATTAAACGAGTTCAAGCCATTCTGGGTGCCGCTGGTTTCAAGTTAGATGCTGTCCAGAACCATTTGAGCCTATTGGATCGGACTTCAGAACAAGCCGGAATCTTGGATTATTGTCATCAAAATGACATTAAGTTCTTTGCTTATATGGTGCTAGAACAAGGGGCCTTGACGGGTAAATATACCGTTGATCATCCTTTCCCAGCAACTAGTGCGCGTGGGAAAGTTTATAACCCACAGTTACCACAACTAACGGCCTTAATTGAAACGTTGACCAAAGTTGGTGCACCGCATCAATTATCGGCCGCACAAACTGCGATGGCTTGGGCCCTAGCAAAGGGCACCATCCCAATTATTGGGGTTACCAAGGTCAAGCAAGTGGCTGAAGCGGCCCAAGTTGCGGCGACAGCGTTAAGCGCTGAAGAAGTAAAAACGTTGGAAACTGCCGCAGCTAAAACGACTGCGGATACGATTGGTTTTTGGGAACAAGACATGCGAAAAGATCACTAATTGTGTTAGATGAAGGTTGACTGCCGCACTTAAATTGGGTTGGGCCTAATTTAAATGCGGCTTTTAGGGTCACTACGGGACTAATAATCGAATTATGAAAATTAATTTCTTTTAACATGAAAAAATATGAAATTATTTGAGATAATCAACGCAAATTGCTTTAAAACCGAAAGCGTTTTTGGTACGATAGTCACGTAGTAAAATTTGGGAGGCAAACAGATAATGAGTAATGAAAAACCACAAATTGGCGTCATTGGTATGGCTGTCATGGGTAAGAACTTGGCTTTGAATATTGAAAGCCGCGGTTACAAGGTTGCGATTTTTAACCGAACCGGTTCCAAAACGGAAAAGGTCGTTAAGGATCATTCAGATAAACAACTGGTCCCAAGTTACAAGATCGAAGACTTCGTGGCTTCACTTGAAACCCCTCGTCGGATTATCATGATGGTCAAGGCTGGGA
This sequence comes from Lactiplantibacillus brownii, assembly GCF_031085375.1. Taxonomy (NCBI): domain Bacteria; kingdom Bacillati; phylum Bacillota; class Bacilli; order Lactobacillales; family Lactobacillaceae; genus Lactiplantibacillus; species Lactiplantibacillus brownii. The sequence continues at coordinate 1,351,020 of NZ_JAVCWF010000001.1, forward strand.
AGCCAACTGACATGGTGATCGATGAATTATTACCATTACTTGATAAGGGCGATGTGTTGATTGATGGTGGGAACACTAACTTCAACGATACGATGGCTCGTAATGCACGTTTAGACAAGTCTGGCATTAACTTTATTGGTATGGGTGTTTCCGGCGGTGAATTAGGTGCCTTACAAGGCCCATCATTGATGCCCGGTGGTCAAAAGGAAGCTTATGACTTAGTTGAACCAATCTTGAAGAAGATTGCTGCTAAGGCACCTCAAGACGGCGAACCATGTGTCACTTACATTGGTGAAAATGGTGCCGGTCACTATGTCAAGATGGTCCACAACGGGATCGAATATGGTGATGAAGAGTTAATCGACGAAAGTTACAACATTATGCGTAATGTGGCTGGCTTATCGGTTGATGACATGTCCAAAGTCTTTACAGACTGGAATAAGGGCGAATTGAGCAGTTACCTTGTTGAAATTACCGCTGACATTTTGTCACGTAAAGACGATTTGGGCGATGATAAAACTAAGCCAATCGTTGACATGATCTTAGACCGTGGGAACAACAAGGGGACTGGTAAGTGGAGTTCAGAAGATGCTTTGAACGTTCAAGTGCCACAATCTGTCATTACTGAAGCGGTCTATGCGCGTTACATTTCTATGATGAAAGACGAACGGGTCGCTGCTTCTAAGAAGTTGGCTGGTCCTAAGAATGAAGTTAAATTGCCTGATAAGGAAGAATTGGTCGAAAAAATTCGCCAAGCCTTATACTTCAGCAAAATCATGAGTTATGCCCAAGGTTTTGAACAATTACGCTTTGCTGCTAAACATTACGGCTGGGATTTGAAGTATGGTGAATTAGCACAGATCTGGCGTGCTGGCTGTATCATCCGGGCACAATTCTTACAAAACATTACTAATGCCTTTGATAAGAAGCCTGATCTGAACAACTTATTGATGGACGATTACTTTGCAGATATCGCTGCTAAGTATCAACAATCAACTCGTGACGTTTTAAGCTTGGCTATCCAAGCTGGCGTCCCAGTACCATCATTTAGCGCTGCTTTGTCTTACTACGATTCATACCGTGCAGAAGTCTTACCTGCAAACTTATTACAAGCGCAACGGGATTACTTTGGTGCTCATACCTATGAACGGACTGACCGTGAAGGGTTGTACCACTACACTTGGTATAAAGAACAATAAAAATTAAAACCTTAATGCGTGATGACGCTCAACCTGTTTTTCGGGGTTGAGCGTCTTTTTGTGTGGCGTCAAACAAAAAACTCGCTAATTAGTGTTGACTAATTGCGAGTTTAACGAGCTTAAATTAACTTATTTACCATAATGGGCTTAAAAATGCAGCTGCTGCGACGCCCCAATAATATTCAGAAGTACGCGCAGTTTGTTGATATAATGTGTTTAAAGACTTAATTGGTTGATGCATATGTTGCCGAATACCACTTAAAGCCACCGCATTGACGCGAGTGGCAGTGAGTAAATAATTTTCGTGCTTGGCTAGTTCTTGTGCACAAGCTAGTAATTTTGCCGCTAAAGCTTTATCAGCTGCGACTGCTGGATCATTATAGGCGACACTAATTTCTTGGAGTAGACGCTCTGCTTTCGGATTTTTTAACATGTCACTCATCTCCTAATAGCTTAATTATAGCACCTTAACCAACGTGACTAGTCGCACAGAACTGAGAATTTTGTCACGAACATTTGTTTGCGTTATAATTGTTGTAATGACTTAATCGGAGGTGTTGGCATTGCGCCAAGAATCATTATTTAATCCTGAGCACGCGGCTAGTAGTCCCTTAGCTTATCGTGTGCGACCAACCACTTTAGATGGTTTTAAAGGGCAGGAGCATTTACTGGGACCGGGCAAAATGTTACGCCAACTCATCGCAGAAGATCAGTTGCCATCATTGATCTTTTGGGGACCACCCGGTGTTGGTAAAACGACATTGGCGGAAATTATCGCGCAGCAGACCAAGTCGCATTTTATCACATTTAGTGCGGTGACTAGCGGCATCAAGGAAATTCGAAAAATTATGGATGAAGCTGAAGCCAATCGCGATTTCGGCGAGAAGACCCTAGTTTTTATTGATGAAATTCACCGATTCAATAAAGCCCAGCAAGATGCTTTCTTGCCATATGTTGAGCGGGGGAGTATCACGCTGATTGGGGCGACTACTGAAAATCCATCCTTTGAGATCAATGCTGCCTTACTTTCGCGATGCAAGGTGTTGGTCCTTAAAGAATTAACAACTGAGGCATTGAAACAAGTTTTGCAAGCCGCCCTAGACAATCCAAATGGTTTCCAAAAGTTAACGATTAAGAAACAGCCGGATACGCTGGAATTGATTGCTGAGTTTGCGAATGGGGATGCCCGAGTGGCGTTGAATACGCTTGAGATGGCAGTCCTAAATGGTGAACGTGAGGGACAAACTGTGACGGTCACTGCCGCAGGACTCCATCAGCTTATTAATACAAAATCATTACGCTATGATAAAAATGGTGAAGAACATTATAATTTGATTTCAGCATTGCACAAATCTATGCGTAATAGTGATGTCGACGCGGCAATCTATTGGTTGATGCGGATGCTAGCTGGCGGGGAAGACCCCTTATACATTGCGCGGCGCTTGATTCGTTTTGCGAGTGAAGATATCGGTTTAGCTGACCGGCAAGCATTGCCATTGACGGTGGCAGTATTTCAAGCCTGCCAACTGATTGGCATGCCAGAATGCGATGTAAATTTGACAGAAGCAGTGACCTACTTGGCTTTAGCACCGAAATCAAACGCGCTGTACGCTGCCAAGTCTGCGGCACAGGCAGATGTCAAAGCCAAGGGAAATTTGCCAGTACCGTTACAGATTCGGAATGCACCGACGAAATTAATGAAAGAATTGGGTTATGGCGACCACTATCAGTATGCCCATGATACAGCGGCCAAATTAACGTCGATGACCACGATGCCGCCGGAACTTCAAGGCCAGACTTATTATGAACCAACGAATCAAGGTCAAGAGAAAGCTTGGCAACAGCGCTTAGCGGCTATCAAAAATTGGCATCGTGAACATCCACAGTCGGATGAGTCGTCATCGTAGGTCACACCGAACTTCAAAATTGCAATTAAACGTCAACCGGTTAAAATGAGAACTGCATGAAGGCTTGGCAAAATTTCAGGTGTAGGAAATTTACCGTATTCATGGTAAAATAACATGTTGTACATGTTTGTTGAGAATCCTTCTCATTAAACACGGCGTCGCACGATTGTTAGATAAGTTGAATATTAGGAGTGACTAAAAGTAAATGAGTCGAATATTAATTATTGAGGATGAAAAAAATCTCGCTCGGTTTGTCGAACTGGAATTAAAGCATGAAGGTTACGACATTCAGGTTGAGTACAATGGCCGCAAAGGATTGGACGCAGCATTAGGTGAAGACTTTGATGCCATCCTTTTAGACTTAATGTTACCCGAATTAAACGGGCTAGAAGTTTGTCGGCGGGTGCGGGAAGTTAAAAACACCCCAATTATCATGATGACCGCACGTGACTCCGTTATTGATCGCGTTTCCGGCTTAGATCATGGGGCCGATGATTATATCGTTAAGCCATTTGCCATTGAAGAATTGTTGGCACGCTTACGGGCGTTATTACGGCGGATCGACTTGGAAAGTGAACAACAAAACACTAAGCAAACAACGGTGACCTATAAAGATTTAACGATTGAAAAGGAAAACTTAGTCGTTAAGCGTGGTGATGAAGTCATCAACTTGACGAAGCGGGAATACGAATTATTATTAACCTTAATGGAAAATATTAATGTCGTTTTGGCTCGTGATGTCTTGTTAAATAAAGTTTGGGGTTATGAATCCGAAGTTGAAACCAATGTTGTCGATGTTTATATTCGTTACTTACGGAATAAAATCGATCGCCCTGGCGAAAAGAGTTACATCCAAACAGTTCGTGGGACTGGATACGTGATTCGGTCGTAATGACTGACGAAAATCAAACGAACACAACGCAACATAAACGTTGGTCGTTGAAATGGAAATGGGCGCTCGGGACCGCAATCGGAACCGCGCTCATTTTTATTTGTTTTTCACTGCTGGTTTATAAGAGTTTCACGAACCTCTTAATCCGGCAAGAACAACGCGATGTTGCCAGTGCCGTGTCGACGATTCAGCAGTCGTTGCGGACAGAATCAACCGGGCTGACTATCAAGTCGGTAGCCGCAAAACTGCAACCAGAAGCAAACGTTGAACCGGCCGATGGCATGTCAGCCCGTAAGCAGGGCGCACTACAAACGAGGTTCTTTTCTGATTCAGAGTTGACGGCGTTATCGCGGACAAATTTAGCGGTAACGGTTTATGATCCGGAAGGTATTACACTCTACATTTCACGAAAAGATAGTCATGAATTTCAAAAAAGTTCGAGTCGCATGATTCAAACGGTCGGACGTGGCCATGACTCAGAATTAGTGGGACGTGCACCAATCCATGCAGCGGGCAGCCACAAGTTAATCGGTTATGCGCAAGTCACAGACAGTTTGGCTGATTATCACAATACGACGCACAATTTAATGTGGATCTTTATTGTGATGACGTTGATTGCCATTTTTGGGGCCACGTTGTTAGGTTACTTCTTAGCTGCCTTTTTATTACGGCCAATGAGAAAGATCACGAAGACCATCAACGCGGTCAATGCCGATCCTCAAACAGATTCACGAGTACCAGACTTGAATCGTAACGATGAATTATCTGATTTAGCCGTGCTATTTAATGACATGCTGGATCAAATGCAGCGCTATATTACGCAGCAGCAGCAATTTGTTGAAGATGTTTCACATGAATTACGGACACCGGTTGCCATTATTCAAGGACATATGGAACTCTTGAATCGCTGGGGCAAGGATGATCCTAAGGTATTGGCTGAATCCTTATCAGCGAGTTTATCCGAAACTCAACGGATGCAAAGCTTGGTCCAAGAGATGCTTGATCTATCGCGGGCAGAACAGTTGGAAATCAACTTTAGTCATGAAACGACGGATGTCCAAAAATTGGTCACCCAGGCGTTCAATGACTTCAAGATGATTCATCCTGACTTCACGTTTACCTTTGACGATGATGTGAAGCAGCCAGTTTATGCGCAGATCTATCGGAATCATTTGGAACAAATCCTGATTATTTTACTGGACAATGCGGTGAAATATTCCACGAAACGCAAAGAAATTCATTTATCGTTATCAACAGACATTCGTTATATTGAAGTTGCGGTCCAAGATTTCGGTGAAGGTATTTCAAAAGACAACCTTGATCGGGTTTTCAACCGGTTCTATCGGGTGGATAAGGCTCGTAGCCGTGATAAGGGGGGCAATGGCCTCGGTTTATCAATTGCCCAACGATTAGTTGAAGGCTACCATGGTCGGATTAGTGTGGAGTCAGTTGTCGGGCAGGGGTCGATTTTTCGATTCCATTTACCAATTTTAAAAGATCCTCAGTTGTTGGCTAAGGCGGAAGCCGACACGGATGCCGTTGAAAAGATTGCCAAGTCAGAACGACCAGCTGGAATTCGTCCCGCAGTCACTGACAAAGATGAGCCACCACTGGATGATCATGAACATGATGCGAAATAGTGCCATTAAAGTGCTTGGAATGAAATTTCCAGGCACTTTTTTTTGGTCGACTATTAATCAGCAACCAGCCAGGCGAGAACCTGGTCCCAACTGATGAATGGCTTTGTTTGTTCAAATAAAATCACTTGAAACGGTTTTCACAAATAAGAAAGACTGTTATAGTGGAATAGCAATCATTTTATTTGGGGGGCGTAACAGTTGTCTAACGAAACAACTTATCGGCCAATGACTTTCAAGATATTCTTGCAATTCATTCGGCTGAATGCGAAAGCGGCCAGTGTCGTGCCGTATTTCATCGGAATTTTATTTTCAATTTATTATTTTCACGCCTTTAATTGGGTCAATTCACTGATTTATTTAATTGCACAAGTTGCGATTGCGTTGTTTGTGACTGGCTTTAATAATGTTCAGGATTATTTTTTAGCGGTCGATCTCCATTATCGTGACACCTATAATATTATTGGACGGGAGCACTTATCACCAAAACGGTCCTTACATTTGGTATTAGGGATGTTAGCGACTGCCATTATTTTAGGCCTCGTCTTGGTCTTTAAAACGAATTTGCTATTATTATTCATGGGTGCTGCAGCGATTGGGGTTGCCATTTTCTACACGTATGGGCCAGTGCCGTTCTCCCGTTTTCCACTTGGAGAGTTATTATCAGGGACAGTTGAAGGCTTTGGGGTCTTTTTCCTTGCGGTTTACATGAATGTGGCGACGCCCGTTTTGATGGGCTTTACCTTTGACTGGCCTCAATTTGCGGTCGTTGGTAATCTGCAAAACATCTTGGTCATGATCTTGGTCGGTATGCCAAACATTTTCTTGGTTTCAAACATTATGTTAGCTGACAACATCTGTGATTTAGATCAAGATGTGCGCAACAAACGTTACACGGTGCCTTATTATATTGGCAAACCGCGGGCGTTGAAAACTTATGACACGCTAGCTTTATTAGCCTACGTGCCAGTGGTTGTGAGTGTGGCGTTACAACTATTACCGATTTATCAATTATTAGTTTTATTAGTCTTACCAAAAATTCTTAAGAATATTAAAGCCTTTAATGCGGTCCAAGTGAAGGAAACCACCTTTAATACTGCGCCTCAAAACTTGATGTTATTTCAAGGAATGCAGTTATTAGGGTTAATTATCGGAATAATCTTTTAAATTGGAAGTGTCCAGAAATGGGCGCTTTTTTTGCGCGCTTTGTGTCGTAGTGTTCCTATTTTAAAAATAGGGTCATCTCCGTGGATCAGGACGTTCGCTGTGAGGCAGGCTTCAGGGTGATAGCGACAAAAATAGCACCAAAAAACGTCACCGGCCAAATTGGCAAGTGACGTTTTTTAGTGTTTTGATTTAATGATGATGGCGCTGTTGTTTCCCAGCGTTTCGACCTTCATTTGGATGAGCATTTCGATTAGTTGAATTGTTATTGCTAATCGGTTGTTCCGTTGCTTTAATTGGTTTAGCAGCTGTTGGTGTTGGCGTCTTAATCGGGTGCTTCTTTAATTCTTCTTCAACTTCACGACGAATCCGTGGGCGGAAGTAGTTAATAATCAAAGTTTGTAAGCAGGCGAATAAGCCACCAACGAAGAAGTAGAGGCCTAAACCAGCTGGCGCAGACATAGTCACAAATAAAATCATGACGGGACTGACAACCAACATGGTGCGCATCGTTTTCTTCTGTTCGTCAGGAATCCCAATCATTGATAAGTAGCCTTGAGCTAAGTAGGATAGGAAAGCCAGCACTGCAAGCAAGAAACTAGAATGTCCTAAGGCAATCCCCATGAACTTTGCGCTTGAAAGTTCTGGTGAGTAACGAATGGCATAATACAAGGCTGAGAACACTGGAAATTGAATCAATAGTGGTAAACAGCCGATCCCACCGGTCATACTAATGCCATTGGCCTTATAAAGGGTCATCATGTCGTTGCTGGCGGCTGCTTTTTCTTCTTGGGTCTTCGCAGCTTTTTGTCGTTCTTGAATCACTGCTAATTGTGGCTTAACAGCAGACATTTTTTCTTGTTGGTAGGTTGATTTCCGTTGTTGATTGATCATCATTGGCAACAAGATTAAGCGGACGATAACGGTCAAACCAATAATGGCCCAGCCGTAGTTATTGCCAAATAGTTGCGCCAACCATTGCATGACCGCCTGACCTGGTCGTGCTAAGTAATCGTAAACGAAGCCATACGGTTTACCATTTTTAACCTGAACACAGCCACTTAGAAAGAACACTAAACTAGATAGTGCCACCGTGACGGTGAGGGCTTTTTTATTTTTCACTAGATATTAATCCCCTTTATTTTAGTCATATAAACATGATGATACTAGAGACGGTAAGGGATTTCAATTGGTTATCCGAAAATTATGATAATTTTGTGGCTCAACATCATGAACGATCAACTTGGTCACTTTGCCAAAATCAGTTGGTGATTGTTTAATCACATCAATAAAAACTTGAACGCGTTGATCTTCGCCTTCTGCTTCAATGAACACCGAACCATCCATTAAATTGCGAACGATGCCGTTCACACCACATTTATCGGCGGCCACTTTAGTTGCCCAGCGGAATCCGACACCTTGCACACGACCGCTGGCTTGGAGTGTTACTGCACGCATATTGTCACTTCCTTTTAAATAAAAACAGTCTGGTTCGCTAACCACGACCATACTAATATAATAGCATGGAAATTCCCACCAAGCGATATGCTATACTTATCATTAATTAAACCGAGCAGAATAGGAAGTACATGAGCATGGAAAAAATAAATTCACTACAGAATGTGCACGTTAAAGCCTGGAAGAAGTTGCAAACGAAAAAGGGACGTAAACAACAAGGCTATTATTTATTGGATGGTTGGCATTTAGTCAATGAAGCTGTTAAAGCCAAGGTCTCAATCAAAACCTTACTGATTACGGGCAAACAACTGGAACTGAAGCCTGATTTGACACATTTCCCAGCTGTGATTGAAATTTCAGACGAAGTTGCTAGCCACATCAGCGCAACGGTGACACCCCAAGGCGTATTTGCCTTGGCAGTGCTCCCAAAGCCCAGTGATGATCCATTAGCAACTGTAGATTTAAGTCGGCCTTGGCTGTTGTTAGACAACGTCCAAGATCCTGGTAATATTGGCACGATGGTTCGAACCGCGGATGCAGCTGGCTTTGGCGGGGTAGCTTTTGGGACTGGGACGGTTGATATTCATCAGCCTAAAGTTGAACGCGCTATGCAGGGGAGCCAATTCCATTTACAGTTGATCAGCACAGATTTACGTGATTTGGTCAAATTATTACAAGCGCAAGGCAAGCCAGTTTATGGCTCAGAATTGAATCCTGAAGCCGCTCAGTATTTGGACGTTAAGGCCCCAGCAAGTTTTGGCCTAATCATGGGTAATGAAGGCAACGGGATGAGTGACGATCTCTTGGCATTGACTGACCAAAATCTCTATATCCCACTCAAAGGTCAAGCGGAATCATTAAATGTGGCGATTGCCGCCGGAATTTTAATGTTCGGGCTTTATCGTTAGGCAGCGGTAGTGTCTATCATGCGACTTAGCTTGCCGCTCCGGTTGGTCTGGATTGATGCTGGAACGTGTGGTCCTCACACTCTAGAAAAATTTCACCACTGAGCATTGTCCAGCCCGCCCTGAGCTAAATAATGAGTCCAATTTTATGTCAGGTTCTGATTTTACTGGGGCCTAGTTTAAAATCACTATTTAACGTCGGAGTGGACCAGCTCGTTTGCCGTGTCGAGACACTTAGCTGGGCGGGTTTTCCCAGGTTAGTGTCTGGCCGACTTTTAAGACGTGGGCTTCGGCTTGAAAGCGCCCTGCAGACCGCTTTTTGGCTGCAGGTCTGCCTCACAGCAAACGTGCTGGTCAACGGAGACGGGCAAACCAAGCAGATGCTTATAGCCATCGTCACCAACTGACATCAAAAAACGATTAATTAGAATTATGTCCGAATTGAACAAAATACTTTCAAAGTTACTTACTTTTTAGTAGAATAACCGTAGATATTAGTAAAGGGAGCTTTCAATGAAAACCAATGTTTGGAAACAAGATTCCGAGTACGTGGCGCTTGTCGCCGACCTGTTGGCTCAACCAGCTGTTCAACGTTTAGCTGATTTCACGCAACACCATCATTCGAATCGTTTAGATCATTCAATTGCAGTTTCATATGATAGTTACTTATTGGCAAAAAAGTGGCACCTCAATACGACAGCGGTAGCTCGTGGTGGGCTATTGCATGACTTGTTTTATTATGATTGGCGCGAAACTAAGTTTGACTTAGGGTCGCATGCCTTTATTCATCCACGCGTGGCTTTACGCAACGCCGAAAAGTTAACTAAATTAACCCCGATGGAAAAGGATATCATTTTAAAGCATATGTTTGGGGCAACGTTGGCCCTGCCTAAGTATCGTGAAAGTTTGTTAGTTTCTCTAGTCGATGATTACGAAGCAGAACATGAATTTTTTGGACCATTACGTACCAAGGTGGCCAAGCAATTAGATCGGTTCCGGGGGAAGATTTCCGCCGGTTAGACCGAGAGCAGGATTTTTGGAGGTCATGCAAATGTCAGAAATGATGCTAGATACGGTTGAAGACACGACCGTTGAATCCGAATTCGAACTGTGTCCCAAATTTGAAAAAACGTTTTCTATTTTAGGTAAAAAATGGAATGGTTTGATTATTGACGTTTTACTCGAAGATGGTCCACAACGCTTTAAGAATTTAGCGCGCCGCATTCCAAAATGTAGTGACCGGGTTTTAGTGGTTCGTCTAAAAGAACTGGAAGCAAATGGCATCGTTAGTCGCGTGACCCATTGTGATTCCGCTTTGATCGAATACCGGTTAACGGACAAGGGCGCTGATTTGAAACAAGTGATGGAAACTGTTCATCATTGGTCAGATAAGTGGTACAGTCCCGCAGAATCCTGTCGATAGGGCTTGACGCTGTGGTCACTTTGCCATAAACTGACAGAGTAGATAGAAAAAGCTTTGATGAGAAGTAGTAGTTAGTGGCGGCGTCTCAGGGAAGAGTGTCATCGATTGTAAGCACTCTGGCGATTAAAACTAATGAATTCACTCTTTGAGCTGAAATTGGACGTTTAGAAAACAAAACTATTTCCGGTATCCGGCCGTTATTCGGTGAAAGTGCGTTTTAACTTGGTTTTTGCCAAGTTTAGCGAACAAGGGTGGTACCGCGATGACCTCGTCCCTTTTAGGATGAGGTCTTTTTTGTGTCTAAATGTATTATAAATTGGAGGGAACCATATGAGTTTACAAGATCGGTTAACCGAGTTACGCGACCAAGGCTTAGCAGATATTAAGTCAGCGGACGTTTTAAAAAAGGTCAACCAAGTTAAGGTTGATTTGCTCGGTAAGAAAGGTCCCATTACGGAAGTTTTACGCGGTATGCGTGATTTAACACCGGATGAGCGACCAAAAGTTGGGGCCTACGCTAACGAAGTTCGTGATAAGTTACAGGCCGCCATCGATCATCGACGTGAAGAACTAGAATTGGCTGCCCAAAATAAGCAGTTAGTCGCTGAAAAGCTAGATGTCACATTACCTGGTCGTCAAGTGCCCCAAGGCCAACCCCATGTGATCACGCAAATCATTACGGAACTAGAAGATTTATTTATGGGAATGGGCTATCAGATCGTTGATGGCGATGAAGTTGAAGAAGATTACTATAACTTCGAACGACTGAATTTACCTAAAGATCATCCCGCTCGCGATATGCAAGATACCTTTTATATTACGAAAGAAATTTTACTGCGGACCCAAACTTCCGCTGATCAACCGCGTTCCCTTGAAAATCACGATTTTTCAAAAGGACCGTTGAAAGTTTTGTCTCCAGGTCGGGTTTATCGTCGCGATACCGATGATGCGACACATTCACATCAATTCCATCAAATCGAAGGCTTAGTGGTCGATAAACATATCACGATGGCTGATTTGAAAGGAACCTTGGTTTTGGTGGCGAACGAGTTGTTCGGTGACCAATTTGAAGTCCGCTTACGACCAAGCTACTTCCCATTTACGGAACCCTCCGTTGAAGCCGATGTCACTTGCTTTAACTGTAACGGGAAGGGTTGTGCCGTCTGCAAACAAACTGGTTGGATCGAAGTTTTAGGGGCTGGGATGGTTCATCCACGCGTTCTGGAGATGTCTGGCATTGACCCAGAAGTGTATGGTGGCTTTGCGTTTGGCTTAGGCCCCGATCGCTTTGCAATGTTGAAATACGGTGTTGATGATATCCGGAATTTCTACTTAAATGATGTCCGGTTCTTGTCACAGTTTTACAAGAAAGGTTAGGCTGGCCCAATGAGAATATCTTATGCATGGTTACGTGATTATTTAAAGCTGGACATTCCAGCCGATGAATTAGCAGAAAAAATTGAACGGACGGCGGTTGAAGTTGATGGTGTGATCCGTCCAAGTGAAGGCTTAAAAAAGGTCGTCGTTGGTGACGTGCTTGAATGCGTGCCACATCCTGACTCCGATCATTTGCATATTTGCCAAGTGGATGTTGGGGAAGCTGACCCGATTCAAATCGTTTGTGGCGCACCCAATGTCGCAGCCGGTGAAAAGGTGATCGTCGCGTTACCTAACTCATGGATCGGTAATCACACGAAGATTAAACGTAGTAAAATGCGTGGTCAAGTTTCTAACGGGATGTTGTGTGCGTTAGATGAACTAGGCTTTGATGAAAAATTAGTGCCAAAAGAAGTTGCGGATGGTATTTTCATTTTACCTGCAGAAGCCAAACCTGGCGAACCCGTCTTTTCATATCTTGGCATGGACGATGAAATCATCGACATGTCTGTCACACCTAACCGTGGGGACATGTTAAGTTTGAATGGGACAGCGCATGAATTGGGAGCAATTTATGACCAAACGCCAACGATGCCAACAGTTGACCTGCATGAAAATGCTGATGAACTTGCTGATGATGAACTGAGTGTGACGGTACAGGCAGATGAACAGGCTGTGCCAATGTACAAAATGCGTTTGATTAAGAACGTGACAATCAAGCCTAGTCCATTATGGTTACAGATTCGAATTTGGAATGCTGGTATGCGCCCAATCAATAACGTTGTCGATGCGACTAACTACATTCTGATGCAATATGGGCAACCATTGCATGCGTTTGATTTCGACTCACTGACTAATGGTCAAGTTAACGTTCGATTTGCGAAGGCAGGCGAACAGTTGACAACTTTGGATGGCGAAGCCCGTGAATTGTCTGCAACTGATTTAGTGATCTGTAGTGATGATCGACCAATCTGTTTAGCAGGGACGATGGGTGGTTTGGACAGCGAAGTGACTGATCAAACGACATCAATCGCACTGGAAGGCGCTATTTTTGATGCGGTTAAGATTCGGAAAACAGCGCATAACCATGGCTTACACAGTGAAGCTTCAATGCGCTATGAACGTGGTATTGATCACAGCGCGACTGAAACGGCGTTGAATGCTGCGGCAGCAATGATTGCAGAACTTGGTGATGGAACGGTGACGACGGGTATCGTGGTTGGTCGTGATGAAGACGTTCAACCCGCCGTTGTCAAAATCAGTTTGAGTCGTATTAATCATGTGCTCGGTACTGAATTGAGCTTGGACACCGTTGCAGCTATTTTCCGACGCTTGGCTTTCCCAACGACCATTGACGGCGAAACCTACACTGTGACGATTCCAGCACGTCGTTGGGATATTCATATTCCAGCTGACTTGATTGAAGAAGTTGCGCGTTTATATGGTTATGACAATTTGCCAGCAACGTTACCAACGGGTCAACCAACAATCGGTAAGTTAAATGAAACCCAGCAAGTTATTCGTGACTCACGAAAGTTGATGGAGAGCGCTGGCTTAACACAAGCCATCAGTTACTCATTGACGACGGAGAAAAAAGCCCAGGCTTTTGCCATGCAGGCGAGTGAAGTAACTAAATTAAGTTTCCCAATGAGCTCAGAACGGTCGGCGTTACGCTTGAATCTGATCTCTGGTTTATTAGATGACTTGGCTTACAACAATGCCCGTAAAGAGCATGATGTAGCCTTATACGAAGAAGGACGTGTCTTCTTTAGCCAGCCCGAACAAGTGCGGCCAAAAGAAGTTGAACATATTGCCGGTGCCATTACTGGCTCAATGGTTCAGACTGCTTGGGATACTGAAGCCACACCGGTTGATTTTTATCAGATTAAAGGAATCGTTGCGGGCTACTTGAAGAGCTTGGCATTGGCGGCACCTGTTAGTTATGTGGCTAGCACCACGCATCCGGAAATGCATCCCGGTCGGACCGCAGACATTTATGTCGGTGAAGCGCTGGTTGGGTTTGTGGGTGAAATTCATCCAGCCACAGCCAAGGCTTATAAAGTGCGGACGACGTATGTCTTCGAACTCGATTTGGCTGCCTTGATTGCGCAACCAAAGGAACATCAACAATATCAACCAATTTCGAAATTCCCAAGCATTACTCGTGATGTGGCGATGTTGATTGATGATCAGGTGACGAACGCGGCTATTGTTAATTTGATTAACGATAAAGGTGGCGCACATCTGCAAAACGTACAACTATTTGATGTTTACAATGGGAAGAATGTTCCTGAAGGTAAGAAATCATTGGCTTACACGTTAACTTATCAAGATCAAAATGCGACTTTAGTCGACGATGAGATCACCAAAGCGTTTGACAAAGTCTTACAGGCTTTGACGACAACTTTTGGGGCTGAAATTCGCTAAAGGTAATTGTTAAAATAACCAGCGTATCTGTAATTGTTCGCAATTGCCGATGAGCTGGTTATTTGGCTATGCCAATATTTGCTCGAATTGGCATGCACAGCAGGTTTAGTGCGGGTTAAAATCAGTTTTTGGGGTCAAATTTACTTTCCAGAATGAAAATTATCCTAAAAAAGGCTAAAAGTCTTTCAGAAATCGTGCAAAGCGGGCGGTAGTTTTGTATAATTGATAAGATTAATCAATAGATGGAGGGGCGAATTTTGAATAACGACCAAAATAATCAGGATCAACAAGACCACGGCTCAGCTGATCAACCAAATCGGCTCGCCCAGAAACAACGAAAGTCTTTTTCTAAGCGCGTCATTGGTGGCGTGATTGGTATTTTGGTAGCATTGGTAGTCATTATCGGATTTTTAGGTTATCGGTATTTTGATAATGCCACGCAACCGCTGAACAAGACCGATCAACAGGTCGTGCAAATTGAAATCCCTTATGGTGCCAACGGTAAAAAGATTGCTGATATTCTACAATCAAAAAAAGTGATCAAGAGTGGGTTTGTGTTCGAATATTGGACTAAAGCGCATAATTTATCAAACTTTCATGCCGGTTATTATCAATTAAAGCCGTCGATGTCATTGGCACAGATTGCGAAGGCCTTGAATAAGGGTGGGTCATCAGAACCGATCCAAAGTTCAACCGGCCGCGTCTTAATTGTGGAAGGTAGTCAGATTAAAACCATTGCGAAGACGGTTCAGAAGCAAACTGACTTTACCTCTCAAGAATTCTTGGCATTGATGAAGGATGAGACCTTTATTAAGTCGTTAGCGAAAAAATATCCAGAGTTATTAGGATCAGCGATGACCGCTAAAAATGTTCGTTACCGATTAGAAGGCTACTTGTTCCCAGCTACTTATATCGCTGACAAGAAAACAACCTTGAAGCAACTGGTGACCCAAATGGTTTCGAAGACGGATGCGGAGATGCAACCGTATTATCAAGAAATCAAGAAGGAAAAGTTATCGGTTCAAGAAGTTATGACCTTAGCATCATTGGTAGAACGTGAAGGGAGCACCACCAAGGATCGGCGTTTGATTGCCGGTGTGTTCTTGAATCGTTTGGATGCTAAATGGCGCTTGGATTCCGATATCTCAGTCTTCTACGCCATCAATTCAAGTAAATCAACCTTGACGGCGAAGGACTTACAGTCGAAATCACCTTATAACTTACGGTTACATCTTGGCTATGGCCCTGGACCGTTCAATAGTCCGAGCTTGATCTCGATCAAGGCCGTGCTTGATCCGGCACAGCGGAGTAAAGATTACATGTACTTTGTTGCCGATTTAAAGACGGGTAAGGTTTATTACGCTAAGGATGCTGCCGGCCACGCTGCCAACATTAAAAAAGTTGCTAAGCATAATGGTACGGACGAAAACGGACAGTAGAGGGTTAAATTAACATGATTGAAAACAAACATCGTCGCCCAATTATCATTGGGGTGACCGGTGGTTCTGGTAGTGGTAAAACGACGGTTAGCAAGGCCATCTATAACCAATTATCTGGGCAATCGTTACTAATTTTGCAACAAGATTCATACTACAATGACCAGAGTGATATGACGATGGCACAGCGCCGACAAGTCAATTATGACCATCCGCTGGCCTTTGATACGGACTTAATGATCAAGCAAATTAAACAGTTGATCAATTATGAACCTATTGAGAAGCCCGTTTATGATTACGAGCAATCGACGCGTAGTCAGCGGACGATTCATCAGGAGCCACGCGACGTCATCATCGTCGAAGGCGTTTTGATTTTGGATGATCAACGGATGCGTGACTTGATGGACATCAAAGTTTTCGTAGATACGGATGATGACATTCGCATTATTCGTCGGATTCAACGTGACATTAAGGAACGTGGCCGGACGCTTGACTGGGTGATTGAACAATACCTGGCGACCGTCAAACCGATGTATCACCAATTTGTGGAACCGACTAAGCGTTATGCTGACATCATCGTACCCGAAGGTGGGGAGAATGAAGTCGCAATCGACTTATTAACGACGAAGGTTCGGTCCATTTTATAAGTTTAAAAATCAGCTGACAGTCTATTTTTCGGATTTGAGAGTTTACAATTAAAATCCGGCATGGTAGGCTGTTCTCTGTTAACTATTTAAGAAATCGAGGAGTGGAAACATTGGCAGAAGATAAAACTTATCCAATGACGGAAGAGGGGAAAGTTAAGCTTGAACATGAATTAGAAGATTTAAAGCTTAACCAACGTCCTGAAATCATTAATCGGATTAAAATTGCACGGAGTTATGGTGATTTATCTGAAAACTCTGAATATGAATCAGCTAAAAATGAACAAAGCTTACTAGAAAACCGCATCAAAACGGTGGAACACATGCTTCAATATGCTGAAATCATTGATAGTGAAAAAATTGATGAATCTGAAGTTTCTGTTGGTAAGATCGTGACTTTTAAGGAATTGCCAGATGAAGATCCTGAAAGTTATACCATTGTGGGCGCTGCTGAAGCCGATCCGATGCAAGGGAAGATTTCAAATGACTCCCCAATCGCTAAAGGCTTGATTGGGCATCATGTTGATGAAGAAATTAGCATCGATATTCCAGCTGGCTCCATGGAAGTTAAGATTTTAAAGGTTGAAAATGCGTAATTAGATTGCTTAAAAAAGCGTTGTCAACGGCTCACTTGGAAAACCAAGTTGTCGTTAACAACGCTTTTTTTAGATGTAATTGATCGTTAACTGGCCAAGTGAAACGCGACCTTGTAAGTAGACTACTGGTCCGGCAGTTGTGGGTGTTCCTTGAGTTTGAATGTCACCTAGGCTATTGTTGACGTTCAAGTGTAGTTGCCAAGTTTTAGGGACGTATAATTCGACACTGCTTAGTGAAATGTCAACGGCAATCGTCGCCTCAGCCTGGTGAAGCTGGACATCATCGAAGTAGATTTTAGCACCGCCCATTGAGACGTGAATATTGGCACCCTCAAAGTCAGTGCTGTGAATGTAGCGAATAGTGTTGCTCATGGACAGATCCAAATTTACGTTGGGATCATTGATGGTCGCGGAACTGGGCCGCTCGTGGTCAAAATTACCAGCCCAGTTGCCATGATGGTGATAGCGATAATACCAACGTGGATGGATTAGGATGCTCAAACCAATACTCAAAAGTAGCGCCGCGCCAAGAATTGTCCACGGAACGAGTACGGTGATGCCAAGTGGTTTAGCATAAATAATTGCTAAGAATGCCAACGAGAAGACCAAACTGGACATAATCAGGTGTCGAAGACTGGTGACAAAGATAGCTATTAATGCAATGGTGAAAAATAATGTCCAAATTCCGATATGGGCGCCAAATAGCCCTAATTGACTGGTGATTAAGATAATTGCACTGACGAGGAAGAAGGTTCCCCAGAACCAACGCTGTTTCATTTAAAAGTCTCCTTTTCAAGTGTGAGTTTTAGGTCACGGTAGTAGCGTCGTGAGGCATACAATTGCTTGTGCGTGTGATTAAATTCAATGAGATTGCCGGTCAATGACTTGGTCAGTGAATAGATGGCTTGAGTATTGACGATGGCAGATTTAGAAACCCGTAAAAAATTAGGTGGCAATTGGGTTGCTAACTCATATAAGTGCCGCTTTGTTTGATAGCTCGTCTTGCAAGTATGTGCCCGGACCTGATGACCTTCCGCTTCAAAGAAGAGAATGGTCGCTAAAGGCAGCTGGACGGTATGACCAGCCTGTGAAACGGTTAACGTAGCCGCTTGAGCCGATAGATTTTGCAGCTGTGCCAGCAATTGCTCAGCCCCAGGATAATTGACGGGTAAATGCAAGGTTAATGCTGGTGTCGTTAAATCTGGTTCAGTTTTTATGGTCACGTGGATAGCGATCACCTCCCTTTGGTGTTATTAGTACACCATATTAGCGGCGGCTTGTAAATCGTTTTTCCCTAAGTGGTCGTTAGGTGTGCGTCAGTGGTTAGGGCTTGTGCACTCACTTACAATGTTGCGTTTTCCGTAAAAAAAGGAGACAATGTTGTAAACGATTACAAAGATGAGGTGACTACGAATGAAAATTACAATTACACCAGCAGCCAGCAAGTGGTTTCATGAGGATATGGGTGTGACGACTGGTAACGGTGTCCGTTTCTATGGCAAGACATATGGTAAAACAGCGGTACACCATGGTTTTTCAATTGGTGTGATGCGCGATGATGACCCTCATCGTCCAATTGCCATTACCGAAATTGATGGCGTTAAGTATTATGTCAACGACCGTGATGACTGGTTTTTCAAAGGTTACGACTTAACTGTAGATTTCGATGCCGAAAACGATGGGCCAAAATATGAGTATACGCCTAATCATGAAGAAGATTAGACGGTCATTATGATGACGAAAAAATAGCGTTCCAGATTCAGAAAAAACTGAATCTGAAACGCTATTTAAATCGACTTAATGTGGTCGTCGTTTCAAGGTGAACCAGGCGAGGGTGCCTAACAAGGTCAGGCCACTAAGACTTAACCCAGCCACTAGATAAGGTGGGCGATAGGTTAAGGTCACGGTATGCTTACCTTGACTTAATGGCACTGCCACAAAAGTATTGATCACTTTCTTTATGCTAACGGCTTTGCCATCAACAGTGGCATGC
Source organism: Lactiplantibacillus brownii (assembly GCF_031085375.1). NCBI lineage: Bacteria > Bacillati > Bacillota > Bacilli > Lactobacillales > Lactobacillaceae > Lactiplantibacillus > Lactiplantibacillus brownii. The sequence continues at coordinate 1,370,078 of NZ_JAVCWF010000001.1, forward strand.
CAGCCGGCGGAATAAGGAATCGTCGTCATTAGGACTTGGTGTGGCTGTTTACTGTTAATCGTCCCAGTTAATTTTCGACTGGAATGTTTCGTCAATTGCCAAGGTGATTGTTGCAACTTTTTAGCCGATTGTTTAAATTGGTTATTATTCAACTTATACAGGGTGAAGTTCTGCAACCAAAGCGATGTTTTCTTCATTTGAATCCCAAAGGTCACAGTTTTACCCTTGCTATTAGTTGCCACATTAACGGCAATTGTATGGCGATAGGTTGGATATTGTTGCAATTCTTTACCATTAATATAATAACTGGCATTCGATGTGGTCAAGTTTGAACCTAACGTAATGTAATAAGAATCATTTGTTTTCGGCGTAAACTTAAAGTAAATGGACCCCGTTTTAGCAAGATTTTTCTTATTGACCACTGCGCCGGTCAATGTCGTAACTTGTTTAACATTTTGGAACACAACTTGATCGAAGTTTTCAGCGGAGATCAAACCAGTGGTCGAGCGATTTGCCAACGTTTGGTAGATCAATTCTTGCCGTGAAATGGGATCACCAGTTGTTTTGGAAACTTTTAAGTCTGTAATTTTATCCGAAGCAGCGAACCCTAGGCCGAGTGCATAAGGATTTTTATAAGTCGTTGCCTGACTGTTACTCAATTGAGACTTTTTCTGATAATGAGCCAAATCCGGTTTGGTACTCGTTACTGGAATATAACTGTTATAGTTTGAATTATCTGCTTGTGTCTTCGGAATCGTTTTACTCATGAAGTAGCGCATATCTAATAAGGAATCGGTGATCAAGGTCCCATTGGAATAAGTCACGACCCCATCACCATCTGGTTGACCAATTGACCCAAAGAAGTTGGGAATAATACTTTCAAAGGTTGAACTAAAATGATCCGCTCCGTTATAGGCTGCTTGCATTGGATCATCTTTAGTTCGCGTGAATGTTTTACCCACACGATAAAATTGTTGATCACTAGCCTTGATCTGATTAACGGTTTGATCTAACGCCGTGGTGTATTTACCAAATTCGGCTTGTGAGACATAAGAAATATTATTCAATGACGCCACGACATTTACACTCATATCTGTGGCGACCAGTATTAGGGCTACTAAATGGTAAATAATCCGGTTCTGTTTAGGAACCAGCAACAAGACTAAAGTGATTGCTGCAAGACCAATCGTAATCAATAAGTTTGGTACATTAATGTAAGTGACGTGCTTAAGATTGAGGTAGACCGTGGTAAAGAGACCACCAGCTAATCCAAACATGATTAACCCTTGCCACCAATTGATCGTCAACTTCTGGCCAAGGGCTTGCGCACCTAGCCAAACGATCCAGAAGCAAAAGACAAATGAGAAACGATAAGGATACCAAACTGGAAACTGATCAGCGTGCCAAAGTAGGTCCAATGGTTCATAACAGAAGGACAAGACCAAAACGGCCGTGACGAGCAGGACACTAAGTTTTACCGGCCATTTGGGCTGTTTGCGTAAGAAGAACAGCAGAAAGGCAAAAATGGCGAACCAAGCAATATAGAAGTTTGGCTGACCAGACGGCATCTGGTCAAAGTTGAAACTTCCAGTCACAAACTTGGCGAGCATCTTCCAAGGGGCATATTCAAACTTCCAATGCAACTTAGTGACGTTGTATTGGGCCTTACTTTGCATCAGCGCCCAAAAAGTTGGTAGTAGCAACCATGCAGAAAGGGCGACAGCGAGTAGCCCGCCCCAAGCAAACTTCAGTGCCTGTGCACAAAATGTTTTGAAGCTTTGCCAATATTTAGTTGCACCATACAACCAGTACAAACAACTGAATAAAATGACCATATAGCCCATATAATAGTTGTCAATTAGCATGACGGTTAACCAACCCGCAAACCAGCGGACTTTACCGGTTTTGAAGAGTCGTTCCAACCCTAGAATAACGAGCGGTAAAATGGCGGTCGTATCTAGCCAGATCATGTTAAGTTGATTAGCCACCATCCAGCCCATCAAAGCGTAGGCCGTACTGAAAGTTGGCACCAGCCAGCCTTTTTGAGTGTGTGTTTTAGTTAATAACCAAGCAAAAGCCCAGCCAGCGCAACCATACTTCAAGACGGTCACGATAAAAATTCCGGTGGTGATAGATTGGCCTGGGAAGAATAAGTAGATCAAATTAAATGGACTCATTAGATAGTAAGCCCAGACCCCAACCATTTCACCGCCAATTGTTTTTGAAAAGGAATAGAAAAATGCACTTGGATCATGCAATAGGGTATGTCGGAAATAGGCGAAGAGGTCAACGTATTGTTGCCCCAAATCGACGGTTAACAGACTGCTTGACCCAAATGGTGCCATGTGCCGATAAATAAAATAACCGGTCATAATGATTAACGGCAACCAGAAACTGACCCATAACGGCCAAGTTCGTTTGTCAAAAATACGACGGATTCTCAAAATGCCACCTCAATCTCTTAGTAAATCCACAGCAGTCAATTTACCATTGGCGTGCTGAAATTTTTTATGTCTATCGTCTAGGATAGCATAAGTGACTCACTTCGTCGGTTAAAACTTCGTAATGAAATCAGTGAAAGTTAAGTCGCTGAACCAAGCCCTGAAAAAGGTGGTAAGTAAGGGGAGTGGTGAAACACGCTTTGACAGCAACCCAACTAACTGCCGCGGCAAATCAGCCGGTTAACGATCCTTAGTATAGGAAACTAATTTCATTGATTGCTAGAATAGTGTTCAGATTATGGCTGGTAATCCTACTCATATCAGCGTTGTCTGCGCGCGGTTGATCAGCGGGGGTAAAACAGTTTTTAAAGAAGCGTATAAATTCATTACGTGAAGAATGCCAAATAATGGGATTTATAGTACACTATTGAATGGTGATTACACACAGGGTAAAATAGTCTAAGTAATGCAATAATGTCCGATTGCTAGTAGTATCCGGTGAACTTTAAGAAAATGCCCACCAAATTAAGAACGGGAGCCTGAGAATTGAAACTGTTTAAGAAAGTAACTGCAAACCGTGATCCTAATAAATCACATATTCCATTTCGATTAAACTTTTTATTTTTTATCGTCTTTTTGCTATTTGCAGCGTTAATTGGTCAGTTGGCTTACTTACAAGTTGACTATGGGAATAAATTTGCGACAGAAGTTAATTCTGCCAACAATACGACTGCCACGGCTAGCGTGCAACGGGGGTCCGTTTACGATTCAACGGGTCGTGTCATGGTCGGTAACAAGTCTCATCAAGCGATTCAATATACGAAAGGCTTGAATGTTGCTTCTACTAAGATGTACACTGTCGCCACGAAATTAAGCAATTATTTAACGGTTTCGACAGACACCTTGACCGATCGGAACAAGGCAGATTATTATCTGGCTAATGCCACTAACTTGAAAGCCGTCGCGAAGCATGTTAAGAATTCTTCCGACGCGGATGTGCTCTATGATCGTGAAGTAACTTATACGGTCAACAATCTCATTGACGGTCTGTCAGCCAATCAAAAAAATGCGGCTGAAATATTTGCCAAGATGAGTGCTGCTTATTCGCTCTCAACAGTAAATATTAAGTCGACGGGTGTGACGAGTCGTGAATTAGCTGAAATTGGTGAACACCAATCTGAAATGCCTGGGATCAAAGTTGGGACGAGTTGGACGCGTAGCTATCCTAACGGGACCAGTTTGAGTAGTGTGCTTGGGACGGTCACGACTGAAAAGCAAGGGCTACCAAGTGACAGCATTAAAACGTTGTTAGCGGAAGGCTATTCACGTGATGATTCTGTTGGTCAAAGCCAATTGGAAAAGCAATACGAAAATGTACTACGTGGGACCAAGTCACAAACTGAAGTTAAAACTCAAGATGGCGTCATTAAGAAAGAAATCAAGAAGTATGGCGGCCAAAAGGGTGATAACGTTGATTTGACGATTAATGCCAAATTCCAAGAAAAAGTGCAAAGTATCGTGATGGCTCAAGCGAAGTCAGCTGGTTCAGAGAATCAATATTCAGTTGGGGGTTACGCCGTTGTCTTGAATCCAACGACTGGAGCCGTTTATGCTTTAGCTGGTGCCGACCGTAATATCAAGACGGGTAAAGTCACTGAAAACGCCCTTGGCACGATTAACCAATCCTTTGTTATGGGGTCAGTCGTCAAAGGGGCCACAGTTATGGGTGCCTTACAATCTGGCGTTATCACGCCAACAAGCAGTACGTTGACTGATACACCAATTAAGTTAAAAGGGACTGCCACTAAGAGTTCTTGGTTTAACAAGAGTGGTGGCACCAGTTTGACCTTGAATGCTTCAACTGCAATGGAAGTTTCCTCTAACTCGTACATGATGCAACTAGCAATGAAGGAGGGTGGCTTCAGCTATGCTTCTGGCAAGGGCTTGGATATGCCAACCTCGATCTTTGCTAAGTTGCGGGGCTACTTTAACGAGTTTGGTCTAGGGGTTTCAACTGGGATTGATTTGCCTGGTGAAGCGACTGGTTATGAAGGGACTGCTGACCAATCCCATATTGGTAATGCGTTAGACTTGTCCTTCGGGAACTACGATTCGTACACGACCATTCAAGTGGCACAATATATTGCCACCATGGCCAATGGCGGTCGCCGAGTTGCGCCACACGTTGTTTCATCAATTTCTGGGACTAACGCTGACGGGAGTCAAGGTAAGACCAAGGTCAACGTTGGGACGCGTGTCTTGAATACGATCGACGTGCCAAGCTCTTACTTTGACGTCGTCCACACGGGTTATTGGGACGTTGTGCATGGGACTAGTCAATACAAGACTGGTAGAACCTTAGCCAATGTCTCACCAGCCGTAGCGGCGAAGTCTGGGACTGCTGAAACGTATTATAATGCGTCAACGCCAACTGAAACATTAAGTTTGGCGACTTATGCGCCATACAAGAATCCTAAGGTTGCGATTGCGATCGTCTTCCCAGGGATGAATAACAGTACAGAGAGTACCGTTAACTTGCAAACCGCAATCCAAATTTACAAAGCCTTTTGGAAGTATAATGCTAAATAATTAAATCCGATTTTCGATACCAGTATCTGAATTGATACTGGTATTTTTTAGTTAATAATGGTATAGTAGTTCAAGTTAAGGGCTCCAGCCCTGTATTATGCGAATGAGTTTGGAGGGTCAACAACATGCGGGTACACATTACATTAGAATGTACAGAATGCCATGAACGTAACTACTTATCTTCAAAGAACCGTCGGAACAATCCGGATCGGGTCGAATTTAAGAAGTACTGTCCACGGGAACACAAAGTTACATTACATCGCGAAACGAAATAACAACGGGGTAGCCTGTTGTTTTTTCAGTGCATTGTCATTAGACAATGGGTTTCTCATTTGTTGGCAAATGGGTGGTTGTTTCAGACAATCACCCATGTTGATGAATGAGATTTTTTGTTATTAAGGGAAAAATCAAGTTGATAATGGGAGCGTGGTTGCATGGAAAAGGGAGCCTTTCGAAAACAACAGATTGCACGTTTGAGTCAAATCTCTGCTGAAGAGCGGTTGCTGCAGGAGTCCAGCCTGCAACAACAACTATTTGCTAGTCCTGTTTGGCAACAAGCCCAAGTCGTGGCGACCACGATCAGTAGTGGCTTGGAAGTGGCGACTCAGCCAATCATTGAACAAGCTTGGGCGGCTGGCAAGCAAGTCTTGATTCCTAAAACGTTGCCGCATCGACAAATGGCATTTATGCCTTACACGGCCGACAGTCAGTTGGCACGGACTAAATTTGGCCTATTTGAACCGACGACAGGACCCACCATTGATAAAAGTGCGATTGACTTAATTTTGGTTCCCGGACTTGGCTACAGCCAAAATGAGCTAGCACGCATCGGTTTTGGCGGCGGTTATTATGATCGTTATCTGGCTGATTATGCTGGGACCAAACTAACGTTGGCACTTCGTGAAATGGCGTTTGACCATGCTGAATGGCCCGTTGATGAGTATGATATTTTATTAGATCAATTATTGGTCGCAAAGGAGCGTGTTGATCACGAGCATTAAACGGTGGTGGCAAACAGAACCAGCGATGACCCAAATTCTTTTGGGGATCACGGTGGCAGTTTTCTTGTTAGAGTGGTTACTGGGTGGCAGTACCGTGACGGCAGTGCTGTATATGCTTGGCGCTAAAAATGATCAAGCCATCATTGCTGGTCAGTGGTGGCGCTTTATCACGCCAATCTTCTTACATATGGGGCTGACACATATCGCTTTGAATGGCGTCGTCATCTACTTTATGGGGATGCAAATTGAGGCGTTGTTCGGTCATTGGCGGATGCTGTTGATCTACTTATTAGGTGGCATCAGCGGTAATATCATGAGTTTTGGACTCTCGCCAGATCAATCGGTCGGTGCCAGTACGGCAATCTTTGCGTTATTTGGCGCTTTTCTGATGGTTGGTGAATCATTCTGGGAAAATCCAATGATTCGACGCTTAACAGGGCAATTCCTGATGTTCACGGTCCTGAATCTGGTCTTTGATTTATTCTCGTCAGGGATCGATATTTGGGGTCACGTGGGTGGCTTGATTGGAGGCTTTTTACTCGGCTATATCGTGGGAATTCCTCGGATGGGTAAAATTCCACGGATCAAACGACTTTTGGCTGGTATCACGCTGTTAGTCGCTTGGGCGGCGATGATAAAATTAGGTTTTACAAATTTCCAATAAACTGTATAATTAATCGAGGATATGCACATGAAAACACTTTACGACGTACAACAGTTACTGAAAAAGTTTGGTGTTTACGTTTACGTGGGCAAGCGGATTTGGGATATTGAACTCATGGCAATTGAGGTCGATCATTTGTACCAAGCCGGGGTGTTAGATGCCAAAATGTATGCACGCGTAAAACTCGTATTGACTCATGAGCACCGGATAGAAGCAGAACATGCGCGTGCAGACCACGCACATGATTAATGGAGGGATTTCGTAACATGGATCGCAAATTAATCGGCGTCGACCTTGGTGGGACGACGACCAAATTCGCCATTTTAACTGAAAATGGCGACATTCAACAAAAGTGGAGTATTGAAACCACAATCTTAGATGAAGGCGCCCACATTGTGCCTAACATCATTGACTCAATCAATCATCATTTGGACCTCTACAAGATGGATCGCTCACAATTTGTCGGTATCGGCATGGGCACACCTGGGACGGTTGATTTGGCTGCTGGGACCGTTATTGGGGCCTACAACTTGAACTGGAAGACCTTACAACCAGTTAAAGAACAAATCGAAGCCGGAACCGGGATCAAGTTTACGCTTGATAACGACGCCAACGTGGCTGCTTTAGGCGAACGTTGGAAGGGTGCTGGCGAAAACGGTAATGATGTGGCTTTCGTGACCTTAGGGACTGGTGTCGGTGGCGGCTTGATCGCCGGTGGTCACTTGCTTCATGGTGCAGCTGGTGCGGCTGGTGAAATTGGTCATGTGACGGTTGAACCAAATGGCTACTTATGTACTTGTGGCAAACGCGGTTGTTTGGAACAATACGCTTCTGCTACTGGGGTCGTTCACGTTGCCCGTGATATGGCTGAAGAATTCTCTGGTGTTTCTAAGTTAAAAGAACTTTTAGACAACGGTGAAGAAATTAGTTCAAAGATTACCTTCGATTTAGCTAAAGAAGGCGACGTTTTGGCTAAGGGTGTTGTGGACAAGGTCTCTTATTACTTAGGTTTGGCATTGGCTAACGTGGGTAATACGATGAACCCTTCATCAATCATTATTGGTGGTGGGGTTTCAGCGGCCGGTGACTTCTTGTTGAAGCAAGTTGACGCTTATTTCCATCAATTTACGTTCCCAACGGTTCGTAATACGACTAAGCTGAAGTTAGCTGTATTAGGTAACGATGCGGGTGTCATTGGTGCGGCTTCATTAGCCCAACGTTTCATTTAACGATAAAAATTAGAAGGGACTCCACTGGGGTCTCTTTTTTAGTCCAAAATTGTCGGTCTTCGAGGAACAGCTTGTTTGCTGTGAGACCGTTCTGTGCCTCACAAACGTGACTATTACGTTCCAGCATCATTTCAGATCAACGGAATGGGACGATTGGGCAGCAATATGTGCCAAAAAAAGACATGGTTTATCTTAATTGACCAAGATCGCAAATTTACCTCCGCGGATAGGCTTGGGGGACTAGTAAAAGTAAGCGGTTTTGTGTAAAATAAAGAAGTAGAAATTAGGAGGGATAGCGTGGTTTTAGGTGCAGTCGGTGCGATGACATACGTGAATATTGTATTGATCGTGTTAATCGCGGCATATTTTATTTATGTCTTTTATAGTTATATTCGTCGGCGTCAAGTTTCAACGATGCTCGATGAAGAAGAATTTACTAAGGGAATGCGTAAGGCTCAAGTGATTGATTTACGCGAAAAGAAAGAATTTGATGCGGGTCATATTCTAGGGGCTCGTAACATTCCGTTCAATTCTTTAAAGGTACGGATGAATGAACTGCGTCAAGATATGCCAGTTTACGTCTACGACCAAACGCATACGTTAAGTACGCGTGCTGTTGCAATGTTAGCTAAAAAAGGTTATTCAGAATTGTTCATTTTGAAGCCTGGTTATGCGCGTTGGGAAGGCAAAACGAAAAAAGCGAAGTATTAAAAAAATGGCGGCTGGAACAAAATAACTTTGTTCGTGCCACCATTTTTTGCTATTAACCGTTATGAGCTGAACGACTCTTGCGTAAAGCTTTCTTACGGCTTTCTTCAAACTTATTTTCTTGATCTTCGATTGGGTCAACGACCTGCTTCTTGAATGATAAAACAGAACCGATGACGGCACCGGCAGTCGCTACAACCCCAAATAAGAACCCGCGTGTAAATGATTTCATCGTTTGAACCTCCTAATAATTTGGTTACATTCATTATGTATGTTTTTTGGTGAAAGCGCAATATTAAAAGCTTAAAAAAAGCCTAAGCTAATTGAGGTGATTAGATGTTAACCCAAATCATTGCCCATCGTGGCAGTAAAGGAACGCGACCAGAAAATACCCTACCATCATTTCAAGCGGCGTTGCAGGATGGTGCCGACGGGATTGAAACGGATGTGCACTTGTCTAAAGATGGTCATTTGATCATTATTCATGACGAAAAAGTCGACCGCACGACTAATGGTAAAGGCCGGATCATGGATCTAACATTGGCCGAGTTGAAGCGATTGGATGCGGGGGCAACTTTTGATCCCGTGTATGCGGGAACTCGAATTCCAACGCTTGATGAGGTTGTCCAACTCCTAGTCAAAGCAAAGTTTACAGGTATCTTCAATCTAGAACTTAAAACAAATAAAATTCATTATGACGGCATCGAGGCCTTGGTTGCCGATTATTTTAATCATCATCCGGTGCCGTTTAAGTTAGTTTACTCAAGTTTTTATCCAAAATCGATTGAACGTTTGCATGCGTTGCAACCGGATGCGGAATTTGACAGTTTGTTTGAGACCAAGTTTAAAACGGCCAAGCGGTTGCATGCGGAACACGTCATCATTGGCTATCATCCTGATATTCGGTGGGTGCGGCGGCATTGGTTGCTATTGCCTAAGGTGCAGTTACGGCCTTGGACTGTCAATACCGAACGGGATATGCGTTTTTGTTACCGCCATCGTTTTGCCGGATTGATTACGGATTATCCTGGTTTGGCACATCGGTTACGTGTCAAGATGCAAGGGGGTTAGGAATCGTTGACAACTAAAAAGGTACTCTTAATTGCGGGTCCGACTGCGGTCGGCAAAACGGCACTTTCATTGCAGCTGGCTAAAAAGTTTAATGGCGAGATTATTTCTGGCGATTCGATGCAGGTTTATCGTCATCTGGATATTGGCACGGCCAAAGTTTTACCGGCGGAACGGGCGGGCATACCTCATTATTTGATTGATATTAAAGCAGTGCCGGAACGCTTCACCGTGGCTGAATTTGTGTCTCGTGCAACGGACTTGATCAATCAGATCCAAGCCCGCGGGAAGCTGCCGATCATTGTGGGTGGGACAGGCTTTTATTTGCAATCATTGTTGGCAGGTTATCAATTTGGCGCGACCGCCACGGACCCTGATCTCACTTATCGGCAAACGTGGTTCGATTACGCGGCCGTCCATGGTGCGCCAGCCGTTTGGCAGGAACTGCAAGCGATTGACCCAACAGCCGCGGCCAACATTGCGCCCCAAAATTTAGTGCGGGTCGTCCGGGCGTTAGAATATTGGCATACCAGTGGTCAACTTTTTTCGGATCAAAAGGATCAAGCGACAGCGACTTTGGATGCTCTGACGGTGTGTTTGACGGCTAATCGGACTTTGCTATATGAACGGATTAATCAGCGTGTCGATCAGATGGTAACGGCTGGTCTGGTGACTGAAGCCAAGTGGCTCTATGATCAAGGTGGCACAACCTTACCAGCTGGCAAAGGAATCGGTTATCATGAGTTATTTCCTTATTTTGCCGGTGAAAGTGAACTTGCACCAGCAATTGAAAAGATCAAGCAGGATTCCCGGCACTATGCCAAACGGCAATTGACGTGGTTTCGAAACAAGATGACGGTTAATTGGTATAACCTGCTAGAAAATCCCGATGAGCAAGAACTTATCGAGAAACAGGTGGCTAGTTGGTTAACCTAAAAATTAAATTGGTATACCTATATTAACGATGTGATATTTTCTTACATGAATGATTGACATTCGACAATGAGATTGATAATATTAACACTGTATTAAAGAGGAGGGTCGTCATGAAAGAAAAGGAATTACGTCGTTCGTTAGCTGTCTTACCAATTGGTACGGTTATGAAACTGGCTAATCTAACAGCGCGTCAAATTCGTTATTATGAAGAACAAGAACTGATTCGTCCGGAACGTAATGCGGGCAATCGGCGGATGTTTTCCTTAAACGATGTAGATCGGTTGTTGGAGATCAAGGATTATTTAGCCGATGGGATCAATATGGCTGGTATCAAAGAGATCTACGCGATGCAAAAGCAAAAAGCCCAACAAAAAGAAGCGGACTTAGCGCGACCGTTAACGGATACTGACGTACGCCGAATCTTACATGACGAGTTTCTGAATATCGGGGGCTTTAAGGCCAAGGATGGTCCGGAATATCCATCTCATTAATGCATCTGCATCCAGATAGTCAACCAATTTAAGGAGCGATTTTCATGGCAAAACAGCAGTATACAAAGGACGATATTCGCAAAATCGTCAAAGAAGAAAACGTTAATTTCTTACGTTTAATGTTCACTGATTTATTCGGTACCATCAAAAACGTGGAAGTCCCAGTATCGCAACTGGATAAGTTATTAGATAACAAGTTAATGTTTGACGGTTCTTCAATCGACGGCTTTGTGCGGATTGAAGAAAGTGACATGTACCTGTACCCAGATTTATCAACTTGGTTGATTATGCCTTGGAACACGGAACATGGCAAGATCGCCCGGATTATCTGTGAAGTTTACACCACTGATCGCAAGCCTTTCGAAGGCGACCCACGGAACAACCTGATTCGCGTGTTGAGTGATATGCGTGATGCTGGCTTTACTTCCTTTAATATTGGGACGGAACCTGAATTCTTCTTATTCAAGATGAATGATAAGGGTGAACCAACGACCGAATTGAACGATAAGGGAAGCTATTTTGATTTAGCACCAATGGACATGGGTGAAAACTGTCGGCGTGACATTGCGCTTGAATTGGAACGTTTAGGGTTCAATGTTGAAGCGAGTCACCATGAAGTTGCCCCTGGCCAACACGAAATTGACTTTAAGTATGCAGATGCTTTAGCAGCCGCGGACCATATTCAAACATTCAAATTAGTCGTCAAGACGATTGCGCGCAAGTACAATTTATGGGCAACCTTTATGCCAAAACCTTTAAATGGGGTCAATGGCTCTGGGATGCACGTCAACATGTCCTTGTTCCACGATCAAGGCAATGCGTTCTACGACAAGAGTGAAACCGACGAATTGCAATTATCAACGGATGCTTATCATTTCTTGGGTGGCTTGATGAAGCATGCTCGCAGTTATACTGCGGTCACAAATCCAACCGTTAACTCATACAAACGATTAGTTCCAGGATATGAAGCACCAGTTTATGTCGCTTGGTCAGGTTCAAACCGCTCACCAATGATTCGGGTCCCAAGCTCACGTGGGTTATCCACTCGTTTGGAACTCCGGAGCGTGGATGCTTCGACTAATCCATACTTGGCTTTTGCCGCAGTTTTGGAAGCCGGTCTTGATGGCATTAAAAATAACATTGAACCACCGAAGAGTGTTGACCGTAACATTTATGTGATGGATGAAGACGAACGTCGCGCAGCCGGCATTCCTGATTTACCATCAACGTTACACAATGCTTTGAAGGAATTCCAAACAGATCCAACCATGAAAAAAGCTTTAGGACCACACATTTATCAAAGCTTCTTGGAAGCTAAACGACTTGAATGGGCGTCATACCGTCAACAAGTTAGTGAATGGGAACGTGAACAGTACATGGAATTGTACTAAAACGATAAGTTTACGTTAATTGAGCGGTTAGAACACCGAATTGGTCGTTCTAACCGCTTTTTTGTTATATTTTTGGAAAATTGATGCCACATGCCTTTATTAATTTACTAATTTTCGGTAACATTAACAACAGAAGCAGAATGCAGCAATTTGCCAATTATCAATGATTGCAAGGAGATTATCATGGAAAAACAAAATCAGCCAGGTCTTGAAAAACAAGATCAACCGACGCGTGAGTTAACAGATAGCTTACAGCAAAAACTGGACTATTTATCAACGCTGCGTCAAGCAATAACGGCTGGTGACGACCGGTTAATTTACGAATTGATCGATGGTGACCACTATCATCAAGCCTTATTGAACGAGGAATCCGATTCAGCCCGGAACGCACAGGTGGATTTAATTACGGATGTTCATCCCGCAATCAGTCACTATCTTAGTACTAAATTGATTGATTATTTGGCACACGAATACCCATTCTTTTACTATGAAGAAACGCATGCTGGTGAATTCCAGATCTACTTTGGTAACTGGTGGGATCGGCGTCGTTTCGGAAAATTGAACGTTTTGACAGTTTCGTTTGAATTTAGTCAAGACGAATTTAATAAACTACAAAAGACGTTCGAATTAGCTGCAGCTCATAAACGTTATAATACTGATAATATTCAAAAAGTTTCAGCGGCGAATGATGACTTGCAAAAGCTGATCGATGCCCAAGATGACCGTGATGCGCAGAAAGATCAGTTACGGCAACAGCTGAAGGAAAATGGTCAACGTAATTCGTTGTTTGATTCTGGTCGTATCAAGGAAGAACGGCAACAAATTATTGATGAATTGACTAAGTTGGCGGATGCGGATGAGCAGGCCAACAATGCTCATGCGACCATGAAGGATAATGAAGCTAAGATTTTGACGCTTTCTAAGGAAGACACGATCTTGGCTTATGAAAAACAAGCCATTGAAACGTCGTTCAAGAGTTTTGAAAACTTTAATGAGCGTAATCGTAGTCTTTATGTGGACTACTTGACCACGCTGATTGGAAAGGCGCAGGTTGATGCTGATGGCGAATGAGACAAATAAAATTGATTCGGCAACTTTAAGCACGCATGGCAAGTTGGCGATGTTTAACGAAGGCCTGAAAAAAGGTTTGTCGAATGGTGAAAAGTTTACGGCATTAATGGATCAGCTGATTGATACGACCGATGGTGAGGTGCTTTTAACGGCGGCTCAAAAATTGGCCGAGTTTAAGCTAGATTCGGCTTACGTGACTTTTCCGCATCAATATAAAAATGCAGATTACTATTTAATTTTCATGAGTCGGCTGTTGAGTATGCATGATGATGAGCAAGCGACGTTAAACACCCGTGCACACAGTGAAGCACTTTACCATGTCTTTGCGACTTTGTCGGATGATTATACCTTCTTGTATCAAGTCGTTGACGGTAAAAATGGTGGCGCTTATTATCGGGAACAAACGACCGGTGAAAATTTGTTCTATATCCATTTAGAACGGCGATTATTGCGGTTCAATAGTACGGCATTTACTAATTTATTTATTGATAAATTATTATTAAAGGGGACTGGTGTTGATCAAATCAATACAGTGCTTGCGACGTTGATTAACTTCGGCCATTATTTACAAGATGACTTTGGCTTCAACGTTGACTTTAATATTTTGGATGTAAATAACGCTGCAAAATATGAATTGCGTGAACCTAATCTCAGTGGTGAGATCTTGGATAAGTTGTTTGTGATTGCGGCACAGCATGATTATATGTTACGGAATTCACCAAATGGTCATGGCGCTGAGATTGAATTGCCTGGAGCACTGGTTGTAGATGTTTTCGATGCTGGGACGCCGGAAGCGGCTAAATGGGTGCTGACGGTGCGTGATGCTGATCAACGTGTCTCGTGGTTTGATATTTTACTACACTTTGATTTTATGCGAGATTGGTATTTGACTAATATCGAGTCGCTTGAAATAAAAGCGGACCCATTAGTTTTTGCGTAGTTGTCGGAGGTTAGGATGCTAGATTTAACAAAGTTATTACAACAGTCCATCCGTTTGGATCAGGACATTACCGCCAAGCAGGCGATTCATTGGAAACCTGCTGAGCGGTTGCAAAATGCCATGGTTTCGCTGGATGTGGAATTAGCAGAAATGGCGAATACCTCAGAATGGTTTAAAGTTTGGAAGATTCACAAGGGCAAGGCTGATACGGGGAAGACTCATCGTGAAACTTTGCTCAATGAATACGTGGACGCGATGGATTTCTTTTTCTTAGTTGCGGCGATCCAGCAGTGGACTCATTTGATACCATTGACGCCAGAGGAGCTAACTGAACTAAGTGGCAAGCGGCCAACGGACTTGAATAAGCAATATTTGGCAATCAAGCACTTATTGTATGATGCTTATTTTGATCATCGGCAGGTTAGCTATAAGCATGCTTGGCATGTCTTTTTAAAGCTTGGCCTAGTTGAGTTTGGTTATTCACAAGCTGAGATTCAGGCAGCATTTATCGCGAAGAACCAAGTCAATGAGCAACGTCAACAAAATAATTACTAAAAAGGGAAGTGTGGCTGTCTGGCTACACTTTTTTTATGGCAAAAAAACGCCAATCGACTGGCGATTGGCGTTGATGAGGCTAGTTTTATTTCTTGGAGCGACGGTAACCTGCTGCAACGGCCGCCGCTTCGCTATCAAAATGAACGACATTGCCAGAATGAACGCGATAACTGTGTTGACCGGGAACGTGATAAATCTTAGTGGTGGCGTTACCCCAAATAGCATCGTTCTTTTCAGCTGCCGGCTTAGCTGGCGCTGGTGCAGGCTGACTGGTCTCAGGTGCGGCTGCTTTGGCGCTACTTTCGGTTTGACTGGTGCTGTGACTAGCTGCTGAACTACTGGTGGTCACCTGACTTGAAGCCGTATGAGCTGTTTCACTCTGACTGCTGGAACTGGATTCTGCTTGGCTTGAACTGCTAGCTGTGTCGCTGGTAGCGCTAGTTGAAGCTGAGCTGGATGATTTGCTGACAACTGAAGATGATTTGCTAGAAGCGGCCTCAGAGTCGGTGGTACTGGTTCCAGCACTACAACCTGCCAAGGCGAGGCCGGTTGTGGCTAGTAAAACTAAGCCTAACGTGTAACGTTTGAAATGATGCATCATGTAAATCCCCCAATAAAAAATAATTTTGTGGCATGGTTTATCGCCACTATTACTTAAATACGCAACTTTAGGTTGATTCATTTTTATTTTTTGAAAAATAGTGTCAAAACAAAAAAAGCGTCCTTTCAGACAATTATCTGAGAGGGCGCTCTTTTCTGGTTATGCTAGTTCTAGTGATTTATGTCACGAGTGAGACTTGAACTCACAACCCTCCGCTTAGAAGGCGGATGCTCTATCCAGTTGAGCTACCATGACAACAACATGATTAATTATAGTTAACAAAATAACGACTGTCAATTCTTATTTGAGGTAATGGCCTAACGTGATGGCTCAATCGAAAAGTACCACAGCGTCCAGGTCATAGTGCTATCAAAATTTGATCAAATAGTGATTTTTTTAGTTGAGTCGGTTAAATTACTTAAGAAAAGTTAAAGGTCACTACGGATTTTTGATATTTCAAACATTTCACTTGAAATATTCCTGTAACATAACGATAATATAATTGTAATCAGAGAAAGGGAAGGTGTGACGCTTATGGGTTCTGTATTAGCAATTGTAGGCATACTTGCCATTGCCGGTGGCATTCAATATTATTCAAATTTTGTGAAGAAGGAAAATGCGGCAAGCAAACATTTCACGGCTTCCCGCGGTAACCGTTAAGGCAACCACTTCAATCATCGCCACTAAATAAAATAATGCGTAAACAAAAAAGAACTGACCAACAATTGGGCAGTTCTTTTTTAAATTACTTGATTTTTGGTGTTGCTTCAATGGTTTCAGTCTTGCCAGCAGCGAAACGTTGGATAGCAGCGGTTTGCTTTTCGCGACGAATGCGCTTTTGCTTGTCAGCAACTGGACGGCGTGATGCCCATGTGTTGTATGGTTTACGTACTTCAGTCATGAGAGAAATTCCTCCTTTATTTAGTCCAATAACAATTATTGTAAAGCTAGTATAACGTAAATTGCAACTAAAATTAACGAAAAAGCGGTATTTTTTGAAAATAGTCATAAAATTATGGACGTTTATGGCTATTATGTCTTGGTTATCCGAACTGTTAGACACTTTCTCAAAATGATGTTATATTTAATTTAATTGAGAAAGTAGGGAAGTTAAATGAGTCACGACATGGATCCACGCGTCGATAAGACCCGCCGTCATTTACGGCAAGCATTAATCACATTACTACAAAATGAACGAGTTGAAAACATTTCTGTTCAAGAATTAACCACCACCGCGGCGGTAACCCGGGGAACTTTTTATTTACATTATAAAGATAAGCCCGCTTTTGTGGACCAAGCTTTGGATGATCTGGTCACGGATTTATTTGATGAAGCGATTGTTTCAGTCCCGGTGGGTGAAATTATTACTAATCCCTTAGATCCACTGCGTCGCGTCAACGTTTTATCATTGTCCAAAGCGTTAGGCTATGTTGATCAACATGCGGAAGCTTTTAAAACGTTACTATTGAATCAAAGTCAATTGGCGGTTAACCGGCGGATCAATGAGCAGCTAACGGCCTGGATGCAACGTTTTTATGATGATTTTGAGGATCAGTTTGCTGATTTAGAAGTTCCGGTTAGCATTCAGATTGCTTATTATGTGTCCGCAACGACGGGGATCATTACGGATTGGTTAGCGCATGACATGATCTATACACCGAGATATCTGACAAAATGTATCAAAAAGCTGCATCATTTAATGACAGCAAGAAACATTACTTTCACTGATTTCTTTGTTCAATGAAAATATCGCTTGACTAGTCACCCGTATTTTGATAGTATTTTCTTGTTGTATTTGTGGACTTCTGCAGCTACAACCGCACGAATTGAGTATTAAGACCAGCGATGGCGCTTAATTTGGCGAGTCTAAGTGATTCATAATTTAAGGAGGTGCACAAACGTGTACGCAATTATTGTAACTGGTGGTAAACAATATAAAGTTGAAGCAGGCCAAGCAATCTATGTTGAAAAGCTTGATGCTGCTGCAGGCGACAAAGTTACTTTTGATCAAGTAGTTTTTGTCGGTGGCGACTCAACCAAGATTGGTACGCCTACTGTTGATGGTGCGACGGTCGAAGGTACTGTTGAAAAACAAGGCCGCGAACGTAAAGTGATTACTTACAAGTACAAGGCCAAGAAGGGCCAACATACTAAGAAGGGTCATCGTCAACCATATACTAAGGTAACGATCGACACAATTAATGCATAAATAAGAAAGTAGGCATGCCTGATGATTCAAGCAACGATTAATCGTAATCAAGCTAGTTTAATCACTAGCTTTCGATTGACTGGTCATGCAGATTCAGGTGCTTATGGACAAGACATCGTTTGTGCGGCAGTTTCAGTATTGGCAATCAGTACAATCAATGGGATTGAACAAGTTGCCCATCTAAAACCCGATGTTCAAAGTGATGAAGCCAACGGTGGTTTGTTAATTGCGAATTTTGCTAAGCTAGACTTAACAAACCCACAATTACAGACCTTGCTTGAGAGTTTCACCCTTGGACTAAACGATGTTGCCGCGAATTACGGAGATTATATCCGGGTTCGTGAGCAAACACGATAACCACATTCGGAGGTGGACTCACTATGAAAATGAACTTGCAATTCTTCTCTCACCATAAAGGTGGCGGTTCAACTGCCAACGGTCGTGATTCAGCTGGTCGGCGCTTAGGTGCTAAACGGGCTGATGGCCAAACTGTTAAGGGTGGTAACATCCTTTATCGTCAACGTGGAACCCATATTTACCCTGGTGTTAACGTTGGCCGTGGTGGCGACGATACATTATTTGCAAAGGTTGACGGTGTCGTTCGTTTTGAACGCAAAGGTCGCGACAAGCGCCAAGTTTCTGTTTACCCAGCAAAATAATCTTTTGAAAGAGCCTCTGCTTGAGGCTCTTTTTTTAACGCTTTAGTGACGAATCAGCTTTCAAAGTACGTCGTGATGACTCAAGTTTGGTATAATGAAGCATGAGTTATGATGGGAGTGACTGAATGTCAAGTCGAATTGAACGATTACAAGCCCGGTTTGATCAGTTAAAGATCGATGCCTTTCTCGTTTCGAGCAATGGCAATCTACATTATTTAACTGGGATGACGGACATGGCGGGTGACGGTTATTTACTCGTCCTTTCGCAATCGGTTTATCTGATTACGGATGCCCGTTATCAAACCGCTTTTTCGAGCCAGTATGATCCAGAACATCTGATTATTACGCGAGACTACTTGGGTGCAGTCAGCGAGATTATTGCTAAGCGTCAAGTAGGAGTCATGGGCTTTGAAGATGAGTTACCTTATCAGGCTTATAGTTATCTTGACGAGTATTTAGTCAGTGATTTGGTGGCGTTACCAAACGTCGTTGAACAAATTCGGGTGGTTAAAGAACCAGATGAACTGAATAAGTTACGAGCCACGGCTAAATTGGCGGATAGGGGCTTTGAGTATGTGACCAGCATTGTGCGACCGGGCCTGCGTGAAATCGACGTCAGCAACTTGCTAGATGCCTTCATGCGGACTCACGGTGCCAGCGGGCCGTCGTTTACGACGATCGTGCTCGGTGGTGCCCGTGCCGCCTTGCCTCACGGAACCGCCTCATCCGCATTACTGACTGCTGGACAGTTAGTGACGTTGGACTTCGGTTACTTTTTAAACGGCTATACCTCAGATATGACGCGGACGTTTGCCTTGGGTGAACCGGATGCGAAACTGAAGGCGGCTTATCAAGTAGTCAAAACGGCCCAGCAAGCGGTGATCGAGCAAGTGAAACCGGGTGCTTTAGGTGCTGAGTTAGATGCCATCGGGCGTCGAATCATCACGGATGCGGGCTACGGTGACGCTTTTAATCATGGGATGGGTCACGGTATCGGACTTGAGATTCATGAAGATCCGCTGATTTCAACACGGAGTCAGGAAAGATTAGTCAGTGACAGTGTCGTGACGGTAGAACCAGGCGTTTATTTCCCTGGTTTAGGCGGTATGCGTATCGAAGACGATGTACTGGTCACTAAAACGGGCCAGACACGGTTGACGACTGCCACACGTGATTTATTGATTTTATAATGGTAAGACAGTTGCCACGGTGGCTCTGTCTTGTTATAGTAATAAAGATATCTTCATAGGAGGAACTTTTATATGATTTCTACAGCAGATTTTAAAAACGGTTTAACAATTGAAGTTGACCATGCCATTTGGCGTATCGTGGAATTCCAGCACGTTAAGCCTGGTAAGGGTGGCGCCTTTGTTCGTTCAAAGCTAAAGAACTTACGGACTGGTGCGGTTCAAGATAAGACTTTCCGGGCCGGTGCTAAGATGGAACAAGCACCAATCGAAAAGAGCACGATGCAGTATCTTTATGAAGACGGGGACAACTATGTCTTCATGAATACGGATACTTACGAACAACTTGAAATTCCTGGGGACCACATTCAAACCGAATTGAAGTTCTTGAAGGAAAACATGGAAGTGCAAGTAACTTTATACAATGGTGAAGTTTTAGGTATTGAATTACCTAACACGGTTACCTTGGAAGTTTCTGACACTGAACCAGGGATCAAGGGTGACACCGCTTCTGGTGGTTCTAAACCCGCTACTTTGGAAACGGGTGCCATTATCCAAGTGCCATTCTTTGTTAAAGCTGGCGACAAGTTGATCGTGAACACGGTTGACAGCACCTACGTTTCTCGGGCTTAATTTTTTAAGTTAGCGCCGACAAACATGGAATTGGAGGAATGTCAAAATGGCTGAAAGCAGCAACATTACGTTACAAAGTAAAGAACCCAGCTTGGGACAAATTCAAATTGCACCAGAAGTGCTTGAGATTATCGTTGGTATCGCGGTAAGCCAGATTGAAGGGGTTAACCGCATGCGTGGCTCGATTTCTTCCAGTGTCAATGAGTTGTTCGGTCGTAAAAAAAGTCTCAGCAAAGGTGTTAAGCTAACCATCGTTGATGACCAAATCAGTGTGGATGTCTATGCCTATTTGAATTACGGCGTGTCCGTACCCAAAGTCGCATTGGCTGTTCAAGATAAAGTTAAACAACAGATCTTGTTCATGACTGATTTAGCTTTAAGCGAGGTTAACGTACACATCACTGGGATCGTGACTGAAAAGACAGAAAGCGGGATCGACCCGAATAATCTTTTTGGTGATGCGGACCCGGAAACCCCAGAAAATGAAGACGGTGAAGAATCTTGAGTTTAACGCGTCATGAAATTCGTGAAAAAGCGTTTCAAGCTTTGTTTGCTTTGAACGCTAATCCGGATGCTGATCAAAATCAGCTCTACCAACAGTTATTAAATCCTGATGAAACCGCGGAAGTTGAAATTCCCGGCTATCTCAGTACGTTGGTGACCGGTGTCACGGAACATCAAGCGGAATTAGATGCCCAGATTCAACCTTATTTAAGCCGTACTTGGTCGTTAGATCGGTTGGCAAAGACCGATTTGATTATTTTACGCATGGCGTTTTATGAGTTGAAATATGTGGATGATGTGCCCGGTAAAGTGGCTGTCAATGAAGCTATCGAATTAACGAAGGCTTTCAGTGATGACCAATCACGGAAATTTGTGAGTGGCGTCTTGGGTAAAGCCGTCATGAACGATAACATTTAATCTAAAACCGAACAATATGATGTTCAACTTGGAAAGCCTGGCAAATTGCCGGGCTTTTTTTAATAACTTCTTAGTGAACCGGCTATATAATACGGGTCTGAATATGCTAAAATGAAAAAAGACAAATCAAAGGAGCGTGGCATGTGTGACAACACTTATTGATGGTAAAGCGGTAGCGAAGAAGGTTAATCAGGCAACGCAAGTTGAAGTTGCCAAGTTAGTTGAACAAGGCGTCCAACCTGGAATCGTCGTGATTATTGTGGGGGCCGATCCAGCCAGTCAGATCTATGTTCGTAACAAGAATCGCAAGGCCGAAAGATTAGGCATGCACTCAATCGTCCGGGAGTTACCTGAAACGACGACTCAGGCCGAACTACTGTCAATTATTGCTGAGTATAATGCGGATTCTAGCATTCATGGAATCTTAGTACAGTCACCATTGCCTGAACAGATCAATGAACCGCTAGTTACTTTAGCGATTGATCCGAAAAAAGATGTTGATGGCTTCCATCCGACTAATGTCGGGAAACTGGTTACCAATTTTCCAGGTAAGTATCCCGTGGCTAATACGCCGCGGGGTATCATGACGATGCTTGCGGCATATGACATTGATCCAGCCGGTAAAACCGCGGTGGTCATTGGTCGTAGTACGATCGTCGGCAAGCCCATGGCGGCATTACTCACGAATGCTAATGCGACCGTGACACTTGCCCACAGTCGAACGCGAGATTTAAAGGCAGTGGCGCGTACGGCCGATATTTTAGTTGTGGCGACCGGTATTGCACACCTTATCACTGGTGAAGATATTAAACCGGGGGCAACGGTGATTGATGTTGGGATGGACCGCGATGACCATGGTAAATTAGTTGGTGACGTTGATTTTGATTCTGCCCAAGGAATTGCCGGAGCAATCACGCCGGTTCCCGGTGGCGTCGGTCCAATGACCATTGCCACTTTGATGCAAACAACTGTAGAATTAGCAAAATGGAGTGATTTAGGTGAGTGACAGTCAGCAATATTTGACAGTTTCGGCACTGACACAGTACATCAAACGTAAATTTGAAGTTGACCCTTATTTGGGCAAAGTTTATTTGACGGGGGAGATTTCTAATTATCGCCCGCGCCCAAATACTCATCAGTATTTTAGTTTGAAGGATGATCACGCTAAAATTGCCGCGATCATGTTTCGATCCGCTTTTGCCAAGGTTAAGTTTCAACCAGAAGTTGGGATGAAAGTGCTCGTGGTTGGGCGAATTGGTCTGTACGAAGCGAGTGGAAGCTATCAAATTTACGTGGAACGCATGGAGCCAGATGGGGTCGGTGCACTCTATCAAGCTTATGAACAATTAAAAAAGAAGTTAGCGACTGAAGGCCTCTTCAGTGCGCCCAAACAGCCATTGCCACGTTTTCCAAAACGGATTGCGGTCGTGACTAGTCAATCGGGTGCCGTAATTCGAGACATCATCACGACGGCGCGGCGACGGTATCCAATCGCCCAAATCGTTTTGTTTCCAGCACAGGTTCAAGGTGACGCCGCAGCACCAGAAATTGCCCGGCAAATTGAACGTGCGAATGCGGCGGGGACGTTTGACACGCTGATTATTGGGCGTGGTGGTGGTTCGATTGAAGATTTGTGGCCGTTCAACGAGGAAGTGGTGGCCCGCGCCATTGCGGCGAGCGCTTTGCCAGTAATCTCTTCCGTTGGTCACGAAACGGATACCACGATTGCTGATCTGGTCGCAGACGTCCGAGCTGCGACGCCAACTGCTGCGGCTGAACTAGCCGTACCAGTTTATAATGAAGTTTTATTACAATTGAACCAAGATCGAACGCGGGTCTTTAATGCCTTTCAGAATATAGTGCAACAAGATCGTCAGCGATTGAATAAATTAACCACCTCGTATGTCTTTACACAGCCCAGTCGGTTGTATGAAGGCTACGTTCAAAAATTAGACTTTTTATCAGAGCGTTTGAAGCAAGCCGG
The DNA here is from genome assembly GCF_031085375.1 of Lactiplantibacillus brownii. Lineage (NCBI taxonomy): Bacteria > Bacillati > Bacillota > Bacilli > Lactobacillales > Lactobacillaceae > Lactiplantibacillus > Lactiplantibacillus brownii. The sequence goes on from NZ_JAVCWF010000001.1 coordinate 1,393,356, forward strand.
TCGCCAACGGCTCACGCAATCACAACAACAATATCAGCGCCTTGCCCAACGACTTGGTCAGCAAACGCCGATTCATCGTGTGCGTCAAGCACAGACGCAATTGACCAATCTACAGCAACGACTTCAGCGTGGCGTTCAGTTGGTGGTGACGGCTAAAGAACAGCAGCTGACTCGGACGATTCAATCCTTGGATTTATTGAGTCCGTTAAAAATCATGGGTCGCGGCTACGCCTTTGTGACCCATGAGGATCAAATTGTCCGGTCTGTCCATCAGGTGGCGCCGTCACAAACCGTTGCGGTCCACTTTGCAGATGGGGAAGCAGAAGCACAAATTACGAAGATTGATGGAGGAAACAAGCATGGCTGATAAACCAACTTTTGAAGCAAATTTAACGCAATTGGAAACCATCGTGAATCAACTTGAACAGGGGGATGTCCCGCTGGAACAAGCCTTAGATCAATTTCAAAAGGGTGTTGCTTTAAGTAAGCAACTTCAAAGTACCCTCGAAGGTGCCGAAAAGACTTTGACTAAGATGATGGATGAAAATGGTAATGAAGTTCCATTCGAACAACCTAAAGCCCCTGATTCTAATGACTGAGCAAATTTTAACCAGTTTTGAAAAAGTGTGGCGGCCTCGGATCAATGCTTATCTTGATGAGAATCTACGTCAGGTGAGTGATCGTGAGCTGCTAACCGCGGCCATGCGCTATTCGGTATTGGCTGGTGGCAAACGTTTGCGACCATTGTTAAGTTTAGCGGTGATGACGGCCTTCGAGCAACCCATTACGGCGGCCAATATACGGGCGAGTGTGGCCTTAGAACTCATGCATACTTATTCGTTGATTCATGATGACTTACCAGCAATGGACAACGATGCGTTACGACGTGGTGAGCCAACTAGCCATGTAAAGTTTGGGGAAGATGTGGCGATTTTAGCGGGGGATGCCTTGCAACCACTAAGTTTTCAGTGGCTAGCAGACAGCGGCTTACCAGTTGACCAAATCGCTCAATTAACTTTGGCTTTGGCGCAAGCTGCGGGACCACAGGGCATGGTCGCGGGTCAAGTGGCGGATGTCAAAGATGCCGGCACTCAGTTGGCCTTGCCAGCCTTACAACAATTGCATCGTGAAAAGACTGGCGCGTTGATCCATTACGCCATTGTTGCCGGTGCCATACAGGCTGGCGTTCCTGCGGCAGTCCGACCGGAATTACTAGCCTTTGGGGATGCCTTTGGGCTGGCCTTTCAGATCTATGATGATATTTTGGACGTGACCAGTACGGCAGCGCAACTTGGGAAACAAACGCATAAGGATGCGGGTGAGCATAAAAATACTTATCCGAGCTTGTTGGGTTTAGCAGGCGCCAAAGGAGCGCTAGCCCAGGCTATTGCCACGGCTCAGACCGCAATCGGTCGTGCCGAGCAGTTAAGCCAACGGGACTTAGGCTTATTGGCATCGTTTTTAACGTATTTTACGAATTAGAGGACTTAATGAGATGGAAAAAGAACGGATCGACGTTTTACTAGTACAACAAGGCTTATTTGATACGCGAGAGAAAGCTAAACGGGCCGTTATGGCGGGTGAAATCTTGGGCATCAACGAAGAACGCCTGGACAAGCCGGGCGTAAAGATTCCGGTGACCACCGAGTTGCATTTAAAAGGCAAACCGATGCCATATGTTTCGCGTGGTGGCTTAAAGTTGGAAAAAGCCCTTAAAAGTTTTCAAATCGACGTCACTGATCGCATTGTGTTAGACATTGGGTCTTCTACTGGTGGTTTCACGGATGTGATGTTACAAAACGGGGCGCAAATGAGCTACGCGTTAGATGTTGGGAGCAACCAGTTAGTCTGGAAATTGCGACAAGATCCACGTGTCGAAGTCATGGAACATACCAATTTTCGGTATAGCAAACTGGCAGATTTCAAGCGAGGGCAACCCAGCTTCGCGTCTATTGATGTTTCCTTCATCTCGCTACATTTGATCTTGCCACCGCTACACGCCATTATTGAAACTGGTGGTGAAGTGGTTGCCTTAATCAAACCACAATTTGAAGCTGGACGGGAAAATGTTGGGAAACACGGGATTGTTCGTGATCACGCGGTACACACCGCCGTGTTGACAGATATTGTTAATTTCGCCCAGTCCGCTGGTTACAATGTTTTGGGGTTAGATTATTCACCGATCAAAGGTGGCGAAGGGAATATTGAATTCTTAGTGCATCTGCAAGCAACGGCTGAGGCCGCTACGATTGCTCCTAGTGTTTCGATTGAAAAGACCCAACAAGCCGCGTATGATCAATTGAATAAGTAATTATTTTATAATCCAGTCTTTCATATTTATGCAAAATAGCTTATTATGTGGGTAGTGATATGACTAAGACGCCGGGGGTGATCGGGTGAAAAAGCAAGAGCGCCAACGCTACATTAAACGATTATTAAGTTCAAAAGAAATTGAACGACAAGAAGACTTTGTCAGCTTATTACGTGCCGAAAATATTGATGTGACGCAAGCCACGATTTCCAGAGATATTAAGGACATGCAACTGGTTAAAGTTCCCTCGGCAACGGGTGGCTATCATTACAGCATGCCGGTCCAAAAAAAGATGGATACGGAAAAAAAGCTTAAGCGGACTTTGAAGGATGCCTATGTTTCATACGCGACTCAAGATAAGTTAGTCCTGATCAAGGTCTTACCTGGAAATGGCCCAGCACTAGCTTCGTTAGTGGAAGCCATGCACTATGACCACGTGTTTGGGACTTTGGGTGATGATTCAACCGTTTTAATTATCTGTAAATCACTCGATGCTACCTTAGAGTTACAACAAACGCTTCAACGACTATTAAGCGATAACTAAGGGTTATCATTGGCCTGTTCACGCAAAGTGAGTCGGGCCGTTTTTTATAGGGAGGAATTTGCGGTGCTACAAGAATTATCAATTACCAATTTTGCCATTATTGAACAATTGGATATTGCCTTTGAAAATGGCATGACGGTGTTAACTGGGGAGACTGGTGCCGGGAAATCAATCATTATTGATGCGGTCGGCTTGCTAGCTGGTGGTCGTGGTTCACAAGAATTCATCCGTACTGGGGCTGATAAAGCGGTGCTACAAGGCATGTTTATTTTACCAGCAGATGGGGTAACCGCCCACATGTTAGATGAGGCGGGCATCGATCATGGTGATAACACCGTTATTTTACAACGTGAAATTGCCAAGAGTGGTCGCAATACTTGCCGAATCAACGGCATGCTGGTCAATACGACGACTTTAAAACGGATTGGTGAAACCATCGTCGATATTCACGGCCAAAATGAACATCAAGAATTGATGCAACCAGATAAACATCTTGGTTTACTGGATGAGTTTGCGGCGCATAAAATTCATAAACTGAAAGCACAATATACGCAAGAATATGAAGCCTATCAACAACTTAATCAAGAACTACGGCAAAAAAATGCCAACGAAAAAGAATGGGCTCAGCGACTGGATATGCTCAATTTTCAAGTTGAAGAAATTTCCGCAGCGCAAGTTAAAGTGGGTGAGGAAGCAGATCTGACGGCAGAACGCGACCGGTTGGATAATTATCAGACCATCAACCAAGCACTTCAACAAAGCTATAACTTGTTGGTGGCGGAAGAAGAAACTCCGGGCGCTGTTGATGTCGTCGGGGAAGCGATGAATGCTTTGGAGCCCATCGCTAACTTGGATTCGGCATTTAACGACATCACTGTAAATGTTAAAAATGCTTTTTATGCCTTACAGGATGCGACGGGACAAATCTCCAATCAGCTGGATCTGCAGGAATTTGACGAAGGCCGTTTAGATGAAATCGAGCAACGCTTAGATGTACTCAGTCAACTGAAGCGCAAGTATGGCGATTCAGAACAACAAATTTTGGATTATTATCAAAAAATTTCGACAGAACTCGCTAAAATGACAGATTCCGAAGAAAATAGTGAAGGTCTGTCGCAACGGGTGGCCGATAAGAAGGCCGCGTTATTGAAAACTGGGCAGGCACTTTCTGATAAACGCCGCACCTGTGCTAAGAGTTTACAGCGACAAATCCACCAGGAATTAAAAGATTTATACATGGATAAAGCCATTTTTGAAGTTCGTTTCAAACCAACTAAGGGCCAGATTTACCGCAGCGGGCTGGACAGTGTTGAATTCTATATTCAAACGAACCCTGGTGAGCGGATGCGACCACTCGCAAAAATTGCTTCTGGTGGGGAATTGTCGCGGATGATGCTGGCCTTAAAGACGATCTTTTCAGAATCCCAAGGAATTACCAGTATTATTTTTGATGAGGTTGACACAGGTGTCAGTGGTCGGGTCGCACAGGCGATTGCGGAAAAAATCAGCGGCATTGCGAAATTTTCACAAGTCCTCTGTATTACGCATTTACCACAAGTGGCGGCAATGGCCGATCATCATTACTTTATTGCGAAAAAGATTACGGGTCGTCGGACTAAGACGAGTGTTACAAAATTAGCTCAGCCGGATCGGGTACAAGAATTGGCCCGCATGCTGGCCGGGACTAAAGTCACCAAGCTATCTTTGGAACATGCCGAAGAGCTATTACGGCTAGCTGGAGAAGAAAAAGTCGAATAATGATCAAGTGATCACGAAAAAAGTTTGGAAATTTATGGCCAAGCTTTTTTTGTACAATCGGCGTGCTGATAAGGCTCGTTGTGGCTTAATGGCGAGGGGACGCGGAATTACGGTTTCGAGTTGTTTGCAATTAGGTTGTTTTATAAGTTATGATTTAATGTGTACTGCTTTAGAATATAAATTATGAAAATAAAAAGATAGGAGTGATGAGGTTGTTTCTGACAATGGAACATTTGAATAAAACTTATCCCGGCGGCAAAGTTGCAGTCGAAGATTTTAACCTAGAAATTAAAAAAGGTGAATTTATCTGTTTTATCGGGACGTCTGGTTCTGGTAAGACAACGACGATGCGGATGATTAATCGGATGTTGAGTCAGACTTCAGGGACGATTAAGCTGGATGGGGAAGACATTGGCAAGATGGACCCCGTCAAGTTGCGGCGTAAGATTGGCTATGTGATTCAAAATATTGGCTTGATGCCGCATATGACGATTCGCGACAATATTACCTTAGTACCTAAATTATTAAAATGGCCGCAAGAAAAGATGGACGAACGGGCCAAAGAAATGATCAAGTTAGTCGAATTGCCCGAAGAATTCTTAGATCGTTATCCTTCCGAACTATCTGGTGGACAACAACAACGGATCGGGGTTGTGCGGGCACTTGCCGCAAACCAAGATCTAGTTTTAATGGATGAACCTTTCGGGGCTTTGGACCCAATTACACGTGAAGCGCTGCAAGATTTAGTTAAAGACTTGCAGGAACGCCTCGGTAAGACTTTTGTGTTTGTGACGCATGATATGGACGAAGCCTTGAAGCTGTCGACGCGTATCGTTGTCATGGACGGTGGTCAAATCATGCAAGTCGACACACCGGATGGTATTTTACGGCATCCAGCGAACGAATTCGTTGAAAATTTGATTGGGAAAGATCGATTGATTCAAGCACGGCCAAGTATCACAACGGTTGGTCAGGTGATGCTAAAGAACCCAATTTCGACGACACCTGGCAAGTCTTTAACTGATGCATTGCGCTTGATGCACGAAAAGCGTGTTGATTCCTTGTTAGTGACTGATGAAGCCAACATCTTAAAAGGGATGATTGGGATTGAAGATGTCGATTATAACTTCAATTCGGCAACGAGTGTTGATGATATTATGAACCGGGATATTTTCTTTGTTCAATCCAATTCTTTGATTCGCGATACCGTTGAACGGATTTTGAAGCGTGGCTTTAAAAACATTCCTGTCGTGGATGATCAACACCGCTTAGTGGGGATTGTGACCCGGGCTACCTTGGTCGATATTGTTTATGATGCCCTCTGGGGTGACGAAGAAGAAGATGAAGAATCAAATAACATTCATCATGGCGCCGACGAAACGCCAGCAAGCGGTGACGCGCAAACTGGTGCTGAGGGCGGTGATCAGGAATGATCTCGTTTTTACAAACCTATGGCACGCAACTCTTACTGAAAACCTGGCAACATTTGTATATTTCAGCGCTTGCGCTTGCACTGGGGATTATTGTGGCGGTACCGTTAGGAATCTTATTGACGCGGACTAAGGCGATTTCTGGTGTGGTCATGGCGATTGCTAGTATGTTACAGACGATTCCGGCAATGGCGTTATTAGCCTTAATGATTCCATTCTTTGGGATTGGGGCCATTCCGGCGATTATTGCACTGTTTATCTACTCACTATTGCCAATTTTGCGGAATACTTACCTAGGGATGGAAGATGTTAACCCAGCTTTGATCGATGCGGCTAAAGGGATGGGGATGACGTCTTGGCAATCAATCATCAAAGTTGAGTTACCGATGGCGGCGCCAGTAATCATGGCGGGGATTCGTTTGTCGGCAACTTATGTCATTGCTTGGGCCGCACTGGCTTCCTATATTGGTGCCGGTGGTTTAGGTGATTTCATCTTTAATGGTCTGAATTTGTATCGGACTGATTTAATTTTAGGTGGGTCGATTCCCGTCATCATCTTGGCCTTGATTGTCGATTGGTTATTAGGGAAGCTGGAAGCAGCAGTGACCCCACGGACAACTCAGGAGTAAGGGGGAAACGACATGCGAAAATTCAAAAAATGGTTACTTAGTTTAGTCGCGGCCGCTGCCAGTGCCTTACTTTTAGCGGGTTGTGGTTTTCCGGGATTATCTGGTTCATCTGATGATACCGTGCGAATTGCGTCACAAAACACGACTGAACAGCAAATTATGGCTTATATGATTCAAGATATGATTCAACACTATTCAAGCTTGAATACGACAATTATTAACAACTTAGGTTCTGGTACCGTCAGCTTTAACGCGTTGAAGAATGATCAGGCAGATATTTCGTCGATTCGTTATACTGGGACTGATCTGACAACAATCTTAGGTGAAAAAGTCAAACGGGGTCAAACCAAGAAGACAGATGCACTGGTTAAACGCGATTTCAATACGCGGTACGGCATGCATTACTTCCCAAGCTACGGTTTTGCCGATACGTATGCTTTTATGGTCACCAAAAAGACGGCTAAGAAGTATAATTTGAAGACTGTTGGGGATATGAAAAAAGTGTCGTCACAATTGACGGTTGGGCTGGACCAAACTTGGCTCGAACGCAAAGGTGACGGGTACGATGCCTTTCAGCAACTCTATGGTTACTCGTTTGGTAAGACCTATCCAATGCAAATCGGGCTCGTTTACGATGCGTTGGAATCTGGCAAAATGGACGCAATTCTCGGGTATTCTACTGATGGTCGGATCAAGAGTTATGATCTAACTATTTTGAAAGATAATCGGAACTTCTTCCCACCATACAACGCTAGCGCGGTGGCCACGAATAAGATTTTGAAAGAACATCCCAAGTTGAAACCAATTTTGTCACGGTTGAACGGTAAAATTAGTTTGCGAACGATGCAAGGACTCAACTATGAGGTAGATAATAATTTAGTTGAACCAGAAGTTGTCGCTAAACAATTTCTTGAAAAACATAATTACTTTGAAGGGAGTGACAAATAATGGCTAATATGAATATGCTGCAACAGTTGATATATTATTATCAACAAAACGGGGCCTATGTTCTCAGTCAATTTTCTCGTCACTTCTTGATTTCAATTTATGGGGTATTGTTTGCGGCTATTGTGGGGATTCCCATTGGGATCTTTATTGCGCATCATAGCAAATTAAGTACAACAGTTATCGCCATTGCCAATGTGATTCAAACGGTACCATCCTTAGCGATGTTGTCCATTATCATGATTGGCTTAGGATTAGGTGTGAATACGGTCATTGTGACGGTGTTCTTATACGCTTTACTCCCAATTATCAAGAACACGTACACCGGGATGTTGAATGTTGACCCGAGTGTCTTAGACTCTGGTAAAGGGATGGGCATGACTCGTTGGCAAATCCTACGAATTGTCGAGTTACCGCTATCACTCTCAGTCATTATGGCTGGGTTGCGAAATGCGTTAGTTTTGGCCATTGGGATTACTGCCATTGGGACCTTCGTGGGTGCTGGTGGTTTAGGGGATATTATTATCCGAGGAACCAATGCCACGGATGGTGGTGCGATTATCTTAGCAGGGGCTTTGCCAACTGCTTTGATGGCGATCATCTCAGATTTGATCTTAGGCTGGATCGAAAAGAAAGCCGATCCGACTCAGAAATAAGGGTAAATTAAAAGATTGATTTACAGGTGTCAGCATTGCTCATTCAGGGAAGCAGGTTGAACTGTAACATCAATCTTTTTGATTGCATCAAAAACACCAAGGTAATCGGCAAGGTTTGATTAACCATGATTTCATCTTTTGATGCAAGAAGTTGGTTTATTTAAGTTAGGCACGTTGTAAGTAACGAATTTGATCAACCGTAATCAAGTGAGTCAGGTGTTGGCGACGGTTCACTAAGACGAGCTGACCGGAAGCTAACGTTTTGAGCACACCATGGATATTATAAGGATGTGTCTCCGTTAGACTAGGCTGCATTTGTAACATAATCTGATAGTGGTTAGCTTGAGCTTGTGACAAGAATAATTGCAATTGGAATGACGGCATCTGTGGGAGCAACGGTGCGACGACTTCGGCCGGACTAGTGAAATCATCCATAAATTGCCGGTAAGAAGCTTGTAAGTTTTTAGAAACGATTTTTAAACTAGTTTGCTTACTTTGCATGATAGCCACCTCGAACATTTGTTTGTGTTTTCATTATACGAACAAGCGTTCTAAAATGCAAGCAATATTTTAATGACTTTTTTGAAAGTGCGACGCCTTTTTTTGAAAATTCCACAGGGTCTACGATAAAACTTGCAATCAAGCTGTAAAAAGTGCAAAATAAACTTTAAAACATATTTAATAAGGGGAATTTGCGATCATGGCGAAACAAGGCATGTTAATCGTCTTATCAGGTCCTTCGGGTGTCGGCAAGGGTACCGTCCGTAAGGAAATCTTTGACTCAGATGATAACGATTTTCAATATTCAGTCTCGATGACAACTCGGAAAATGCGTCCGGGCGAAGTTGATGGAAAGGATTACTATTTTGTCTCCAAAGATGAATTCGAGGATGAAATCAAGAGCGGCGGTATGCTTGAATATGCCAAGTATGTTGACAATTACTATGGAACGCCCTTAAAATATATTAAGCAGTCATTGGCGGCTGGCAAGGATGTCTTTTTAGAGATTGAAGTTAACGGCGCCATGCAAGTTCGCGAAAAAATGCCTGATGGCGTCTTTATCTTTTTGACGCCACCAGATTTGATGGAACTTAAACATCGGATCATCGGCCGTGGCACCGACGACATGGCGGTCATCAATAAACGGATGGCGAAAGCGGTCGGTGAGATTAAAATGATGCGGAATTATGATTATGCGGTAGTCAATGACGAAGTGCCGTTGGCTGCTGAACGGATCAAGGCGATTATTCGCAGTGAACGTTATAGTGTTAAGCGGGTCATGCCAGAATATGAAGAAATGTTAGGAGATGCTGAATCTTGATCTTATATCCATCAGTTGATGATTTATTAAAGCAAGTTAATTCACGTTACTCATTGATTATGTTAGCTAGCAAGCGGGCGCACGAATTGGACGCCGGTGCGACACCAATGTTGAGTGAATACAAATCAGTTAAAACGATTGGTCGGGCATTAGAAGAAATCGCTGCGGGCGATTTAATGATTGATCCTGACGAAACCGACAAAGACTAGATTGAACGAATAGTGTTAGGCCATTTGGGCTTGACACTATTTTTTTAGCTATCAAGGCTAATGGCTATCACTAATGCATTGTAGCCATTATATTTATTAAAATAATCCGTGTTGGTCCTTTAATATCGCCAAAATTCAATTAATATTGAACGTACTGATTAGTGCAGGGCGGGCTGGATGATGCTCAGTGGTGGCCACCACGTTCCAGCATCGATCCAGCCCAACCGAAACGCCAAGCCAAACGAATAGCTATAACACACCATTTTAAGATTGAGGCGTCACTGAGTTAAGTTGCTTTTTAAAATTAAATTGCCACTCAAACACCTGTTTGCAATCTTCAAGCTTCACCTCGCTACAGATTCTTGATACAATTAACCTATTCATGAATTAAAATGACAGTAAAACAGTTAGCTAATAAAATTAAGGGCGTGAGGGTAATGAGTATTTGGACTGATCGGCATGTCACCGTTGTGGTCAGTGGCGGAATTGCGAGTTATAAGGCGTTGACAGTGATTCGGTTGTTGATGAAACAAGGGGCACAAGTCCGGGTGGCTTTAACGGCGCATGCGACCGAGTTTATTACACCACTAACTTTTCAAACACTAACGCAACAACCCGTGGTTACGGATGAATTTACTATGACAGATCCGACCCATGTGGTACATGTGGCTTTAGCGGATTGGACTGAATTAATGGTGCTAGTCCCGGCAACCGCCAACTTAATAGCTAAAGTCGCTCAAGGACTTGCTGATGATGTCGCAACCACGACGATTTTGGCGACGACTGCGCCCAAGTATGTGATTCCGGCGATGAACTCGCATATGCTGGCCAATCCAGCGACAGTGCGCAACATCGCCCAGCTTACGGCTGACGGGCTACACGTTTTACAACCGGCAACTGGGATGCTCGCAGAAGGTTACCGGGGACAAGGTCGGTTACCAGAGCCGGAAGCAATCGTGGCTTGGTTGACCGATCAAGTGATCGATGCGGAAAGTGACTTGCCGTTACATGGTAAAAAGGTGCTGGTCACAGCTGGCGGTACGCGTGAAATGATCGATCCAGTGCGCTATATTTCGAATCGTTCGTCAGGCAAAATGGGTTATGCCATTGCCCTAGCAGCTCGTGCAATGGGCGCCCAGGTGACCTTAATTAGCACCCCAACGGCACTCAAACGGCCCCATGGTGTTGAGTATATCCAGGTAACGACGGCGGCTGAGCTACTCACACAAGTCACAAAAGCTTTTGTGACGACGGATATCTTGGTCATGGCAGCCGCGGTTTCGGATTATCGGCCTGTGGCACCAGTGGACCAGAAAATAAAAAAGCAAGCCGATGATGCCCATTTAACGCTACAATTAACCGAAACAACGGATATCTTAAAAGCATTAGCCGCGCATAAGCAGCAGCAATTTGTCATTGGTTTTGCCGCTGAAACGCAGAATTTATTAGCGAATGCCGAACAAAAATTGGCTGCCAAAAAGGTGGATCTATTAGTTGCAAATGATGTGTCGCAACCAGGCGTTGGTTTCAATGGTGATACGAATCAAGTCACGTTGTTAAGCCCTGGCGCAACCCCAGTGACCACTGCGGTGTTGTCGAAAGCCGCAATCGCGCAAAAAGTTTTAGAAACGGCACTGACACGTGGTGCCGCTGGCAAAAAATAAGAGAGGAAGTTAAGCTTGGCTCAAATTGCACAAGTTTTGGTCGATGTGCCGACCATGCAAACCAATCGGCCTTATAGTTATCAAATTCCGAGTGCTTGGCAATCTCAAGTTCAACCGGGAATGCGGGTGGTCGTGCCTTTTGGTCGGGGCAAACGACGCGTCCAAGGCTTCGTTTTAAAATGCGACGATGCGACGACTTATGATGGTGATCTCAAGGCTATCGATGCGGTGGTTGATTTGGCGCCGGTTTTAAATACGGAAGCTTTAAAATTGACCGCATGGCTCGCGGCTAGTACATTTTCGTTTCAAATTACTTGTGCACAAACGATGTTACCAGCAGTGATGCGTGCTAAATATCAGAAGTTATTACGGCCAACCGCGGAAACGCCAGCGGCCGTAGCTACTGAAATCTTCCACGGTCAGCCAAGTGTGGACTTTGATCAAATTGCGACTACTCCGGCGATTGTGAGCCAGTTATTGCGATTACAAGCTGCTGGTGAAGTTGACGTTTATTATCAAGTTAAAAATCAAGCGCGTCATAAAACGCTAGTCGGGGTTAAAGCCGCACAGAGCCTGCCAGAACTGGCGGCTGCGGAAGCTACGGTTCGAACGGGTGCTGCCAAACAGCTTGCGTTACTGCAAGGATTACAGACTTTAAACGGTGAGACGATCACGCAACGGGATTTTAGTGCCTGTTTTGACGTCAGTGAAGCGGTGATTCGGACTGGTGAACAAAAAGGGTGGCTTGAGAAGACTGCCATTGAAGTTTATCGTGATCCATATGCCACGGCTAATATCAAACCGACTCAGCCGTTAAAATTGAATGCTGAACAACAAGTTGCCGTGGATCAAATTGTCGCTGCTGTGGATCAACCAGCGACCACGACTTTTCTACTAGAAGGGGTCACTGGTAGTGGTAAAACCGAAGTATATCTACAATCAATTGCGGCGGCCTTAGCACAGGGCAAAACTGCGTTAATGTTAGTTCCTGAAATTTCTTTGACGCCCCAGATGGTCCAACGGGTGAAAGGGCGTTTCGGCAAGGCAGTTGCGGTATTACACAGTGGCTTATCAAGTGGTGAAAAGTATGATGAATGGCGACGTATCAGACGTCATGAAGCCCAGGTGGTGGTTGGAGCCCGTTCAGCGGTCTTTGCCCCGTTGGACGACCTTGGCCTAATCATCATGGATGAGGAACACGAAAGTAGCTACAAGCAAGATGATGCGCCACGGTATCATGCGCGCCAAGTCGCTTTGTGGCGAAGCCAGTATCATCATTGTCCCGTTGTTTTAGGGTCAGCGACACCTTCACTGGAGACCCGTGCGCGTGCTGAAAAAGGGGTCTATCAACGGTTAGTTTTAGCTGATCGCGTTAATAATCGACCGTTACCAGCTGTGTCGATTATTGATATGAAAAAGGAAATGCAGCAGCATGCCGAAAGTAATTTTTCGCGAGCGTTGCTAGTTGCCTTGCAGGATCGGCTGGATCGACATGAGCAAAGTGTGCTGATGTTAAATCGCCGGGGATACTCGTCCTTCGTGCTTTGTCGCGATTGTGGCTTTGTGTTGAAATGTCCCAATTGTGATATTTCGTTAACGTTACATATGGATACGCATACGATGAAATGTCATTATTGTGGGCACGAAGAGGCGATTCCTCGCGTTTGTCCTAACTGTCACAGTCGCCAGATTCGCTACTACGGTACTGGCACTGAAAAAGTAGAAGAAGAGTTACAGGACTTGATGCCAGACGCGCGCATTATCCGCATGGACAACGATACGACTCGGAAGAAGGGGTCACATGCCAAGCTATTGACGAAATTTGGCAGTGGTGAAGCCGATATCCTCATCGGTACACAAATGATTGCCAAAGGATTGGATTTTCCAAACGTCACGCTGGTCGGTGTCCTCAATGCGGATACCGCTTTGGGACTGCCGGATTTTCGCGCGAGTGAACGGACCTTCCAACTATTGACACAAGTCAGTGGTCGCGCTGGTCGGGCGGAGAAGACCGGGCATGTCTACATCCAGACCTTTAATCCCGATCACTATGCGATTCGTTTTGCGAAGCATCATGACTACGAAGGCTTTTTTAAATATGAGATGCATATGCGACATCAGGGGGGCTATCCGCCATATTATTTCACGGTCCAAATTACGGCTAGTGATTTAGATGAGGCGATTGCCGCCAAACGGATGTATCAACTGTTACAATGGTTAAAGCCACGGTTAACACCGAACACGATTATCTTGGGACCGACCCCCAAACCAATTGCGCGCGTCAACCGGCGTTATTACTATCAAATTGTCATCAAATATAAGCAAGAACCAAATCTTGAAAACACGTTAACGACGCTGTTACATGAAACCCAAGCCCAACAACGGCAAGGCTTGCAGATTGGGATTGACGTGGAACCGTTACATTTTATGTAGTTTATTGGAGGAATTTTGCAATGACATCAATCGTTTTTATGGGGACCCCGCAGTTTGCGGCCCCAATTTTAGAAAGTTTAATCAAAGCAGATTACCAAGTCTTGGCGGTCGTGACACAACCCGATCGAAAAGTCGGTCGCAAACACATTTTGACGGCCTCACCCGTGAAACAAGTGGCGGTGGCTCACGATATTTTAGTCTTGCAGCCAGAAAAAATCGGCGGCAGTCCGGAAATGCAAAAAGTTATCGAGCTACAACCAGATTTGATCGTCACAGCCGCTTTTGGGCAGTTCTTACCGACAAAATTGTTGAAAGCCGCTAAAATCGCGGCGGTCAATGTCCACGGGTCACTATTGCCTAAGTATCGTGGTGGCGCCCCCGTGCAATATTCACTTATCAAGGGTGAAAAAGAAACTGGAATCACCATTATTTATATGATCAAAAAGATGGATGCCGGCGATATGTTAGCACAACGGGCGCTACCCATTACGGCGCAGGATGATACCGGAACCTTATTTGAAAAGCTGAGCGTTATTGGGCGCGATCTTTTGCTCGAAACGTTGCCAAAATTAATTGCGGGTACCTTGACTGCGACGCCACAAGCAGAAGCTGAAGTGACCTTCGCTCCCACAATTAAGCCTGAAGAAGAACAATTAGACTTTGAGCAAACGGCACAACAGATCGACGACCAAGTTCGTGGGTTACGTCCCGCTCCGATTGCTTATGCGATCTTAGACGGTAAACGGACCAAGTTCTGGGATGTCACCCCGTTAACTGAAACGGTCAGTCAGGCACCTGGTCAAGTCGTTCGTAAAACAAAACATGAATTAGTGTTGGCAGCTGGGCAGCAAACAGCGCTAGCAATCAATGAGCTTCAACCAGCGGGTAAACCCAAGATGACGATTACTGATTTTCTGAATGGGGCCGCTGATAAATTTAATACTGGAGAGCAGGTCATTACAAAATGAGTGAAGTCGGAAATAGTCCCCGTTGGTTAGCCGTCTCAGCCTTGGCTAAAATTAAAAATGGCGCATATTCAAATCTACAACTAAATCAATTGATCAATCAGCATCAAATGGACCGTCGTGACATTAACTTGTTGACGAACATTGTGTACGGGGTCATTCAACATCGTTTGACATTGGAATACTGGCTCCAACCCTTTGTCCGTCATCCACATCAGCTCGATCCCTGGGTCAACGAACTTTTGTTAACCGCGTTGTATCAATGGCAATATTTGGACAAGATCCCCAAGCGAGCAGTTTTCAATGAAACCATTGAAATTGCCAAAGTGAAGGGCCATCCCGGTATTCGGCGCTTTGTGACCGGGGTCTTACATCAGATGGACCGGAGTGGGTTACCCGATTTTGAGAAGATTGAAGATCACGATGAACGCTTGAGTATCACTTATAGCATGCCAATCTGGTTGATCAACGAATTACGCGATCAACTCGGTGCGGAAAAGATGACCTCAATTATTGCTTCCTTGAATCAGCCAGCCAAACAAGCTTTGCGGGTGAATACCGCTGTCTCAGATGTTGAAGATGTGACGACGGCACTTGAGAATGATGAGTTAACAGTTGAACCGAGTGAAATTTCACCGGTAGGCTTAGTGGTCAGCGATGGGCAAGCCGTGACGACCGAAGCAATGAAGTATGGGATGTTCACGATCCAAGACGAAAGTGCTCAGTTGGTAGTGCCAGCCTTAGATCCACAATCTGGTGATCGCGTCTTAGATGCTTGTGCAGCTCCTGGTGGCAAAACGACTCAGATTGCGGCTGCTTTAGATCCTGCGGCCGGTGGGAAAGTCGTGGCGCTGGATATTCATGCGAATAAAGTGAAATTAATTGGTGAGAATGCTGCTCGGATGCATGTTGCCGACCGTGTTGCTGCGACCGAATTGGACGCACGTAAGGTCGGGACGGAATTCGATGATGGCCACTTTGATCGCATTTTAGTGGATGCACCTTGTTCAGGATTGGGCTTGATTCGCCGCAAACCTGAGATCCGTTATGAGAAGCAACTTTCAGATAGTTTGAACTTGCAACGGATTCAGTTGGCAATCTTAAATGCGGTGGCACCGACTTTGAAAAATGGTGGTATCATGACGTATAGCACTTGTACGATTTTAAAACAAGAAAATCAGGATGTCATCACACAATTTTTAGCGGCGCATCCAGATTTTGACTTGATCAAGACGCCAACTGAAAACCACTTAAAAGCGGACCGGGAAAGCGACACCTTGTCGATTTATCCTGATGATTATCTTTCAGATGGCTTCTTCATCGCTTGTTTACGAAAAAAATAACAGTGGAGTGGTGAACGGTGAATTTTGCATATCGGTCTGACATTGGCCAACAGCGCTTAGAAAATGAAGATTATGTCGGGGTTTTTAAAAATAAAGCGGGCGTCCAGTTTGCGATCGTGGCGGATGGGATCGGCGGCCATCAAGGTGGCGATGTCGCTTCAGAAATGGCTGTTTCACACATGGGCTATCGTTTTGAAAATACGACGTTTGATCAACCCAGCGATGCCGTTAAATGGCTCGCAGCTGAAGTCCAAGATGAAAATCAACATATTATTGAGAAGGCACGTGAATTTTCAGATTTGAATGGCATGGGCACGACGATGGTCGCAGCGTTAATGTTTAATAATGAATTTTTGATGGCTAATATTGGCGATAGCCGGGGTTATTTATTTCGAGATGGTCAGTTAAAACAACTAACTGAAGACCATTCATTAGTGAATGAACTGGTGAAACGTGGTGAAATCTCTGCCGAACAAGCACGTCAACATCCGCAAAAAAATATTATTACCAGAACGTTGGGGATTTCTCCAGACGCCGATATTGATACGAATCTGTATCAAATGCAAACGGCTGATCAGCTGTTGTTGTGTTCAGATGGGTTGACTAATATGGTCACTGATGAACAACTAACCAGTGTTTTGCAAGCCAGCGACCAGACGGCCACTGAAAAATGCGAAACCTTGATTAAATTAGCGAATGCGGCTGGTGGAGCGGATAACATTACCGCTTTAATCGTCGTTGTTGATGGTGAGGTGGCTAGTAAATGACACCTAACTACACACTTAGCGGTCGGTATCGAATTATCCGGTCCTTAGGTGAAGGTGGGATGGCGAATGTTTACTTGGCGCATGACTTAATATTGGATCGCGATGTGGCGGTCAAACTTTTGCGTTTAGATTTACGGGATGATCCTAAGACCATCAAACGGTTTCAACGTGAGGCTTTGGCAACGACGGAGTTGGTCCACCCGCACATTGTGAGTTTATACGATGTCGGTGAAGAAAATGGGATGCAGTACTTGGTGATGGAGTACGTTAAGGGCATGGATTTAAAGAACTATATTAAAGAACATTTCCCTTTGCCACTCCAACAAGTTATTGACATCATGGAACAGATATTAAGTGCGGTTGCGACTGCGCATGCGCATAACATTATTCATCGGGATCTCAAACCCCAAAACATTTTGATCGATGAACAGGGCAATGCTAAAATTACGGACTTTGGTATTGCGGTCGCGTTGTCAGAGCACACGATGACGCAGACTAATACGATTTTGGGTTCGGTCCATTATCTTTCACCTGAACAAGCTCGTGGAAGTATGGCAACGAAACAATCCGATATCTATTCATTGGGCATCATCTTATATGAAATGTTGACCGGATCGGTGCCTTTTAAAGGTGAGACAGCGGTTTCAATCGCTTTAAAACACTTTCAAACGGAAATTCCGTCAGTGAGAGATTTCGATGCTGATATTCCACAAGCCTTAGAAAACGTGGTGCTGCAAGCCACAGCTAAAGACCCTCGTGATCGGTATGCCACGGTTGCCGACATGGCGACTGATTTGTTGACGACCTTATCGAGTACTCGTGTCGGCGAGAAGCGTTTTGTCCCTGCCGATATGGGTAATGATGAGACCAGGATCATGCCGAGTGCGGATATTGCGGCTGCGATTGCGGCCAATCGGCGGGCCGATGCGTTGAAGCAGCAGACTAAAACCGCTGCTAAAGCCACTGATCCTGAGAAATCGACCACGCCAACTGCCGAAGCGCCATTGCCGAAGCGGTCATGGTCCAAACGCCATCCGTTACGCCGCCGACTCATTTTATTTGGCAGCATTGGCCTATTGCTAATTATTGCCATTGTGGTTGGCCTAGAATTGAGTCGACCACAAATGACAAAAGTGCCAAAATTGACTGGTTTAACGCAATCAGCAGCGACAAAAGTTTTAACTAAACAACATCTGTCAGTCGGCACGGTCAAACGGGCCAAGAGTAACGCTGTCGCGAAAAATCAGATCATTAAAAGTACGCCAGGCAGTCGTCAGTCGGTTCAGACACGGTCGCGAATCAATCTCACGATCAGTAGCGGCGCTAAGCACACTAGTTTTGGCAACTATGTGAATGAAAGTTATTCAGACGTGCGTGCGACCTTGACTGCGGCTGGTTTCAAAGTAAAGCAGGAGTTTAGTACTTCGGAAGTTTCTGCTGGTCAGATTATCAGCCAAGATATTGTAGCGGGTAGTTCGGTACTGCCAACGAATACGACGGTAACGTTTACCGTTAGTGCGGGCAGTCGCTACGTGGCATTGCGAGATTTGACCGGTGAGAGTCGAGCAGATATTTTAAATTATGCGACGGCTAATCGACTCAATATTGAATTCAAACAGGGCTATTCGGATGAGCAAAAGTCAGGCTATTCCTATGACCAAGATCCTGAGGGTGGCACCAACGTTCGGGCTGGTTCCACGGTAACGGTCAATATGTCTAAAGGTAGTCAGCCAGCTAATGCCGATTTAGCGGAGAGCTTTAAGGTCAAAGTTAAAGTGCCTTATCAGAATTTAAATATGTCGACAACGACCGCCAATGATGTGAAGATTTATCTGGAAGATGACAGTCATCTGATTGGAAGCTTATATCGTGAACTTGCGATTACGCGTGATACGCGAGTTAGTTTACCGTTTCAGCTAACTGGATCACAGACCGGTAAGTACCGAATCGTCCGTAATGGCGTCACAATTGCTGAGAAAAATAAAATTACGAATAAAGATGCTTCAAATTAAACACTCAAAGTCATGCTCAGGCATGACTTTTTTGGTACAATAGAGCCAGTTAGACTCAAAGTGGACCGTACCAAATCAAAAATAAGGTGGTGCTAACTTGAAAACTGGACAAATCCGACAATCATTAAGTGGCTTCTATGATGTTTACGCTGAGGGGCAATTGTACCGAACGCGTGCTCGTGGCAATTTTCGAAAGCGGCGCATTACGCCATTGGTAGGCGATCGTGTGGAGTTTGATGCGCCAACGCAACAAGAAGGGTACATTTTAAATGTCTTACCACGCCAGACCGAACTTGTTCGGCCACCAGTAGCGAATGTTGATTTAGCCATTGTTGTGACGGCAACGACGACCCAAGAATTTTCCACCAATTTATTGGATCGACAGTTGGTCGCACTGGAAGTGGCCGGGATCAAGTCGGTCATTTATATGGCTAAGACTGATTTGTTGAGTGAGGCGGAATTTGCCGATCGTCAACGCTTGGCGACGGCTTATGAGCAAATCGGTTATCAAGTGATTATTGAACGAGCCGCCTTTGATCCAACGGCTTTAGCGGCCGTTAAAACAGCGCTTGCGGGTCATGTGGCTGTGGTCATGGGTCAAACCGGGGCCGGTAAGTCGACCTTGTTGAATCATTTACAACCAGGCTTAGATTTAGCAACCGGTGAAATTTCGCAGGCCTTAAATCGTGGGAAACACACGACCCGTAAAGTTAGCCTGATTCCAATTGCGGCTGGACTAGTGGCCGATACGCCGGGTTTTTCATCCTATGAAGTCTTTGAGATTCCGGCCAATGAACTCACCCAGTATTTCCCTGAATTTGTGCGTTTGGGTGCGGATTGCAAGTATCGTGGGTGTGTGCATATAAATGAGCCTAAATGTGCCGTGAAGGCAGCCTTGGCAGCTGGAACGGTCTTACAGAGTCGGTATGATGATTATTTACAATTTTATGAGACTATTAAAAATAAAAAAGTAATTTATAATAAGAAAAAGTGAGTGAAGCTGATGATTAAAGTTGCCCCTTCGATTTTAAGTGCAAATTTTGCAAACCTACAACCAGATGTTGAATTAGTGGAAAAAGCCGGTGCCGATGCGTTACATATTGATGTGATGGACGGTCAATTCGTGCCCAATTTATCTTTTGGTATGAGTACTGTCGCGGCCATTCGGCCCATTACGTCTTTAACGCTTGATTGCCATCTGATGATTGTGGAACCAGAACGTTTTGTGGCGCAATTTGCCCAAGCAGGTGCGGATCTAATCGGTGTCCACGTTGAAAGTACACATCATATTTATCATGTTTTACAATTGATCCGACAGGCTGGTGCCAAGGCGGAAGTTGTGGTTAATCCCGGAACGCCGTTAAGCTTGATTGAAGGCTTGTTGCCTTTAGTTGATCAAGTTTTGATTATGACGGTCAATCCCGGATTTGGCGGGCAACATTTCTTAACCCCAATGGTCGATAAAGTGCGCGCTTTGGCTCAATTGAAGCAACAACATGGGTACCAATTTGACATTGAAGTGGATGGTGGTATCAACGATCAAACCGTCAAGCAAGTTTACGAGGCTGGTGCGACCGTTGCCGTAGCGGGGTCATATGTGTATGGGAGTGCTGATCCAGCACAACGGATTCAAGACTTAAAGGTGGCTACCAACTAATGACAACGGTAAATTTGTTAGTTGGGGGACCAACAGCGAATTGGCCAGCTGATTTAGCAACGATTCCTGGACCTTGGGTTGGTGCGGATCGGGGGGCCTTACGGTTAGTTAAACTAGGAATTAAGCCAGTCATGGTCGTCGGTGATTTTGATTCGATCAGTTCCGTGGAATTGCAGGAAGTTAAACAAGCCTTGGATGGCACTGTGATTGTGAAACCGGATCAGGATCATACGGATACGCAGTTGGCGGTAAAATCGATTTTTGAACAGTATCAGCCAGATGAGTTGCATATTTATGGTGCTACCGGTGGCCGTATTGATCATTTACTCGCTAATTTATGGTTGGTTCTAAACCCCGTTTTTCGGGCGTGGACGCCAAAAATCACGATCATTGATCGTCAAAATACGATTCAATATTTTTTACCGGGAGCCTATACGATTACGAAAGCCGCGGGTAAAAAGTATTTAGCCTTTGTTCCGTTGATGCCGATGCATTTGACGTTGGCTGATGAAAAATATCCGTTAAACAATGCGTATAACGACTATCCGATTTCCTGGGCCAGCAACGAGTTTGTCGGTACTCAAGGTCATTTTAGCTTTGATGCTGGCGTATTAGCGGTGATTCAGAGTTGTGATGCTGATTAGTGTGAGCAATTATGCACACAGGTCTGGACGATATCAACGCTGCTTAATAAGTGGATTAAGGTAAAAAAACTGGTCACTGCTCAGGAGTTAATGAGCTTGTGACCAGTTTTTTTGCGTCAAGTGCTTCAAAAAAATTTTGAAGCATATCTTTTTCATCGGCGAAAAAATCGTCGAGTCAAAAGTTGTCAGATTATAAACTTTATAAAAAGTCAGTCCGTTAAATCGAAAAAAGGGCAACAAAAAACGCCACTCACAAAAATTGTGGTGACGGTTTGCTGCGCTAAACGCGCGTTACTTTACCTGATTTCAAAGTCCGAGCTGAAACCCAAACCTTCTTTGGTTTACCATCAACTAAAATGCGAACTTTTTGCAAGTTAGCTTTCCAGCTGCGGCGGCTGTGGTTCAAAGCATGAGAACGCGTGTTACCAAAGTGCGTCCGTTTGCCTGTAACGAAGTCTTTTGCCATGTTGATCTGCCTCCTTCGGTAATCATTGATAAAAGGTCGATGCTTTATCATTCACTAGAATAATTTATCATAGATTAATAAAGGTTGCAATACATTTCTATCAAGTAATTTTACTTTACTGCTAAATTCCGTTAATTCGGGCTTCCTGAAAGGCGGTCGTGTAATTTTTCTTTCATGAATCGTTGTGCTATGATAAACTATCGTAAATGAGCGCGTTAAAACAAGGAGGCTATTTTCATGGCTGTCAAAATCAAAACGCAATTTGGAACAATCGACATCGACAATGATGTGATTGCGACAGTAGTTGGCGGAGCCGCTACGGATAACTATGGGGTTGTCGGCATGGCTAGTCGAAATCAAATTCGTGATAACTTAAATGAAATTTTACGCCGGGAAAACTTTGCACGAGGCGTCGTCGTTCGTCAAGAAGACAATGGGGTTGCGATTGAAGTCAACATTATTGTCAGTTATGGGACGAAAATCTCAGAAGTTTCGCGTAATGTCCAAGCCAAGGTCAAATATAACTTACAAAATATGCTTGGCGTTGCGGCCAATTCGGTCAACGTCATTGTCCAAGGTGTTCGGGTAATGAACGACTAATCGATATTGGTGTGAGCCAAGGAGGAATTTTGAAATTGAAAATCACCAAGATAACTAATCTTGAGTTTGGCAAAATGGTTCAGGCAGCATCACAAAAACTGAACCAACGTGCCGAATTCATTAATTCTTTAAATGTGTTTCCGGTACCTGATGGTGATACCGGGACTAATATGAGTTTGTCCATGGCTAGCGGGGCGAAATACGAACGTGACGAAACCAGTACCCAAGTCGGTGATCTCGCTTCGGCACTCGCCAAAGGGCTCTTAATGGGTGCGCGGGGCAATTCCGGCGTGATTTTGTCACAGATTTTCCGTGGCTTTTCAAAAAATGTCGCAGGTAAAGACGTTTTAACGGCCAATGATTTGGCGGAAGCCTTTGCAGCGGGTGCCCAAACGGCCTATAAAGCGGTTATGAAGCCGACTGAAGGAACAATCTTAACGGTCATTCGCAAAGCTGCGGGTGCCGGTAAAGAAGCCGTTAAGACCACTGATGATATTTGTGAAGTCATGGTCGCAGTTGTGGAAGCAGCGGAAGCCGCCTTGAAGTCTACCCCAGATTTGTTGCCAGTTTTGAAACAAGTTGGGGTAGTCGATTCAGGGGGTCAAGGGTTGACCTTTGTGCTGGAAGCTTTCAGCAATTCACTGAGCGGTAAAATCGATGAATCTCAAGATTACGTTCCCGATGACGCGGAAATGGATTCAATGATTGATGCGGCACACCACCAAAGTGTTCAAGGGCAATTAGATCCTAACGACATCAAATACGGTTATTGTACTGAAATTATGGTACGAATCGGGGATGGTAAGTTAGTTGATCATAAATTTGATTATGATACTTTCTATAACTATTTGGCTAAATTAGGAGATTCATTGTTGGTGATCAACGATGATGAAATCGTTAAAGTGCATGTTCACACGGAACATCCGGGCGATGTCATGACTTGGGGCCAACGTTTTGGCGCTTTAATTAAGGTCAAAGTTGACAACATGCGGTTGCAACAAGAAACGATCATGGAACACGACAAAGAAGCCGATGAAGATCAACCATTGGCAGAACCCGTGGGCCAACCTAAACCTGACATGCATGGTTATGCCATTATTTCAGTTGCTTCTGGTGACGGCATTGGGAAGTTATTTAAAGGCTTAGGCGTGACACACATTATCGCCGGCGGTCAAACGATGAATCCAAGTACGGCGGATATCGTTAAGGCGGTCAATGCGAGTGGTGCTGAAAAAGCTTTAGTCTTACCAAATAACAAGAATATCTTTTTGGCGGCTGAACAAGCAGCTGATGTAGCGGATATTCCGGTTAAAATCATTCATAGTAAAACCATTTCGCAAGGGATGACTGCGATGTTAGCCTTTAATCCTGAGGCAGAATTAGCGGACAACCAAGCTGAAATGGAAGATACTTTGGACACAGTCGTCAGTGGTCAAGTGACGCATGCGGTGCGTGATACCACGATTGATGGCATGGCTATTCGTAAAGATGACTACATGGGACTGGTTGATGGTGAAATCGTGGTCACGAATCCTAAACGGGAAACGGCTACGATTGACATGGTCAAGCACATGTTGGACGACGATAGCGAATTAGTGACGATTATTTATGGCGCAGATGCGACAAAGGCGGATGCGGATAAATTATCAACGGCCATTCAGGCGCTCGATGACGAATTAGAAATCGAAATTCATGAAGGTGACCAACCGGTTTATCCATTCTTGATTTCGGTCGAATAACAATTGCATTTAATTAAACGGGTCTGGACCGTCAAAGTCTAAGACCCGTTTTTAGGTTATTTTGCTAAAGGTTGAAAGTTAAAAATTGCCGGTCTGCACCACTACGTCAACAATCCGGTAATGAAAACTAGTCGGCTACTGCCGCTTCCGGTTGTTGCCGATAACATGCGGACGAGGGACCGGTTCAAGCCATAGAAACGTCTTGAACCTCGCCCGGAAACTTTGCCAAAGCCGCAAATCTCCCGGACCGTCCGTGGTGTAAGGCCGGCAAAAGAACGCCGGTCAAACGCTACCTGCACGTCCGATGTTATCAGCAACAACCTCCAGCTAAGTCAGTAGTTATTTATGTTTAGCGGAGTCAGTCAAAATCGGTGTGCAGTGTCGGCGAGATTAATCGGCGTTCTTGGCTGGCGCCGTCCCCCACAGCACACCGATTTTGACTGACGGAGCGCTAAATTTAGGTGAGTCTACTTTAGGCTTGTGGGTTACCGGTACGACAACATTTGTGATGCTTTTGAGTCTTTCAACCTTTAGTTATTTTGGCAATCAATGGTTTGATCTGCCAGTTTTTGGAGAGTTTGGTATAATTAATTAATACTAGTTTGAAAGGGGGACTTTAACATGACTAAACAATTAACGGATGCCGTTGGTGAACTGACGGGAGTCGGACCGACGCGGCAAAAGGCGTTGGCGGAACTGGGCATTAATACTGTTGCAGATTTGTTAACGTATTACCCCTTTCGCTATGACGATTTACAGGTCAAAGATATTAATGAAATAGCTGATCAAGAAAAAGTGACACTTAAAGGCACCGTGGCTTCGGAGCCGGTCTTAGCGCGATTTGGGCGTAAGAAAAATCGGTTGAATTTTCGACTGCTGATCGACCATGAAGTTTACATGGTAACGTTTTTTAACCAGCCTTATTTGATGAAACAGATTGAAACCGGGCAACCACTAGCGGTCTATGGTAAGTGGGATGCGAAGCGCAGTAGTATCAATGGGATGAAGATTATCAATCCTAACAACGCTGAGGAGGCCTTTGGGTCGATTTATCCGGCTAGCAAGGCAATTAAGCAGGGGACGATCCAAAAGCTGGTTAAACAGGCTTATGAGGCTTATCAGGATAGGATCACCGATGTGGTGCCTGAACCACTGATGGCAAAGTACCGTTTGCTACCGCGACAACAAATGATTCACGATATGCATTTTCCTAAGAGTCAGGAAGCTTCGTCGGCAGCCCGACGCTCCGCCACCTACGAAGAATTTTTGCTGTTTCAAATGCAGATGCAAGTCTTAAAGCGTTCAGATCATGAGACGGATGGTATCGCGATTCATTATGATAATGACCAGTTAAAAGCTTTTATCAAAACGTTGCCATTTGAATTGACACACGCCCAAAAACGCGTGGTGAACGAGATTTGTTTGGATTTAAAGTCGCCTAAACATATGAATCGGTTACTGCAAGGGGATGTCGGTTCTGGGAAGACGATCGTAGCGGCAATTGTGATGTATGCCGCCATCACGGCCGGTTATCAAACGGCGTTGATGGCACCGACCGAAATTTTAGCTGAACAGCATGCGAATAATTTGGCAAAAGTCTTTGCGGCGACCCCCGTTAATGTAGCCTTGCTCACCGGCTCAACGAAACCGGCGGCGCGCAAGACACTTTTAGCGGCGTTAGCAGCGGGCGAAATCAATTTGTTGATTGGGACACATGCCTTGATTCAAGACGGCGTGAACTACGCTAACTTAGGGTTAGTTATTACCGATGAACAACATCGCTTTGGCGTCAATCAGCGCGCCGCATTCCGACAAAAAGGCGGCCAACCGGATGCATTAGCCATGACAGCGACGCCGATTCCACGGACACTGGCGATCACAGCCTATGGTGAAATGGATGTTTCCGAGATTGATGAGTTACCCGCCGGACGTCAGCCGATTCAAACGACCTGGGTGCGGAGTAACCAAGCCAACAACGCGTTGAGCTTTGTGCGAAAGCAACTGGCAGCGGGGTCGCAAGTGTATGTGGTCACCCCGTTGATCGAAGCGTCTGAGACCTTAGATGTTAAAAATGCTGAAGCCTTGTCAGCCAATTTGCAGGCTTATTTTGCGCCGGATTACACGGTTGGTTTGTTGCACGGTCGGATGAAACCGGAAGAAAAAGACGCCGCGATGGCCGATTTTAAAGCTGGTAAAACGCAGTTGCTCGTCTCAACTACCGTGATCGAAGTTGGCGTGGACGTCAAGAACGCGACGGTGATGATGATTTACGATGCAGACCGCTTCGGCTTAGCACAGTTGCATCAACTGCGCGGTCGCGTTGGTCGGGGAGATAAAGCTTCCTACTGTATTTTGGTGGCGGACCCGAAGAATCAACAAGGCATCGAACGGATGCAAATTATGACAGAGACGACTAATGGGTTTGTTTTAGCCCAAAAAGATTTAGAATTGCGTGGTTCTGGTGAAGTGTTAGGCGTCAAGCAGTCTGGAATGCCCACTTTCAAAGTTGGGGACCCAATTGCGGATCTAACGGTTTTACAAGTGGCGCAACAAGATGCACATGCCATTGTGGCCACTCCCGACTGGGAACAGCAACCGGAGAATCAAGCACTGGCACAAGTCTTAAAAGGAAAATTAGCAGCGGTCGGGACCTTAGACTAGCTGATCATGAGAGGAAAAGGTGACAAACATGATTAAAATTGCGATCGATGCAATGGGTGGCGATTACGCGCCGGATGCCGTAATTGAAGGGGTCGAACAGGCTCGCGATTTATTTGAAGATACGGTGTTCTTACTTTATGGTCAACGTGACGTGATCAATCAACATTTGAAAAATCGTGATCGGATTCAAGTGATCAATGCGGATGAAGTGATTACAATGGAAGATGAACCCGTGCGTGCCGTCCGACGTAAGAAGCATTCATCAATTGTCATGGCTGCCACAGCCGTCAAAGATGGTGAAGCGGATGCGTTCTTTTCAGCTGGGAATTCCGGTGCGGTATTAGCTGCCGGACTATTTATCGTTGGCCGTATCAAAGGGATCGACCGACCGGGATTAGTCACTGCGCTGCCAGTGGTACGAAATACCAAACAGTCCAATTTCGTCATGATGGATATTGGCGCTAATGCCGATAGTAAACCCATGAATTTGCAACAATATGCCGTATTAGGAACTTATTACGCGGAACGCATGATGCAAGCTAAGGCACCACGGGTCGCGTTGCTCAACAACGGTACCGAGGATGATAAGGGCAATAAAGTGCACAAAGCCGCGTTTGAGCTGTTACAACAAACTGCCGATATTAACTTTATTGGTAACGTTGAGTCACGTGATCTATTGAACGGGGCCGCAGATGTGGTCGTCACCGATGGCTTTACCGGTAACGCCGTCTTGAAAAGCATTGAAGGAACCGCTCGTGCCATGCTCGGTTTAGTCAAGGATGCCGTTTATAACACTGGGGTCAGTGGCAAATTGGGCGGCTTGTTGCTAAAGAATGGTTTCAATCAGATTCGCTCACAAATGGACTATTCTCAATATGGTGGTGCCGTCCTTTTAGGCTTAAAAGCCCCAGTTGTTAAGGCCCACGGTTCGAGTAAAGCCCCAACAATCGTGAACACGATTCGGCAAATTCGGCAAATGGTGGCAACGGATATTGTGCCTGGTGTGGCAGCTTACTATGCGAAACAACAAGCAAATCAGCAAGCAAGTGTAGACAAGTCCGTTGAAAACGATTAAAATACTTTAGTGAATTCAAGTTAGTGAGGGGTATTGCATGACAAAAGAAGAAATCTTCAACAAAATTGCGGCCATCATTGCGGATCGCTTTGAAGTTGATCAAAGTACTGTAACCAATGAAATGAACTTACAAAAAGACTTAGATGCTGATTCCATCGATTTCGTTGAGTTTGTCTTAGAACTTGAAGACACTTTCGGTAGCGAAATTTCAGATGAAGATGCTGAAAAGCTCAATACAGTTGGTGAAGTTGTCGATTACGTGGCAGCACATCAAACCAAATAGCGTGTGACTATCAGCACGTTTTAAAAAAGCAGGCCAAGCCGGTCTGCTTTTTAATTACCGTCATTAATAAAAAATTGTTATTAAATGACCAATCATAGTATAATAATTTAACGTATCTGGTTTTAATTACGAAAGCGAGGAAGTTTATCAATGATAACGGAATTAGCAGCGATGTTAGAAGCACGCTTTGGAATCAAGTTTAAGGATCCAGCGTTATTAGCCGAAGCGTTTACACAAGCGTCCTATGTTAATGAGCATCAGGATCAAAAGCTGAAGTATTATGAACGAGTCGAATTTTTGGGGGATGCCGTCTTAGAGTTAGCGGTTTCTGAGTATTTATACAAGCGTTATAAAGACATGCCCCAAGGCAAGTTGACTCGCCTGCGAGCGGCAATGGTCTGCGAAGATAGTTTTGCCAGTTTCGCGCGTGAGTGTGACTTTCCACAATATATTCGTTTAGGTAAAGGCGAACAAAAAGCTAAAGCTTGGGAACGAGATTCATTACTATGTGATATTTTTGAATCTTTTGTTGGGGCCTTATATTTGGATCAAGGTCGCGAACCCGTTTTGAAATTTGTCCATCAAGTCATCTTTCCTAAACTTGATGAAGGCCGTTTTGACGGTGTTTTTGACTACAAAACAACCCTTCAAGAATATTTGCAACAGGATGGCGACGTCGAGATCGATTACCAATTAGTTGAACAAGATGGTCCAGCCAACGAACGCTCTTATGAGATTGCCGTTTCAGCAAATGGTCGTCAGATTGGTGAAGGTCGCGGTCATTCTAAGAAGGAAGCCGAACAAAGTGCAGCGCGTCAAGCCTACACGCAATTACAACAACGTCACGATTAATAATTACAGGAAGTTTGTGTCGAATGCAACTTAAATCATTAGAAATCAGCGGCTTTAAGTCGTTTGCCGATAAAACAAAAATTGATTTTCAAGCCGGGATGACCGGCATTGTGGGCCCAAACGGTAGTGGGAAAAGCAATATCATTGAAGCGATTCGCTGGGTCTTAGGCGAGCAAGCCGTGAAAAGTTTGCGTGGGACGAAGATGACGGATGTGATTTTCGCCGGTTCGGATCACCGTAAGCCTTTGAATATGGCTAAAGTCACGATCATGTTTGACAATAGTGATCACTTTTTACCGTTAGACTATGCGGAAGTTAGCATTACGCGTAAATTGTTCCGCAATGGTGACAGTGAGTATCTGATCAACAATCAGGCTTGCCGGCTCAAGGATATTACGAATTTAATGATCGATACCGGACTGGGAAAGGACTCGTTCTCGGTTATTTCACAAGGTCGAGTTGAAGCCGTGTTTAATGCTAAGCCGGAAGAACGTCGGAGTATCATTGAAGATGTCGCTGGCGTTTTGAAGTATAAAAAAGATAAACTGACGACGGAAGCGCGACTCGCTGATACGACCGATAATTTGAATCGGATCAATGATATTATTGCCGAATTAAATCAGCAACGCGGTCCTTTGGAACAACAAGCCAGTTTGGCTCACGATTATCAAGATCAAAAACAAAAGTATGATTATTTAGATCGGTCACGATTAGTTAAAAAAGTGACGATTGCGCACGATCAATTGGTCAAAGTTAATGAACAGTTAGCCCAAGCCAAAGCCTTAGTGCAGAATTATCAAACACAAGCAGATGCGGGTGCTAGTGAGGTCGCCGAGCTTAAAAGTGATCAAGCAGCCCAGTTACAGGCCAAAGATGCGTTAGCGGCCCAAAATTTGAGCTTGACTAAAACAATTGAAAATACGCAAGGTCAGCAGGGTGTCGATACCGAACGGCAACAAAATCAGCAGGCGACACAAACCCGACTGACTACGGCATTGACAGCAGCCAAGACGGCAGTAGCAACGTTAAGTGCAAAAAAACAAACGTTGACCAAGCAGTTAGCTGCACAACAAGCGCAAGTTAAACAATTACAGACGCAAGTTAAAACGCTCACGACGGCAACCAGTGCTGCTGGGCGTCAACAGCTCGCTGATCAGTTGGATCAAGTTCGCGCCAACTATATTGATGAAAAACAAGTTGAAGCTTCGTTGAATAATGAAGCTAAGAACTTAGTTAAGCAACATCAGCAAGCTGGGTCGCGTACGGATGCGACAACGCAGACTTTAGCGACCGCACAGGCAAAACTTGTTGCGGCTAAGACTGCGGTCGACGAGCAGAATCACACGTTAAGTGAACTGCAAAACCAAATCACGGCTCAAACCCAAACTTTAGCACAACAACGGGCCAAGTATCGCGAACAAGCGACACAATATGATACCCGCCAACAGAATTACTATGCGGCGTTAGGGTTGCGTGAAAAAGCTAAATCACAACTAGAAACGCTTCAGTCGGCCCAAGAACGGTATACGAGCTTTTATGCGGGTGTGCGAGCGGTCTTAGAGCATCGCCAGCAATTTCCAGGAGTGGCGGGTGCTGTTTCCGAATTATTAACGATTCCGGCGAATTACACTAAAGCGGTGGAAGTCGCCTTAGGTGGACAAGTGCAAAATGTTGTTTGTGACACGCAACAAACGGCCAAGACCGTCGTGCGGTTCTTGACGCAACATCATGCTGGTCGCGCGACCTTTTTACCAGTTGAACGGATTGACTCCCGTCAATTGGCAGTTGCCACCGAACAAGCTTTAAAACAGCAAACTGGTGTCTTAGGGATTGCTAGCGAGCTGGTGACTTGTGAGTCACACTATGTGGCAATCAAGCGCTATCTGTTGGGGACCACGGTGATCGTGGATACATTGGATCATGCGATGGCTATTTCACGTTTGCGTCGTTTCCGTTGCAAATTAGTTACCTTGGCTGGTGAAACAATTGCAGCCAGCGGGGCAATCACTGGTGGTGCAACGGCGCATGGTGATCGTGGGGTTCTGCAACAACAGCAACAGACAGAGAAATTAGCTGCGGACTTGGCACAAATGAACGCCGCGTTACAAACGAGTGAACAAGCACTCGCTACGACTAAGCAGGCCAATGATCAATTGACTGCGGCGGGTGAGACTAGTCAGCAAAAGTTGAGTGATCTGAAGGATCAAGCCAACCAAGTACGGGCCAATTTAGAAGTGGCTAAACGTGACTTGACTGCTTTAGAACGACAAATTAAGGCGCTGACTTATGAGCGTTCACAACGTGCGGACGAAGATAGCAGTTATGAGGCTCAAGTCGCTCATAACCAACAAGCCACGGCTGATAATCAGGCTAAGTTAGCCGACTATCAGCAGCAGATGCAGACGATTATGCAACAACAAAAAGATTACGCTACTTACCAACAGCAACAAGTTGGCGAGTTACAAACGCAACGAGAAGCGTTGGCGAGTTTAAAGGAACGTTGCAAGCAAACCCAGCAACAGGTTGAACAGTGTGATCAGCAATTGGCGACGCAACAGACAGCTCAAACACAAGCAGTGGCGGAATTAGCCACTGTCCAAAAACAACTGGCAACGCAACAATTGTCGGTCAAAGAACGGACGGCGCTTTTGACGAAAGCCAAAGCGCAACAAGCTCAAGTGGCTGCCCAACAAACGGCGGTGCAAACGAAGCTGACGGCTGCTAACGACGCGTTGGATGAGTTAACGACGACACAAACCCGGACGCAGCAGTTATTGGCTGCGGCGACGGATGATTATCGGCGCTTAGAACTCAGCCAGACGAAGCTAACCGGTGAAGTTGATCACGCGACGGCTGATTTGGGTGAGAAGTACAGCTTAACGCTGGCTGCAGCGCAAGCGGATGTGAGTGATTTACCACTAGCTGAGCTTGCGGAACAATTAAAATTATTGAAACGTGGCCTTGATGAAATTGGCACGGTCAACTTAGGGGCGATTGACGCCTTTGAGGAGTTAACGAAACGCGATGATTTCTTGACCGACCAAGCTAATGACTTGATCCAATCGAAATCAGACTTGCTACAAACGATGGCCGATCTCGATGAAACGGTCGCGACGCGCTTTAAGACCGCGTTTGATCAAGTGGCGACTGAGTTTAGTGCCATTTTTGAGCAAATGTTTGGTGGCGGTAAAGCGGAATTGATCTTGACCAATCCAGAACACTTATTGACTAGTGGCGTGGATATTATGGCGCAGCCACCGGGCAAAAAATTCCAACGGTTGAGTTTGCTTTCCGGTGGTGAACGGGCTCTGACAGCCATTACGTTACTCTTTGCAATCTTAGCTGTTCGGCCGGTTCCTTTCAGTATTTTAGATGAAGCTGAAGCGGCCTTAGATGATGCTAACGTTGATCGGTTCAGTCAATATTTACAGGACTTCCAAACGGGCACCCAGTTTGTCATCATCACCCACCGGAAAGGGACGATGATGCATGCCAATGTGTTGTACGGTGTGACTATGGAAGAATCTGGGGTTTCAAAGATGGTCTCAGTCTCGTTGGATGAGTTAAAAGCCAGTGCAAATCCTGAAAATTAAATCAAAAAGGAGCAATCATCATGGGATTATTTAGTCGCCTTAAAAAAGCATTTAGTTTACCAGAATCTGAAGAAGCGCAAGCCACTTCGGCTGCTAGTGAAGCGGCTGAAAGTACGACTAGTGAGGCCGAAGCAACGACTGATAGTGGTCGTGAAGCGCTGAGTGAAACCGCGACTAGTGAAGTGGCCGCCAGTGT
Organism: Lactiplantibacillus brownii; assembly: GCF_031085375.1. Taxonomy (NCBI): domain Bacteria; kingdom Bacillati; phylum Bacillota; class Bacilli; order Lactobacillales; family Lactobacillaceae; genus Lactiplantibacillus; species Lactiplantibacillus brownii. The sequence goes on from NZ_JAVCWF010000001.1 coordinate 1,426,109, forward strand.
GACATCACTGAGTTCTGAAGCGCCAGCGGCACCAGAAAGTGTGGCACCTACCAGTGCTGTCCCTGACTCGTCAGCACCCGCGTCTAGTGCACCGGTTTCGATTGCCAGCAGTGCAGCAGAATCGGTCACACCAGCCTCAGCAACGACTGTCGCTAGCGAAGCGGCACCAGTCTCGGCTGAACCAACGGACACACCTGCGCCTGAGACAACGCTTGTTGCTGAGGAGCCACCAACCACTAGTGACACCGATGAGTCAGAACCAACCGAAGCTGAACGTTATGACGAAGGCTTGAAAAAGTCCCGAAAAACGTTTGGCGACCGAATCAACGCTTTCTTAGCCAATTTCCGACACGTGGATGAAGGCTTCTTTGATGAATTGGAAGATACCTTAATTGAGTCCGATGTTGGTTATGAAACCGCCATGCGTATCAGTGATGAGCTTCGTGACGAGGTCAAATTAAAGAACGCTAAAAGTAAAAAAGAAATTTCCAGTGTGATTGTTGAAAAGCTTGTCGACATGTACGGCGAAGCTGGCCGCGGTGAAGATAACGCGATCCATCTGGCTAAGTCGGGACCGACAGTGATTCTATTTGTCGGTGTCAATGGGGCTGGAAAAACGACGACCGTTGGTAAGATGGCCAATATGTATAAGCAACAAGGCAAAAAAGTCTTACTAGCAGCTTGTGACACTTTCCGGGCTGGCGCCATCCAACAACTTCAAGTTTGGGGTAAACGAGATGGCGTGGATGTCGTTGCGGGGCCAGAAAAGACTGACCCAGCCTCAGTTTGTTTTGATGCGGTCAAGAAAGCTAAAGCCGAAAATTACGATATCTTGTTTGTCGATACGGCGGGACGGTTGCAAAATAAGGTCAACTTGATGAATGAATTGGAAAAGATCAAACGTGTGATCACGCGTGAAATTCCAGCGGCACCGCAAGAAGTTTTATTAGTCTTGGATGCCACGACTGGGCAGAATGCGTTGAATCAAGCGAAGTTGTTCAAGCAATCCACGGCAGTGACCGGTATTGTTTTGACAAAGCTGGATGGTACCGCTCGTGGTGGGATTGTGCTGGCAATCCGCAATGAGTTGCATCTCGCAGTGAAGTACGTTGGTTTGGGTGAAAAGGTGACCGACTTACGGCCATTTAATGCCAATGATTTTGTTTACGGGTTATTTAAAGATGTGATCGCCGGTTAATTGGTTTGAGAACGATTTTTCGAATGACGGAAGATCGTTCTCATTTTTTGGCTAGAAATGGCGGCTGAGAGTTGACGTTTCTAAGAAAAATCGGTAATCTAAGTTAGTGTGCAGTTAGCGTCTTTTAACCAAAGGAGCGTCCCATGGAAATTGAAAAAAATTACCGGATTAATTCGCTATTTGAATTCTATGAACCGTTACTGACTAGCAAGCAAAAAGCTTATATTCAGTTATATTATGGTGACGATTATTCATTGGGCGAGATTGCGGAAGAGTTCTCAGTGTCGCGCCAAGCGGTCTATGATAATATCAAACGCACGGAAAAAATTCTCGAAGGTTACGAAGCTAAATTGCATTTATATCAGGCTTTTGTCGAGCGTAACCACGAGGTGGATGCTATTTCGGCATATATTAAGCAGCACTATCATGGTGATGCAGAACTAATTAAGATGATTCAACAACTAGTCAACTTAGAAGCTGACTCAGAATAAAAATGAAGGTTAGGTGAACACTGATGGCATTTGAAGGCCTAACAGAACGTTTACAAAAAGCAATGACCAATCTCCGACGGAAAGGGAAAGTTTCCGAAAGCGACTTACGAGACACCATGCGGGAAATCCGGCTGGCCTTACTCGAAGCCGATGTTAACTTTACCGTCGTCAAGGATTTCGTTAAAACTGTGCGCGAACGCGCTTTAGGGGCAAAAGTCCTAGAAGGGTTAAATCCGGCACAACAAATTGTTAAAATCGTTAACGAAGAATTAACGAAGACGATGGGTGAGACGGCAGTGCCGTTGAACAAATCGGCTAAGATTCCAACGGTCATTATGATGGCTGGGCTACAAGGGGCCGGGAAAACGACCACGGTCGGGAAACTGGCTTTAAAGCTTAAAAATGAACAAGACGCGCGGCCATTAATGATTGCGGCCGATGTTTACCGACCAGCGGCGATTCAACAATTGCAACAGGTCGGTCAACAAATCGAGGTACCCGTTTTTGAAATGGGGACCGACGTTGATCCGGTAGAAATTGTGCGTCAAGGGATGGCTCAAGCGGAAGCTAATCATAACGATTATGTCTTTATTGATACCGCTGGGCGGTTGCAGATCGACGAACAATTAATGACCGAATTAGCCAACATTAAAGATTTAGTTCATCCAGACGAAATCCTATTAGTCATCGATGCCATGACTGGTCAAAACGCAGTCAATACGGCTGAGGGCTTTGATCAGAAGCTAGATGTCACTGGGGTCGTTTTAACGAAGTTAGATGGGGATACCCGTGGTGGGGCTGCGTTATCAATTCGGGCCGTCACTGGTAAACCGATCAAGTTCGTCGGTCAAGGTGAAAAAATGACCGACCTCGATGTCTTCCATCCCGACCGTATGGCGGATCGGATTTTAGGCATGGGGGACATGTTGACGCTGATTGAAAAGGCGCAACAACAGTACGATGAAAAAGAAGCCGAACAAATGAATCAAAAGATTCGGGAGAACAGCTTTGATTTCAACGACTTCATCGACCAATTGGACCAAGTCGATAAAATGGGGAACATGGAAGACATTATGAAGATGATTCCTGGAATGGCAAACAATCCAGCGATGAAGAACTTCAACATGGACCCGAAAGATATTGCGCATATTCGGGCAATCGTTTATTCGATGACGCCCAAGGAAAAAGAAGATCCAGATGTACTGAATCCTTCACGTCGCCGGCGGATTGCGGCAGGTGCTGGACGACCAATTCATGAGGTCAACCGGATGATCAAGCAGTTCAATCAAACTAAAAAGATGATGAATCAGATGTCCAAAGGAAACTTTGCCGGCATGGAAGGTTTGATGGGCGGTGCCGGTGGTGGTGGCGGTATCGGTGGTAAGATGCAACAAATGGCCATGAAACGGATGGTCCGCACCACCAAGAAGAATAAAAAGAAGCGGTTAGCCAAAGCAATGCGGCGCCGGAAACGTTAATTTAAAACTATTTTTAGCCTGTCAAGAAAAAAACCTTTACAAGCTATTGATTTACTGGTATATTATTACCTGTTAAAGAATTCGGGAGGTGTTTAAATGTCAGTCAAGATTCGTCTAAAGCGGATGGGTTCAAAGAAAAATCCATTTTACCGGATTGTTGTCGCTGATTCACGTTCACCACGTGATGGTCGTTTTATCGCCCAAGTCGGCACATACAACCCACTTACAGAACCAGCCCAAGTTAAACTTGAAGAGGAAGATATCCTCGGTTGGTTGAACAATGGTGCTCAACCTTCAGATACGGTTAAGAATATCTTATCCAAGGCCGGTATCATGAAGAAGTATCATGAAGCTAAGTTCACTAAATAATAAAGCGGTAATAGATCATGGCAGATATTAAAGCTTTAATCAAAACGGTCGTCACACCGTTGGTACAATATCCCGCTGATATTGCGATTGATTTCAAAGAAACAAATCGTTACTTGGAATATAACTTAACCGTTAATTCTGAGGATATTGGTCGGGTCATTGGTCGGCAGGGACGCGTTGCTTCGGCAATTCGGACGATTGTGTATAGTGTCCGAGTTTCAGGACCTAAACGAGTTCGTCTTACGATCGAAGATGGACAGAAAAAAAACTCTTGAGCGAAGCAGTGATGTTTTGTTCGAGAGCTTTTTTATTACAAAAATAATGATTAAATATAAGGAGGCAACCAATGGATTATTTTCGAGTAGGTACCTTAGTAAATACCCATGGCATTCGTGGTGAAGTTAAAGTCGTTGTGATTACGGACTTTCCAGAGAAGCGTTTTGTTAAAGGGGAGCAATTGATTATGTTCAAAGACGCGGCCGCAACCACCGGTGGCATTACGGTCACGATTGATAAGGCGCGTGAACAAAAAGGACTCTTTTTCCTGACATTTAAAGGGTTCGACAACATCAATGACGTTGAAAAATATAAGGGCTGGACGTTAAAAGTTGCGGCTGAAGCCTTACAAGACTTACCAGCAGGTGAATACTATTACCATCAAATTATTGGGTTAAAAGTGGTCACTAGTGATGGTGAAACCATTGGTAAGGTCAAAGAAATTCTGGCTCCTGGGGCTAATGATGTCTGGGTCGTCCAGCGTGATCACGGCCAAGCAGATGTGCTACTGCCAAAGATTCCCCAAGTTATCAAGAAAGTTGATCTAGACACTGGTCAGGTTACCGTTGACTTGATGGAAGGGTTGATCGACTAATGCGGATTGATATTCTAAGCTTGTTCCCGCACATGTTTGATGGTCCATTACATGAATCGATGATTGGCAATGCCGTTGAAAACAACGTGATCGATGTAGGTGTCACTGATTTTCGTGATTATACGACCGACAAGCACAATCACGTTGATGACTATCCTTATGGCGGCGGGGCAGGAATGCTGTTGCAACCCCAACCGATTTTCGATGCCTTGGCGGATGTACAAACGAAGCATCCAGCTAAGGGGCGAGTTATCTTACTTGATCCGGCCGGCTATCAGTTTAATCAAACGGTTGCGGAAGATTTCGCCAAAGAAGACCATTTAACCTTTATTTGTGGTCATTATGAAGGCTATGATGAACGTATCCGTTCACTGGTGACCGATGAAGTCTCACTCGGTGATTATGTCCTCACTGGTGGGGAATTAGGTGCCATGGTCATGATCGATGCTACGGTGCGGTTAATTCCAGGTGTTTTAGGCAATGCTGAATCGGCACCTGGGGATTCATTTTCAACTGGATTATTGGAATATCCACAATACACGCGTCCGGCCGATTTTCGGGGCTTGAAGGTACCAGATATCCTATTGAGCGGGGATCATGGTAAAATTGATGACTGGCGCTTAGAGCAAGCTTTAAAGCGAACCTATGAACGTCGTCCCGACATGCTGAAGAAGTTAAAGCTCAGTGGCAAGGCGCGCCAAATGTTGGCGGATATTCAAGCGGATGCTACTGATTTATAAAGAAGTCCTTGCACCGGCCATCTGAGTATGTTAATCTATTTATTGGCTATCATGCCCATTAACGACATTCCGCTGACCAAAGTTGTCACGAATATCGGCGAAAGGAAGAAACATATTATGCGTCAAAACCAATTGATCGAAAAGATCACCAATGACCAACTCCGCACTGATATCCCTGATTTCCGTGCCGGAGATACTGTTCGTATTCACGCCCGTGTTGTTGAAGGCACGCGTGAACGGATCCAATTATTTGAAGGTGTCGTTATCAAACGTCACGGTTCAGGTATCAGCGAAACCTATACTGTTCGTAAGATCAGTAACGGTGTCGGTGTTGAACGGACTTTCCCATTACACACACCTCGTGTAGCGGCTATTGATGTTGTACGTCAAGGTCGGGTACGTCGTGCTAAGTTGTACTACTTACGCGACTTACATGGTAAGGCTGCTCGGATCCCAGAACGTCGTCGCGGCTAAATCACAGCAAATTAGCTTTAATTGGGTGGCTTAGGTCACTGATTAAGGATAAAAGTCGGTTACTGATTAATTTCAGTAATCGATTTTTTTTCGTCTTTAGTTAATTTTTGACCAAACAATGCTATGATAAAACTAAAATCGATATTTCAAGATGTGGGCCTCTGAGTGTTGCCTACCAATTAGTTAGAGATCAGTGCTAAGAAATATCGCAGCTTGTGGTACGGAGGGGACACTTCTGTGAAAAATATATTAAGCCTCAATCCAGCCTTAGCGGAATCCATGTTGATCTGGCTCATAGTCAGCACCGGGATTACGGTGATTGTTTTTCTAATGGTTTGGTTATGGAAACGACGTAAATGACCGATATTTCTCAGTGATTCCAAGGCCAAAAGTTCTAATGAGTGAAGTTTAGGGATTGGCCATTTAACAAATAAATTTGTTTTGAATTATCACTTGTTTCACGCTGAACCATTATCTATACTCAAGATAACTAAACAGAGAGATGGAGTGGGGTAAAGTGACTAAGCAACGGCGTGAGCGGTTAACCGAGGGTATAGAAATTGTCCTGCTGATAGCAGTCGTCGGATTAAATATCTGGTGGATGGTCTATCGCTACGGTGGTGAAACTTATTATGTACAAAACGGGAAAGCTTTGAACTCATATTCGATCAGTTTACCAACTGGGGTTGCTGGGACCGGACATACCTATTTAGGCTTGGGAATTAATCGACATGGTGCGAAACGACGAATCAAGTTCAGGACCGATGCAGTAGCGCCGGCCCCGTTTAGTAAAAGCAAGATTGTCAAAGTAACGGTCAATGCCCACTATGGTGTGACTAATTATGAACCGGTGAAGAATGCTAAGCGGCTGCCAGTATCTGTACGCAATCAATTGGTTAGTTAATTATTGACTTCACCGCTATCAACTGCCGGGTACTATCAGCCGAGTCGTGACTAGGCATTCGCTAGCATGACGGGTATACTAGCAGTAACAGAGGGGGATTCAATTTATGAAGGAAAAAGAAGTATTCCATATCAATGGTTACATTGGGCTAGTCTTAGCCATCCTATTTGTACTCGCTGGTGGCTGGTTAGTTTGGCAGGGGAGCGTTGGCAATCAGATGGTCAGTGTTTTACTAGGTGGTCTGTTGATCGTCATTGCTGGTTTTGGTGCCAGTTCCTTAACTATCGTGGGCCCCAATGAAGCGCGTGTCTTAACGTTTTTTGGTAAATATATCGGGACGATTCGTGACTCTGGTCTGTTCATGACGGTGCCACTAACAAGTAAGTCTTCAATTTCGTTACGGGTTCGAAATTTTAATAGTGCTATTTTAAAGGTGAATGACTTACGCGGTAATCCCGTTGAAATTGCCGCAGTGATTGTGTTCAAAGTCGTTGATACAAGTATGGCGTTATTTGCTGTAGATGATTATGAGCAATTTGTTGAAATTCAAAGTGAATCCGCGGTTCGGCACGTGGCGTCTGAATATCCTTATGATACCTTCGATGATGATAAGAAGCTTACTTTGCGGAGCAATCCTACTGAAGTTTCAGATCGACTGACAGAGGAATTACAAGATCGGTTAAATGTTGCTGGGGTTGAAATTGTGGAAACACGATTGACACATCTGGCATACGCTACTGAAATTGCTAGCGCTATGCTACAACGGCAACAGTCTTCTGCCATTCTGTCGGCTCGAAAGGTGATTGTTGAAGGGGCCGTTTCAATTACAGAAGATACGATTAAACGTTTAGAGAAAGATACTGGTATGCAGTTGTCGGATGATAAAAAGTTGCAACTGATTAATAATATGATGGTCACCATTATATCGGAGCGCGGGACGCAACCGATCGTTAACACTTCTAAGGTGGAGTAGAAACACTGGCGTACCAACGTTTATAGCACCTTAAGTTTAGAACCGACTCTCTGAAAAAGAGGGCCGGTTCTTTTTGTGGTACCGTTTTGGCAATGTTTATGATTAGACACCTGAGTCAGCCTTTGAATCGTGAAAAAATATCAGAAAGGTTGTTTGTTGTTGAATAGCTATCAGAATGCTCCAAAAAATTACCATCGCAGTGAAAACATGACATTTGTCACTTAAAACTCATGACAAACTGAACTACCGGCTACTCAGCTGCTTTGTTAATCTTAGAGTATCCAAGGGAGATGAAGAGATGCAACCAATCATTCAAGCAGAACATGTCAGCTTTAGTTACGGCAAGCACGCGGTTTTAAAAGATCTTAGTCTAACCATTAATCCTGGTGAAATTATTGGCCTAATTGGCGAAAATGGCGCAGGTAAAACGACGCTCTTAAATTTGTTGCTGGGAATACGGACGATAAAGGATGGTCGGTTGACACTGTTTGGTCAAGAGCCAGGTGGACCGTTGGCCAAACAAAACATTGGGTCAATGTTACAAGGCGATTTATCTATTCGTGGGATCACCGTAGTGGAACTTTTAACCATGGCAGCAACACACTATCCGATGGCGTTACAACCAAACCAGTTAATGGCTGAGCTGGCCTTGACTGAATTAGCACACCGACAATTGACAACCTTGTCAGGTGGGCAGTTGCGGCGAGTCACTTTCGCGTTAGCGTTAATCGGTAATCCTGAACTTTTATTTTTGGATGAGCCAACGGTGGGGATGGACACCAATGCCCAACAGGCGTTTTGGACGCGTGTCAAGGTGTTAAAAGCCCAAGGGAAAACGCTAATTATTACGAGCCACTATTTACCTGAGATTGAGCAAGTGGCTGATCGAATCTTGTTATTACAAAATGGTCGTTTTACCTTTCAAGGCACGTTTGCCGAATTACAGCGGCAATATCAACAAGTCAAAATTGAATTTCAAACTGCACTAGCCCTGTCAACTTTTGAAGCATTAGCTGGGGTGACAGCCGTGACTCAAGTTAATACCGTGGTTCAGATCAGTAGTACAGACGGTGATCGAACCTTGCAAGCATTGGTACCTTATTTGCCACAACTGCATCAAGTGACCCTCAATCGAGAATCATTAGCCGCTATTTTTGTTCATTTAACCCAGGAGGCCCGCGCATGAAAACAGTGCTAGCACAATTAAAATTCGACAGTCGACGACTGATTTTACGTAATTTTTCATTTCAATTTTTTTCAATTCTGATGCCGGCGGGCTTTTATTTATTGTTTACCAAAGTGATGGTGTCCGGGACGGCTTCAGAGCGTTTTAGCTTACAATATATGGCTAGCATGATTGTGTATAGTGGGACGATTAATGGGTTATTTGGGATTGCGGCAATTTTAATGCATGATCGTGAAAAAGGGTTGCTACAATGGTATCAATTGACGCCATCGGGGGTTCAGCCATACTATTTATCCATGGGATTTTGGAGTATGGCGATGAATGGGATTGCTATCATGGTGTTAGGCACACTAGCAGTGGTAGTTAATCAGGTCAGTCTGACAGGCAGTCAATGGTTAGCAGTAGCAGGTGTTGCACTAATTGGTCAACTGCCAACCTTATTGTTGGGAGTCTTGATTTCATTCATAAATCGGCCGGAAACCTTGAGTGTGGTGAGTAATCTCATAACGTTTCCGATGGCGATTATCAGCGGGTTATGGTGGCCCATGTCGATGTTACCCAGTTGGTTACAACCAATTGGTAAATTGATGCCAACTTATTTTGTGAACAATTGGTTGGGTGCAGTGGCAACTCATGCTACACTTGAAACAACAAATGTCATTGGTGTGGGGGCATGGATTGGCATATTGTTAATACTCGTGATTGGTACCACCCGCCAGTTACTTAAACGGGGTGATGGGATTGTCAAAGCCTAAGTGGTTGGCTCGAATTAAAGATCTTGAATGGACTAGCTATATTTGGCTCGGTTACTTACCTTATTCGGTGGCAATCTATTTACCTGCAAAAACTGCACAGGATTGGTTTTGGTTGAGTCTGTTAGCCATCTTCTTGGTATTGTATATTTTAGTTGTCGAGAAAAGCACTTGGCGACCAGTGACGATTCCACTGGAATTATTGATTACTGGCTTGTTTTCGATTTTTAAAACGAATAATTACTTGATTATTTTTCCTGGTTGGCAAATTTCGTTTATTTTGGCGCAACATCCTAAAAAATATTTCTATTGGTTTTTGACTGGCTACTATGGGTTCATTCTAGCCAGTCTGATCGAGGTCTATCAATCGGACCCTAATATGTTCGGTTGGCATAACGGTGATATCATGGGCTTGGTTTTCCCGATTTTATCGCCATTATTATCTTATACGCTATCTCGATCGATTGTCCGCCAGCGTCAGCTTCGTCAAACCAATCGTCGGTTACAAACGATTATTCAGCGGGATGAACGGGATCGCATTGCCAGAGACTTGCATGACACGCTCGGCCAAAGTTTTTCGATGATCACATTGAAAACGGAACTGGCTAAGAAGTTACTGGTAAAGGCTCCGAATAAAGTTGGTCCCGAACTTGACGATATTGAACGGACGAGTCGTGAAAATTTACAATTGGTGCGTTCGATTGTGAATGACCTACATCAGAAATCAATCAGTGAAGTGTTACTTGAACAAAATCAGAACTTATTAGCGGCGAATGTTTGGCTGGTGACGACTGGTGAAAAGCAAGCAATTCAGTGGCCAACGACAGTTCAAGGTATCTTTGCGGCAACTTTAGTTGAAGCATTGACCAATGTGATTCGACATGCCCATGCCCAGCAAGTTCAGCTGGGTTTTAGTGAAGTAGCAACGCAATATCAAGTTGTGGTACAGGATAATGGTCGGGGTGGGCCTTTAGAACGAGCCGGAGCGAATGGTATTACTGGGATGCGGGCACGTTTATTGGCAGCACATGGCACGTTTGAAATTGGACAGTCAGGCCATGGAACTAGATTAATATTATCGTTACCTAAAGAGGAGTATCAGCAATGATCACAATTTATTTGGCAGAAGATCAGAGTATGCTGAACTCTGCCTTAACGCAATTATTAGAATTAGAAGACGATCTACACGTGGTGGGATCGGCCGGTGATGGTCAAACGGCCTGGGATGAGTTGCAACAGTTGCAACCGCAAGTGGCCATTTTGGATATTGAAATGCCGGGATTATCTGGCTTAGATGTTGCTGACTGTCTTCAAAATAGTCAGCTGACAACTAAGGTGATTATTTTGACGACGTTTGCTCAAAAAGCGTATTTTGAGCGGGCGGTGCAAGCTCGAGTTGCTGGGTATTTGTTGAAGGATAGCCCTAGTGATGACTTGATTGCCGCAATCCGAAAAGTCATGCTTGGACAGACGATTTATGCGCCGGAATTAGTGGTCAATATGTTATCTGCTAGTCAAAATCCGTTAACTGACCGCGAACTGGCCGTTTTAAAAGCGGCGGCGCAAGGGTTACCGACTAAGGAGATTGCAGGTGACTTGTATTTATCCGCCGGCACGGTGCGTAATTATTTGTCAGCCATATTTAGCAAACTCGGCGTACATAATCGACTTGAAGCCATTAGTGTGGCTGAGCATAATAAGTGGTTGAGTTAGCCGTATATTGAACAATATTTTACCATTTAACGTTTCAGAGCCTAGTGGTATTCCCAATTCTAAAGCTGAAAATGAAAAGCCTCACGTTGACCGAGATTGGTCAGTGTGAGGCTTTTTTGGGGGACAGGCTCATGATTGATCGTAACTTAACAGGATGCGGCCATGTGAATGTTGATTTTTTGAGGCTAATTGGGCTTGAATGACCGCTTGATAGTCAAAGACTTGCTGGATGACACTAATCAGTTGTTTAGTTTCTAAAAGTGTCAAAATTCGCTTGTAATCGTTTAGGCCGATGTTTCCTTGACCAAAGTAGAACTTTTGCGTTGGGCGTGCAGGCGAATAATGTGGCCGTGAAAGGGACAGCAATTGCAACTCATTAAAATGCGTGGTGATCTGGTTCAACAAGGTCAGTGATCCAACTGTGTCAATCACTTTATTAACAGTCGGGAGCTCTTTGAGTTGGATGGACAGGTCGTTTTCGTAATTGATGACATAGTCGGCACCGAGCTGGCTTAAAAAGTCGCGGTTAGTTGAATGACCAAGGGCAATAACGGTTGCACCAATCCGTTTCAAGAATTGGATTAAATAGACCCCTACACCGCCAGAAGCACCGGTAATCAGGACGGTATCATGAGAAGTAGCGTTGATTTTTCGAACGGCATAGTAAGCGGCGTCAGCGCCACCAATGATGGTTGCGGCAGCGGCTAGGGAAACGTTGGCTGGTACTTCAAACAATAATGGTGGCAACATTGAGTTGATGAGTTCGGAATTGGCGCCAGCTGGGTTGGTCCCGATAACACGTTTTCCAATCAAATTTTTATCCCTGAGTAGGCCCACACGTTCAACAATGCCAGCGAAGCCATAACCAATTGTGATAGGGAGTTGAACGGGGCGGATCTGTTGTAATTTACCTTCTTCAGTCAGCCAATCATAAGGTAGCACCGGGGTGAATTTGGTGCGGACAATGGCTGAGAGTGGGGTTAAAGTTGGTTCCTTGACGGATTGGATTCTCAAGTCTTGGCTGCCTTGGTAGGAAACTTGCTGAATTGTTTTCAATTTGATGAATAGCTCCTTTGATTAGTTGTTCAAGCAACTTTATGAGATTTTGTCGCTTGTTTGGGTAGGTTGTCATAATGATGGCCTGCTTTTATTTTTATCAAACAACCATGACGTTTGATGACACTTAATATAATTGAAATGGGGCCAAATTAAAAATTAGTCTACTGATAAATTGATCAGTAGACTAATCGCAACTAATTAGCAGTCGAATGAGCTATTTTAAAGTGATAAGTGGATACTGATTTGTGTTGTCAGGCAATACAATCTGTTGGAAAGTTCAAAGGAGGGGGATCAAAGCTAGATTGGATATGTCTCGACAACAAATATTTCCGCTAAGGTTTGACTCTTGAGCAATAGATCATCGTTGGGCCGCTTTAGTGCTTGGTGAACTTTGGCGAGCAAGAAAAATAAATCTGCTAGCATGTAATGAGAATCATGATCAGTTGTCCATTTGATTCCCTCAGCGATAACGTTTGCGGCAAGTTGATACTGGCCTGCTTCATAGCACGAAAGGCCATATTGGTAGAACAAAATATTAGTGTTTTCACTAGTTTTGGTAACGCGCTGCTGACGAACCCGATTAAGATGCGTTTCAAACTCGGACAGTCCAGCTTCAGTTTGGTGGGAGCGACAGGTTAAAAAGGCGATTGCCGTCAAGATAAGCAATTCATTTGGTGTAATCATTGACTGATGTCTGGTGAAAGTCTCATTCAAAGCAAGGTTTAAATAGCGTAAGCCGGTGCGTGCATTTTGAGTGACTTGGTAAGCCGCGATGCCATAGTAGTAATAATAGGTTTGATTATCTTCGTCACGATAAATGGTATCAGTGATGCTAGTCTGTGAAAGGTAATCAAGCATCTGAGGATAACGATGGTCATTGCATAACTGTTTGATTTTTTGATTAAAGCCAGCTAAGTGATCAATGGTTGGGTAGTCCTTTAGAACGAGATGATCCATAGAGAGATGTAAACGTTGGCACAACTTTGATAAGAGAATCACGTTGGGCACATAGTTGCCCTGTTCGAGACTGCTTATCATGGATTGTGAACAGATGCCTTGTGATAATTGTTTTTGAGAGAGTCGGTTCTGTTTGCGCGCCTGGGCTAACCGGTTTCCCAGTAATTGTGGCAGTGTATGATCAGGCTGAGCCGGGATAGCGATCAATTCCTTTCAAAATAGTGTTTTGAGCTTAGGTGAATTTTAGGCGTTGAATGCAAATCTTTGATGTTATTATTGCAAATTTTAGGTTGAATAGTTGTAAACTCACCATGGACTGAGGAGGGAAATTAATGCCATTAGTATTTTGGACTTTAGTGTTAGCTGTTTTATTTCACACGACTGTAACTACGATGTTCTATGGTTTATTTGGCACATTTGTTGTTTTATGGTTGCTTCGAGTCGTTCTAATGATTTCCTTGTTAGGATTGGCTTATCGATTCGGTAAAAAAAGATGCCGAAATTAGATTGAATAGTCAAGTATGGTGATCTGTGAGATGCTGAGTTCAGCTTAATGCTGGACTTTTTGTTTTCGATAATATTCGAATTCAAAGTTGAAAGTACTGTTAAGCCGTGATTCAGACCGTGCTATCAAATGAATTGTTAGCAATTAATATCAGTTATATCGGTGGCAAGTTAACTAATATTGTGACATAATTCTGGTAATTAGTGAGGCAACTGCTGTGGCGGATGGCATAATCAGTCAGCAATCACCAAGTGATCATGTGGCTGATCTGGAGGAGGTAATCATTAACTAAAACGTAGAAAAGTGTTGCAATCTGTAGAAAAAAATAACCACGCACCCACAGAGAGTAAATATGGAGGTGGCGTGCTTGATTATGATTAAAGCTAGTGAATTGTTACCACAATTCGAATACTGTAAAAATCCGCAAGATGTCTTTCCAAACTTAAAGTCGTATTATTTATTACCACCTTGATGATCAAATCGCTGACATTGATAGCGTCCTAAATTATAATTAGAAGTGTACTTACAAACTAAAAGGCAACACTAATTTGGATGGTGATGATGCTGATAATTCGGACACAAAAAGTAAGACTTTATCCTAATCATCATATGGAGAAAGTTCTCAATAGACTCTGTGATTATCGTAGATACTGCTGGAATGAGGGATTGGCTACATGGAATGATATATATGAATTGCATACGCTTGACTCCAACAGTGTCCGTCCCAATGCTTATTCAGTTCGGAATGAATTAGTCACGAATAAAGCCGATTGGCAATATGAGTTGTCAGCACGTACGCTACAATTGGCTATTTCTGATTTAGGTAATGCTTGGCAGAACTTCTTTGATAAATCGGAACCTGATTGGGGTAAACCAACCTTTAAGTCAAAAAAAGCCGCGCGGCAAGGCTTTAAAACCGACCGGGCTAAAATTGTCGCTGGTAAGCTTCGCTTGGATAAGGCACGTGGTGTTAAAGATTGGTATGACATTAGGCTTAGCAAGCATGCCGATTTGTCAGGCACGCTAAAGGTGGTCAGCATTTACCGCGAAAACGGGAAGTATTGGGCTAGTCTTCCGTTAGAAGCTGAACTTGATGCCAAACAGCGAACAGGTGATAATTCAGCCGTTGATGTGAATGTCGGTCATTTGAACTACACTGCGGGTGTTATTGATACCTTGCCGAAACGTTTAAGTAAGTTATATCAACGGATTAAATTTTATCAGAAGTAGTTAGCTCATAAGCGTGTTGTGAATGGAAATAAGGCAACTAAAAGTAATAACTATGGTGTAATGAGAGCCAAATTACAACGTGATTATCATAAAGTTGCTAATATCCAGCATGATATTATGCAAAAATTTACGACAAAACTGGTCAATGAATATGACAAAATCGTGATTGAAGACCTGTCCGTCAAAGATATGCAGATGAGTCATGTTGCTTCTAAAGGCTTGCAACGGTCAATGTTTGGCTACTTCCAGCAAATATTAACTTATAAATGCGACTGGTATGGTAAAGAGCTGATTTTGGCAGATCGACAATACCCTTCAACCCAACGCTGTTCAAAGTGTGGTCATATCAAGTCTGGGAACGATAAAATCACGCTGCAAGGTAATGCGACACATCAGACTAAGCATAATGAATATGTTTGTTATGGCTGTGGTGCCGTACGTGATCGTGATGAAAATGCGGTTGCTAATCTACTAGCTTTAACCTAAAGAATAATAACTTAATGGGGCTGGCTAAGTCCTAAAGCTGTCATAGTTGGTCAATGTGATTACTCCAATTTGGAATATCGGAATACTGGCGTGATAACGGCAGCAAGCAAAATCAAGAAAGGAAATATGTAACCTTTCTAAATGTGGAAACCAGTCATGGTTTTCTACATTTCTCCATATTTTGCATAGCAGGTAAATATGCGTAAAAAGAAGTTAATTTTAATCGGTGGGCCGATGGGTATCGGTAAGACGACGCTGGGAAAATATTTGGTGAATCACTGTTTGACCAATGCGGTACTGCTGGATGGCGATTGGTGTTGGTATATGCATCCGTGGCTGGTTAATGACGAGAATAAGCAAATGGTCATGCGTAATAGCCAGTTTTTATTGAATTCGTTTATTGCCAACAGCAATTTAGAAACGATTGTCTTTGTTTGGGTGATGCATCAACAAGCCATTATTGATGACCTATTAGCTGGACTAACGGGTGACTTTGACGTGTATTCATTTTCGTTGATTGCGAGTGAAGCTGAACTCACAAAACGTTTCAGCCAGGATATTAATGCTGGGATTCGGCAGCCAAGTGCCTTATCGGATGCCCTGAGTCGCTTGCCACTATATGCTAAGGTCGCGTCGACAAAGATTGATGTGACTGGGAAGTGCTACCAACAAATCGCTCCAGTAATTTTAGCTGCAGTGGGGAAATGAGTTTGCCGACAAGTTACGGCACAGCACATGGGTTTAAACCATTTTTCTCAAATAAGCTAATAGTTTTTCATCTGTTCCGTGCTTGAAAATGAAGTCAAAAACCGCTTGCTTTTGATAGATTGGTTGTGTAAAGTCAGCGTCTAGGCCAGCAAGAATTGTTAGCAGACTAGTTTGTGATAATTGCTTGATATGTTGAAGCTGAGCGGCATCATATTCCTTACGGCTGGCCGCGGATTGTGGGTAACCGACTGCCATAGGACCGTCAAACAATTTTTCCAAAGTGAATTTTAAGTTGAGTTCACCAGCCCAGCCAAAATTCAGTCCTAAGGGTAATGACGCACAGTTGCCACGATTGATGCGACCAAATAAATAGGCATCACTAGGCGTAGGTAAATAGCCACTGACCACGTTGGGCAAACTATTACAAGCAATCGCCATGCCGTTGCCAGAGCTGCAGCCGGTGACCACGTAATCAACTGCGTGGGTATTGAGTAATAGGCCAACTAACAGTGAAATTTGCACGTAGGATAACTTTGGGTCTTGTTCAAAGACGCCAAAATTGATCACCTCATTGTTTTTGCCGGCTGCTTGCTGAGTGGCTTGAAACAGTAACGCATTTTTACTGATTTGGGTCGTTGCCTGAATAACTGCGATTTTCAAGATTAGCACAGCTCCTTTGAAGTGGATGAATCACTAAGCTAAAACTATTGTAATCCTTTTCGCCTGGTCTGATGATTGAAATTGGCACACTTATTCAGAAGTTGTGGTGACCAGTCCCTAAAGGGTGTCAATTTTTAGTATAATAAAGATAATTATGACAAAGGGCGAGGTGCCTTATGGAAACGATTAAAGTTTCACAAACATTATCTGTCAGCAATCATCGGGTCTTTTCGTCCGATTTAAATGAACATGATACGGTTTTCGGCGGCAAAATTTTAGCCGCAATTGATGATAATTCATCTATCCCAGCTTCTCGCGTGGCGCGCATTGAAACGGTAACGGCTTCCGTGGATCAGGTCAATTTTATTTTGCCATTCCGGTTGCAAGATTCGATGTGTACCGAATCATACGTCTCTGGTGTCGGTCATCGGTCCATCGAAGTATTTACCAAAATCATTGGTGAACACTTAAAAACGGGAGAACGTTTCTTGGGTTTGACTTGCTTTTCTTCATTTGTCGTCATGGAGCGTCAGATCACGCTACCGGCGATCGTGCCAGATAGCGAGGAGTATCGATTCGTCTGTGCAGGCTATGAAGCGCGACAGGCCGAACGAATGGTCAAACTAAAGCGGCAAGAACAGTTTAATCAACAGATCAGTCTAGCGTTTCCGTGGACAAATTGATCAAAAACCACTAATCGAGCGTGCCGTTACTGGCAAGGCTTGATTAGTGGTTTTAAGTTAACTTACAAATTTAAATCTGTGTGGTAATTCAATGGCGATAAATCGGTACTCTGTGTGATCAGGTTCGCGGACAACTGTTGAAAAGCCGTCAGGGCAATCTTAGCAGCTTGTTCGTTCGCTGCCGTTAAAGTGGCTGGCAGTTCAGCTGGAGCGACATTTGCGAGCTGGTCATCGGTTTTGATCAAATGGTGCCCAAGTTGAATCGCGGTTTCTTTTTGTACCGTATTCAACAACGGATGCAAGTCATGATAGTGGGCGTCCACTAAGACTCCAGCCAGCTTGAAAATCCAGTAGGCTGACTGATCATCATATTTTTCGGTAGCCAACTGATAGGCAACAGGGGTCGTGTCAACATTACTATAGAATGGCACGTAGACACTTTCAGCCGCGACGCCCATCGCTAACCAGTGGATGCCACGAGTCCCAGCCGGCTGATCCGGCCGAATTTGTAAAACGTGGGATTCTTGTGTTTTGGCTAAACTTATTGGTCGGTAACGGTGCTTTTCAGCCTCAGTGCCGGCGCCAACTGGATCGAATGGGGTCCCTTCATAATGAGACGCCAAGTAATGTTGGGCTTCATCAATATGAATGAGACGATTGGCACGTTGCACAAATGGCAAATCGAATGATTCCGGTTGTTGGTCGATTTCGGGTGTGAAATATTTTTGCCCGTACCAAACACGTGGGGTGTTGTAATGCAAATCAGACAGATCCGCGGTGCCAAAAACTTCTCGGAAGTTTAAGCCGTTAGCCATGGACGCTAATTGATGATCAACGACAAAATCACGAATACCTTTCGCATATAAAAAGTTTTCATGGTCAGCGTAGTCGACTTCTTGAATCGCTAACTGGTTGCCAACGACAGCGTAAGCATCATCGGGAATTCGTTGAGCGACCCAGTAATGACCCGCGCCAGTTTCCAAATACCAAACTTCATCTGCGTCACTAAACAGCACGCCGTTCGTTTCATAAGTCCCGTGTGCCTCAATAATTTGGCCTAAGCGTTCGACACCTTCACGCGCAGAAGTGATATAAGGTAGCGTTACCGTTACCATGGCTTCTTCACCGATACCGTCTTGGACGTAAGGATCGGCGGCCAAAACGCGAGCGTTGCAGTAGGCACTCTCGGTCGCACTCATCGCGACACCGTGTTCGTTAATACCGTCTTCTTCAAATAGCCCGTATTTGGGCGTCCATTCTGGTGTGGCCGTGTACTTTGCCCGAATCTTAGGCAAGGTCATGGTGAAGGGATGGTCGGCGTCATTTGACTTGAATTCTTGCGGCGCGTTAAACTCCGCGTGTGGATGAACCACAAACTGTTTGGCCCAAGCCGCTTTTGAATCTTCATTGCGGCCAATCATGGTCGAACCATCCGCGGTGGCGTTCTTACCAATCAAAATACTGGTACAAGCTGAATAAGGATTAAACTGGTGTGTCAGCATAAAGAACCTTCTTTCTATCAAAACCCCATTAAAATTTCACTAAACTTATTCTATCATTTAACTGTATCAATGGGGGTTTTTCGCTATAATAAGTGCAGCGAGAAAACTGTAAAGAAGGTTTGGCAATGTCACATATTTCGAATCCACGGTTAGCATTCTTATGGCAATTAGTGATCATGGTTGCTTCCGCGTTAGTTTCTGCATTTGCATTAAATGAGTTCTTGATCCCGGCAAATACGTTTAGCGGTGGGGTCAACGGGATTGCTCAGATTCTCTATTCAGCTGGTAAGGGAATCGGTTTTCAGATCAATACCGGGTATTACATTTTACTTTTCAATATTCCGATTGCGCTATTAGGCTGGTTCAAATTAGGCCATCGGTTTACGATCATGAGTTTTATCACGGCCTTTCTCACCTCGGCTGCGGCAGTGGTCCTGCCGGTCGTCAACATTGCGCATAATCCATTGTTAGGCGCATTATTTGGCGGAATCCTGACCGGGGTCGGCATTGGAATCACGATGCGGTATGGTTTTTCGACTGGTGGTTTTGATATTATTGTTTTGGTCTTAGAGCGACTAACCGGCCGCACGGTGGGTAGTTTGATGTTTTTGATCAATTTTGCCATAATTCTGATGTCTGGGGTTTTATTTAGTTGGGAAAATGCGTTATTTACGATTATTTCCATCTACGCTTCGACACGGATGGTCGATTTGATCCACACGCGTCATCAGAAGTTGACAGCTATCATTGTGACGACGCAAGCTGAGGCGGTCGCGAAAGCAATTCAAACCGCCATTTTACGTGGGGTCACGATTGCGGATTCTCACGGTGGCTATTCCGGTCAGCCCAACGCGACGTTAATGGTCGTGCTCAGTCGTTATGAACTATTTGCGTTACAGGCGGCGGTACAGCAAACCGATGATCATGCGTTCATCAATATTTTAAATACGGTCGATACATCGGGATTATTTATGAATGAACGGCAACAAGCTGAACAACGGAAGAGTTTACAAAATTAGAAAGTTAAGATATGATTAGATTCTATAAAGACAAATAGAGGAGCGTGACAACGATGCCAATCGTACACATTGATTTAATTGCTGGTCGTTCACAAGCACAACTTAAAGGTTTAGCGAAGGACGTCACAGCGGCTGTCAGCAAAAATACTGGCGCGCCCGCTGAACATATTCATGTTATTTTGAACGAAATGCAAAAAGACCGTTACAGTGTTGGTGGCGTGTTAAAGAGTGACGAAACAGCTGAATAAGTTGTCTTGTCCGAACCGGCCTAGTTTTAGTGGCCGGTTTTTTTGAAAGTTGCATCGTTGTCTAAAAAGTGAGGTTAGATCGTGAACGAACAAATTACCCAGGCTGACTTGACTGCTGAAAATCATTTAATGATTGGTGGCGTCGATACCCTGGCACTAGCAAAGAAGTATCAGACACCACTATACGTTTATGATACCGGTGAGATTCGGTCAGAAATTAAGGCTTTCAAACAGGTTTTTGAAGCCAATCAAGTTGATTATCAAATAAGTTATGCTAGCAAGGCTTTCTCAACAGTTGCCATGTATCAAGTTATCGCGCAAGAAGGGATCCATTGTGATGTCGTTTCTGGCGGCGAGCTTTACACGGCTAAGCAAGCCGGATTCCCAATGTCACGGGTGTCCTTTCATGGCAATAATAAGTCTGAAGCAGAGTTGACGATGGCCCTTGATAACGGCGTTGGCTGTATCATCGTTGATAACTTTTATGAATTGAAACTATTATCCAAGCTAGCAGCGGCACGTGCCCAACAGACGACGATTATGCTCCGCGTCGCACCCGGAATTTCGGCGCACACGCATGAGTACATTTCGACAGGGCAGGCCGACTCCAAATTTGGCTTTGATTTGAACAGTGGTCAAGCAGATCTTGCGGTCAAGCAAGCCCAAGCCGCACCATTCTTAGATTTAGTTGGGATTCATTGTCATATTGGCTCACAAATTTTTGAACTGAATGGGTTCAAAATGATTGTCGATAAACTGGTCACGTTATTTGCGCGTTGGCAGCGAGAGCTGAACTTTTATCCGCGTATTATCAATGTTGGTGGGGGCTTCGGGGTGAAGTACACTTCAGCCGATCAGCCATTATTACCCACTGAGTTTGTGGATGCCATCATCAAAGAAACGGTGGCCCAGACGCAGGCCCAGCAAGTGCCAATGTTAGAAATCTGGATTGAACCCGGGCGTTCACTAGTCGCAACCGCTGGAATGACACTTTATACTATCGGCTCGTCTAAAGAGATTCCAGGTATTCGCAAGTATCTCGCGGTTGATGGTGGGATGGGTGACAATATTCGACCAGCACTTTATCATGCAAAATATGAGGCCGTGTTAGCGAAAGATCCCACGTTACCAAGTGAAGAAGTGGTCTCAATTGCAGGCAAATACTGTGAATCGGGCGACATGTTGATCTGGGATCAGCAGTTACCTGCGACTAAACCCGGCGATGTGCTGGCCGTCCTAGATACGGGAGCGTACGGCTACTCAATGGCTAGCAACTATAATCGAAATCCACGACCAGCCGTTGTGTTCTGTGAGGATGGCCATAGTCAAGTCGTCGTTCAACGCGAAACATATACTGATCTGACGCGCTTAGATGTCCCTCTGATAACAAAAACGAAAACAGGCCATTAACCCTTTGACGAGAATGAAAAATTCTCGTTTTTTTGTTTAAAAGGCTTGTTTTTTGAGCTATTCAGGATTATAGTGTGTACATACACGATAGCAAAAAAGGAAGTGTTCAAAAATGACAGCTCACCATTTTACAAGGACGTGCGCCTACTTTACGGCTGCGAGATACATGCGAAGTATCGAACAAGTTGCGGATGCGGTGTATGCCCCAACTGGAATGAAACCGGCCTATGCTTACATTATGATGACGATTGAGGATCAGCATCCGTTGACGATCAAGACAATTGCAACCGAGCTTGGTTACGAGCGTTCAACGGTCTCACGGATGGTCAAAACGTTGGCACAAAAAAAACTCGTTATTTTAGCGACTAAGGGGCGGGCGACAACTGTTGATTTAGGTCCTGCCAGCGACGCTTTTTTAACCGTGGCGAATGCGTGTCTGGTTAAGTTCGGTCAAGTAACGGATGATTATCTGGGATCGGATAAAGCCGCAATGACCAAATTGTTAACCAAAAATAACGAAAAACTAAGGAGTTCATCTCATGACAATTTATCAAACGATTAACGTTGATGGCTTAAAGATTTTTTATCGCGAAGCAGGGTCGCCAAATAAACCGACGATGTTACTATTGCATGGGTTCCCATCTGCTAGTCATATGTTCCGAAATTTAATACCGGCACTGGCAGATCGGTTTCACTTGATTGCGCCAGACTTTCCGGGTTTTGGTCAGTCGAGTGCCCCAAGTCGAGAGACTTTTGATTATACCTTTGAGCATCTGAGTGCCGTCATCACCGATTTTGTGGCGGCGTTGAAGTTAGACCAATTTTACCTTTATGTGTTTGATTATGGGGCGCCAATTGGGTTTCGAATTGCGATGCAGCATCCGGATTGGATTCAAGGTATCGTTAGTCAAAATGGCAATATTTATCAAGAAGGTTTAGGGCCTAAGTGGGCTACACGGCAAGACTTCTGGGATCACCCCACGCAAGCAAAACGTGACGGTTATCGAACCGCATTTGCTCCCAAGACAATTATTGGTCAGTATACTTTTGGAACGCAACCTCAGCGAGTATCACCCGATGGTTATATGTTGGACATTGCGTATACGCAAACGCCTGGTTACGCTGAACGACAACTGGATCTAATCTTTGACTATCAAAATAATATTAAAGCTTATCCACAATTCCAAGCTTATCTACGGACCTATCAGCCAAAATTGTTGGCTGTTTGGGGGAAAAATGATCCGTCATTCATTTATCCAGGTGCTGAAGCCTTCAAGCGTGATGATCAAAATACTGACGTTGAATTAGTGGATAGTGGTCATTTTGCACTGGAGACTCATGCTGAAGTGATTGCCACGATGATCAAAACCTATTTTGAATAAGGCAAAATGGGTGAAGACGAGGGCGGCCGACAACCAGTTAGCTTGATGCAGCGTCAAAAAGTTGTATCACTTAAATTTTAGCAACAGTTAGTTGTGCATGGCATCGAGATGAGTTCATGCGCCAAAAGAGGAAATGAGGCTGAATCATGAGAATTAATGTTTTACAACATACCCCTAATGAGGGGCCTGGTGCCATTCAAGCTTGGTCACAAGCGCATGGTCATGAAATGCTTATCTATCACCCTTATCAATTTGGTATCTTACCAACTGCCGCCGAGACGGACTTACTGGTTATTTTGGGTGGGCCAATGAGTCCCAATGATGATCTGGACTGGATTAAAGCTGAACGGACGTTGATCAAGGAACTATTAGTGGCTGATAAACCGATATTTGGGGCTTGTTATGGCGCTCAGCAGATTACCAAGGCGTTGGGCTATCCCGTGACAAAAGCTCCCGCTAAGGAAGTTGGCTGGGCACCCGTTTATCGTAAAAGTACGAGGATTCCTGGCATTCCAGCTAAGCTAATGGCATTACATCGGCATGAAGAAATGTTTGAGATTCCTGATGGTGCAGAACGCTTATTTTCAAGTGACCGAGTGCCAAATCAAGGGTTTGTGCTCGGACAGCACGTCGTCGGCTTACAACTTCATTTTGAACCACAGGCGGATGATGTCCGTGAAATCGTGGTGAATGATGGCGCCTATACCACTGGTTCTGCATTGGGACAATCACCGGCCGATATTCTCGCCACAGCGGTCCCCGCAGAAAATCGCGAGGTGATGTTCAAAATTATGACGTATTTGACAGAAGCTTGATCAGGCGGACAGTTGTTACCGACAACTAGTTAATTGGTACTGGCTTGTTGGGACTTTTATGGTTTGAAGACTAGTTGTCGTCAGGACCTTAACAAATTACTAAATTTTGACCGTTGGCGCTAGTTAAATGAGACAGATAAGACTATATTATTAACTAGCTTATAACTAGGGGTCTGATTGTATGGGGAATCCACGGCAACGCGCAGCAATAATTGGTTATCATCTCATCGTGACTATTTTGACGCTATGGTCAGCAGTCAACGTGATCATGATGACGTTTCATATCTGGGACTGGCAAACCGAAATGATTATCGCAAACAGCCTATTGGCGGTTTTTGCGGTTGACTATTTTGTCCGCTTCACAACCGCCCATGACCGTAAAGCTTTCTTGATTCATTCGGCATTTGATCTTATGGGAATCATTCCAATGCATCCGGTCTTTGCCTTGTTTCGATTGGGACGGCTCGCGCGAATGATTCAATATCATCATTTGTTTTGGCGGCTAGGCTGGGATGGTCAATGGACCCATGATTTTCATCGCTTTGTTTATAGTACCGGCTTTATTTATCTGTTTTCCATTAGTATTGCGATTATTGTTTTGAGTGCCTTGTTATTTTCAGTTTTTGAACACCAAAGTTTGTCGAATTCATTATGGCGGGCGGTCACGACAGCCACGACGGTGGGGTATGGTGACGAAACACCACATACGCCCGTTGGCAAGATTATTGCGGCGGCCTTGATGTTTGGTGGGATTGGTTTTATTGGGTTGTTAACGAGTACGATTACTGATTTCTTCACGACACAAACGAGTCAAAATTTGGGTCAACAGGATGATGCGAAGCAGACCGACATGAAATTATTACTTACTAAAATTGATGAGTTAACCCAGAAAGTCGACCAATTACAGACGGAAGTCAAACAGCTCAAAACTCCTAAGCGACGCTAGTGTTCGTAAGTCTCCCAAATGAAGCCTTTAACTGTCCCCGCAACGCCGAGTGCGCTAGATTAAAGGTGTAAAGTAAGCAATTGGGGAGCGACGAATATGAAAAGTCATCAGGAGATTTTAGTCTGGCTGACGGGTTTGCGTGATAATGGTCACACTTGGCGGTGGCTGATTGTGTTTACAATGAGCTTGTTTTTGTTCCTTGGCGGCTGCGGTTGGCAAGCACAAGCAAGTGTGACGTCGTCAACAACTGCGGCACCAGCAACTAAAGTAGAATTGTATGATAGCCGGACTGGTGCGATGTTGTCTATGGCAACTAAGCATGATACGAATGCCAATCGGGTTAATCAAATTGGGTTAGCCTTTCTGACCGCCGGCGTCATTGGTGGCAGTTTTTGTTGGTATCGACTAAAAAGATCTAGAAAATAAAAAAGCTTGGGTTAAGTCCCAAACTTTTTTTGTGTCTCAAAATTGACAGTGTTTCGATTATTCAGCCAGCTCAAAGTAGTCATTCAAGTAACGGGCCACGCCGTTTTGATCATTGTCATAAGGCGTAATATCGTCAGCGGCGGCCTTAATGGCGGCGGTGCCATTAGACATGGCGACACCTAGACCAGCATATTGCAACATTTCTAAATCGTTGTGTTCGTCACCGAAAGCAATGATATTTTCACGGGCAATTTGGAAATGGTTTGCTAAATAAGCCATACCTTTAGCCTTGTGGACGCCCTTAGAAGTAATCTCAAGAATCGCATTCGGGCCGCCCCAAACGCCAACATCTACTAAATCGCCAAAACGATCATTGATCCAATCGATGATTGCCGTGCGTTTGTCAAGTTGTACGAGTAAGACGAGTGAATTTGGATTACGTGTCAAGGTAGTCGGTGTCAGTCGAGGGCTATTGGCAATTTCCGGGAAGAATTTACCGGCGACGAGATCTTGTCCAGCTGTCATGGTGCTGTGTTTATTTTCAGCAATGATCTCATTAATCCCTAAACGTTCCCGATATTTGACCAGTGCGAGGACGATCGCCTTGTTCAGGGTAAATTGATACTCAGGCGCCCAAGCTTGGTGAGGTAAATGGCCCAATGAGCCGTTGAAATTGATCATTGGACTCGTTAACCGTAACCCATCATAAATGGCTTGTGAGCCTTGATAAGAACGGCCAGTAATAATGCTAACAATGTGACCAGCGTTTTGTAGGCGTTGCATCGTTTGGATTGTTGGTTGATTTAACTTAGAATCAGCGTTGAGTGTGGTTCCGTCTAAATCTAGTGCGATTAATTTGCGGATCATTGAAAAAGTCACCTCAGTTTTCAGAATTATGCTTAGTGAGTTAAATTAGCATATTTTCTGAAAGAATGCGACTATCCATCTAAGCAATCGGCCAAAAATGTGGTAATCTAGTTGAGAAAGAATTTCGTTTTAGGAGGAGTTTTGGTTGAACTTACCAGCAGGATTTGTGACAAAATATCAAAAATTAATGGGAGCCGCCGCACCCGATTTTTTCGCGGCGCTCACCGGATCCGTTGAAAAAGGTTTTCGTATTAATCCAATGAAGCCAACGACCCCCGCCATGCAAGCCAAGATGACGGCGCCAATTCCTTATAGCCCCATCGGTTATTATGGCAAGGTCAACGGGAACGCTTTGGAGCATCTGGCAGGGGCCGTTTATAGCCAAGAGCCGAGTGCCATGACCGTGGGTGAAGTGGCTAAGCCGCAGTTGAATGAGCGTGTTCTCGATTTATGTGCCGCACCAGGTGGTAAAACAACGCACTTGCTCAGTTATTTAAACCAGACGGGCCTTTTAGTGACTAATGAGATCAACCCAAAACGGGTGACGGCTTTAGGCGATAATGTCGAACGTTACGGTGCGCGTAATACGGTGATTACCAATGAAACACCCGTCCATTTAGCCAAAGCCTTACCTGGATTTTTTGACCGGATCTTAGTCGATGCCCCTTGCTCCGGCGAAGGCATGTTTCGTAAAGATCCCGCTGCGATGCAGTATTGGACGCCCGATTATCCAGCCGAATGTGCGATCCGGCAACGCGAAATTCTGACTGAAACCGTCAAAATGTTGCGTCCCGGTGGTCATTTGATCTATTCAACTTGTACGTTTGCACCAGAAGAAGATGAGCAAATGATGGCCTGGCTATTACAAACTTATCCTGAATTTGAGCTAGAACCCATTGAAAAGACCGCTGGTATGGTGGACGCCAAACCAGAATGGGCCGATGGTAATCCAGAGCTGACCAAAGCTGTCCGCCTGTTTCCGCATTTGATGCGTGGTGAAGGGCATTTTATTGCCAAACTAGTTTATCGTGGGGCCGAAGAGGTCAAAATGCCAAAGCTGGTTCGCAATAATCTCAAACCTGAGCAGCGTCAATTATGGGAAAAGTATGTGGCCCAGTCGCAACTCTCAGGCTTAGAGGCGTTGGTGTTACAAGCCCATGGTGATCAACTTTACGGAATCCCGGCAATGATGCCCGTCACCCGACGGCTAAAAATCTTCCGACCTGGAATTCAGTTGGGAGTCTTCAAAAAGAATCGCTTCGAGCCTAGTTATGCTTTGGCCTTGGCGAGTGCTGATCTAGCTTTGCCAAAATTGGCGATTAACCATGATCAATGGGAACAATATGTGCATGGCGAAACATTTTCATTAGCAACGACTGAACCGACTGGATTTACGGTACTGACCTGCGCGGGGTTACCAGTTGGCTTTGGCAAGGTCGTTGGTCGAACCGTGAAGAATTTCTTTCCCAAGGGATTACGTTTCTTAGCGACGGATGAGAATACCGTTTTATAGGAAATTATGTCCAATTGACGATAAAATAGCAAAATTAAATCGCATGACAATCAAGCGGCAATTACCGTTGATTGTCATGCGATTAATTATTAATTGGGCGTTTTTTCACGTAACACTTCAATACAGTCCACGCAATATGGGACGGCATTGTGTTTCAGAAAAACTTGGATTTCAGTAAGCGTGTGGGGTGGAATTTCTAATAGAAAGTAAGCTTCATCCCACTTTTTGAGAATCTTGCCACAGTTTTGGCAGACTAACATGTTGACCACCTCCGAGTTTTTAACCCTAATATTAGCGAAACTTACGATAATGGGATACGATTAACATTTGTTAAGACGTTTCCCGAATCAGGGACAGGTCAGTTTTAATTTCATAAAATTTGGTTATAAATGGGATGAAACAACCACTAACCCGTTGATCACTGGTATGCTAGGGTGCAGTTAGGCATAATTAACTTGTGAAAGCGAGAATTGGTAAATGTTAAACAAGAATGGACGGATTGCGCTGGGCGTTGCCGGACTAATCGAAGTTATTTTGCTAATTTGGCAATGGGGCGCAGTCTTTACGAATTTATATACAATTGCTTTGATTGGACTCGTGATCTGGTTGAACGAAAAACAACGAAAACAGCACGACGATAGTGAAAAATGAAGGATCCTAGTGGCAGCTGAGGGGGGCGTCAGGTGTGCGAAAGTTATATTTAAATCAGAAAGTTTGGTCCATGCGGGACAAGTTTGCAGTGTTGGATGCCCAATCACGCCCCGTTTATCGGGCGGTGGGGAGTTTGTTCAAAATTCCTAAACAGTTTGAAATTCTCAATTTAGAGGACAAAGTTTTAGCAACTGTGACCAAAAAGCCATTTGCGTGGCGTCCCGCATTCAAGCTAGAGCTAGGGAATCAGCAAGCTGCAACGATTCGCAAGCAGTGGACGCTTTTTAAACCGCGTTATGAACTCTCAGCGGTGGGACTCACGGTGACGGGCGACTTTTGGGATATGAATTTTAAAGTCGTCCGCCAGGGGCGCATCATTGGTAGCGTGTCGAAACGTTGGTTTAGTGTTGGCGACAAGTATGAGATGACAGTGCAAGATCAAGCCGATGAGTTGTTGCTCGTTGGTTTGGTCATTGCGATTGATTACGTTAAGCGTACCGAAGCCGCGATAGCCAGTCGTTCAGCAACTAGCCAATAAGGGAAAAGCAAGTCAAAAAAAGATTGATAACGATGCTCACTGCGAGCGGGTTATCAATCTTTTTTAATCAGTTGAACCATATCAGTAACTAGCTGATTATAAGCTTTTTGTATAAGCCAATAGTTGTGGCGAATAAATCAGCTTGTCAGTCATTTGAGATAAATCTGATAGTTGCTTAGCACCAACTAGTGCCATTAACAAGCGTAATTGGTATTGCCAACTATTTAGCATTGCGATGACTTCGTCGTCCGTGTGATGTAATAGGGCGTGTAGTACGACGCCAGCGATACCAACGGCATCTGCGCCAAGCATTAACGCTTTTAAAACATCGAGTGGATGTCGAATGCCCCCAGCCGCAAAGATCGTTAAATCTTTGGGATGGTTTTTTACTGCGAGCAACGATTCGACCGTTGAGAGACCGTATGAACTGAGATAGCTCATTTCACGCAAGGGTCGGCGCCGATTCTCGATTTCAGCAAAATTAGTCCCGCCGTGTCCGCCTAAATCTAAGTAACGGACGCCGGCTGCATAGAGTTGTTGCATGGTTGGTTTAGAGATACCGAAGCCGACTTCTTTAACGATGACGGGTAAGGCTAATTCGGCGACCAATTGTTGAATGTTTGCCAGCCATTTGAAATCACGATCACCTTCTGGCATCACGATTTCCTGGACCACATTTAAGTGCAGTTCCAAGGCATCAGCGTGTAACATTTCGATGGCAGTGTGAGCGGCGGTTAAAGAATGTCCGGCACCTAAATTACCAAAAATGAGACCATTCGGATTGTTAGTGCGCATCGCACTGAAGGTTGGGGCCAGACTAGGATCTTTAATGGCCACGCTTTGAGAACCAGTTGCAATAGGCAATTTGCATGCAGCTGCGATTTTTCCTAGGCGCGCATTGAGTTTGCCCGTTTGGATTGACCCACCAGTCATAGCTTCAATGTATAACGGTGAGGACCAATGCCACGGGCCAATCGTGGTTGCGGTTGAAATTTCGGCCACTGTCGTTTCGGGCAAAGCGTCGTGTCGAATCCGGATTTGGTCAAAATCACTGGGCTGTTCGGCGTGATAGTATTTTTCTGCCAGTGAGACATGTTCGTCTTTACGATGTGATTGTTTACTTTGTGGCATGTGGCCACCTCCAATGATGTGACTAAAAAAGTGAGACAGGTAGCTGGGCGATTACCGAGCCACCTGTCTCACATTTGGACTACGAAATAGGATTATCTGCGACGGTATGTACATTTAAGTTTAACCGTTCGATGCCGTCATTTGCCCAAGCCTGTAAGAGTGGTTGGGGATTGATGGCGCGATCAATTAACACAATGCCACAGTCACCACCACCGGCACCCGAAGTCTTGGCAGCGGCACCAGCCGTTTCGGCAATCGAAATCATCCGTTTTAGGATTGGCGTTTCAATCGTCACCTGACTAAAATCGCCAAGTGATTGTAAAAGGGTCCGGTTTCGCCGTAATTCAGTTTGGATCGTTGCCAGATCACCAGCATGAAAGCCTGCGATCATCCGCTTGAGGCAGGCCTTACTATCCTGTAGAAAAGTTTGATATTCGCCACGTTGTTTGGCTTTGACCAAGGCAACTTTGTCGACTAAATGTGAGGTAGAAGCGGGCGAGCCGGTCCAACCAATCATCAAGCGCAAGTCACTGGGTGGCGTTAAGAGGTCGATTTTTAAATCCGGCCAGTCCATGGCTAATAATGCCGTCAAAGACGTTTTTTGCCGTTGAACTTGTAGCCAGTCACGGTCAAACGAGTGATAGGCGATCCAACCACCATAAACACTGGCAGCGATGTCTCCTAATGACCCATTACCTTGGACGGAGAGGTGCGCGATGGCCGCTAACTTGAATAATTTATTTTTATCCATCGGTAAACGATAGAATTGGCACAAGGCCTTGACCGTCGCAACGGTTACGGCAGCCGAAGAGCCTAGACCGTATTTTTTACCATCAGCGCTATCTAGCTCACTGTTAATTCCCAAATGGTAGACGCCTAAATTGCGACCAGCTTCGTGGGCGTAACTTTCAGTTAAATTGATGGCAGAGAGAATATAGTGAAAGGGATTATCCCGGTTGTCAAACACCATTTCGTCACCTTGGCGACGCCAGAAGATTGAATTTTCTTGGTACTGTTTTGAAACGATACTCCCGAAAGTGTCACTTGGTGAAATCGTCGCTGTAACAAATTGATCTAACGCCACGATAATGGCTGGAAATCCATGCTCCACTACTGCATATTCCCCCGCAATGTAGAGCTTTCCAGGTGCTTTCACCGTAATCATGCCATCATGTCCTTTCATGGTCGAGCGTATACTGCTCACCAGTCAATATAAATAAAATTATTTTTAATTAAGCTTCGGTTATTGAAATCCCAGGTCCGGGTTGGGCAATAATCAGTTGATCTGCGCGAAAGTGGCGTTGCAACGCCGTGGTAATGGCTTTGGTATCCTTGCTAGCACAGATGATTTTAACGTTCGGGCCCGCATCCAAAGTATAATAACAGTTAATCCCCTGGGCGCGCAAGTCCTGAACGGCGTTAATGGTCGTCAACGTCTCGGCAGTGAAGTAGTTAAAAGCCGGTTGTGCGCTGAGATTTAAGGCGTGCATCCGCATCGCATTAGTTTCTGCCAACGTGCCAACCGCTGTTAGATCACGATCAGCAATGGCTTGGCGCATGGCGATGAGATCACGATTAGCAGTCTGCACCCAGGCCGGATAATAGGGCGAAGTTGCAACAACCCGTTGCATTCCGGCGGTCGAGCTGATGGGTTTTTTGGTTGCTTTTAAGACGACTGCGATCATTTGAATATCCCAATCAACAGGATCTTGGAGTGGCTCGGCGTATGAACTCAAGTCATCTTCGCCAGCATGCCATTCGACGAAGCCACCAAAGATAGAGCGTGTGGCAGAGCCCGAGCCCCGACGTGCCAACCGGCTGAGATCAGTCAGTGAGAGCTTTAAGCCAGCAGCGCGACTCCCAGCTGCGGCCAATGCTGCGAAACCGGAAGCTGATGAAGCGAGGCCAGCAGAAGTGGGGACGTGGTTGCGCGTTTTGACGATAGCACGAGCTGATTGGCCGCTTTTAGCTCGAATCAAATCCAAAAATTTGACGATTCGTTGGGCTTTTACTGGCGACAATTGAGTGTCATTGAACGTAATTTGGTCTTCGCTGGCGTGAGTCGAAAACTGCACACTGGTCTCGGTGTAAAAATGATCTAACGTTAAAGAGATGCTGCCATTTTGCGGTAACATCAGTTTTGGATCCTTTTTACCCCAATATTTGACCAACGCAATGTTGGTGTGGGCTTTGGCAATAACTATTTTTGACATGACTCCTCCAAATTAATCGGTTGGCAACAAAGGCTCGACCCAGGTGGCCGTTGCACCAGCTGCCGATAGTTTTTGTGACAGGGTGTTGGCGATCTCGGCCTCTGGAACGACAGCTAACATGCAGCCGCCTTGACCACTACCCGTCAGCTTCGCTGCAACGGCCCCATTTTGGCGGGCCACGGCTAATAGTTGCTCTAATGCGGGATGACTGACGCCGAGTGACCGCAGATCATCTTGTGCAGCGTTGATCGCTGTCGCAAGCGCCGCTAAGTTTCCCGTTGCGAGTGCGGTTCGTGTTTGGCGAGTCAGGCGGCCTAAGTCGTCGATGCGTGTTTGAATGGTCTCACCTTCGACCATCAATAGGTTACGAACGGTTGCAACCGCAACTTTGGTCTGGCTCTTGATGCCGGTATCTGCGATGACTAAGTAGCCTGGCAATTTGACTGGAATTGGGTAATTTTCGCGTCCTTTGATAAACCAAACTGGAGCTGTCGCACTGGCCGTGGCCACGTCTAAGCCACTCGGTTGACCGTGCGTATAACTTTCAGCGATATTAGCGGTTTTAAGCAATACTTGTTGTGGTAATGGTCGTTCAAAGAAATCATAAAAAGCCCGTGTGACCGCTACGGCCGCCGCTGCTGATGAGCCCATCCCACGTTCTGACGGAATATCACTAGTAATATGGATGTCAAAGCCTTGATCAGGCGCATCAAAGCGTAATAATAGTGTTTTAATCAGTGCTTGAATCCCGCCTAAATTAGCACTCATCGACTGAAAATCACCATTAAAGTAACGGCTTTTAACCGTTTGTGCGGTCGTCTGCTGATGAATGACGGCTTGCATTTGGATCGTTGAAATTGGGAGCGCAATTGCGGGTTGACCATAAACCACGCCATGCTCGCCAATTAGAATAATTTTGGCATGACTAGTGCCGGTAGCTAGATTTTTCAATCGTGTCGCTGCCTTTCTAAATGGATTAATAATAGGATAATAATACCGTATAATTCCCGTTTTGACCATATATGAAGCGATGTGGGTCACAGAATCACAAAAGATTAAACAAAACTTACTAACTCATGACGTCAATCAGGGTTGACGCAGCGGCCTGGGTTTTAGTGTCACTTGGCTAGGCAAGCTTTGGGTGCTGTGATATATTAGAGAATGATAAAATATTAGTGGCAAAAATATGAAAGATTAGCTGGCGTGCTAAAAAATCCAGCGTGGTTAGCAATGAACTCGGTTGCAAGGTGACAATGACTGCTAGTTTTGACACTCAATTACTTTTAAAATGATTGGGACTGCCTTTGACCAACGAAATCACGTTCATGTGACCATAATTGTTGGGGTGGCTATGCTATAATTTAAGTCGAATCAAAAAAACGACAGCCCAAAGTTTTTAGCGGCTGGGCGTTTAAATCTTAATCACTGATTTGGGGCAATAACCATGAAACCAAACACGACCTATGCCGTTGTGGATATTGAGACCACCGGTACTAGTGTTAAGGATGGCGATCGTATCATCCAGATTGGCTGTGCGTTCGTTAAAAACAATAAAATAATTAATACTTTTGCTGCGGATGTTAATCCGCTGACAACCGTGCCACCAGTTATTGAAAATTTGACTGGGATCAGTAATGCGCGTGTCCGTAAAGCGCCACCATTTGATGACTTGGCAGGGACGATTTATAGCTTACTGCAGGGAACCGTGTTCGTTGCACATAACGTTAACTTTGACTTGCCGTTTATTAATGCTGAATTGCAGCGGGTTGGGTACCCAGAGTTACCGATTCAAGCCGTCGATACGGTCTCGTTAAGTCAGATTTTACTGCCGACCGCACCAAGCTTTCGACTACGCGATTTAAGTGGACTATTAAACATTGAGCACGATCATCCGCATGCGGCGGATAGTGATGCCATTGCCACGGCGCATTTATTCATTTTTCTCCAAAAACGCCTGGCTCATTTACCTTTGATCACGTTGCAGCAAATGGTGCAATTGACGCCGGAGTTGCCGCGAGAAACCGCGGAGTTATTTGCTTATGCCCTGCAACAGGGTAAAAAGCAACCCGGCCGCTTGCCGAAAGAACTGATGATTCGTAATGGGCTGGCTTTGCGCAAAAAGGCGCTGCCACAACAAGCAGTTGGGCGTAAAAAGTTACGTTATCCCGTGACCAAGGCGCAGAAAATGCAGCTGTTCGGTGATGATTTAACTTATCGGCCACAGCAAGCCCGGATGATGAATCAAATTTATCGGCATTACACGAAAGCGGCTACCACGTCCGAACCGTTGATGATTGAAGCACCGACCGGGACTGGAAAGACGCTGGGATACTTGTTACCTTTGGCTTATTTAGCACAAGGTGATCGCCAAGTGATCGTCAGTACGGCGACGACAGTATTGCAAACCCAACTGCTGGATCAAGGAGTCCAGTTGTTGAATACCTTACTGCCAGAACCAGTGACTGCAGTGGTGATCAAGGGAAATCAGCACTATGTTGACTTGGATCGTTTTGCTCGCGGACTCGCGCTCCATGAGCATTCCAAACAAACGCAGTTGTTA
Organism: Lactiplantibacillus brownii; assembly: GCF_031085375.1. Taxonomy (NCBI): domain Bacteria; kingdom Bacillati; phylum Bacillota; class Bacilli; order Lactobacillales; family Lactobacillaceae; genus Lactiplantibacillus; species Lactiplantibacillus brownii. Next base: position 1,460,767 of record NZ_JAVCWF010000001.1, read on the forward strand.
AAGTTACGAGTATTGGTTTGGTTGACGACGACCACGACGGGTGACCTGGACGAATTACATTTGACGACTTACCAAGCCCCATATTTTACGGAAATTGCGCATCACGGGGTCGCTTCGTTGAAGGCGGATGACCCATTCTTTAAAGATGACTTCTTACGTTTTCGAGACCAGCTGACGGCCCAAGCCACATTTATCATTACGAATCATGCTTATTTGATGCGGCATGTGGCCCAGTTAGGGAGTCGGCAACAACAGCCGTTGCTCGTCTTGGATGAAGCTCAGCATTTAGCAGATGGTGTCTTACATGAGTCACGGCAACGATTTAACTTTAACTTTTATATGGCGGCCTGCCATAGCTTGACGAGTCGGATCGATCAAGAACACGGTTTGAATTTACGTGCCTTGTTCGCGGAGCAACCGCAAGCCGACTATCGGTTGAAATTATTAGATAATTCATTAAATGATACTGATTTGCATTTTCAACAATTGCAAGCAGCATTGGCACGGACCTTTGTGCCACATCAAAAGGGCGGCAGTCAGCCCGTTGAGATTTCAATCACGACGGAAGCTGTGACGAGCTTTTTCGCGGAAAATAACGGGCTCGTGCGACAATTGCAAACGGCGATTGAAAATTGTTTCTTACAATTTCAACAGTTAAATGAACAGTATCAACATGATCAAGGCGAAATTTTACCACCAGAACAACATGTGTTAGATGATTTCTTTAATCGCATGCAAGATCTGCGGCAAGCTTATGATCTATTGCGAACTTGGTTGATGCCAGCAACGCGCGAACAACGCGTATTCTGGATCAGTCTCAATCAATGGCATGATCGTGGAAGCTTGACGATGTCTGGAAGCTTGATCGATACGAAGGGCTATTTTAAGTCACAATTGTATCCATACTTCACAGCACCGTTATTTACCGGGGCCACCTTATTTGCCACCGGCAAGTCGCAGTATGTCTATAGCCAGTTGGACTTAGCGCCTAAGACGACGGTCCATCATCGGTTATCGACACCGTTCGACTTGGAGAAACAAGCCCGTTTACTCATTGCCACGGATGCTACGGCCGCCGAAGAACCCAGCGGTAAACAACGGGTCGCTTATCTGACACGAGCCATTCATGATATTGTCACTGCCGCACCCAAACAGACGTTGATCTTGTTTAATTCCTTAAATTTGATTGAGGCAGTTTTTTACAGCTTGCATCAAACGGGGCTCAGCTCGGATCGTGAGCTGTTAGCGCAAGGTGTCAACGGGAGTCGTGAAAAGTTATTGCGGCGTTTCATGCAAGGTGACAATGCCATCTTGCTCGGTGCGGCAAGTTTCTGGGAAGGCATAGATTTGCCACAGGAACAGTTGGAATTATTAATTGTGACGCAGATTCCATTCGAATCGCCTGATCAGACGACTACTAAGGCACGGTACCAACAATTGCGCCAAGCCAAAGTCAATCCTTTCTATAACGAAGCGTTACCAAAAGCGGCTTTGAAATTGCGTCAAGGAATCGGCCGGTTGATTCGCACGGATCAGGATACTGGTGCGGCGGTGATTTTAGATGATCGCCTCGTCACCAAACGCTATGGTCAGACCATTTTAAAGGTGCTACCTAAGGCGATGCCGCCAGTGGAAGGGTCAGTAGCTGAAATTACGGCTGCTTTACAAAAGTTTTTCCAAAAGTGACAGCGAAAGTGTTCCGGGATGACCGGAATTTGCTATAATGGGTTATTGCTTTTTTGAAAGGATCGAGTGAATATGAGAGTGCAACGCAAACAGCGACCAGAACGATTGATTATGATTATTCTATTAGTCGTTTTAGCCCTGATCGTCATCGCCTATGGAACCCTGTGGGTCGCTCAACGACCAATGCATACAGCGCAAAAGACGGCGTATAGTTTAGCGACCAGTAAGGCTAAGCTAAAGACGACCACAGCGTTTTCCCAATATAATGGCAATGAGAGCTACTATGTCGTGACTGGAACTTCCAGTAAAAACGTCCCAGTCTATGCTTTGATCAATACGAATAAACATCACAAAACAACCGTTGTCAAACAGTCCGCTGGTATTACGCGGACAAAGGCGTTGAAAAAGGTCTGGTCAAAGCAAAATCCTAGCAAGGTGATCAAAGCCACGTTGGGCCAGTATGATGGTGAAGTTGTCTGGGAAATCACTTATTTAAATCAGAAAAAGGCGCTCTGTTATGAAGTTTTACAATATTCAAACGGTAGCCAATTAAAATCAATTATTAATATTTAATTTGTAAAGGAGCTCGGTCAGCTATGGAATTATCGCGTAAAGTTATGCAAATTCAGCCATCCGCAACGCTAAAGATTAGCGCTCAGGCCAAACAAATGATTGCTGACGGAGTCGATGTGATCAATTTAGGCATCGGCGAGCCAGATTATCAAACGCCTGCTAATATCAAACAAGCCGCTATTGAGAGCATTAATAATGGTCAAGCCAGTTTTTATACGCCGGCAACCGGATTACCGGCCTTGAAACAAGCAATCAGTCGGCGCATCGAGGCGGATCACGGCTATCATTTTGAACCTAATCAGATTGTGGTCACGGATGGGGCTAAGATGGCGCTGTTTACGCTATTCCAAGTGATTTTAAATCCAGAAGATGAAGTGCTCTTGCCAGTGCCGTATTGGGTCAGTTATTCTGAACAAGTGAAGCTTGCTAGCGGGGTGCCAGTTGAAGTGGGCACTGATCGTCAGTTGCGGTTTACGGTGGCTGATCTGGAAGCACAACGTACGCCTAAAACGAAAGCCTTGGTGTTAAATTCACCACAAAATCCATCAGGCTTAGTTTTTAGCCGTGCGGAATTGACGGCAATCGTTAATTGGGCGGTACAACACGATATTTTGATCGTCGCGGATGAAATCTATGAGAAGTTGTTGTATAACGGCAATCACTTTACGTCTGTCTTAGAATTAGGTCAGGCTAACATGGATCATGTCATCCTGATCAACGGGGTTTCCAAAGCTTATTCAATGACTGGTTGGCGGATCGGCTATGCAGCCGGCCCACAACCAATCATGGCTAAGATGGGGATTGTTTTGGGACATGCCGCCAGCAATCCAGCCGCGGTTTCACAATATGCCGCGATTGAAGCATTTAGCGGTGATCAAAGTTCAGTTGAAACGATGCGTCAAGGCTTTGAGGCACGCTTGAATGAGCTGTATCCGTTGATTGCGGCGTTACCGGGCTTTAAGTTACCTGGTGGTAAGCCAGCAGGGGCGTTTTACTTATTCCCAGATGTGACTGAAACGCTGCGTTTAACCGGCTATGCCGATGCAACCGCATTCGTCACTGCCGTTTTGAACGAAGCTCACGTTGGTCTTGTTCCGGGCGAGGCATTTGGCTTACCTGGACATATCCGAATCAGTTATGCGACCGATATTGACTCATTACGTACGGCTTATCAACGGCTAAAAGATTTTATTGAAACTAAAATGGCTCAGCAGCCAGCACCAAAGCTGTAGGCTAGTAATGAACAACCAAGGGAGTGGGCTAAATTTGGCTCACTCCCTTGATTGTTAGAAATGGAGTAATTATGGATCAACTCACACAAGCAATTATCAATGGTGGTCAAACGACGATTGCCAATGTTTTGCTAGAACATTACCGCGAACTGGGGCTAACTAATGCGGAATTGCTAGTTTATTTGCAATTTAAACGTTTGATGGACCAAGGGGATACTTTTCCTGATGCAAATCAGGTGGCAGAGAGTCTTGGAGAGACTAGCAACACGGTTTTTCAACATTTACATGAAATGCTTGCCAAGAAGCTCCTGACAATTGAATCAGTCACCGCTAATGATCAAAAAATTCATGATCGGTATAATTTTGATGGCTTATATGAAAAATTAGCCGTGGCGCTGACACGGACTCCTAAGACTGAAACTGCAACGGTGGTTGAAAACAACGAAAATTCACGGCAGAAGGTTTTTAAGTCGATTGAAACGGAATTCGGTCGGGCGTTGTCACCGATGGAAATGGAAAGTATTAGTAAGTGGTTTGATGAGAATCATTATGACCCTGAAATCATTGAATTGGCTTTGCGTGAAGCCGTCTTACGTCAGGTTTATAATTTAACTTATATGGATCGTATTTTGTTGAACTGGCAGAAGCGTCATTTAACCACAGCGGCCCAAATTGAAGCCGACAAGCAACGTGGTATTGAGAATCGCTTGAATTCTGCACCTAAGCCGCAACGCCAGACCGGCGCTAACGCGGGTCCCAAGATTCCTTTATTTAAACTTGGTGAAGATCAATCAAAATAGTTTAGTCCACATGAAAAAGGCCGCTCAAATCGCAAATAATTGCGATTTGAGCGGCCTTTAGTCGATAACGACTTATTGGTTTTGATTATTATCAGCAGGCTGTTCAGCCGAGCTAGAGGCAGCTGAAGAGGAGCTTTCAGCTGAACTGCTCGATTCTGAACTAGCACTGGATGAAGATTCCGAACTTTCACTTGAAGATGATTCTTCAGAGCTGGAAGATTCGGACGAAGAACTAGAAGATTCACTGGATGAAGCTTCTTTTTTGGACTCTGAACTGCTGGCTTCACGACTAGTCGTGGTAGACGCTGCTGAGGAGTTTGTCCCAGAGGCGGCTTCAGCCGAAGAGAAGAGATGACCAACAACGTACAATTCTTCAATCCCATTCTTTTTGACTGTGCCAACGGAGCTTGGTTTGGTCCAATCAGAATTTGGTGAGTGTTCTTGGAGATAAGTCATCATTTCACGGTAAATATTCTGTGAAATCTTGGAAGTCGTGGAATTAATGTAACCGTTAGCGGAATAAGGCTTATCGAACCCAGTCCAAACGGCTACTGAGTAATTCTTAGTGTAGCCGGCCATCCAAGAATCGATCTCGGCATCAGAAGGCACTTTACTCTTGAAGTTGCTAGGGTAATTATCGGTCCCAGTCTTCCCAGCTTGGTAAACGCCGCTAATTTTAGCGGTCGTAGCCGTCCCGGTTGAGCTATTAATGACATCTTTTAGCATGTTGGTGATCATATAAGCAGTTGACTTCTTCATCACACGCTTGCCGTTGCTACTATAACTGGTCGTCCGGTTATCTTGGGTCACAATCTTATTAATATAATAAGGCTTGTGATAGGTTCCACCGTTAGCAAATGCTGCGTAGGCTCCCGCAACTTGCAGTGAAGAGACGTTGGCCCCAATGGCATTAGCGTATTCGACCGTTTTGAGATTCATGCCTAAGTTATTGGCAAATTCCTTGGCTTTAGTCCGACCAACTTGTTGCAAAGTCTTGACCGCTGGAATATTTCGCGATTGGACTAAGGCTTGGCGCATCGTCATGTTGCCAAGTGTCTTGTTATCAAAGTCATGGACGGTAATATTTGTTCCGGGATACTTATAACTCGTATCCGCAACTGCCTTGTAGGTTGGCCAACTATGATACTCAATGGCAGGCCCGTAATCCAAGATTGGCTTCATGGTGGAGGCGTTAGAGCGGTCTGTTTGGACAGCATGGTTCGTCCCATAAGTCACATTACCGTTCTTGCGGGCGCCAACCATTGCCGAAATCTTACCCGTGTACGAGTCGACGACTGAAACGCCTAACTGGAAGCGATTGGCCGCAGTATCATTAGGGTAACTGACATATTGTGAGGTGTTTGCAATATCGTAAAGTCGTTGTTGCGCGTTCATATTTAAGTTGGTATAAACTTTCAAGCCATCGTTCTGATAGTCATAGCCCTTAGCCGTTAAATCAGCGATGACTTCCTTCAAATAAGCATCAACAACTTTATGTTTTTGTTGTGCGACAATGCTAGCACGTTCTGAGCTGGAGGCGAGGCCGGTTTGAACATTAACTTTTTCTGCGGCCGTTTCCTGTTGCTTAGTGATCACTTTATTGTCGTACATCGCTTCAAGCACTAAATTCCGTCGGCTCGTGGCATATTTTGGATATTGGATTGGATCGTAATAGGTGGGCGACTGAGGCATCCCGGCTAGCAAGGCCAATTGACTCAAATTAAGGTTTTTCAGCGAAGTACCGTAGTAGTAATGTGCCGCGGTGCCCATCCCATAGATTCCGTTACCCATGTAGACTTTGTTAATGTAGTATTCTAGAATTTGCGATTTGCTAAAATGTTTTTCAACATTTAGTGCCAGCCAAGCTTCTTGTGCTTTGACTTTCAAGTTACGATCAGAAGTTTTGGTAGAGAAAACGGATAGTTTAACGAGTTGCATGGTTAGGGTACTCCCACCTTGCATCCCCAGTGAGCTACCTTTCAAGTTACCTAATGCTGCGCCAATGATCCGGTAATAATCGACCCCTTTATGTTGATAGAAACGCCGGTCTTCAATTGAGACCACGGCACTTTTCAACGCGGTCGGAATATTTGCTGATTTGACGTATTCGCGATTGCTAGCACCTAAGTTAGCGATTAACTTGCCATTGGCATCGTAGACCCGCGTGGCATTTTCGCTCTTGAGCTTGCTTTCTGAAATGGTTGGTGAGTTCTGCGCGTAGTAGAAAAATAAGCCAACACCAGCCAAGCCGCCGATGACGATTAGAGCGACGATGGTTAAAATGATTCGTCGGAACCAATGCTTTTTGGGTGGCTGTTGTCGGTTGCGATTGCGCGCAACCCGTGAATCTTGATCATTGTTACCTGCCATGATGTTCTCCTTTTACTAGGTGATAATTAACCCTCAATGATTTTATCAATGACATCCAAATAAGGAATGAGGGGATTAATATGATAGTGTAACTCAGTTGCCAGTTGTTCAATGTCCGTGAGTGGAATTGATTTACGGCCACCGGTTGCTTGATGATCCCAATAATGAAAGAGGTCGGTCGCTGTTAATAAAAACAAGCGATTCAACTCTGCAAAACGAATAATGACAAAACAAATCCCATCTTGTGCTAAACATTTACGCATGTGTTCGATTTGATGTTCATGAAAGTTTTTGAGTGGAAACGCGGTTTTACTTTTAGTCTCCTTAGCCTCAAAATCTAAGTATCTCCCACGGTAAACCCCGTTGTAGTCAGTCGTTGAAGCTTGCTTGAAGTAGGCTTCACGAATGACAGCGGCACTCCGGTTTGGATAATCAACTTTAACGATCTGGATCGGGATTGGTTTTTTATGAATAACTGCGATATTATTTTCCAAATAATAGGTATTACTACTATTGAGTTCTGCTTCCAGACTCATGCCCCGATCACCGAAGTTAACATTGGCAAACTTGGTGGACTTTGATTTAGAATGAGAGGGTTGGCGATAAGCTTTGCCGTTTGGATAACGAATCGTCACATTATCAACCTCCTAATAATGTCATATTTTACCATTAACCAGCCGAATGTGAAATAACTGTGACGTTTCGAGGACGCAATAAATAGGAAAAAGGAGAATTTTCTGTGAGTCGATTATGGATGAGTGGCTATCGAAGTTATGAATTAGATGTTTTTAGTGACCAAGATGATAAATTAAAAGTGATTAAATATGCACTAACCAGTTACTTGACGGAACAGATTGAAGACGGTGTCGATTGGCTCATTACCGGTGGTCAGCTGGGTGTTGAACAGTGGTGTGCGGAAGTCGGGCTCGATTTAAAAAAGACTTATCCTGAATTAAAAGTGGCCATCATGCTACCATACGCCGAATTTGGGGGCCGTTGGAACGAAACCAATCAAGCTAAATTACAAGTGTTATTGGCAGATGTTGATTTTCATGCGTCAGTTAGTAAACAAACTTATGAAAATCCACAACAATTAAAAAATTATCAAGAATTCATGTTAACCCATACAGATGCGGCCGCTTTGGTGTATGATCCTGATAACCCCGGAAAACCAGCGTATGACTATGATATTATTCGGTCGTTCAATGGGGAGCATCCGTATCCTTTGACGATCATCGACTTCGATTGGTTACAAGAAAGTGCGAATGAGTATGCAGAAAAGCAGAATAATGGTTTTAATTTTGAATAAAGTCTGCTACAATGTTTTAAGTAATACGGATGCCGTCTGGGTATCGCGCGAATAACAATGAGGTGTTTTTAAATATGGCTAAACGTAATTTTACTCCCAAAGACATCCTGCAAAAAGAATTCAAACCAAAGATGCGGGGCTATGATCCTGCTGACGTGGATGGCTTCTTGGATAATGTCATTAAGGACTATGAGTCATTTACTAAAGATAACCAACAACTTTCAGATGAAAACGAACGGTTGCGGTCCAAAGTCGATGAGCTAACTAAGCAAGTCGCCGTTGGTGCAACCAGTCCATCTTCACAACCAACTAGTACGGTAACGAATATGGATATTCTGAAACGTTTGTCTAATTTGGAACGCCACGTCTTTGGTGCCCAATTAGATAATAATCAAAATGAATCACATCGTCTATAACAGTGATTCAATGTAAATTCTGGGTAATCGCGGTCGGCTTAAGTCGGCTGAGGAAGGTCCATGCCCGCACAAGCTGCGATGCTTGTAGTGTTCGTGCTCGGTGAAAAAATAAGCTGGGGAACCGATTTTATCGGTTACGGCGGAAAAAACGGCTAAGGCGCAAGCTATGCCCGAGTATTCCTGAAAAGTGCCACAGTGACGATACTTAATTGGAAACGATTAAGTTGGAACGCGGTAAACCCCTCGAGCGGGCAACCCAAACTACGGTAGGGGCGCTTCACATAAGTAAATGAACTAAATGTGGGGGGAGATCCTTGTGATCTCGAGATAGATGATTGCCGCCTAACTAACAGACGCCTGTGCTTTAGTTAGGTACAAAACATGGCCTACAGGAATTTACATTTAGACAGGAAACTAGGACAAAAGCTTGCTTTTGCCCTAGTTTTTTAATACGGCCAGTTAACTTACTTTGAAATATGCTAGACTAGAGTGCAAGGACTGCGTTAGCTAACGTTTATTTGGTCGACAGTCATCAATAATTTAATCACAATAAGGAAAAAATAACTGAAACTCAATCAGGAGGAACACATGCAAGAATTTAGATTATTAGCAACCTGTGCTAGTGGGATGGAAGCACTCGTTGGTCGTGAATTACGTGATCTCGGCTATCAAACCCAAGTCGAAAATGGTCGCGTTCGTTTTAATGGGACGATCCAAGATATTTTACGGACAAATATTTGGTTACGTACTGCTGATCGTGTGAAGATCATTGTCGGTGAGTTTAATGCTTATACGTTTGATGAATTATTCGAAAAAACATTGGCTTTGCCTTGGGATCAGCTCTTACCAATGGATGCCGAATTTCCAGTTGAAGGGAAATCACGGAATTCCAAATTACACAGTGTTCCTGACGTTCAATCGATTGTCAAAAAAGCGATTGTGAATCAATTAGCGGCCACCTATCATCGTAATGGGCATCTGCCAGAAACTGGGGCTTTATTCCCATTGGAAGTTGCGATCAATAAAGATAAAGTGTTGTTGACCTTGGATACGACGGGTAGCAGTTTGTTCAAGCGTGGCTACCGGCTAGAAAAAGGGGGCGCGCCCCTCAAAGAAAACATGGCCGCAGCGTTGGTCATGTTGGCGAAATGGTATTCTGACAATCCATTTGTCGACCCAGTTTGTGGTTCTGGAACGATTCCAATCGAAGCCGCTTTATTGGCACGTAATATTGCACCAGGGATTAAACGGGCGTTTGCCTGTGAAAAATGGGATTGGGTCCCAGCTGGTTTAAGTCAAGATTTACGCGATGAGGCTAAATCTAAGATCAATAATGATATTGAGCTGGATATTAGCGGATACGATATTGATGGCAAGATGATTGATATTGCGAAACTCAATGCCCAAGAAGCTGGTGTTTTACACGATATCAACTTCAAGCAATTAGCCGTTAAAGACTTTACCACCGACAAAGTTAACGGGGTTATTATTGCCAACCCACCTTATGGGGAACGATTGAGTGATCGTGATACGGTCCGGATCTTGTATCGTCAGATGGGTCAAGTTTATGCTAAGCTGCCTAGCTGGAGTAAGTATATTTTAACGAGTGATCTCGAATTTGAAGATTACTTTGGTAAGAAAGCCACGAAGCGTCGTAAGCTCTATAATGGGGCATTACGAACGGATTACTTCCAGTATTGGGGTAAACGGATTCGCCCAGCGCGGCCTGAAGCTTAGTCAGAAAATCGCTATTAAAAAATACCAGTCACATTCCCAAAATTGGGACGATGTGACTGGTATTTTTTTGACTTGAGTGACATTCACGGTGTAAGGCTAAAAACAGTTATTCGGTTAAATAATAGTCAAAAAAGTTTGCGATTTTTTCCATCAGTGGAATTTTGACCAAATGTTTGGCCTGATAACCAGTGATGAACGCCACTTGCTCCGCATAAGTTTCTGGATGGATGCGATCAAAAAAGTCACGCGACTGGGCATAAGGAATGCGCTCATCATCGGTACCATGCCAAAATAGCAACGGACGGCCCGCAATTGTTTCTGGATGTAAGGCCAGGTCGTAATGGTCGATCCAACTCGTTAGTAGGCGCATGTCTGTTGGCAAGTAAAGCTGATGTTTCGCTGCCGATTCACGAACTAACTGGGCATACGCATTTAAATTTGGCGTGCCCATAATGATGGTGGCCGCCTTGATTTCAGGATGTTGAGTCAACAATGCCCCGGTTGTCATGCCACCCATTGAATAGCCGCCAACGCCGATTTGATTGGCTTTGATGAGTTGTCGCTGCCGATAGAACTCAATGATCAGCTGAAACTCGGCTAGATTGCCCTGAATACTGTTCCAGAATGTGAACGAGGGCAACGTGCTGATTGGTTGTTGCCGTTGCCCATGATTCATGGCATCCGGCAATACGACCCGAATATTCTTTTGCGCTAGCTTACGTGCCTGGGTTAGGACCAATTCTTTTTCAGAACGCCAGCCATGATAAAAAACGACCAATGGCGTCGCTTGATACCGGAAGTCGTCATTGACGACCTCTAGAATTGGCACATCTTGTAATTTTCTTTGCAGAATTTCAACCATTGCAATAATCTCACTTTATTATTTTATAACATAACTGTGACAGAAATTATTATAAAAGACAACCGAAATGCTTATGTAGTGATTAGAACTGGATTTTATTGGTGTTTCATGACGATCTAAATAAGCTGGTGCATCGTAGCCATCATATCTATCAAAATAATTTACTAATTACCTGTCTCCGCTGACCAGCTTGTTTGCTGTGAGGCAGACCTGCAGCCAAGAGCCGGTCTGCAGGGCGCTTTCAAGCCGAGAGACCACGTCTTAAAAGTCGGCCAGACACTAACCTGGGAAGAATCACCCAGCTAAGTGTCTCGACACGGCAAACGAGTTGGTCAACTCCGACGCTAAATAGTGACTTAACTAAGGGAACATTGATAAACCCAGTATCAACGAAAGATTAATTAACATTAGTATCACTAATTACAGTGCAGGGCGGGCTGGATGATGCTCAGTGGTGAAATTTTCCTTTGCTGGTGAATTTCCAGCTTAGGAAAAGCCCGGCTTGTGAGACCGATCTTTGGCTCACAAACATGGCCACCACGTTCCAGCATCAATCCAGACCAACCGAAACGGCAAGCCAAGTGGATACTGTTAAATATAGTAGCTACAATTAATAAATTTTTGTTAAAGAAAATTTTGATTGGGGCCAATCCTATCGACGAACAGTGTCTGACAACCCGCCAAAAAACGGAAGGCTCGTTTTTGACGTCACTGAGAACTAACCATGGTCATAATCTGCGTTGTACTCACAAATTGCTTGTGCCATAATTATTGAAGGCTGAGATAAATTCAAGGAGATAAATGAGGTGTATAGATGTCTGATGAGGCTTTCATCAAAAAGATTTTGCGAACCACGCCAGAATTGTGGGAAATATTAACTTTAATTCGACGGTTGCAACTTAAACAAGGTTATTTGGCAGCTGGCAGTATTCGTAACGCGGTTTGGCAAACGCTAAGCCAGCAATCCGTGACATTGATCAGTGATGTTGATGTCGTCTTCTTTGATCCAGATCGACCGGTCAGTGATGATTTGGTCTTATTTAACCAGCTAACGACATGGGCGCCACAGTATCAGTGGCAAGTTAAAAATGAAGTTTACATGGCGCATTATGATTTTGATGATGGCCCAGAGTTTCGGTCGGTAGCGGATGCTATTGGACAATTTGTGGAAGTTCCAACCTGTATTGGCGCACGACTAATGGCTGATGATGAAATCGACTTAATCGCGCCACATGGGACCCGTGAGCTGTTGCAACTACAATGCCGGCCAATACCATTCTATCGACAAGATGCACGTCATTTAGCCGTTTATCAGCAACGAATGCGGCGGAAGCAATGGCAGCGGCTCTGGCCAAATTTAAAAGTTGATGACTACTAAGTGTTAGCCGTCTCTGTGGCCAAGCACGTGCCAGACCAAGCTAACTGGATACTTATAAAGCTACACCACAATAGGCAATGGGAGGAATATCATGGATTTAAAAACGCATCAGGATTGGTTAGTCCATTTCTACAAACAACGACAGTGGTATCAATATTCACCATTTATTCGCTTGAATTTTTTGACTGAAGAAGTGGGTGAAGTATCACGAGCGATTCGAGCGTTTGAAATTGGGCGTGACCATCCGGGTGACCCAAAGATGACGGCCCCAGAACTCACGGCTAATCTGAAGGAAGAGTTGGCGGATGTTTTAGATCAAGTTTTAATTATGAGTCGTCAATATGAAATTGAGCCAGAAGAATTGTTGCGGGCAAGTGAGGCTAAATTACAGGCCCGGTTTAAATCTACTGGCCGTGACTGAAATAGGTTATCAACAAAGGATTAATTGTATTTTAATTGGTTAGTGCAAGAAGTCATTAAATTCGACTGGAGATGATAACCATGGGAGAAGTATTGCTGGTTATTGATATGCAAAACGGTTTGCGTGATACATTTGATTATGCGGATGTTCTGGCAAAGATCAATAGGCGTATTGCCGCCTATCATGCGGCTAAACGACCGGTTATTTTTATGCAACATACGGATGCTGAGCTAAGTTACGGGAGTACTGCGTGGCAATTAGATGCTGCCTTGGCACGCCAATCAACGGATATCGTGATACTAAAGACCCATTCAGATTCTTTCTTTGAAACTAGGTTGACAACGCGGTTGCAGCACTTAGCGGTTAAAGATGTTGAAGTCTGTGGTCTACAAACAGAATATTGCATTGATACTGCCATCAGAGTCGGCCATTCACGTGGGTTTTATATGGCAACCATTAGCGGCCTATCGACCACCTATGCGGCTAATGGTTTAACTGCCAGTCAAATTCGGCGACATCATGAAAGTATTTGGGCCGGAAGTTTTGCCACGGTGCAACATTAAGTCCGGCATCACTTGAGCGACTAATTTGCAAATATCAGCTCTGTTTTGAGTTGGGTTGTTTGGGTGTCAGCTTTCCTGGTAGTGTCATAACGTCCGTCTGCATGACGCTAAATTGGGACCACATAACCGTGTTAATTTCTTGGGTGAGCTGATAAATTTCTAAGGCAGTCATGGTTGGGGGTACCGTTAATGTGACGGTTAACATGATTAAGCTACCATCATAATGAGCCTTTAAAAAGTTGACTTGTTGGACACCTGGCAGATGTTCTAATTGTTGTTGGTACCGAGCTTCAAGATAGGGATCGAAGTAATCGACTAGATTCAAACTACTCTCTCGGAAGATTTTTAAACCGGTATTCAGAATGTAAAGTCCTAGTGCGATACTGATGAGACTATCTAGCCAGTAGAGTTTTAGCAAGGTTGTGCAGACGATGGTGATAATGGTGACTAGACTGGTTAAGGCATCAGTAAAAGTATCACGACTGGCCGCAATTAGCGCCGCGTTCTTCAATTTGCGGCTCCAAAAATGATTGAAGCCCCACAAGATGAGTAGCAGTAAGAATGAAACTAGTGCACCAATTTCAGCGACACCACTGGTTAATGGCGTATCTGAATGCTGAATTAACTTGAGGCCCCCTTTGAACACAATATCGACGGCAATAGCAATCATGGTTACGCCGGCCAGTAGGGTGTAAATTGTTTCAAAACGGAAACGCGATTGTTGAATTCTTGGCCCTAATGATTTTTGTTCTGCTGGAGATATTGGGGCACCCAGTAAGTCGTCATCATGCGTTTTAGTGGCAATGAATAATCCGGTCATTAGCAAACCAGTTGATAGGATTCCCGATAGATTATTGAAAGCATCCGCACGTAAGGTTTGCGAATGACCTAATTTTGCAAACCAATGTTCAATTAAAAATAAGCTTAGATAGACGGCCACGTTACCATAGAGGTGGTGACGAGCAGTTCGGAGATTGGCAACAACATGTTGCTGAATCGTTTGCCAATTTTGTGGTTTATTTGATGACATGCCTAATTGCGCCTCACAAACATGATTGAACTTGATGTCAATTTAGCTCAAATATAACACGAGTCCATGCAAGTGGCGCTGACGATATATTGATTAGCTAGTATCATTACTAACCTCGTGGAAAACTAAGAACGGTCTCAAAAAAGGCGCCAGTGCATTCGCACTGACGCCCTTTAATATGTGACTTCAATAACTAATAACTGTAACTGCTGTAGGCGGCCATTAAGGTAATATAGTAATAACTACCTAAAATAACGAGCCAAATGGAAACCCAAATGATGCCAGCAGCAACGTGGAAAGTCCGTAGATGATAGCGGAAACGATCAAAAGTATCCGGTTCAGCTATCGTAAACGGTAGATTAGTGGTTTTTAAGCTGTGTAAATAATCATAGTTGCGTTGTGGCCAACAGAAACCCACGATTTCGACCAAGCAGAGCGCAATTAAAGCCATAATTGCACCCGGAAAGACCGCAGTCAGATCAACGGAGAAGGCTGGCGCGATAATATTACGGTATAAGATCCAGATGGCAATGAGCCCCATCAAATAACCGATGATTCGAAGCGTGTGCCAAGTAATCACTTTAGTCTTTAAAGCGGGCTGATGTTTGACTAACGCTTTAGTCGCTTGATAATGGCGTTGACCGAAGCGAATTTCGTGCTTGTCGACCAATAAATAACGATATTGGTGTAAATAGGCTAATTGCACTAGACCAACGACTAATGCGATAACTGGAATCGCTGCGACCAGGGCCATCACTAAGTCTTGAATGGAAATAGTGGGTTCTGTGCCAACGGCTAAAATACGAGTGGCCCATAAGACCAAGCCAGCAGCGGCAATGGCCAAGGTTCCCCAGATTTGTCGCCGACGATAGTGTTTAAAGGCTTCACCACTAGCCAAAACGAAAGCTTGTTTGGCAGTGGACTGCTTGGCCCAGTATTGATAGCTTTGACTAGTCCAAACGAGTGGATAGACCATCAACAATGCGGCACCAAGGACAACTAAGATGGCGCTCGTCCATGAAAGCTGAGTTGGAAAAACGAGCAAGTCGAGCTTAGTTTCCAACAAGTAAAAGCTAACTAACCACAGAATCAGGCCGAGCCATAAGCTGATTTGACTCATGAGAAAAAGTCGTTTGAGCCCTGGCTGAGCGGCGGTTACTGTTTGACGAGCCTGTTGAAAAAGCTTGAATTTAGCAGAGCGCTTTTTCGGTGCGGTCGTTGGTTCGAGATACGGATGCTGCCA
Organism: Lactiplantibacillus brownii; assembly: GCF_031085375.1. Taxonomy (NCBI): domain Bacteria; kingdom Bacillati; phylum Bacillota; class Bacilli; order Lactobacillales; family Lactobacillaceae; genus Lactiplantibacillus; species Lactiplantibacillus brownii. The sequence goes on from NZ_JAVCWF010000001.1 coordinate 1,476,387, forward strand.
GTTGAGATAAAATAGGCCCGCACCTGTGATTAGGAGTACCAATGTGACAATGGTGCAAATGATAATTGACATAGACATAAGTCCTTTAAAATAAATTATAGTGTAACGCTTGTTCCAGTGTAAAACTAATTATCGCTTAAAATGGGGTGACTTGTAAACCTTGGGATTTTCTTAAGTTCTTTGTACGTTGGGGTCGCTAGGTCATAAAACTTTTTCATGGTAACGAACCACGATGATTTTTCGGAGGATTAAAGTTATTTCTTTACTTACAAAAAGTAAGTGATATACTAAGTTTATCAAATTAAATCAGGAGTCGATTACTTATGGAAAAACAATTTATTCAATTACAAACGAAACGTCGTACAATTTACGCTTTAGGCAAGCAGGTCAAGCAAACAAATTCAGAACTAGTGGCTTTGATTGAGGCAGCTATCAAGAATGCGCCATCTGCTTTCAACAATCAGACAACGCGTGCCGTCATTTTATTCAACCAATATCATGACCAATTGTGGGATATGACCGCTGATCGATTAAAAACGGAAGTACCAACTGAAGCAGCTTATCAGAAAACGGTTGCCAAGTTAAATGGCTTTAAGGCCGCCTATGGGACGATCTTGTACTTTACGGATACTGATGTTGTTAAACAAAATGAAGCTGATTTCCCCTTATATGCGGCTAACTTTGCCGACTGGTCTGAACAGGCCCAAGGCAATGCCCAATATAGTGTTTGGACAGCCTTGGCTGAAAATGGTGTTGGTGCCAATTTGCAACATTACAATCCACTGATTGATGATCAAGTTACTGCAGCGTATGATATTCCAGCTAATTGGCGATTACGGGGCCAAATGCCATTTGGTTCTATTGAAGCGCCAGCCGGTGAGAAAGATTTCATGGCGGATGCCGATCGATTCAAGGTTTTCGAATAAATTAGTATGAAATGAACACAAAGAGGTTAGTAGCTATTCAGAGTGACTGAGTGGCTACTAACCTTTTTTGGTGTGCTTTTTTCAATTGTTAGGATGATAGCCACTTGACTATTGGCTAAGCCCAACCATTTGGAAATGTATTTATTTCCAAAGTGAATTTGACAGAGAATTTTTATTCATAATGTAGTAATGAAATCAATAACTAAATACACAAATTTATAAAATCTAATTAATACTTTTTTGAATTGTAATAGATAGTCTAGTATAATACGGAAGTTATTTAAGAATGTGTATTGATTTTGAACATCGGAGGAGTTTATGAATTATAAAACAAGTTGGTTTGGGAGGCAAAAGAGATTTAATGTCCCTCAATTATTCAGTGTACTTATTATCATCTTTTTTGGGATAGCTTTAATACACAAGTTAGGTACAGTGCCGAATTTAGAAATAGATGAGGTTACTTACATGAACGAAATACGTTCACTTGTAAAGTATGGGACCGACATCCATGGCTTGTCGTGGCCAGTCTATTTTGCTGGGATTTTTGGATATGGTCAGTCTGTTGAATACGCATATTTTGCGTTACCGCTCATAAAAGTCATTGGCTTTTCTATTGCCAAGGTTAGATTACCAATGGTTCTGCTGACGTTGTTGACAATGGCGATGCTAGTTTGGCTTGTGTACGATCAAGAAAAGCAAAAGAGTCTAGGATTCTGGCTCATGTTAAGCCTGAGTTGTTCACCATGGATTTTTATTTCTGCAAGGTGGATTTTGGATTGTAATATTGCCCCCGTAACATTTGTATTAGGATTAATCCTTTTGTGCCAAGCTTGGCGATTTGAGGCTCGTGGCGGTCGAATTGCTTGCTATACGTTGTCGGCACTACTTATTGCTTTTTCTGTTGCTGGATACATGGCTGGTTGGTTGTATATACCAATTGTGCTGATTCTGGTGGTCATTTATGCCCTGAAACGACATGTTATGTCAGAAAAAGTAATTGTTTCATATGGCATCCTTATTTTGGCTTGTGTCATGCCCCTGATTGCTTTTGCCTATAATTTTCTTATTGTGAAGCGTGCAACTCCGGGACATTTCTTTTGGTTCTCGTATCCGCCAATGCCAATTTTAAGGGGAACATCATTTATTAATTTCCAAGATCCACATCTTTTTAAATTAATGTTTCTAAATTTTATCACGGGTATAAATAACTATATCAGTGGCAATGACGGTCTAGCGTGGAATTCAGTTGGGCCGTATGGGGTTGTTTTCCCATTTTTATTAATTCTTGCCATCTTGGGTATCTTAACGCCCAGAGACTTATTGAACGAAAATACGTATCACTTTAAGAATATTATCATTATTTCATTGATTGCATTTTTACCGTTGATGTTTGTTATTACCCCCAATTATAATCATTGGAACTTTGTAAATTGGCTATTAGCGATTTTAATTGGTTTTGGTTTTTACTATCTACAAGAAAGATTAGCCAACAAGTTGGCCATAGTTATCGCGCTGACCACAGCATTTACGATGCTTATGTTTGTTAACCTTGGTTACTACGGTCGTTTGAATAATGGAACGTCGTACTTTACGAGTCGCGATGTCAGCAGAGGCAATCTTAGAACGATTGATCATCTTTTGAAACCTAAGAATAAGCATTCACCAAGACTATTTATATTAGATCTGAGAGTGAAGTCACTTCAAGCTTATGCAATGTTGGCAGATGTGCAACCGATTTCTAATCAGACCATGCTATCGCGATCTGACGATAAACAGAACTTTGATCTTATTAATATGAGTTCTCACCATCGATACGGAAACATTTATGATAGTAGTCTGTTGCAAAAGAAGTATCGAAAAGGCGACTATCTGCTAGTGCGCACGGATGATCAGGGACTTGTTCGTAGCCATGATGGAAAATTCATGGTTAAGGAAAATGTGCAACATAAAGAATCAAAATATCGTGTTATTCAACGATTGAGTTACATGAATATTCCTTTTATGTTATTGCGTGAAGATTAGATGGCACTTTATTTTATCAATATTGAGTTTAACGGGACACTTCTGCTAAGAAAATTGGCCGGAGTGCTTTTACTTTCTAAAGAAATGGTCAAACCGCTTTAGTTCGCCAACGCAACCAAATGGGCGTATGCTAGAATAGAATTTAGAATGGTTGTGGAGGGTGTCAGGATGCAAAAACAAGTAACGATTATTGGTAGTGGAATTGTTGGCGCGGTCACTGCTTACTATTTAAGTGCCGATCCCACGCTTAATGTCACAATTTATGATGAAGGAATTGGGCAAGCCACTAAGAACTCGGCGGGAATTATTTCACCGTGGTTATCAAAGCGGCGTAATCAGCGTTGGTATCGCTTAGCTAAAGCAGGTGCGGCCCTTTATCCAGAAATTGTTCAGGACACGCAGATGGGTTATTCAGTTTACCAGCAAGCCGGGACAATTGTGACGCGCCATAATCAGGCAGACTTAGATGCGCTGTACGACTTAGCGCTCGAACGTCGACAACAAGCGCCACAGATCGGTGATGTTGAAAAATTAACCGCCGCTGAAGTGCAAGCTCGGATTCCCTTGCTCACCAATCCTGAACCAGGGGTCTTTATTAGTGGCGGGGCCCGCGTCGATGGTGATAAGTTTGCTCATAATCTTTTGAAATACGCTGAAAAACGCAATCTGGTTCGGCATAAGGGCAAAGTGACCTTGGGTGATCAGGGACAACTCTTGACCCCGCATGGTCAGCAAGCTTATGATACGTTGATCTTGGCGGTCGGCGCTTGGTTAAAGCCGTTACTATTGCCAATGGGAATCGTGGCGGATGTTCGACCACAAAAAGGCCAATTAATTGAATTAGAATTACCCGAATCTTGGGGCGATGACGTGCCGGTATTGATGCCAGAAGGTGAGCGTGACTTTATTCCGTTTACGCGCAGCAAACTAGTCGTTGGTGCGACTCATGAAAATGACATGGGTTATGATTTACAAGTTTCCGAACTAGTGGAAGATGATTTACTCGCGAGTGGTATTAAGCTGGATAGTCGCCTAACGAAGGCTGAAATTAGCCAGATCAAGGTTGGCACGCGTGCTTATACACGTGACTTTGCCCCATTTTTTGGACCATTGCCAGACAATCCACATATTTTAGTGGCCAGTGGGTTAGGTTCTTCTGGTCTGACAACCGGTCCAATGGTTGGTAAATTACTGGCAGACTATGTGCGGACTGGTCAGCAAACGGGTTGGGACCAATATCAACGACCCATTGAGACTTATTTGGAACCTGCGGATTAAGGTGTCAAATGTAGCCCTTGTTGTGCTAACTCGTGTGCCCCACGGTTTTGACTTTCAGGAATCCACTGGGTAATTGCGACGGTACATTGGTCTTGCAGTTGTAGCAGCGTTTGCAATTCGACATTGAAGTTTTTACTGTAACCTTTGCTAACACTTTCGGCAACGATTTTACTGTCGGTGTAAAAGAAAACGGTTTGTGCTGGTCCGAATTGCGTTAAGATTTCTTTAAAACCAGCAATGGCAGCTAAGAATTCCGCGGTATGGTTATCACAATCTGGTAAAATTTGTTTGAACTGTTGCTGCTGACCGGCATTGATTAGTAATAGACCTGCGGCACTATGGTCCGTCGTTGGCTCAGTAGCGGCATCCGTATATAATTGCATTAAAGCTCACTCCATTGTGAAAGGAATTTAAATCTGTGAATAATTCTAAGCATACCTTTAAATATCAACCAAATCTAGCTTCTAGTCTGATTGTTTGGTCATGGACATTATTGATCTTAATGGTTGGCATTGTTTGGTGGTTGGAAACCTTAAAGTTTAAATGGCCATTAGCCTTAATTTTCGGCATTTTTATCGTCGTCAGTGCGGCGCAGATTGGGTTGCGTCGGGTCACGATTGATCGAAATTTGATGATTTTCAGTACGGTTTTCAATCGTTCTTGGTTAGTCATTCCACGGGATCAACTGGAATTGATTACCGCTGTAAAAGGTGGGGTACAAGTCCGGATCGATGGCAATGATTATCAATTTCTGATGCCGAAGAAAAGTCGTAATCAATTGATAAATTTAGCACAAAATAATTAATAACCGAACTTTAACGACCAAATCAAAACAAATGTTTAGATTTGGTCGTTTTTTTGTGCAAAAACCGTTATAATTAAACTATCTTAATTAAAGGGGCGTTTTTTTGAATGAAAGATATCGAAATCGCACAAAAAGTGACACCGGCACCAATTACTGAAATTGCGGCAAAAGCTGGTTTATCTGTGGAAGATATTGATCAATATGGTAGTGCCAAAGCCAAATTGAAATTACCATTACCACGGAAGACGACAAAACGAAAACTGATCCTGGTGACGTCGATTAATCCGACGCCGGCTGGTGAAGGCAAGTCGACCGTGACGATTGGTTTAGGCGACGCGCTGACTAAAATTGGCAAATCAACGATGATCGCGCTGCGGGAACCTTCTTTAGGACCAGTCATGGGCATGAAAGGTGGCGCCACAGGTGGTGGCTACTCTCAAGTGATTCCGATGGAAGACATCAATTTACATTTTACCGGCGACATGCACGCTTTAACGGCGGCCAATAATACCTTGGCCGCATTGATTGATAACCATATCCAACAAGGCAATGCTTTAGGAATCGATCAACGTCGGATTCAATGGAAACGAACATTGGATATTAACGATCGGACCCTACGTCGAATCGTGATCGGTTTGGGTGGGCCAACGTCAGGCGTGCCGCGTGAAGATGGGTTTGATATCACGGTGGCCAGTGAATTAATGGCGATTTTGTGCCTATCAGAAAACATTGCTGATTTAAAGACACGAATCAAACGGATCGTCATTGGTTATACGCGTGATCGTCAACCAGTCACGGTGGCGGATTTAAAGGTTGGTGGCGCCATTGCGTTACTTTTAAAGGACGCGTTGCGGCCTAATCTCGTGCAAACACTGGCTCACACGCCTGCAATGGTGCATGGTGGTCCATTCGCCAACATTGCACACGGCTGTAACAGTGTTTTAGCGACACAGGCTGGCTTGAACTTGGCCGATTATACGGTCACTGAAGCTGGTTTTGGTGCCGACCTTGGTGGCGAGAAGTTTATGGATATCAACGTTCCCGCTGTTGGTCAGGCGCCTAATGCGGTCGTAATCGTGGCCACGATTCGAGCATTGAAGATGCATGGTGGCGTGGCTTTGGCTGACCTAGGAACTGAAAATGTTGAAGCGCTCAAACAAGGTGCCGCCAACTTGGGTCATCATATTCATGCAATGCAACAATATGGTGTGCCAGTGGTTGTGGCAATTAATGAATTTACGGCCGATACTGAGCACGAAATCCAGGCAGTCAAAGATTATTGTGCTAACTTGGGTGTGAAAGCAGTCTTAGCGGATGTCTGGGGTCAAGGTGGCGCTGGAGCAACTGATTTAGCCAAAACAGTTGTTGAATTAGCTGATCAAAAGAGTGACTTTAAACCGTTGTATGCGGCAAGTGACTCGATTGAAGCTAAAGTTAATGCCGTCGTGACTAAAATTTACGGTGGTGCCAACGTCGAATACTCTGGTAAGGCTAAACGACAATTGCGGTCATTTGCGAAATATGGCTGGGATCAATTGCCAGTTTGTATGGCAAAAACGCAATACTCATTGAGTGATAATCCTAAGCTGTTGGGCGCACCGACCGGCTTTACGATTAAAGTGCGTGAATTCGTGCCTAAATTGGGCGCCGGGTTTATCGTGGCATTAACAGGTAATGTGTTAACCATGCCAGGCTTACCAAAGCATCCAGCGGCTTTAGATATGGATATCACGGATGAGGGTAAAATCTCTGGGTTGTTTTAAAATCTAAATTTCAACGTAAAATGGTCGGCAGCTCAATCTGTCGGCTATTTTTATTGAGGTGGTCGATATCCTAAATTGCCCGATGTCTGGTATAATTGAACAAGTTTAGTGAATTGTGAGGGTATGATATGTGGATTTATTGGTGTTTAATGTTTGCGTTAGTCGTTATTGATCAGCTGATTAAATCAGTCATCGTCCGCCAAATTGCCTTGGGGGCGACTAAAACGGTGGTACCGGGATTGCTGTCATTAACAAATTTACATAATAATGGGGCGGCTTGGAGTATTTTGCAAGGTAAGCTGGGCTTTTTCTATTTGATCTCGATCGTGGCTTTAGGCGTGATGGTGTATTTGTTATGGCGACTACGGACGCATCGATTATATGAATTTGGGATTGTCTTGATGATTGCAGGGACTTTAGGCAATTTTATTGATCGAATTCGAATCGGTTACGTCGTCGATATGTTTCAATTAGATTTTATTAATTTTCCAATTTTTAACTTTGCAGATTCTTGTTTGACCGTCGGGGTTGTTTTAATCCTGATCGCGGTTTTACGAGATGAAAGCTTTGATAAATAAGTCATAAAGGAGTCGATTGTTTGGCCGGAGCAACAACAAGGCAACAGTACACTGTGACTGATCAAACAGGCCGTTTGGATAAGGTCTTAGCCAGTTTACAAACGATTTGGACACGGTCACAGCTTGATAAATTAATTAAAACGGACCAAATTACGGTCAATGGAAAGCTGGTACCTAGCAAGACGCCAGTCAGCACAGGCGATATCATTGTGGTTGCGGCGCAGACGGTTCAAACGACCGAGTTGGTGCCTGAAAATATACCACTGGATATTGTGTATGAAGATGACGATGTGATCGTGGTCAATAAACCTCAGGGAATGGTCGTGCATCCAGCACCGGGACATCCAGATCATACGTTGGTCAATGCTTTGTTGTACCACAGCCCACTTTCCACCATTAACGGGGAATTTCGACCGGGGATTGTGCACCGTATCGATAAAGATACCTCTGGATTATTGATGGTCGCGAAGAATGATCATGCCCATCGCTCGTTGGCGGCTCAGCTAAAAGCTAAAACCAATTTGCGCGAATATGTGGCCTTAGTGCATGGTGTGATCAAGGAAGCGACCGGAACCATTAATGCACCGCTTGGTCGTTCGCCTAAAGATCGTAAAAAGCAAGCAATCGTGGCGACCGGTCGCGCGGCTGTAACCCATTTTAAGGTCTTGAAACGCTACCAGCATTATACCTTGATTGCTTGCCGGCTTGAAACGGGTCGGACCCATCAAATTCGGGTTCACCTGCAATCTATCGGGCATCCGCTTGTGGGTGATCCGCTGTATGGTCCTAAAAAAACGATCAAGGGGCATGGGCAGTTTTTGCATGCCCGTTTGTTGGGCTTTAAGCACCCGGTAACCGGTGAAATGTTGACTTTTGAGGCGCCATTACCACCGATCTTTAAAGCAACTTTAGCAAAGCTTGACAAAACTGATCTGAATCATTAATCTAACAGTAATGAGAGTCCTTTAATCCGGCCCAGAGAGACTGAAAGGCACACTGTTAGCAATAACTTTCGTCGACGGTCGTGACAGCCTATGTCCGGCCGTCTTTCTTTGTAATGGCAAGTAACTCAAAAAGGGCAATTTAAATTTGGGAGGCAATCATGCAAAAAGAAGTTGTTGATTCGATGGCTATGAAACGCGCGTTGACCCGAATTACCTATGAAATTATTGAACAAAATAAAGGCATTCGTGACGTGGCGTTAGTCGGTATTAAAACTAGGGGGGTCTACATGGCCCGGCGAATTGCGGAGCGGTTGCAGCAATTAGAAGCCGCGAAGATTCCAGTCGGTGAATTGGACATTACGGCATTTCGTGATGACCAACCACTGAACGCGATTCAAGCACCAGCGGACTACCAGTTAGACTTTCCAGTGACCGGCAAACGCGTCATTTTAGTTGATGATGTTTTGTATACCGGTCGTACGATTCGTGCCGCCTTAGACGCCTTGATGGGTGGTGGTCGGCCGCAGAGTATTTCGCTAGCGGTACTAGTCGATCGTGGTCATCGTGAATTACCTATTCGTGCCGATTTTATCGGTAAAAATATTCCGACCGCTTCACAGGAACGGATCAAGGTTTCGATGACGGAAGTCGATGGGCATGATGGGATTGAAATTATTAATTAGTTTATTAATTCAAAAGTGAGAAGGGATCGACATGGCAGACCGCTACTTGATTCTTGAAGACGGCAGTGCCTACCTGGGTGAGGGTTTCGGTTCACCAGCGGTTTCTACCGGTGAGATCGTGTTCAATACGAGCATGACGGGTTATCAAGAGATCATTACGAATCAAATCTATCATAATCAAATTATTGCGTTTACCCAGCCAACAATTGGCAGTTATGGGATCAACCATGATAGTTATGAATCGATTTTACCAACAGTTAAAGGTGTGGTGGTACGCGATGTTGCTAGTATTTCAACCAATCGTCAGCGTCGTTGGTCACTGGACCAATATTTAAAACAACAAAATATTCCGGGAATTAGTCATATTGATACGCGCCACTTAGCCAAGCAACTGCGCGCAAGTGGTCCTATGAAAGCCAGCATCGTGGACGTGGCAGATGCCCATGCTTTTGATCAACTGGGGGCCACCGTCTTGACTAATCAACAAGTTGCTGCGGTGGCGACGCCCAAACCATTTCCTAATCCAGATACTGGTTTGAACGTCATCGTCATTGATTTTGGGTTAAAACACGGAATTTTGCGTGAATTAAGCAAACGCTCCTGCAACGTGACGGTATTACCCTATACTGCGACGACTGAGGAAATTATTAATTTAGATCCAGATGGTGTCGTGTTGTCGACAGGTCCTGGGAAGCCACAGGATTTGCCAGATAGTGTACTCACGATGATTCAAAACATTCAAAATCGGATTCCGTTATTTGCGATTGGCCTCGGTCATGAATTATTTGCTATGGCTAATGGGGCTCAAATTATGAAATTGTCGCCAGAACATCATGGCGCCAATCATCCGATTCGCGAGGTTATTACAAATCAAATTATTTATGCATCACAAGGTCAGGGCTATGCCGTGAACCCAGATACGATCGACCGCAATAAATTGATCACGACTTTTGTTGATTTAATAGATGGCACGATCCAAGGGTTACGTTATCGGGATTTTCCAGCATTTTCGGTACAGTTTTTCCCAGATGGTGCTCCCGGCCCAACTGAAACGCGGGATATTTTTGATGAATTTGTCGAATCAATGCAACAAGCAAGGGGGCCCGTTTGGTGAATAATCAAGTCATTTCAAAAGTGTTAATTATTGGCGCGGGCCATAACGATATTGGTCGTGAAGGGCAACATGACGCGGCTGTGACGCAGATTGGTAGTGCCATTCGTAAGCTGGGAATCGCTGTTATTTTGGTTGATAACAATCCCTTTTCAGTGGCGGCGGAAAATAATTTTGCGGATAAAGTCTACATTGAACCTTTAACAGTGGGTTCATTGACCAAAATTATTCAGACGGAACAACCGGATGGCTTGATTCCGTCATTAGGTGGGATTCAAGGTGTCAATTTGATTCAAGGCCTGATTCGAAATAATGTCTTGAAAAACAATCAGCTGCGGCTATTGCAGTGGTCACCTGAAATGATTGACATGGTTGTGAACCCGGCTTTGATGAGTAATCGCTTGAAGGATCTGACTCAGCCGGTAATTGCGTCACAGGTCGTGGCTAGTCAAGCCGAGGCGGATCAAGTGATTCGCACGGTCGGTTTTCCGGTGATCGTGAAGTCAGTCGCCCCACGTATTGAAGCTAGTCGCCAACTCTGTGAAGATGAAGAAGACTTCCAACAGGCATTAGCAAAAGGATTCAAATTATCAGCCACCAAACAATGTATCGTGGAACAAAGCATCGTGGGCTATAAAGAGATCGAGTTTGTGGGGGTTCGTGATCATAAAGGAACCGCGTTGCTAGTCGCTGGCATGGAAAACTTTGATCCAGTTGGGATTCATTCAGCGGATTCAATTGTATTTGCGCCAACCCAAACGATTACTGATCAGGAGTATCAACAGTTTCGTTCGGCAACTTTGAAAATCATGCAAGCGCTGCACATTGTGGGTTCTTGTCATGTGCAATTTGCGTTAGACCCAACGACGCAACAGTATTATGTGATCAAGGTCACGCCATACTTTGATCGGGCGATGGCGTTAGCTGCTCGCGCAACCGGTTATCCGTTAGCGACAATCGTGGCTAATTTGATGGCTAACTTGAGTTTAGCTGAGATCAAGTTACCCGCAGCTTATCGAAAACAGACCGCGTTGATCGAGCCAGTGTTGGACCATATCGTTTGTCGGATTCCAATTTGGCCCTTTAATGTGTTGAAAAAGGTCAGTCATCAATTGGATACGGTCATGGAATCCACCGGGTCGGTGATTGGAATTGGTCGTTCGACTGAAGAAGCGTTGTTGAAGGGCTTGCGGGCAACCGACGAGTCTCGCTATCACGTGATTGCCAATCAACCGCAACGGTATTCAGAAGGTGAACTGATCCAACGGTTGATTCATCCGCAAGCTGGGCGCATGTTAGTCTTGTTGGAGGCACTGAATCGTGGTTACCAGATTGATGAATTGGCCGAACTGACTAAAATTGATGCTTTTTATTTTTATAAATTAAGTCATATTATTGCGATTGAAAAAGCTTTGCGTACGCATCCATTCGATGTCCACGCGCTTGGTCGTGCGAAGTATTTTGGGTTTACTGACGAGGATGCCGCTGCTGCTTGGCAAGTCACCCCGGCGGAAGTGGCTCATTTTGCGATTGAAAATGAAATTCAAGCTACCTTCAAAGAGGTTGAGCCCACTGCTGGTGAGTTTACTGAACAAACGAATACGTACTATTCAACTTATGAATTTGATAATGAAAGTTCACAATTGGCTGGCAATCGGGCCGTTGTGATTGGTACAGGTGCCAACCGTATTGGGACCAACCATGCCAATGATTATTTAGTGTCGCAACTCTTGTTCTATCTTAAAAAAGCCGATTATCAGACCATTTTAATCAATGCTAATCCGAACAGTGTTGCCATGACCCCACAGCTGGCGCATAAGCGGTACATTGAACCCAAACAAGTTTCTGATATCCTAAACGTTTTGGCGATTGAAAAACCGGCGGTGATCTTTACCACGTATCACGATTATCGGCTGGGACAGCAATTGACAAAATTAGGTTATCAAGTGGTACAGATCAACAATAGCCTGCCACGCGAGCAGATCAAGACGAACGATTCGCCGGCGGTTGAAGTGATTACGGATGGTAGTGATGTTGCAATCTTTGGTATTAGTGAGATTATTGCGGGTAATAACTTGCGGTCAGGTGTACGCGGTTCAGTTGAAGTTTTTCCGATTCAAGATAAGGCGGAAAATCAGGCAATTAAGGCGTTGAGCACTGAAATTAAGCAACGCGTCTTAGCTTTTGGCGTTCCCGGATTGTATACGATTCGCTTGACGATTGTTGATGCGGCGTTACATTTGGCAACAATCGAACCAATGAGTTTGGCGACGATGGCGTTGATTAGCAAAGCGAGTGGCTCCAGTGTGACGCGGTTACTCTTGCATGTTAAATTAGGTGAAGCTCTCGACAAAGTGATGTACGATTATCCAGACTTGGCTAAGTTGGCGACGATTTTTGTGCAGGCCAACACCTTTCCATATAATCAGTTGCAGATTTATGACGAAGCTGAAACCACCGGTGAGCCTGGACATGCGACCGGGACCGTCATTGCACATGGTAAAACATTGAAGGAAGCCTTGGAAGCTCTGAATGCAGGCAACGAAAGTACTGATTTTTAATTTTTTATCAAAGACTTGATCAACTCGATCGGGTCTTTTTTTAGGGGGATTTTCCGGTTTTGCCATCGTGACAACGGTTACAATTATCTTTATAATTGATTAGTAGTGAAATTCAATCAAGGAGTGGCTAAAGATGTCTAAAACACTGTATTTAATGCGTCATGGTCAGACGCTATTCAATGAATTACATAAAATCCAAGGGGCGTGTGATTCGCCACTGACGGCACGTGGTATTGCGGATGCCCAACAAGTTGGGCGAAACTTTCGTGAGCACGCGGTGCACTTTGATCAGGCTTATTGTTCAACACAAGAACGTGCCAGTGATACATTGGAATTGATCACGGATCAGCCTTACAAACGCTTGAAAGGGCTTAAGGAATGGGAGTTTGGCGTTTTTGAAGGTGAAAGTGAGCGTTTAAATCCACAGCCGGATCCTATCCGACACTCGCACGGCGATTTCTTCGTTCAATATGGGGGTGAATCGGATCAACAAGTTCAGGATCGAGTGGTCAAAACGTTACAAACTATCATGGCTCAGCCGGATCATCAGCACGTTTTGGCAGTCAGCCATGGTGGTGCTTGTTTTATGTTTTTACGTCGCTGGTTACCATTTGAAGAAATTCAGCGGCGACAAATTAAACTCACCAACTGTGCGGTCTTAAAATTTAGTTATGATGCTGGCCAGTTTACTTTTGAACAATGTTTTCAACTCGCGAAAGCATAGCGAGCCAATTGTTACTTCTTTAAATTAAAATTATGTAAACTAATTATTGGAGACAGGGCACAGGAGGTCTAAAATGACTAATATTTATGATAACGACCGCTTTTTTGAAAAATATCAACAAATGGCCCGGAGCCAACAAGGTTTAGCAGGTGCCGACGAGTGGCCGACTTTAGAAAAACTATTGCCCGATTTTAACGGTCAGTCCGTGTTAGATTTAGGCTGCGGTTATGGCTGGCATGCTCGCTATGCTGCCAAACATGGCGCTAACATGGTGGTAGGCGTCGATCTATCAGCGAAGATGTTAGCAGTTGCTAGATCAAAGACCCAATCATCAGTGATCGACTATGTGCAAGGAGACCTGGCCGAAGTGACGTTTCCAGTGAACCAGTTTGATACCGTGATAAGTTCATTGGCGCTACATTATGTGCCATCATTTAGTCAAGTCGTTGACCAGATTAAGACCTATTTGAAACCCCAAGGCAGGCTAATCTTTTCAGTGGAGCATCCAGTCTTTACCGCTCAAGGGTCTGAGGAGTGGGACTACGATGAACAACATCACATTAAAAGTTTTCCGGTCGATCATTACTTTTATGAAGGCCCACGCGTGACCGACTTTTTGGCGACACCGGTTAAAAAATACCATCGGACTTTAACGACTTACTTAGAAACATTGTTAGCACGAAACTTCCGCTTGGAACATGTTGTGGAACCCATGCCACCCAAATCAATGTTGGACCTGCCTGGCATGGCGGACGAAATGCGACGACCGATGATGCTAATTGTGTGTGCAACCAATCAAAAGTAACGAGGTGTTCTTGATGACAGGTCAAATTATGGCGTGGCAACAGATGGCGACCTATTTTCCAAATATTACTAAACTTAATCGGCAGCATCAGCAAACGATTAAAGTTAAACAGGATCTGACTGCACCACGGCTACGACTGTTGTTGGTTAACAATTTTAGCTCAATTCCGCTAGTCATCACGTCACTCACCGTTACGGTGTCAGGACTCACGCGGCGAGTAAAAGTGCGGCAACAAGCCAGTTTTTCGGTGTCAGCTTACGAAAAACTTTGGACAGATTGGATTGACTTGCCAGTTCAGGCGGGAGCTTGGGTGACTATCAGTTTGAATTCACCGACTGAGAGTCCGCAAACGCTAATGCAGACTCTCGATCAATCAATTGTGCGATTGGCTTCTTTAAAACAGGAAAGATGGTTTGGCGTGGCCGCGATTGCAGTACCCGCCACATCACAACAACGACAACTGCTGATATTTGGCGACTCACTCACGAATCAAGGTTATTATTCGGCCGCATTAACCACCTTGTTTTGGCAACAGCAGCCACAATGTTGGGGCGTGATCAATGGTGGTATTTCCGGTAATCGCCTGTTACGTCCAGGACATTCAACCTCGGTTTGGAGTCCCAGTTTTGGGGCGGCTGGCAAGCAACGTTTGACCGAGCTGTTAAGAACGACGCCGGTGGATGAGTTGATCGTGATGGCGGGGCTTAATGATTTGTTGCATCCAGGGACCGGTTCGCCACTGACTGAATTACCGACTGCTGATCAACTCATTGCTGGTTTAAAGCAAGTGATCAAGTTAGCGGCGCAAGCTAAGGCTAAACTATGGCTGCTGACGATTACACCGTTTAAAAATAGTATTCTGGATGATCGTCCAGCATGGTGTCCGGCAAAAGAAGCCATTCGACTACAAGTCAATCAATGGTTACGCGAGCAATCTGAGACGATTGATGTTGCAAGTCTGGTTGCCGATCCAGCAGATTCGGGAAAGCTAGCGTCAAACTATGATTGTGGTGATCATATTCACTTTTCACCGGTGGGGGGGCGATTAGTTGCCCAAGCAGTATTTAATCATTGCTACCCGCAATGATAAAGTTGTTAATAGCAAGATGCAGGTAATATGGCTAAATAAAAAATAAAAAGCCCAAACTTGATTGCCACTAATGAATGGTATCAAGATTGGGCTTTTTGACGCTTGCTAAACAGTTTTTGGCCGCCAAAAGCTGGTCATTGTTTGCTTTGTTTCGATGTTGAATTGAATGGGTTGTTGCAATAAGTTGAAATTTACCGGCTGATCAAATTTGATCTGCCAAAGCATTTTGGTTGTTTTATCGCCAGTGGCTTCAATTTGATCACGAAAATGACTCAAAGTAACGGCTTCTAGCGCAACGTTAAAATGTGGCTTGGCGGAACTGAACCCTACAATAAAGGTGCCGTGATCGGTGAACATGGGTTGATTCCAAGCAAATCTAGGCTGTAATTGTGGAAAAGTCGTATTGACCCAATTGAGAACCTTAATGAGCTGGTCACGGTGATCTGGGTTGTCAATTTTAGTGATAAAGTCTTCAAAATCAGCTAATTCTGGATTTAAAGTAATAGACATATGGCAGCAACTCTTTTCATAGGTTTAGTTGCAGTGTACCGAAAGTTTTGGCTGCCGTCAAAAAAAGCCTCATGATCACCAATGCCCACACAGTTGGTTGATTATGAGACTTTTTAATTGTCGTGTATTTTTAGTTTGTTGGCTGATACATCTTAGCCGAAAGCCACATCTTAAAAGCTAACCTGGGTGAAATCATCCGGCTAACTGTTTCGACACAGCGAATGGCTCGGTTCACTTCGACGTTAGTTAGATTGCGGTTGTGATCTATTGGTGATTTAGTACTGATCAAAACCAATCAATATTAGGATCACTAATTAGCGCAGTTCAGCCCAACCGAAGTGGCAAGCTGAGTAGATATGAACACGACGAGACACTAATTGGTTGACGATTGCGTTAATTGCCAAGTGTGAGTGTGTTGATTTAACAAGGCGTTAGAAACAAAGGGTGCCTTTGCTTGTACCTTGACGACTTGAGGTTGTTTTGGTTGTTGCCAAATTAGGGGTTGCTTTGAAGTCATCTCATCAGGTCCTTTCATCATTGAATGACCTTAGTTTAGCGAAAAATGACGGCAGCAACTAGCCTACAAGCCTAAATATTGTCTAAGTTTTTCTTAGAATCAGTCACACGCCACCAGACTGCTAGTCCAAGATATAGCAAGATTGCTAGTCCAGATATCAGGCTGCTAGTTCGTAGCCCTCGGACGTGATACTGCAGGCGAATGGTTGTTTGACCGGCAGTAATTGGAATGGCTGTTAAGCCAGTCAAGACAGGTTTAGGGATGGCTGTTTGACCATTCACGGTCGCGACCCAACCCGAATCATAAGGCAGTGCCAGATATAACCAACGACGATTTTGAGTATTATTGAGCTGACCTGAAATCACTGTCTTAAAGCCGCGGGCATGGTAAGTTGGCACGAATGCGCTGGCTTTAAGTTGGTGGGTCAATTGTTCAAACTTAGCAGTATCCAAGCTGGCTAATTCCACGTCTGTGACATTGGCGTGGGTCGTTTTGAAACTGACCGTGACTAGGTCACCTTTTTTGAAGGTACCTAGTTCCCAAAGTAATGGTGAATGGTTTGCATTGATGATTGGAGCCGTGGTACGACCGTTCACTTGCATGGTGGAATATTTAGTGATGCCAGTTGGATCACTGTAAAAGAGTGGTCCCGTCGTTTGAATCTGCAATTTTAATTTGTGCTGATACGGGTAAATAGCGGCGTTATTATCGGTACGTGCACGATCCGTCAGCGTTTTTGCAGTTAAAAAGTATGGTGAAGCTTGAGGCTTTAATTGTTGCAGAATTGCTTCTTGGTTAGTGATGGCACCTTGTGTTTTTAAATTGAGCTGAGTGAGCTGATTAGGAACCACAAAACCAAAGCCTACGTAGCTTGGATTTAAACGTGTTTGAGCATCCCCATCTTGTCGTAGATTGACATTATATTTAATCCCTAATAGCAGTTCAGTGACAGGTGATAAGCCGACTGAACTGATGCGCCGCACGTTATGGCTATAAAGGCCTAATGATTGTAATAGTGTCCGTGTCTGTTCATTTAATGTTGAACTATAGTAGTCAATGTCATGAAAATTAAAAAGCATTGGGTCATTATAATTATCGTAAGTTTCCCGATAAGCGCGATTGATCAAGGTGTTGGCATCATCAACACGATACAGTTGTCCATCGGGGTCATTGACCGCGTCCATTTGCTGAGACTCGGTCGTATAGGCTTTTTGATAGACTGATTGTCGGCCAAAGTCAGTTTGGCCCATGCTTAGACTGAAATTGAGGCCTAGCTCGGTAGTCATCAGACCTACAATCAGGCCGGCTTGCCAGGCTTTTTTGGTGGCAAATAGGGCAACTGCTGCGAGTAAGAGATAGCTTAGACTAAGTCCTAGCGTCGTTAACGGGAATTTAGTGAAACACCAACCTAAAATTAGTCCACCACCCAAAATGAGTGGGAGTCCCAATTGCCAGCGTTTGGCGATCAAGCGCGGTCGAGCTAACCAACTTTGATAGCTCAACATGACCATGATGAAACTAAAGAAGAAGGCGTTTCGGAAAGGAAATCCGGCTGCTTGTTGGAAAAGATGCCAAACCGTATTTAAGCCTTCGATTCCCATACTCAGTAGCATGGCACCCAGAAAACTGGCGGCATGTTGCTTGGTCGCAAGCGTTAACTTAGGGTGAACGAAGAAGCAAAGGACGAGCAGTGTAACGACCGTTGAAGTGAAGACCGTTGGCGCATGCGTGAGTCGATCACTAAAATTATTGGCACCCAAGCCAAATTGACTCAAAATCGTCGGTCCAAACGTTGGTAGCGGTAAGAAGTTCGTCCAAGAATTTTGGCTTTTGGCCGTTTGTAACATGCCAAAAATGGTTGGAATCAGAATAAAAACACTACTTAAAACACTCAATAGTCCAGTAATGATCACTCGGCGAATGAGATGCCAACGCTGGCGGACATCAGCCCAGAAGGTGGTTTGTTTTGTGTCAAATAATTGATAAACAAGATAATAAGCGGTAAACAAGCAGGTCATATAACCGAGATAAAAATCAGTGACGATACTGACCCATAACCACCAGAAAAATTGGCCACTGTGTCCGGTTGCAAGTAGTCGGTCAAGGCCATGTAAAACGAGTGGCAACCAGATTAGTGCGTCGAGCCACATGATATCGAAATAGTTTAGTGCGACGAACCCACAGAGACTAAAAGCCAGGCCGAACCAAGCCGCTGACCAGTGCCATTGGTGAAAGTGAGCTTGGAGGAAAAAGGTCGTGGTCACGGCGATGGCAACGATTTTTAAGATTAAAATGAAGCTGATCCCCGTTAGCAGCTGATTTGCTGGAAACACTAAAATTAGTAAGTTAAACGGACTCATTAAATAGTACGCTAAGGTTGGGACCATACTCCCACCCAGCGATTGGGAAAAGGAGTACAGTTGAAAATTATGTGATAACCAGGCGTGACGATACGCCGTAAAAAAAGACAGATATTGACTGCCCATATCGCTAATTAAAAAATTGTGGTCGCCAAAGGGTGTGATCTGTTGGTACCAGAGGACGCTACTAACGACCACTAGCGCTAAGCATCCACTGATCAACGGCCCTTGCCAACGTGATTTAAGCGTAGTCTGCACTGTTTTCACCCCATTTACGCATGCAGTTATTGATTGATATTCCCCCAAAGATGTCAACGGTATCGTAATTTTTTTAACCATAAGCTACTAATCGCTATTGTGCAATTAATTGAGAATCATAGTTAGTTCTATTAGTTAGCTAAGGGTTTAGAGGGCCAATCCTGTTTGTTTTCAGAAAGAGGCCGTTATAATAAAATTACTGAGCAGTTTGATTGTCTTTGGGGTGCACTTAAACCAACTGCTGAAAGCAAGCTGTTTCAAGAGTCAGGTTAGAACGTAGTCAAAAATTATTGGCTGCCAAGGGGGGAATGACGGATGCAAGAACCACGAATTACAGTGATTGTACCTTGTTATAATGAAGAGGAAGTTCTACCAAAATCCTCTCAAGTATTAGGGTCAATTTTAACAAAAATGATTCAGGCGCAACAGATTCGCGCGGATAGTCAAGTTTTATTTGTGGACGATGGGAGTTCTGATAAGACTTGGACGCTAATTAAACGTTTCGAAGCTCAAAATCGGATCTTTAGTGGCCTGAAATTTAGTCGTAACTTTGGTCATCAAAATGCCTTGATGGCTGGGATGAAAGTGGCTGGCAAATTATCCGATGCGGTCATTACGATTGATGCGGATCTGCAAGATGATCCTAATTTGATTACCGAAATGGTGGCGCACTTTAAAAAAGGCAGTGAAATTGTGCTGGGGGTGCGTAACGATCGGACGAGTGATACGATTTTTAAACGTTTCACGGCGGAAAAATTTTGGGTCTAGAATTTTTGGTGTTGGAAAGTATTTCCATTCCAAAAGTACTAGGCCCTTTTTGATAACAAAAAAAGCATCTAAGCCTCCCTAGTGCTATGCTTTAAGCGACTAAACTCAAGATAAGCGGGGTAGGAATAGATGTCTCAACTAGATAATACACTTAAATTACTGGGAATTACAGACACAAACATTCAGGTGTTCGGTACTCGTGAGGAATTTAATGGTCGGGGCTCGGGTCGCAAAAAGTATTTGGTCATCCAGGCAGAGCTTACCTACACACTCAGGCGCTGTCCCAGCTGTGGATACAATACGTTGCACCCTAACGGACACAAGCTCACTCATGTCCACATTTCAGGACCCATGGACCGGCCCGTAATTCTAGAGCTAAACAAGCAACGCTGGCGTTGTAGTAACTGCCATAGCACTTGTACGGCCACCACTCCAGTGGTATCAACCAACCACGCCATCGGTCACGGACTAGCGACTCATGTGCTGAAGCTAGCCAGTAAATCACTCCCGGCTAAGACTATCGCCAGTCTCACCGGTATTTCGACAAACTCAGTTCAGCGTATTTTGACGGCTAATATTCATCCACACGCGAGCCGCCGGTTACCGATTAATCTATGCTTTGATGAATTCCGTTCCACGCACGGCTCCATGTCGTTTATTTGCATTGACGCCGACACTCACAAATCAGTTAAAGTACTTAGCGACCGCCTTAATAGAACCATCAAACAGTTCTTTCTTAGTCAGTACAGCACCGTAGAACGGGCCGCGGTTCAACGCGTCATCATGGACATGAACGCCTCCTATCAGGCATTCGTGCACGAACTATTCCCTAACGCCGAACTCATTATTGATCGGTTCCACATTATTCAATTAATGGGCCGGACGATGGATACCATTCGCACTCAATGTTTAAAGCAACTCGACAAGCATTCGCGGGAATATAAAGTACTGAAATCACTATGGCGCCTATTCCACAAGGCCACCCCTGACGCACAAAAGAGCCGCTACCTCTTCGGCCTGAATGAGTACTCGACCGAACAGAACGCTATTGATATTGGAACCGATACGTTTCCGGCCTTCAAAACAGCTTATGAAACCTACATCGATCTCCACGATGCTTTGATGGGGCGTCACGCTGATGAACTCAAGAATATCATCACTAACTATCAGCCTAACGGCACGCCCCTAGATACGGCCATGCATACCCTACGAAAGAATCTTAATGGAGTAATTAATGCCGCCAAATCGTCCTACTCTAACGGACCGATAGAAGGCATCAACCGTAAGATCAAGGAGCTCAAACGTGCTTGTTATGGCTTCTCCAATCAGGCCAATATGTTCACACGCGTCTACCAGCTGATTGCCTAGATTATCTACCACAATAACGTCACGATGGTAGGCTTATTTGTTATGCCTTCAAGTACGATATTCAGACGACACACCAGATTAAACGCCGCAACTAATAAAAAAACAAAAAAGATCTCCCACACGAGGAGATCTCCAAAGGATAGAAACTATCCTTCAACACCATTTGACAAAGAGCCAAAATTTTACAGCTTCATGCGACACATTGGCGTTCAATTAGTCCCCAATCACGCTGATTTCCGGCTATTGAGCCATCGGGCGGTCGATGAATTGATGTGTTATCAAGAAACCAATTTATTTTTGCGGGGGATTATCCCACAATTGGGTCTCAAGACGAGCAAGCTCTATTATCAGCGGCGGCCACGATTTGCTGGAAAATCCAAATATCCTTTAAAAAAGATGATCAGTTTTGCGCTGGATGGGATCACTTCATTTTCAGTTGCACCAATCAAAGCCATTTTGTCACTGGGGTTAGTGGTGATCGCCGTGAGCTGTATCATGTTGATCTACACCGCAGTTCGTTTTTTCACCGGCAATGTGATCAATGGCTGGACCTCTTTAATGATGAGTTTATGGTTTTTAGGCGGGATTCAACTGATTGGGATCAGTATTATTGGGGAATATATCGGCAAAATCTTCGCTGAAGTCAAACATCGTCCGCGTTACATTATTGAAACGGATGACTATAGTCCGGTCCAACAGCCGGAACTGTTGTCCGAACAACAAGTGCGATGAGTCGGCGATTATTGGTCGTCCTGAATTGGCTGGTTGCGATTGGCTTGGGTAGCGTAGTCTTATTAGCGACCTTCAAACCGGTGACGTTTTTCGCTGACCAAAATTGGGTGCCAGTCATGACCAGAATTCTGTTGACCCTCGGGTTAATGACAGGCTTACTAGGGTTGCAGCGTTGGCAACGACGTTGGTCGAAAACCACTTATCAGCGTTGTTTGTGGTTGGTAGTGGGGCTGATTATTGTGCTACAGGTTACGGTGGCCGTTTCATTTGTTGATGCTGGCCGAGCCGATGCCTTTTGGGTGCGTAATCAAGCCGTAGCGCTGGCGCAAGGCAGTCATCATTGGGCTAATTATTTTGCCGTTTATCCAAATAATGTCAACTATACGTTATTTGAAGCTGGCTGGCTTAAGTTGGCTTTGAGCTTTGGACTGGATAAGCCGTGGGTACTCTTTAATCTCGGCCGGTTTATTTGGATTGATACCGGTTGTCTAGCTGGTCTAACCATCTTGCACCATTGGCGTGGTTGGCGGCCGGGTGCGTTGGTTTGGTTGTTGACTTGGCTAGTGAGCGTGCCAATATATGCGTACGCGTTGTTTGATTATACGGATGCGCTGGTTTTACCGTTAATTCTGGATTGCTTAGCGCTAGCCCTGGTGTTCACGAAAAAGACCGGTTGGCGACGCTGGTTGATTGCCGTCGTGCTATGGGTCAGTTTAGCCTTCGGTGTCGTCATGAAAAGTAATCTCATTGTTTTGTGGATTGCGATGGCGATGATAGTTAGTCTGGCGATGGCCCAACGACATTTAAATTGGCGTATTGGTGGCACGTGGTTGCTTGGTAGTGTCGTGACCTTAGGCTTACTGTTCGGTGGGATGCAACAAGTCGCCAAGTTAACGGGATATGAAAAAGAAGCGAACCAGGCACTGCCAGCGACTAGTTGGATCGCGATGAGTCTGAATCCACAAACTAGTGGCCAATACAATGACCGGGACTTTACTGCGGCCCGACGAGCGTCGACCGCTAAAGCCAAACAACAGTTAACGACGAATTTAATTAAGCAACGACTGCAGCAATTAAAATTCCGCGGCTTAATCGTTCATTTTGCCAAGAAGGCGCGTGTTTTTTATGCCACAGGAGATTTTGATAGCTTTAAATTGACCTCTCAGTGGTTGCGAGCACCCAGTTGGTATCATAATCATGTGCAACCGTTGCAATTTTGGGTGGTCACGTTCACTCAGTCTTGGTATTTGTGTTTGTTGATTGGTTCGATGATGGCATTGTTACGCCGAAATGGATGGCAATTTAGTCGGGGACTGTTAGCCCTAACGATTTTAGGTTTCACGTTATTTCATGTGGGCTTGTGGGAAGTTGAAGCCCGCTATGCGTTACCATTGCTACCAGTGCTCATGCTGTTGGGAGTAAGTGGCTGGGGTCGCTATCGACCACGACCGTTAACCGTTCAGTGGCGAGTGGGCTTCAGTTTAGTGACAATCTTGGCGGCAGTCATTTGTGGCCGTCAAATTTGGCAACTTAGCCTTAACACACCGGTTTCATCAATAATGGTTGGTCGTCAAGGCAATGGCTCGTATTTTGATGCGGGCAAACAATTGATTCGACCCCAGCAACGGCTTCAGTTAAAATTGCCACAATCAGCCGCTAGCAATCAGCTCCGTTTAGGACCGCTAATGGCGAATGGGCGCGTTCGACTCAAAGTTAAGTCAGATCAGCGAATACTTTACAATCAGACCGGTACGCCAGCTCAATTACGCCGGCTGAATTATTCGTTGACGAAACGACCTTTGACGGTGACGCTCACAAATGTGGGACGTCAACCGGTTCGATATGCGGCTGTTCAAGCACATTACGATCAACAAACTGGACAAATCTTGCCACGTGCGACTAGTTTTCTACAGGTTACGCTGATTCAGCGACATGTACCACGGCCGTTGACATTGCGGCGAACAGTTGTGATACTCACTATCCTCTTTTGGGGGTTAGTGCTTGCCAGCATTTGGTTAATTTAAGAGTAACGAAAAAACGCCTTGGGAGTTAGTTGAAACTCTCAGGGCGTTTTTTTGACTTACGAAGGAAAAATTTGATGATCGACTTAGTTTAAGCGGTACGGTGGGTTGATGTTTGGCGATAGCCAAAGTAAAATTGGAGCGCGGCTAAAACGACGTTGGCCCAATTGAGAACTTGGAACCAGGTGTTTAAGCCACTGACAGGTGTGGCACCATAAAAGGCCCAGAAACCCCAAATAACTGCCACCACATTAATATAGGCAAAGGTTCTTAATAACGATTGATTGTCAAGATCGAACCACATCCAAATGGCATTGACAACAAACCAAATTGCTAAAATCCAAAAACTCCAAGTAAACATCGCGATTACCTCTAATCAATTAAGTTTTGAAAGGGATTGCTTTGTTCCTTTCAACAGTTATAGAATAAGGCTTTTCAGCCGATCTGAACACTAGCAAAAAAGCGTGAGCTGTCCGTTTTCGTACAATTAGCGTGTCGACTGTTCGAAAAACAACATTGGCTTTTAAATTGGTTGTGATAGGATGAAACTAACTTAACTTTTAGGGGTAAACCGATGACACAAGATGTTCGTAAGATCAAAACGGAACGAGATTTACAAAATGCCTTTTTGCAATTGTTGACGACGAAGGGGTTTCGTCACTTAACAGTTGCTGACATTTGTCAGGCGTCGTTAACCAGTCGCTCGACTTTTTATGCCCATTATTTAGACAAGTATGATCTGCTAGATCAACTGGTGGCACACTATACGGCAGTCTTTGCAAGCCGTGTTGATTTACGCTTTGACCAAATGATTACCGGCAAAATTGATGCATTAGTCCAGGGACTGTTGGCCGATATGGCTGAAAACCGAGCAGCCATTCAAATCCTGTTTACGGTACATGAACCTGAAGCAGACTTACAAGCAAATTTTAAAATGTTATTGTTGAAAAAATGGCAAGCATTTATTACCGCACGTCAGCCGGAGACCGCGGCACCGGTTGCCTTGATTGCGGCCATGGGAACCAATGTGCAGATGACGTTGATCGAGTGGGTGATTGCTCATGGTGAAGCAGCCATTGATGGGGTCGCGGATGCGGTCAACACAATTCGCGAAGCAGTCCTGTTACAAATCGATACTGATTAGCTGAATTGTTTTAAGTAATAAATAAGCCACGCTCTCAAATGAAGAGAACGTGGCTTATTTTGTGTGCTGAATAGCGATTAATATTAGATACCGCCCCCTTGAGCTACTGAGACCGTGTATCGTTTAGTCTGTTGGTCCCAAGTTAAATAACCATATTGAATTAGTGCGCGACGCAGGGTGGCAACGTCAAAATAGATGGATTTTAAACGTTGATCAATGGTTGCTTTTGACCAGTTACGATGACGCGGAAATTCTTCAATAATGCGAGCCAACACAATTTTTAGGCGGCTTTGTTGTATCGGCCAACGTTTTAGTTGAAGCGGCTCGTGATCAAAATCAAAGTAAGCTTTAAGAACGTGTGCCACCTTATCTTCAGATGGGAGTTGCATCTCAGCAATAGTAGGATCATTTGCTGACACGGTTGTTGGAGACTCAAAAACGGTTTCGTAGGTAGCTAAGTATAGTTTAGCCTGTTTGGCTTTTTCACGAAAAGTGAATTTTTGATGCCGGATAGTCGATGGTGCAACTTGCAATTGTTCAGCCAGTGCTTGGTCTTTAATCCCCGTAGCAAAAGCGGTTAACAAGTCTTGCTGTTTCGAGGTTAGTGTGTTGTACCGACTTTGTAAATGAAGCAATTGTGAGCGATTGCCCCCATGAACGAGATCAAGATGTTCTTGCCGTTGTGAAAGTGGGGCAGTGTTCGGCCAAGTGGCTTGGCAATAATTACAGACAAAACCGTTGGCGGTTGAATGCCAGCCGTTTTTTAAATCGTTGAGGCTTAAATTCGCAATAGTCATATTGGGGTCACCTCGTTTCTTTTAAAGCTTATCTTACGATTGTTTATTGAATACGTCAACATTAATTGATAATAGCATTTATTATATCAATAAACACGCGCTAGAAGATTCGCTTTACAATAGACTGGTTAAAGTCGACATGATCTAGAGGAACTTTAGCCAGTTTGATGAAATGATATATCAAATTCAAACGTCAAAAGTTCTTTTATAATTGTGTTTCCTTATACATAGTGAGACTGGACTTAAATTGTAGTTTTGAGCCCTTAATCTAGTGACGATTTAATGGAAACTCGGGTGGACCTGTCCTGACTTTTGATGCTGCTTATTTGTATCAAATTAATGCACAGAGCCTAGTTTAGTAAATTTTAGTAAATAACAATTAAATGTAATTTATTTGAGCGAACGGTTAGCTTTAAAAGTAGGTTGATTGAAATCGTGTGACTAATTTGAAGGGTGCGAACTATGGCGACAGCCAATGAACTATTATGATTAGTTGCAACATCTCAGTATTATAATTGGACAAAAAAATGCCAACGACTCAACCCTGAGGGCCGTCATTGGCATTTGCGTTACTTTTTTGGCATTAATCGATCAACTAAATTGGCATCTGGTGAGACGTATAAGGTCTTTTGGCCTTCATAGATGACAAATCCGGGTTTAGCACCGTTGGGTTTGCGAATACGTTTCACTTGGACATAATCGACGGGAACTGTCGCTGAGTCCCGTGCCTTGGAGAAATAGGCAGCCAAGTTAGCGGCTTCCGTTAAGGTTTGTTCACTGGGGTCAGCACTGTGAATAATCACATGTGAACCAGGAATCTTTTGCGTATGCAACCAAATATCAGTTTTACGAGCCGTTTTTAAGGTTAACTGATCATTTTGACGGTTGTTTTTACCAACTGAGATCTCAGTGCCATCACTGGCAAAAAATTGTTGTGGCTGACTTGGCTTGCGAGAGGCCCGATGCTTTTTCTTGGTCTTTCGTTGTTTCAAGTAACCTTGTTGCGTTAATTCTTCACGAATTTCAGCAATGTCAGCTGGAGCGGCTAATTCAATCTGCGTTTGGACATTATCCAAATAATCGATTTCGGCCTGTGTCAAATCAATCTGTTCACCAACGTAGATCACCGCGTTTTTTTGCTTCTGATAACGTGAAAAGTATTTTTGCGCATTACGTGATGGTGAAAGCTGATTTGATAATTGAATTTTTAACGGAGCATTATCGTGATAATAATCGGGTAACATAATTTCAGTCATACCACGCTTAACTTCATGCAAATAGGTCGTCAAGATCTCACCCTTTAGGCGCAGCTCATCTGCCTGTTTGGTGTTGGCAAGTGTTTTTTGTAGCTTTTTCAGTTTGTTCCGATTTTTCTTGAGATCATTTTTGACCACGCGAACCAGGTTACCGGCTTGTTGTTGAACGCGTTCCCGCTGAGCAGCATCTTGATAATAGAAATCCAATAGGGCACTCAGTGAGGCGAACTGCCGCCGCTGTTCACCAAAATCGGTGAAAGGACCAGCTGCGAACATGGTTTTATGATTGCTCAAAGTGATCAAGGTTGGTTGCGGATGATCAAATTGTGCTAAAAAGGCTTGATAATGTTGCGCTAGGTCACCTGGTTGATGTAAATCCGCGGCTAATTGACTAGCACTGTCACGACCGAGACCTTGATAGTGCTGTTGCAATTGTTGCGCCAAGACGGTTTGATTAGGAAATTGTTGCACCAAAGCTTGATAGTCCTGGTTGGCCGTAAATGGGTCAAGTTTGTCTTGCTTAGGTGGTTCAATATAAGTTGCTCCTGGCAATAATAACCGGTAACGGTTTTGGTCCGCACCGACGTGTTTGATCACATCTAAGATCTTACCAGTTTGATTGTCCACTAAAATGACGTTACTGTGTCGAGCCATGATTTCAATAATGAGTGTCAAAGTTTCGGCGTCGCCGAGTTCATTACGAGTGGTAATCGTAAAATGAACGACGCGGTCATTGGCTGGTTGGTCGATGGCTGTGATGATCGCACCTTGCAAATATTTACGCATCATCATTGCAAAGTTCGTTGGCACCGCCGGATTAACATAAGGAATTTGGGTCACTTGCACACGCGGGTAGGTGGGATCCGCCGAGAGCAAGACTGGCCAATTCTGACCGTTGGCGCGAACGGTCATGATTAATTCGTTTTGGTAGGGTTGATGAATTTTTGAAATTCGCCCGCTGACTAAATTATGTTGTAGTTCAGTGACCATGGCATGGGTAAATAGGCCATCAAAAGACATGTGATCACTCGCTTTCATTGTGATAGAATCGTTTTTGACTGCTAAAAGTGCAGTCAACCTTTACTAGTATACCGTGGGATTGGACCCGGTGCAAAAGAAGCGGTCGCTGGACTGAGGCGAAGTTTTAACTGGCGAGTCGTTGCTGACAAGTTTGGTGAAAGTTGTCAGATAGATTCCCACAGAGATGCATAAGCTTGCCAGTTATGCTTAGCGTTGAATCAAAGTAACTTAATGTTATATGCAATAACGGCTGGAACAATCTATTGAGCGAAAATACTTTTCATTATTCGCTCCCATATTGTATAATACAATATGAATTGAAACTTTTGGGAGGGTCCAGCATGAAATCGAGTTTAGCAGCTTTGGCGGCCACCGCCAAACAACAAACCGTGGTATTGAAACAAATTACTAAAGCTCAGGGGGTAACGGTTGCGGAATGGCAACTTTTAGCCCAGTTATTAGCGGGTTTTAATACGCAAGAAAAGTTAGCCGCTGAAATGCAGTTAGACACTTCGACACTGAGTCGGCAATTAGCCAGTTTAGTGAAGAAGGAAAAGTTAAGTAAAGAGGCGGTTGGTCGTGATCGTCGGCAACTGATCTACACCGTAACACCCGCGGGAACCACGGCGGTTTCAGGGATCAATCAAGCCTACAATGACTACGAATCTGCCGTTTTTGACAAATGGCCACAAGATGAACAAAACTTGCTGCGTATTTTGTTGAATCGCTTGAACAAATCAGTTGACCGTACCTTGGTCGGTTAAGCTTATTTATAGCGATTATGACATGCTGGAGGCCGGTACCGTTTTATGCTATGATAATGAGTATTATTTTAGATGAGAAGTAGGTGTATGTCATGAAGATTGCTGTTGTTACTGACAGCACCAGCTATTTGACACCGCGAGAAGTGGCTGACAACGATATTCATGTTGTGCCGATTCCGGTGATCATAGATGGCAAAGTGTATCAAGAAGGCGTCGATATTACGACGGAAGACTTCTATGCGAACATGCGAACGTTCAAGTCGTTTCCAAGCACGTCACAGCCGCCAGTTGGGGAAATGATCGAATTTTATAATAAATTGGGCGATGAAGGCTATGATGCGGTGATTAGTATTCACCTTGCGAGCACGATTTCAGGTTTCTACAATAGTCTTGAAAATATGCGCGACCTGGTGACTAATATCAAACTTTATCCGTATGATTCTCAAATCACGGTTCGTTTGATGGGGTACTTAGCGTTAGAAGCGGCTCGGATGGCTAAAGCTGGTCATACCGTTGAAGAAATCATTGCGCGCTTGGACGAGTTACGTTCAACCATGGGTGAATATTTCATTGTGGACGATCTGCAAAATCTCGTTCGTGGGGGTCGTTTATCCAATGCTTCAGCGTTTATTGGTAGTGTTTTGAGAATTAAGCCAATTTTGACCTTCAACGAAAAACATGAGATCGTTGCTTTTGAAAAAGTCCGTTCTACTAAAAAGGCCATCGCCCGTGTGGAGCAATTATTTGCTAAAGCTCAAGCTGAGATTAAATATCCGTTACGTGCAATTATTGTGCAAGGTAATAATTTGGATGCCGCCCAGGCTTGGAAAGCTAAATTGCAACAAAAATATCCGGACATGCCAATCGACATTACTCATTTTGGCCCAGTAATTGGGACGCATTTAGGTGATAAGTCGCTGGCATTAGCTTGGTTGAAAGATATTGACAAGGCATATTAATCATGGAATATCAATTTTCTAAATCACCCGCTAATCGGGCGGCGGCTTACGCTTTACGACAAGCAGTATTTGTGGAAGAGCGTGGCATTGATGCGACGGTCGAATTTGATGACAAGGATAATGATGACCGGTTGTATGTTGTCGCTTATGCAGCACCAAATTTTCCGGTTGCGACGTTGCGTTTGGAACCGCAGGCTGAGCAGGTAATGCGTTTTGGCCGAGTTTGTACCCGTAAGGTCTATCGCGGGCATGGGATTGGACAAAAATTATTAACGGCCGCCGAGGTTTGGTCGCAAAAGCACGGCTATACACAAGGGCTCATTCATGGCGAAGTGACGGCGCAAGGTTTTTATGAACGTTGTGACTATCAAGTTATTGCGGGACCCTATGATGAAGATGGGGCACCGGTAGTCGTGATGACTAAAAAGTTTTAGTTTTGAAGTGGGTACGGCCGGTGTCGTTCCCACTTTTGTTAATGGGGAAATTATTATTTTAAGAGAGCTGAGGAATGGTATGAAAACACGTGGTGAATTAAAACAAGAGGTAAAGCAATTATTTAAAGGACGTTGGAAACAAGCTATTTTACTCTGTATTGTGGTGAGCTTATTGTCGATGTTTGGGGTAATGGCACAATACTCACAACGCGCTAGTGGTCAAACGAACACTAAAGCTGATTATTCATGGATCAATCGCATGGCTGACTTCAGCTGGCGAGATTTATCAGTCATGGCAGGCGTTGTGATCGTCGTGTTACTCATCCAATTAGCTTTTTATCTGATTGTAAAGATTTTCATGACGGGAACGGCTTATTCGATGCTCGATTGGGTCCGCAATCCAGAACGTGAGATTCATCCGGTCAGTGATTCGACGATTGGTTTCACGAAGCAATATGCTTGGCAGATCGTTGGTTTACAAATTTTACAATCAATCATGGTCTTTCTGTGGGGGTTACTCCTAGTTGTTCCAGGAATTATTAAAGCCTTCGCTTACTCACAAACTTTTTATGTGTATAAGGATCTATTAGCTGCCACACCAGCCGGTCACGCTCGGCCACGGCTACTAGAAGCAATTACTCGCAGTCGGCAATTGATGAAGGGGCATAAGTTTGAATACTTTGTCTTGCAACTAAGTTTTATTGGTTGGGCGATTGCCAGTGCGCTGACACTTGGAATTGGTCAACTTTGGCTGACACCTTATCGTTATGGGGTATTTGCTAATTATTATGATAATTTAGTGGCTTTGGCAGCTGAGAAGGCTTAATCAATTGTTAAGGATAAAATACTTTGGTGAAAATCAAAGTATTTTTTATTATTTTATAATTGTTAACGATTACATTGTCAAAATAACATATCCAAATGCGTAGAACTATTTTATACTACCTAAAGAGGTTCAATAAGGTGTCTCATCATGTGAGATTAATTGGGCTAAAAAGGTGGAGGGTTTTAAGAACAATGGGAAATCAATTAAGAAAGTATCGTCAACCGACCGCGATTTGTTTGGGGCTGATTGTGTTGGCATTTTTATCAACGTATCCGGCTTTTACCGGTCATTTTTTTGCGATCAATAATGATGGTGATATTCATTTAGCCCGTTTAGAAGCTTTATATCAAGCTTTTAAAGTGGGCCATTTACCGAGTTTAGTCAATTTCATTGGCTTTGGTCACCAAGGCATTGCCATGACGGCCATGTACCCTTGGCTAACCTTGATGATTTTTGTTATCCCGCGGTTCTTATTCCAAAGCCCAATGTTGGGATTAGCGGTTGGCTTTTTCCTGCTTAATCTTTTCACTGTTTTAAACAGTTATTTTTTGATGAAACGTTTAAGCCAGAATAAATTAGCAATTTGGTTTGGGGTGATTCTATACCAATTTAATGCCTATCATTTCCAGCTGATGTTTACGCGTGTCGCATTAGGGGAAGCCTTCGGTTATGCTTTTTTACCGTTGATTTTTCTGGGCTTATTTGGCATTTGGCAACATGATCGTCGTGGATTACTTTGGCTAGGCTCAGGGATGGGATTGGTCGCTAATTCGCACGTGCTGTCTTTAGTCATGTTTGTGATTTTACTTGTGCTGGTTGAACTTGTTCGGCTGATTCAACGTAAGCTAACTTGGGTTGAGTTGCGTTCGATTCTGTGGTCAGCGGTGTTAGCGCTGTTGATGGCAAGTTATTCGCTAATAAATATGGTGACCTGGCTTTTAAACAATCACATGGTTTCACCAACACCATCACTGATTGCGTTAGACCCAGCTAATGCTTTTACCCGGATCTTAAATAACACGATCATTGAGTCATCACAGGGAGCCCATATGGGTTTGGCGGTTAGCTTGATCATGTTATTGTTGGTCATTGCATTGTTCACGAAGCCTATTGGGCGTTGGCAAGTTTGGACACTGGCTGGGCTCAGTATTTTCGTTCTCGCCCAAAATTGGTTACCGTGGGTGATTTTTGCCAATACTCCCTTGCAGTATTTTCAATTTACGATGCGTTTGTTAACAATCGTCGCGTTATTTTTGACGATTGGCTGGGTACTACTTCTAGATCAACAAGGCTGGCATCGGCGTGCTGTTACCATATTTTATAGCTTGTTTGTCATTCTGATTGGGGCTGGTGGACTTTATCAATATCACCAACAAGTTCGGCAGAATTACCAATGGGCTTTGAATCATAGTCAGCGCCCCGGTTTCAGTACCAGTCCAGAAGCGGCCAAATTACATTATTTAACTGGCAAAAACTATTTGGCAAACGTTAATGTCATGACCATGGCCGATTACCATTTGAAAAAACAAGCCGGTGGTCCCAAAATCACCGCACAAGAGAAACTCGATTTGCATTTGGCAAGCCGCTTAAATCGTTTAACAGTCGCATTTGATAACACAAAGGCCGCTCAATTTAAGCATGCCAAAGCAACGGATCAACAAGTCTCATTTGAGTTCTATCAGAAACACGCGCAAGCGGTTAAATTGCCAGTAGTTGGTTATCAGCAAGTCAACTATCAAGTTAAAGTGAATCAGCAGGTTGTGACTTACCAACACGTTGCCGGACAGTTACAAGTGAAGCTACCAGCAGGTAAGAGTCAAATCGTGGTTTCAGTGGCCCATAGCACCCGTCACGCGGGTTGGTTGTGGCTGTCGGTAATAGTTGGACTATTGACAACCGCGGCTATCTGGATTGATCCCAAACGATTGTGGTCAACCTTGAAGCGACACTCAAGGGTCCAAGCACAATGATTAATGGTTTTATGACACAAGCGCTCACGACAAGTGCTTAAAAATATGGTAAACTTGCGGAAGCAAGAAAGGAAGTGCGATAGTTAATGCCTGAACAACAGCCGACGCGAATGTCTCGCTTAAAAGCGCGACAATCAGCGAAGGGTCAAAAACGATCAGCGGACAAAGCACCAAAAACACCTAAGACGCCGCAGTCGCCAAAGACGCCTAAATCGCCGAAGAAAAAACGTCATCTCTCGTTATGGTTATTGGCTTTAATCGTGATCGCGCTTGGTGGCACGATTGTTTATTTTGTCAAAGCGTCTACGGACCAAGACTTAGTTGAAACAACAAGCTCATCAAGCAGTAGCAGTTCACGTAAAAGTTCATCATCATCAAAAAAGAAAAGCTCTAAGAAAAAATCAACTTCAAAGGATTCGAGTACGACTAGTGAAACGACCGCCGACACGAACACTTCTGTGAGTGACGGGGGGACTAATGCTGGTACCAACACGACTGACAATGGGACGAACCAGGGTACAAGTCAAACGACGACCACTGGTGGTAACACGACCAGTCATAATACGACGACCACCGCTGGCAACGGCTCATCCAGTGCGACGGCTCAAAGCAGTCAGTCAAGCACCGCACAAAGTTCGGCTAACAGCACTAGTAGTAATTCAGCTAGTGGCAGTAGCACGACCACGAGTGGTAATTCTAAGGATTTCAGTACGCTAGATGAAGCCACGAAATACGGCCAATCACATTCTGGTAATTACACGATCAAAAATGGTGATGGTAATGGTACTTACTATACTGTCACCACGGAATAAGTGGTACCGGCCTTAAAAATTCACGATGGCCCTTGGCTTTTCACGTCAAAATCGGTATGATTGAGATAAAGTTTATGAATCGGAGTGGTGGGATTGAATCGCAATGTTGAAGTAAAATATCCAGCAATCTTTCGCGATGAAGGCACCTATTGGGATGTTCGTTTTCCAGATGTGCCCGCGGCGCAGACCTTTGGCGCCAGTGTACAGGTCGCTGCCGATAACGCAGCTAATGCGCTGGCAGTGGCTTTATTCGAACAGGACCCACCGCAAGCCTCAAACCCACAGTATTGGCGGTTAGCGTCAACTGAGTTTGTGGTTTGGATCACGATGGCCGATGTTGAATTCGGTCCTGGCGCGGATACACCGAAACCTATGGCTTAAATGATGATGAGAACGGTTTGCCAATTTGGCAGGCCGTTCTTTCGTCTATGAAAGGATCCTAGTTAAATGCAAGCACATCCATTAGTTTTTGATACCAAAATCGCTAAAGGCAAACCGGAGAATATCCGGCACCCACATAATGAGTGTCCCTTTTGCGAACCCAGTCAGTTAACCGATATATTGGCTCAAACCGATGATCGTATTTGGTTACTGAACAAGTTTCCAACGCTGCAGGCCACGTGGCAAACCATTATTATTGAAACGCAAGATCATTTGGGGGACATTGCGACCTATTCACCAGCAAAAAATCGGGCCATCTTTGCTTTTGCGCTTAAACATTGGCAAGCTACGATTGCTAGTGACCGTTTTAAATCAGTGTTATTGTATAAAAATTTTGGCCCACACTCTGGTGGCAGCTTACGACATCCACATATGCAAATTGTTGGGCTACAAGATGTTGACGGTTATGCCAATTTGACGCCTGCTAATTTGAGCGGGTATCCGATCGTTACAACGCGTAATTTAAGTGTGACGGCATCTGATCAACCCATTATGGGCTTTGTCGAATTTAATGTGAGTGCGGCGTGGGCCGATGTTGACGAGTTAGCGGATGCAGTCCAAAAAATTGTTCAATATACCCTAAATGATTACTTTAACGGGCGCTGTGACAGTTACAATTTATTCTTCTATCCGGTCGGGGACCGAGTCGTCTGTAAAATCGAACCGTTATTCAATGTTTCGCCTTATTACATTGGTTATCGTCTATCACAAGTAGATACGCCGGAACGGATGCGAGAAATCGCCGCTGCAGTACGACAACGTTTTGATCAAAAAGCCTAATGAAGCGAAAAAATAAGCTGAACACCGGTTGTTCCGGGTCAGCTTATTTTTTAGTCGGTCGTAGAATCAGGGTTTGGTTGAGCGGTCGAAGCAGGATCGAGGTCGGCTTTAATCGCCTCAATTAAGGCTGTCCGTTGATCAAGATCGTCATCGCATTCAAAGAATGCCCCTAATGGTTGGGCGAGGAGCTTTTTGCCGGTGTCCATGTAACGGCAGTCATAACTAGTCAGTGAATAGTGCGTCGCATCATCCACTTGAGCCACGACACAGCCTTGCGCCGCCTTATGACTTTCATCGGTGAACTCAACGGCATATACGATACAGTCGGTATGTTTATTGGCTTGATAGATTTGGATACTTTTGGCGATATTACTCGCAATATCGGTTAATTTCATTTTCGACACCTCATTAAAAATTATAACGATTATTGCGGGGTAACGCTAGTCTGAATTAAGCTTGAGAGCGGTTCAAGTTTAGTCAATATGGTATGATAATTAATGAAGAAGTGAGCCAAATCGGCTTAATGTAGAAGAGTGGAGGAATGTCACGTGCAAAACTTAATTCCAGGTGATATGCTGGAGGTCAATCAGAAGTTAAAGTGGGAACTGGATTCCGGTGTCAAAGCTGACGAGAGCAGTGTAATTCATGACGCCCTGTTAGCCGGGACACAGTACTTTGTGGATGAAGCCCTTGAAGGCAGTTACTGGACGGTCAAATGGGATGCGTCCCAGCAAAATGTCGATATTTACGGGACGGATGACACCGTGGTCGGGGCCATTAAGCCAACCGGGGCCAGTCTTGAGGCAGACTTTCGGCAGGATGCTCAAGGCTTGTTTATCCGTATCGAAAAAGAAGTGGCGGTCGTCGTTCGTAATAATTAGGTTAGAAGTGAGGTGGCAACGATGTTTAATCAAAATGGAGAACGTTATGCAACTTTTGGCTTGGTGGCGAAATTGCCAAGTGAGGTCATTGACGGCATTTGGGACGTAATTGATGATGATCTACGTGGCGTGGTCAAACTACCACGGGTCTTACAATTTGCGTTGATTGCGCGGCATGGCCAAGTGACCGTGGTATTCGATGATCATCAGGACTCGATTTTTGAATTTGACTTGCCATTTGATTATCAGCGCAGCTTTCCGGAAACCGTGGCAGTCTTAGATGACGGTCAAAATCAAACGATGATGTTAATGGCAGAATTAAAGGCCTAACTAACTTGGTCGCAACAAGAAGTGAGTCTGGCGACAGGCTCTTTTTTGTTGCCTTGAAAAATAGCCGAGTTTGTTTGCTCAATGAGCCTCCCTTGGCAAATCGTCGTTTTTTACCGTGAGGACGCCTATAATCAAGGCATTCAGACCAAAGGAGTGAGCATTATGCCAAAAACGGCTCAGTGCCTCGTTGATCATGCTACCTATGATATGGTCGATGGGATGACTTTAAGGGAGTTAGATCAGCAATTACAAACCGCGATTCACCAAGCTTATCCGGCGGCGACGCCCACCTCGTTCATTTGTAGTGAACATTTGGTAGGGTATCGGATGCAAAAGATGGATCGCATGGTTGCGAAAGATTATCAACAAAACAAAAAAATTAATCATCGTTTGACACAAATTATGCAGAAAAACACGTATCAAGTCGTCGATGTGAACCGCCAATTAGAAAACTCGCTGACATTTGGTCAACGAGTGGCGGATGCAGTGGCACGATTTGGCGGGAGCTGGGCGTTCATTATTTCATTTGTCAGTGTCATGTTACTTTGGATGCTGATCAATGTCGTCCAACTATTTGGGATGCGTTTTGATCCCTATCCCTTTATTTTATTGAACTTATTCTTGAGCATGGTTGCCGCGATTCAAGCACCGTTGATCATGATGAGTCAGAATCGAGCGGCAGAATATGACCGGTTACAAGCCGTCAATGATTTTCGCGTCAACTCCAAGTCTGAAGAAGAGATTCGTGTTTTGCATACCAAAGTGGATCATTTGATCCAACAAGATGAACCTAATATGCTGGAGATCCAAAAGATGCAGACTCAAATGTTGGGTGAGATTCAAGCCCAAGTCAATGAGCTGCGCCGCTTACAAGCCCGGCACCACTAAGGCTATTTATACTTCTGTTCTAAGCGGCTCATCCAATAGCCGAGCGCAATCCCAACGATTAGTGCCAGGGCACTGAGGAGTAACGTGGCACTCGTCACGCCAGCGTAGGAGATACTTTCGGCTGCCTTGGGGTTGGGGACTAGAATAAGAATCGTACTAGCGACGACGATGCCTAAGATAAAGTGATAGACTCGTGAATGGAACCGGTGGATCAAATATTCCATCCCTTTAGAAAAGAGGACCATCGCGAGTGCCCCGCCAATGGCAATCGGTAAGTACACGCCAACTAGGTCAAGTCGTTTAAAGCCGGTTAACATTGGCGTAAACAGGCCTAAAATCAGTAATAAGTTGGAGGGACTTAGGCCAGGAACCAACACACCTAAGGCAATGAGGACACCGGCAATCATGAAGCCTAAGAAATTAGCTGGAATTTGACCGAAAAGATCACTCATAAAAAATAGTAAGGTACCACTAATCAGGAGTGTGCCCAAGAACCAGAGCAGGTCGATCCGATCACGTGGCGCTTTGACGGTCGCCGTTTTAGCGAGGGCTGGCAAGGTACCGATGATGGCCCCAGCAAAGCCCCACAAAACGATGACTTGTGCATGAGCGAGTAAGTATTCTAACGGCGCCGAAAGTAAAGCGATTCCCACGATGCCACCCAGGCCGACTGGCACAAAATACCAGAAATCGCGTTTAAAGTTTTGGCGGAAGTGGGCCATAAACCCTAGCAGGCGTTCATAGATGCCTAAAATGGCGGCTAAGACCCCACCAGAGACACCAGGGAGAATGAAGCCAAGGGCAATGATAACGCCTTTAAAAAAGCGTTTGAGTGGGCCGTCGGTTGACTGAGTTTGCATAAGTAAGCTCCTTTGAGTTGACGTTAAAATTTAAGTAGCCTAAACATATCAAATCTAGGGCTGTAAAGCAATTGAAATCAGTTGAAATCGCGGTTCTGAGTGGAATTCATTTGCTCGGAACGGCTTTTTAGCTTAAAATGGGCTAATATGAAAATACCTGTGGTTTTATGAAAATAATGATCAAGAGAGTTGAGGACTTATGGAAGATCAACACCTAGTACGAAAGTTAAAGCGGCGACATGTGCAGATGATTGCGCTTGGTGGTGCCATTGGGACGGGATTGTTTCTCGGTTCTGGTGCCGCCATCAAGCAAGCTGGCCCATCGATTTTACTCGCGTACGCCATCGGGGGCTTTTTTTGTTACTTGATGATGCGGGCGTTAGGTGAATTATTACTGTCAAATACGAAACTGCATTCATTCTTAGAATTTATTAATTTATATCTAGGCAAGAAGTTTGAATTTGCGATTGGCTGGACTTATTGGCTTTGCTGGATCAGTCTCGCGATGGCGGACTTAACCGCCAGTGGGATCTATATTCGCTACTGGTTCCCTTGGATTCCGCAGTGGGTCACGCCACTGGTCATTATCTTGATTCTGCTGATCTTTAATTTGCTATCGGTCAGTGCCTTTGGTGAGTTAGAGTACTGGTTCTCCATGATCAAAGTGGTCGCCATCATTGCTTTGATCGTCACTGGTGCGATTTTAATTGGGTCAGCAGCGCAAGTCGGTGGTCAGACCGTTACGATGAGTAATCTCGTTCAGCACGGCGGCTTTTTCCCCAAAGGACTGGGGGGCTTTTTGACATCATTCTCGTTAGTGATCTTTGCGTTTACGGGAATCGAAATGGTCGGAATTACGGCTGGAGAAGCGGAAAATCCGGAAAAAGAGTTACCGCGAGCGATCAATAGTTTGCCGATTCGAATCTCATTTTTCTATGTTGGGGCACTGTTTGTGATTATGTCGATCTATCCTTGGAACCAAATCACGACGACTCAATCGCCCTTTGTGCAAGTTTTCAGTGATATTGGGGTCAAAGCGGCTGCCAGTATTATCAACTTTGTCGTTTTGACCGCGGCATTATCGGCTTGCAACAGCGCGATTTTTAGTACGAGTCGTACGTTGTTCACGCTGGCGCATGGTCAGAATGCGCCTAAATGGATGGGCAAGGTCAATCGTTACAACGTGCCGGCACGTTCATTGCTGTTTTCATCAGTCATCTTATTAGTAATCGTGGTCTTAAATTACGTGATTCCTAGTACGATCTTTACGCTGATCTCAAATGTGGCCACCACCAATTTCATCATTGTGTGGTGTTCGTTATTGGTTTGCCACTATGTTTACAAGCGTACGGCGGATAGTCGCCATAATCCATTCAAATTACCCTGGTTCCCATTATCTAATGTAGCGACCCTCTTGTTCTTTATTGCGGTTACGGTGATCTTATGTTTTGATGCCGTCAATCGTTGGGCCGTGATCGGTTCATTGATCTGGTTTGTGGGGCTCTTGTTAGTAGAGACAGGGATGCGTCGTCATCAGGTGAACTTATAAACAAAAAAACGCTGCGGAATAGCTTTCCGGAGCGTTTTATTTTGGCGTTTTGAGGGCTTGTTCAATTTTAGCGGTGGCTTTAAGTAAGACCGTTTCATCACTCAAGGCCATCAAACGGTGTTTCATGATGATTTCGGGCGTCAAAGCCGCATAAACGGCCGCAGCAGTTAACCAGCAAGTTGTCGCTTGATCGTCGTCGGCCTGTAACAACGTATAGCCGTCACTATCATCGACATAAACTTGAAACCCAATTCCCAGCTGGGCTTGTAACCGTTTGGCGTAGCGCTGATACAAGGCCCGATTAGCGACTGGGTCACTGGTTGGACCAAGCATACGCGGCCCCAGTTGGAGATTAGGGACTAACATGACTTTCAATTTTAAAACCTCCTAACGACGAGAACCTAGCTTTATTTTAACTTAAAATTAGGCTGATTGCTGTGTGCAATTGGGATTAAAAAAGTCTGGGAAGCTAGTCCCAGACTTTTACGTTAGACCAAGGT
This sequence comes from Lactiplantibacillus brownii, assembly GCF_031085375.1. NCBI lineage: Bacteria > Bacillati > Bacillota > Bacilli > Lactobacillales > Lactobacillaceae > Lactiplantibacillus > Lactiplantibacillus brownii. Next base: position 1,516,422 of record NZ_JAVCWF010000001.1, read on the forward strand.
CATTAAAACTAAGCCGGCTAAGCCAATCAGTGCCGCATAACCCAGTGCTGGCAGAATGGTTTGTCGTAGAATCGCGCCTTCTTGACCATTCAAGCCAACGACCGAGCTGACTGCGACAATATTATGGACGCAGATCATATTTCCGGCGGCCGCCCCAATTAATTGTGCCGGTAATACGATGGGTTGGTTTAATTGAGCGTTGCTTGCAATGTCGGCCTGAATTTGGGCAAAAGTTAAAGTTGAGACCGTGGCGCTTCCTGTGACGAAGGAGCCTAGTTCGCCTAAGAATGGGGCGATAATGATCCAGATGCCGGCCAAATATTTAGCCACAAACTTGGCGATATACATTGGCATACTTGGTAACTTGCCGGCATTAAGCCCGGAGTTGGTAAAGACTTGAACCATGATCAGGGTCACGATCAACGCAAGGGCCGTGCCACCCATTGAACTAACGACTTTTTTTGCCGTCGGAGCTAAGGGCTTTAAGGATCTGGCCTGAACGAGTAACCCAATGATGGCGGCTAAGGCTAATATCGTACCCGGCGAATACAGGAACTCCCAATCGGAACTAATCGTTTTGAAGCCTAAAATATGTTCCCAAGATAGATTCAACGTATTGGTCAGAAAATTCTTTAGTGGCTGCCAAACACGCGTTGTGAGTAGCAAGACCACGACCAGTAAGTAGGGAAACCAAGCTTTGAGCAGAGACATTTCGGTTTTAGGGTCAGTTGTCGCCGGTTGGGCGGCTGCCGTGGCGACTTGCCAAGGCGTTTCGCGGACGGCTGCGGGTAGCAACCAATGCTGACGGATGCTGACAATTGCGACGATTAGGGTGCCAAGTGGTGCCAGAATGGAAATAAACTCATAACCAATCAGCCAAGCACTCAATAGCGCAATACTACTGTAAACCAAGCCAATTAATAAGGCCCATGGCAGGACGTTCAGCCATTGTTTGAAACGATGCTCGGCTGGACCAAAGCCTAGAATCAAGATGAGAATCAATACCGCTGGCATGAGGGCCCCGACAAATAGATCAAGTTGCGTCACCCGTAAGCCGATTTGATTTAACAAACTAGCTTTTTCGGTGACGTTACTCAGCCCGACCGTTAAAGGTGTCCCGACGGCGCCAAATGCCGCGGGCGTTGAATCCGCGACCAGGGCCAAAATAACGGCAGCCATGGGGGAGAAGCCTAGTGCAATGAGTAACGGTGCGGTGACCATCGCCGGCGTCCCAAATCCAGAAACCCCTTCGATCAAGCCGCCAAACAGAAAGGCGACTAGGACCGTTTGAAGGCGCATGTCGGCGGAAAGTGCTTTGAAGCCTTGGTTGATACGATCAATGGCGCCCGTATGCCGGAGACTATTTAACATTAAAAGTGCCCCAAATAAAATCCATAAAATTGGTAAGGATTTGTGCAAGGCTTGAAGGATGGAAGCCCCCAGTACAGCTGGCGACAATTTCCAAAAGAAATAACCGGTGATGATGACCACGACAGCACTAATACTCATGCCACGGGTGGCTGGCAGATTGAACCCGCCAAGTAGGATTAACGGTAAAATAATTGCGGCTAACGCAACAAAAATCATAAAACAGCCTCCTTTTTAAGGTGCTAATGTGACGGATGCAGACGATCAAAATAGGGCTGACCATAAATGGTCACAAGTGAGAGTAATAACGAAATCAGTAATAATGGCCACGCCACGCCGTGTAAGTAAGTTAATTTTAAACTGGCACTGCTTGGATTGAAAAAGGCCATGAGTCGCAAATGTTGTCCGGCACTGACAGTAACTAAGGCGCCAAATAGGCAAAGTTGACAAAGCAGACCGCCATATGTGGAGAAACGATACTTATTAATAATGGCTAAATCTGGATCGGCTTTGTCCGCGTGGTAGACGCTCATGTTGAGTGCCGGATTTTCAAAACCGACATACAAGGCAATCAGCAGCAAGCCAGGCAGATATAAGACTGGCGATGTGGTTAAGGCGAGCAAATGTCCTAAAATAAGACCCCATTGTGCAAATTGCTTGCTGCGGGCTTCCAGCTGGTGACCCAAAGCAAGATAAAGTGGTCGACCGCCTTCAAAGCCAATTAAGTAGATGGCAAAGATAAAGTACATCCCATTTTTGCCCAAGATAAAGTAGCCAAAGAAGCTATTGAATAGCAAGACGAAACTAACCAAAAAGCCCCGATTTACGAGCCGTAACTTATTAGCTGGCATCGCTTGCCAGTCAGCAGCTAATTCAAGATTCAATAAGATGATTGCAATGAGTACAAGGCCTAAAACGTACGGTAAGGCAATTGCTAAGTTGATTTTCCGCAATAATGTTAGTAATCCCATTAGGGCAAAGAAAGCAACGAAAACCAGCACGCGCCAAGGCTTGATTGGTTGTCGGGCAACCGTATTTTGAGAATCGTAAAAGGCCAGTGAAAAGCTATTCAATAAGTGGCCAGCGGGTAAGGCTGCCAGGAAAAGCCCCCCTAAGATCACGAAGGCTAAGCGGTAATGCAGATCAAAACTAAAGTCAGCCACGAAGAGTAGTCCCAGAACGGCAAAAATCAGCCAGTAGAGCCGTTTTAGTTTGAAATCGGTATTGGTAGTCAAATGTAGCTTAAGCGTGAGGTAGTAAGGCCAAATCGTCGCTGAAGTATAGCCGAGACATAAGGCACCGAAGATGAGCCAAGGTAAGCTGGTAGTCACGCTATAAATAGCGCTACCAATGACGCCCAACCAAAGACACAACAGTAAGTAAGTGCTGGCTTTTAAATTAAGCCGTTTGGTTGAAAAAATACTGGCTGCACGGGCGACGTAAAAGACAATAATGGCAATTAAATAAGTTGTACTGTGAGTCTGTTGATACTTGAACAAGATCAACACGTAGGGGAGGACGATTCCGATGTTTGCCAAAAAGTTTAGGGTCGCAATTGAAAAATCCAACCAAGAATTCCGTAATTTAGACAATAATTTCACACACCATTCCGTTAGTTTCCTAACGCTAAGTATAGCAAGTTATCCTGGTAAATGCTGTAAAAGTGACCAATTGATGGCGGATGAAGTAGGACTTTACAAGGTAGTCCTGGTTGCGTATGCTTGGCGTTATGTTGAAAAATAGAATCAGCAATCAATAAGACTTTCAGGGTACATAAATAGTATCATGTTACTTTAACTAAAAACAATTTATAAAATAACCCTAGCAACCAGCTTAACTGCAACCCTGTTAAAAATACCAACCAGTCAAGGGGTTATTTTATTACCACCTGAGTCACTGATGAGCGATAGAATCAGTAATATTAAACAGTTAACAAATAAATTGCACCGGTAGTTGTCAGCATCCATGACGATTACCGGTGCTTTTTGAAGTCAAACGAACGGACATTAGTTATGATAGAGGCGTAAAGGTTAACTCGTTGAACTGTTTGAATTTAATTGTTAACAATTAAATTGTCTCGTAGGGATAAATGATTTATAATAATAATGACAATCAAAGGAGGGCCCCAGTCACCATGCGTAAATTAGAAGACCACTTTTGCTTTTTAATGTATGTTACATCCCGCGCCATTCAACGGGCCTATCAGCCTGAATTGGCCGCGCAAGGATTAACTTACCCGCAGTATCTTGTTTTAGTTTTGTTAGATGAACACCCTGATTTAACCGTTAAATCAGTTGGAAATTGGTTAGATCTAAGTACTGGCACCGTGACACCATTACTTAAACGAATGGACGAAGAAGGTTTAATCACGCGTCAACGTAGTCAAGCAGATGAACGGCAAGTTAGTGTTAATTTGACCGTTGCTGGCCGAAAAAAGCGTGCGACCGTCAGTGAAGTACCAGAATTGCTATTGGATCGTGGTGAGTTAAGTGATGAAGAGTGGCAAACACTAAGTCATTTAACACACAAGTTAATGATGAATCTCAAAAGTTAAAGTCTTTTCAAAAAGGTCTCTGCCAGCTAATGTTGGCAGAGATTTTTTAATATCCTGACGATTATCTGGCATTTGATTGTGAAGATGTTTCTGGTAAAAATGGGGTTGCTTCAGCTGATTATTTGTTAATTTGTCTGGTTATCGTCAAAGTTTACTCACATTATCCGGCAAAAAGGTCAAAAATTTTCTTTATGCTTAGGATAACTAATTTGAACCAAGAATGGAGTAATGCTGATATGATCTATGCACAAATTTTAGCCGGAGGTAAAGGGACTCGTATGGGAAATGTGCCCATGCCAAAACAATTTTTATCATTGGCTGACAAACCAATCTTGATTCATACGATTGAAAAATTTGTCTTGGAGAGTCGTTTTACGGCAATTCTGGTGGCTTGTCCCCAAGATTGGCTGAGCCATACTCAAGATTTGATCAAAAAATATATTACTGATGATCGTGTTCAGGTGGTCATCGGCGGTGCTGAACGCAACGAAACTTTGATGAACGGCATTGCATATATTCATGAACACTATGGTGAACATGATGATGACATTATCGTCACACATGATGCCGTGCGGCCATTCGTTACCGGACGGATTATTAACGATAACATCGAAGCCGCTTTAAAACATGCGGCGGTCGATACGGTTGTCGCAGCAATTGATACCATTGTGCAAGGCACCTCTGAGGAGATTGAAACAATTCCACTGCGATCAACGATGTTTCAGGGCCAGACGCCTCAAAGTTTCAATATTAAAACATTAGTTAGTTCGTACAATAGTTTATCTAACCAGCAACGGGCGACCTTATCCGATGCTTGTAAAATCGTTTTGCTAGCTGGACATACCATTAAAGAAGTGCGTGGCGAAAACTTTAATTTCAAAATTACGACACCCTATGATTTACGCGTCGCGAATGCCTTAGTTGAAAGGAGGGGCTAAAATGCTCAACCAAGTTTATCGTTTAGTTGCCGCACGCCAATTTGAAGTACAGACCGTCGCCGAGACGGTGACTGCCAATGATCTAGTCATTCGGCCACGTTTCTTGTCGATTTGTCATGCAGATCAACGTTACTTCACTGGTAATCGGCCACAAGCAATCTTAAAACAGAAGTTGGCTATGGCCTTGATTCACGAAGGCGTTGGTGAAGTCGTTGAAGACCCACAGGGGGACTTTAAACCCGGCACACTGGTCACCATGATTCCCAATACACCTGCGGAAAAAGATCCCATCATTGAAGAAAACTATTTACCAACTTCAAAATTCAGATCCAGTGGCTATGACGGGTTTATGCAAGAATACGTCTGTCTGGCCCGTGATCGTGTCTTAAAATTACCAGAAAATTTCGATCCACAGATGTCAGCGTTTATTGAAATGATTTCAGTCGGCGTTCAAGGCTTGAGTCAGCTGGAAAATGTCATGGACGCGGATAACAAAGTTATTGGTATCTGGGGCGATGGTAATTTGGGCTACATCACTGCGGTACTCGTCAAGCAGCTTTTCCCGACCAGCCAGTTAATCATCTTCGGCCGGCACCAATCAAAATTAACTTACTTCTCATTTTCAGATCAAACTTATTTAGTCGACGAAATCCCGGCTGGACTACAGATCAGTCAAGCAATTGAATGTACCGGTGGTCGTGGCAGTGAACAAGCTATTGCTCAAATCATTGCACACTTACGACCCATGGGTACGGCGATTCTGATGGGTGTTTCAGAAGATCCAGTGGGAATCGATACACGTGATGTTTTAGCGAAAGGTATTACGTTACGGGGCACTAGTCGTAGTGGCCGGCAAGACTTTGAAAAGGCGATTGATATCTTAGCCGCCAGTCCTGTGACTCGTGAACGGTTGCAGAATCTGATTGGTTATACTTGTCAGGTCCATACGATTCAAGACATTATTAATTTTTTTGAGCACAATCTTACCAATTATTGGGGTAAGGCGGTGATGGAATGGGACGTTTAAAGACCTTAAAATTAAAGACGCTGCAAGTAAGCTTTAACTTGTTTTATCAAGGCTGCTATTATTTCACGCTTGGGCATCATCGGCAGGTGACTTTTGCGACCATGCGTAGTGCGCAATTAAATGGTAATTTAAAAGCGGTGTATCAAGAGTTTGAACAAGCCGGAACCCCTGGATTAAAAACACTTTGTTACCACTACGATCACTCATTTAAAAGTAAATTAGGATTTTTGTGGGCCTCATTACGGGCGTTAAAGGCCATTGCGACGTCGGAACTGTTTATCGTAGATGACTACTTTTTCCCACTTTATGCCATCAAAAAACATTCTAAAAATCAAGTCGTCCAATTATGGCATGCTTTCGGCACCTTGAAAAAGTTTGGGCTAAGCTTACCGCAAGCAGATCAAAATGTTTTAAAACCACATACAAATTATGATTGGGTATTCATTAACACCGAAGTCAATCAGGCGGCCTATGCTGAGGCGTTTGAAATTGAGAAAAGCCATATTCTAGCTACTGGTGAACCAATGATGGACGAACTGACGCGGCAACGACCAGAAACGCATGCAGGGCCGAAACGGTTACTCTATTCGCCAACTTATCGCCCAGGTAGTGATGGTGAACGTCGCGTGATCACCTATATTCGAGAATTTATTCAAGCAACACGTCACTTGTCAGAAGACTGGGAGATTTATATCTCATTGCATCCGTACTTGAGGTTACCAGAATTAGACCAGCCAACAAATGTCCATCTTTTTCAGAATGCGACCCGGGTGAAGACCCTGATGCCGACGATTGATTTATTTATTACGGACTATTCTTCCTTATCGCTAAATTTCAGTTACTTTGAGCGACCAATTCTGTTGTGGACGCCAGATTATCAAGATTATCTGAAAACAAGTGGTTTTTACGTTGATTATTATCACTATTTGGGAGCACCACATTTTGAGACCGCCAGCGCCTTAACTGCCTTCATCAATCAACAACTGCCAGCGTTAGACTTGGGATATGTCAAAACGTTAAAAGCTAAAACATTTCCCCATCAAGATGGGTTGAATAGCCATCGTGTGTATACTTTTTTGAATGAAAAATTAGGTTAATTAAACGAAGTAGGGAGCGCTTTTATCGATGTTACAACGAATGAAACGACTTGCACGACGACTCTTGTATGGTCGTCCACGCACTAATCAACCAACAACTGAAACTTTTGCCGATGAGCAGTCGGCCGAGACACCAACGTACTTAAATGAGCCACGCCAAGCAACTGAGGCGGAGTCCTTGATCAAACGTCAGGTGACGCGTTTAGAATTTAACAGCTCCTTTTTAGTCATAGAGGGGCAGGCGTACTTTGAAAGTTATCCGGAAAAAGACGCTGAACGGCTCATCAAAAGTCTGATCTTAGTCAGTGACCAGCAGGATGAAATTGAAATTCCACTCGTGAATCAAGCCAGTAACGACGAAAAGTATCCGGCTGCCGGCTACCGTGGCGCCCTCAACTTTTCGATCATCAGTGCGGGTAAACCATTGACGCCTGGGACGTATGAAATTAAATTACAATTAAAACAGTATCTGACAAAAGGTTGGCTTATCCGTCGTACCAGTTTGGGACAAATCGCCAATACGTCTCAGGACCTGAACTATACGACTAAAATGATGAGTTACACGGCCAAACGGAACAAATCCTATAGTTTGATTTTTCGGTATAATTTAGCTGCACAAGCCTTAAAAGTGACTTCTTATCAATTAAGTGAAATCGACCCTTCAGTCAACGATTTTTCAAATAATAATGAGGTAGATACCGCAGCATTACGCGCCATCAAACGTCGAGCACTCAAACTTTGGTATCGCTGGTATTGTTTGCATCCCATTCGGAAGAAGCAAATTTCATTTGTTTCCGATAGTCGAGTCTCAGTTTCAGGTAACTTTGAGTTTATTTATCAGGAGCTAAAAAAACGACAGACCGATTTCAAGATTTCGTTTTATCTTAAACCGAGTATTAAGGCCAAGAAGTCTTGGCAAGAGATTCGGACCCTAGCTAAAGCCTTAGCGACGAGTCGTTACATTATTTTGGATGACTTTTATCCGTTAGTCTACCCCTTGCATATCCGGGAACATGCGGATTTGATTCAGGTTTGGCATGCGGTTGGGGCTTTCAAGACATTCGGGTACAGTCGTTTGGGAATGCCAGGTGGGCCTAAGTTGCAATCTTTGAACCATCGGAACTATACTAAAGCGTTGGTCTCGTCACATAACATCGCCGATAAATATGTGGAAGGGTTTGGCGTCAGTGCGGATAAGATTGCGCCACTTGGGATTCCACGAACTGATATCTTCTTTGATGAACCAAAGAAAAAAGCAATTCGATCCCGGCTGGAAGAAGAATTACCCTTTATCAAAGGAAAAAAGGTGATCTTGTTTGCGCCAACTTTCCGTGGTAATGGCCAACAATCAGCTTATTATCCCTTTGAAATGTTAAACTTTAAGGAGATCTACGAAGCGTTACATGAGGATTACGTTTTCTTATTGAAGATTCATCCATTTGTGCAGAATCAACCGACGTTGCCTTATGAATATGCAGACTTTTATTATGATGTCTCAGATTATCGGGAAATTAATGATTTACTCTTAGTAGCAGATCAATTGATTACTGATTATTCATCTGTGTGCTTTGAATACGCCTTATTGAAGCGACCGATGATTTTCTTTGCTCCTGATTTGGCTGATTACATGCAGTCCCGCAGCTTTTATTTCGATTACTTTGATTTTATTCCGGGGACGTTGGCTGAGAATACCGGTGATTTAATCGCGCAATTGCAAAACCCAACTGTTAACCAAACAAAATTAGCTGGTTTTGTTAATTTCTTCTTCGATAATCTTGATGGTCAGTCATCCGCTCGCTTCGTGGATGCGCTGGAAAATCATTTTGGGGAAGACGAGACTAATGGCCCCACTGATACACCGGCAGTAGGTGAGGATGGTAAAGTCATTCCAAATTGGGGAAAACGTGCACGAAATTAGGACCATTAAATGATTAATGGTTACAAACTACGAGGAGGAGGTCTATTGTCAAAACCAGTTATTCGTCAACTTACCGTCGAGGATGCCGCAGAATTACAAGCAATTAGCGTGGAAACGTTCAAAGATACTTTTGCAGCTCAAAATACCACTGCTAATATGACCGCTTTCTTAACGTCAGCCTACAATTTACCGAAATTGACGACAGAATTACAACGACCTGGTTCACGATTCTATTTTATTGAAGCTGGCGGTCAAGTGTTAGGCTATTTAAAATTGAATGTCGATCCCGCACAATCGGAAAAAATGGGGCCTGAAAGCTTAGAAATCGAGCGCATTTATATCCGTCCGACTGAAAAACATCGTGGCCTTGGCAGCCAATTCTTAAAATTCGCATTCGACTTAGCCCGTTCAGAAGATAAGACTCAAATTTGGTTGGGCGTATGGGAACATAACGAACCAGCCAAGCGCTTCTATGAAAAATGGGACTTCAAACGCTTTAGTCAGCATGCTTTTGTCATGGGGACTGATCGACAGACGGATTTCTTGATGAAACGCGCACTCTAACAAACCAAAATAAGTGAACCTAACCTAAGATCAGCGACGCAAACCTAAATGGGGCTTACGTTGCTGATCTTAGGTTTTTTAAGGCTTAGGGATGATTCTGTCGCCAGTAAAGCTGACCAACAAAACTAAGTAATACAAGAAGTAGTCCGAGGTCAAGAAGGAGCCAAATGATGGTGAAAAGCGGGGCCGTCATAAAGAGATTTGCCAGGACCAACCAGTTCGCGATAACCGTCCAACAACTCAAAGCTGAACGTGGGGTCGGTTGCCACCGCGGTAAGGTCGTACTGATTGGATTCTGTGACCAATAAGTTAGGATTAGTCCCAATAGTGGCAACAAACCACTAATACTCATGGCAATGACTAGGTCTTGTCCTGCGAGCCCATTCCAAGCATCACTGCCGAATAGCCCAAAATGGACCGGAACCGGAAGTCGTAACCCGGTTCGTGTTAAATAGACGAAAATTGGTTGAACGATTAATAAGGTCAGCCAGAACCACCGAAACTTTTTCACATGATCATCACCTTAAAGGATTAATTTTCACCAGTATAGTCATCCGCGACCACTCAAGTCATCAATAAGGCGTAAACTTCATGTAAAGAATCCGTATGGCTTTAATTGAAAATCATAATACAAACAATTTAATTAGTTCACTATGCTTTCACCGCGAATCGATAGGGTTCCCTACTGTACTTCGTTATAATACAGGGTAGTTATCATTAATACATTTATAATGGCAGGGGATTCAGGGGGAGTTATGATGTTAATTTTAGGTCAAATTGCGATCACCATTTCAAGTTTGTTCTACGGATACTTCTTGTTAAATATTTTACTGATCAATCATTATCGTGAACCGATTCGACCAGTTCACAAGGGGTCCCAACCATTTCGATTATATTTGGTGATTCCAGTCTTAAATGAAGCTAACGTTATCACGACGACGATCAACCGTTTGTCAGGAGAGTTGGCAAAATTGCCCAATAGCATTGAGGCCCAAATAATTGCGGTGGACGATAACTCACATGATCATAGTTTGTCAGCGTTAGCGACTTCTCAATCACCATTCTTACAAATCCTACACCGTGCTGGCAACGATCAGCAGGGTAAAGGAGCGGTAATCAATACGGCGATTCACTATTTGCAGCATACGTTAGCCCGACGTGCTTCACCACAAACGACCATTATTGGTGTTTTAGATGCGGACGCGTTTATGAGTTGTCACGATTTAACTGAAGTGGTGGCTAATTTCGAAACTGATGCTAAACTGGCGATGCTCCAAACCGGTGTCAGCATTAATAATCAAGTCAACTGGTTGACTCGCATGCAAAACTTTGAATTTATGTGTGTTAATAGTGCCACCCAGCAGTTGCGTAATCGTCTTGGTCAGGGCATTGCTTCGGGAAATGGCCAATTTGTCCGACTATCATTGGCTCAAAATAATGTCTGGGGCGATAGTTTGCTAGAAGATTTGGAATACACCTTACGAACTTGGTTATTAGGTGGGGAAGTGCGATTCACACACACCATCGTGGTGCAACAAGAAGGTGTGACCAAATTGCGGCCATTTTATCGGCAACGGGTGCGGTGGTGTCAGGGGGCTATCCAGTGTATGCATTATCTGCCTTCACTTTGGCATTCACAGTTCGTCAATAACTTTCAAAAATTTGATACGACCTTTTGGATTATGATGCCACTAACGGGCTGTCTTGTCCCAATCTCAAGTCTAGTGGCGCTGATTACCCTGATCAGCCGTAGTCTGAATAATTGGGGTGGCGGGTGGCACCACTTAGCTTTGACTCTTGTGATTATCATTGCCATTTTAAGTTGCGTCTTATTTACTAATTTATATGAACGAAATACAGTCGATGCCCATTTACCATTCAAATCCTGGGCGACATTAGGCAATAGTTTTAGTTTTCAAGTTTATTTACTCATTATTGGTTTAACCCCCTACGCTGCACTAGTTCGGCAACTTCTAGGGAAAACGAACTGGACGAAGACGCGCCATGGTACCGGAAAATTTGATCCCAGTTTGAAGCAGTCGTATTAGGGAGGAATCCACATGTGCAAACGACGTCTCACACAAGTGGTTCAAGCCATCACATTACTGATTGCGATTGGACTCATTGGCAGTGCAATGGTTGCAACGGCAGCAGGGACTTGGACTCAGAATACCGGTTTAGAAGTTAATTTGAGTTTACTCTGGGCAATCTTAACCTTAATTGCAATCGTTGCCAGTATCGTTTTTTTGACGATTTGGTTGAGTCAACGTGGCGCCAGTCGTTTAATTTGGGTTTTTGGTGGACTAAATCTCTTGAAAGTGCCCTTATTACTTGTCTTTAAAATTAAACCAACGTCAGATTTTTGGAATTATCATGCGCTGGCGGCTTTTAGTGCGCAAGGATTAACTTGGAAACAACTCTTTACTGACGGTTCAATCGGAAATTATGCGATTTTCCCGCATGCCATTAATATTGCTAATCTTTTCAGTGTCGGCGCAGCATTTGGGGGTTCAGCCTTCATTGTCAGCCAACTGATTAACATTACTTGTACCTTGTTGGATATGTTATTGCTCTATTGGCTGGTGGCCCGCTGGTTTTCTCGACCAATGGGAATTGCTGCGGGGCTGATCTTTTATTGGATTCCGGCTTATTGGCTCTACAGCACGTTTTTAAATGGCGCCGAACCAGCTTTTTTGACCTTTATGCTTATCGCAATGTTAGCACTGACAAATTTAGTCCGACCATTAACCACCGCAACGCCAAACGACGGCTGGGCCAATTTAATCATTGCAATTCTAGCTTGTTTTGCGGCCAATATGTTGCGACCGATTATGTCCGTTTGGCTAATTGTTTTAGTGCTTATCGGGATTAGCTGGTGGTTGACTAATCAGAAGCTCACTCGCCATATTGTGCGGCAGCTAGGGTTGTTCATGGGAATTATCGTTGTACTGATGGCCAGCTCATCAATGATTTATAATTGGTTATACGGCTTCCAAGTGGCACCGACACGCGTCAGCAGTGCTTACAGTTTGGCAACAGGGACTAATCCACAAACATCCGGTCAGTATAACGCTGACTTGATGGCCAAAGTCTCACATGAATTAAAAGCTGAACCAGTTACCGCCAAGGCTTATGCAACGGTTGCCAGCGAGATGCAAGCAACCACGCAACGAAATATCCAAGAATTGACACAAAAAAAGCAGTGGGGCAACTTTTTAGTCCAAAAATCACAAAATTTAATGGCCGAAAACTATGGTTATAATTGGATTCTGTATAATTTAGACAATGCTCAGCCGTATCAAGCCAGAATACACTGGTGGCAACGGTTTCAGAGCCCCCTGAATTGGTTAGCGGTGAGTTACTTTGAAGGCTTGATGGGGTTAGCTTTGATCAGTTGTGGTCTCGGTTTATGGGTTTTGATTCGTCGTTACGCGGTCTATTTAAACCATTATTTCTTTTATAGCGCCTTACTTTTAGATGGTTTCATCGTCAGCAGTATGCTTGTTGAAGTTCAAGGGCGTTATCATATTGTGCTATATCTACCGCTAACCCTGCTGATACTCTGTGGTTGGCAGACAGGCCATGATCATATTTGTCGGGTGAAGTCGGAGTGATCAGTCAGTATGATGTAGGGTTATGAGTCAGTTCATTAATCTTTTGGAGAATAAAGATAACTGCTATGATAAGGGAAGGCATATCTCACTACTCGGAGTTTTGTGGCTAAATAAAAGTTAGGGCGTAAGAGCATATGTGAACAGCTTTCTATTGAGCAGTCAGGAATCGTGACCATAAGGAGTTAAACACTATGTTGCATCGTGACCATAAAATTCGGCAATATCACATCAGTTCGGCCGCTAATCTCATTAAAGAAACCATGGAATTTTATCAGATTACCCAAGTTGATTTGGCTGATCGACTAGGTGTTAGTCAAAAAAACATATCCGATATTCTCAAACGTAAACGATTTATTAATGAAGTCTTGGCTTTGAGAATTGAAACTGTGATGGGAATTTCTAGTCAGTTATTGTTGAACCTAGATGCAAATTTTAAATTGCATTTAGCTAAGAGAGCTGCTGAGAAACCTGTATCACAGCATAAATCAGATAAATTTCTCAAGCGATATGATTGGGTAACGGCCTGACAGTTTCATCGTCGGGTAAATCACTTAATTAAATTACCCTAAAAAACGAGCCCCAATGGATGAAAATGTCAATTCCATTGGGGCTCGTTTAAGCTATTTTTCACGACCAAGATTGTGATAGCAATTTTATTAATGGCGAGACTTTAGATTTTTGGGTCTTTAAATAAGAAACGTAAAAGTCCATAGAACTAGCCTCATCACTGATAGGGATTCTTACCCGATCATCATCTTGACTAGGAAGATGATGGCCAGTTCCTGAAATATCGGTGCTGAAATATGGAAAAGTAGAATACTGGGTTATTTCGGTAAAAGAATCGTATTCATCTTGATATAAAAATTTAGCGTCAGGAATATTATCTTGAATAAGCTGTTTCCAAGCGCCAATATCATTAATCACAACAAAGCTCATTCCTTTTAGCTCCGCAAAGGTCACAGAGGTTTTGTTGGCAAGATAGGTGAATTTGTCTAAATTGACCGATAATTTTTCATTACCAATGAATCGTGATTCAATCGAATCAGTCATGATTTCTTGATTAGTGAAAATCATGGCATAACTACGCTCTTCTAAACTTGAACTCACGGTTTCAGGATCTAATAGCTCATTATTAATGACGACATTACTAGGGATAGCGTCCAGTGACTGTAACAAAATTAGCGGGCCGGGAGCGACTGCTCCAACTTTTATCGTCGTATGACTTGCCTCGTAAGCCTGAATCATCTTAATAAAATTTTGATTCTGATTCAAAACTTTTTGAGCTTCCTTTGCCGCCAAAATGCCAGTTTTTGTCAAAAAAATATGATTAGGCTGACGGTCAAAGATCTTAACATTGAGTTCTTCTTCAAGTTTTTGCATTCCACGGGTTACAGTTGGTTGAGTCACCATCAATTCTTTTGCAGTGGCGGCCAAGGTTCCATGTTTACTAAAACTAACTAGTTCTTCAAGCAAGTAATTATCAATCATTAGATCACCTCATGATGAAGCTATACGTCCAACGTATAGTAGCATACTTATTCAGTAATTTTCAAGTGACCCGTATCAACATATAATGAACTCATGAATTAAGTAAGCAAAGAGGTCAATAAATATGGGTACAGTTAAGCTGAATAATGGGATTGAAATGCCCCAATTAGGATTTGGGGTCTTTCAGATAACAGATTTAAAACAGTGCGAACAAGCAGTCATCGATGCCCTTGATGCCGGATACCGGTTGATTGATACAGCAGCGGCTTATCAAAATGAATCAGCTGTTGGGCGTGCAATTAAACGTCGTGGCATTGACCGCAAAGAACTCTTCATTACATCAAAGCTTTGGGTCTCTGATGCTAACTATGAACGAGCCAAGAAAGGTATTGAAACATCTCTTAATAATCTTGGTGTTGACTACCTAGATTTGTACTTATTGCACCAACCTTATGGCGATATTGCTGGCGCTTGGCGCGCGTTAGAAGAAGCTTACACTGCTGGGAAAATTCGTGCAATCGGTGTTTCTAATTTTTACACTGATCAATTGAAAAAATTAGAATTATTAAGTGATATTAAACCGGTAATCAACCAGATTGAAGTTAATCCGTGGTGTCAGCAGAACTCAGCAGTTGATTTTGCACGAAGCGAAGACATC
Source organism: Lactiplantibacillus brownii (assembly GCF_031085375.1). Classification (NCBI taxonomy): domain Bacteria; kingdom Bacillati; phylum Bacillota; class Bacilli; order Lactobacillales; family Lactobacillaceae; genus Lactiplantibacillus; species Lactiplantibacillus brownii. Next base: position 1,531,648 of record NZ_JAVCWF010000001.1, read on the forward strand.
CAGATTGAAGCGTGGGCGCCTTTCGCTGAAGGTAAGCATGATATTTTTACGAACGCTACGATTAAAAAGATTGCTGACAAATATAACAAATCCAATGCTCAAGTTACTTTAAGATGGCTCCTCCAACGAGGAATTGTTGTTATTCCTAAGTCAGTACACAAAAATCGGATTGAGGAAAATAGCGATGTTTTTGATTTCGAATTAACAAATACTGAAATGGCGTTTATGAACGAACTTGATACCGGTAAAAGCCAATTCTTTGATCATCGTGATCCAGTAGCAATTGAACAAATATTTGGGACAAGTTTAGCACAATTAAAATAATAGGAGTGACAAAGATGAAAAAAGTATTAGTATTAGGTGCAAACGGACAAATTGCTAGAATCGTTGAAGACAGAATTTTGAGTGAACAACCAGATGTTAAATTGACACTATTCTTGCGTCATAGCAGTCGTTTATCCGGATTAAGTTCAAACAAGAACGTTACCCTGATTGATGGTGACGTAACGGATTATGAAACCGTTAATAAGGCTATGCAGGACCAAGACATGGTTTATATCGCTTTTGTTGATCACGATGGCAACAATACGATGACTAAGAATGTCGTTAAAGCTATGAAAGAAAACAAGGTTGAACGTGTGATTGAATCAAGTTTGTTAGGCCTATATAACGAAGTTCCTGGTGAATATGGTCATTGGAACTACAGCATGGTTAAGGGTGGTTTGGACGCTGCTATTAACGCTGACAAGTTGCTTGAGGAATCAGGCTTAACGTATACAACCTTGCGTTTCCCATGGTTGAATGACCGTGATGAAGTTAAGTATGAAATTACCCACAAGAATGAACAATATCTTGGCGTTTCTGGTTCTCGTCAAAGTATGGCCGACGTCATTGTTAAGATCATTGCTGACCCAGGCTATTTGAAGAACGATTCAGTTGGTATCGCTGATGCTGAGACACAAGGTAAAAACAGACCTGTATATTAAGAAAAAGGAGATTATTTTTATTATGAGTGAATCAAAAGTTGTTGTCATTACCGGAGCTTCTAGTGGGATTGGTGAAGCTACTGCCAAATTATTGGCAAAAGATGGTGCTAAATTAGTTTTGGGTGCACGTCGTGAAAATAGATTGAAAGATATTGCTGATTCCATTGAAAAATTAGGTGGGGAAGCAACATACCAATCAACTGATGTTACAGATGATGACCAAGTGGAATCTCTTGCTAAATTAGCGATTGATAAATTTGGTCGGATCGATGTCTGGTTGAATAATGCTGGTATTATGCCACAATCAGTTCTTTCAGAGAAGAAGATCAATGACTGGAATAATATGATCGATATCAATATTAAAGGAACATTGTACGGAATTGGAGCTGCTATTCCTTACATGGATAAGCAAAAGTCTGGTCACATTATCAATGTTTCTTCAGTTGCTGGTCATACGGCGCATCAAGGCAGTGCAGTTTATTCCGCAACAAAATTTGCGGTTCGAGCTATTAGTGAATCATTGCGTCAAGAAATGGTCGATGCTAAAAATAATGTTCGAGTAACCGTTATTTCACCGGGTGCCATCAATACAGAATTATTGAGCTCTGTAACAGATCCAGAAGTTAAAGCTAATATGGAAAAGTTCTATGAATCATTTGGTATTCCGGTTGATAGAGTAGCTTTAACTATCAAAGAAGCCATTGATATGCCAGCTGATGCAGCTTGGAATGAAGTGATTATTCGTCCGACTAATCAATTGGGATAGAAAAGTACATACAAGATTTGCTGCTCTTTATCAAAAGACAAGTTAAATAAATGAAATTTTAGACAACCATCTGTGTATGGTTGCCTATTTTTTTGATTTTCTTCGGTTGTTACAATAATGGCAAATAATCCGATTATATAAAAAAAGACTTAATCATCATCCAATTGGACATGATTAGGTCTAATTTATTTTTTCAAAGTTTTAACAACCAATTGTATCGTTTGATTAATTTCCTCCTCATTTGCATCATCCACAGTTTGAAGTAACAACGATGGTACACTACAAAAAGCCGACAGTACTGCCTGAGGGGCGTCAATAAAATCAGAATCTGCCTGAATTTTTTTATAAAGTATCAACAGTGACGCTGTCTCTTGCTCACCAAATTTTCGGGCCTGTTCATCTAATAATTCCTGGTTAGTCCATAATGCAGACACAAAATGTGATTCTTTAGGAAATTTTTTAGCTTGTATGATCGTGAAAGTTAACATAGCTATTAACTGAGCTGTTAAATCAGTCCCTGACTTTTTTATTTCTGCTGTTAAACCAGAATGCAATTCATTTTTAACGGCTTCATATAAACGGCTTAGCAAATCAGTTTTATCTGTGTAATACCAATATATAGTTGCCGGACTGACTCCCGCTTTTTTCGCAACCTTGGCTGTTGTTAAATTAGTAAAGCCATCTGCTTGACTGAGTTCAATTACAGCATCACGAATAGCTTTTACTTTCTTTTCATCTCTTGTTCTCATTGTATATCTCCATTAAATTATTGAATCTTCATTTAACCATGGCTTTAGTTTTAACATGTAATAGTCCCAAACAGTTTTTTCTTTTTCAGTGTTCCACTGTTTAGCATAAGGCTTTATCTGTTGCTTTTTATTATTGAAAAATTTGCCTGTAATATCTTTCACAGCCTGCGAATCAGCCAAATAAACATTGGTAACAGCACCTTTTTTAGGATCAAGTTTTAATAACTTAGCTATTTTTAGAGAAGATTTATAAATAAAATCGTTGAACCAACCATTATCACTATTTTGACCAAAGTTGGTAGCAACAGCACCAGGATGGGAGACGTTGACTGTTACATTCTCAATGCCATTTTTTTGTAGCAGCATGGCCAAATGTTGTGTATTCCAAATTACGAATAGTTTAGCAATCCCATAGCGAGCTTGTCCAGATGCAACTTTCTCCAAATTTAAATCACTCATATCCGGTTTGGCTAGACGATAGGTTCCTGAAGACATATTTATAATACGGCCATCTTGAGACCGACGTAATTTTGGAAGTAACAGTTGCGTTAACAATAATGGTGCTATCACGTTTAAGGCAAGCGTTCCATCAAAGCCATTTTCCGTTACGAAACGTTTATCATCCAAAACCGCTCCGGCATTGTTTATCAAAACATCTAAATGATCATATTTCTGACCAAATTGTGCAACCATCTCCACAATAGCTTTCATGGAGAATAAATCAGCAATCAAATAATCAACATTTTGATTACCAGTTTCTTGTTTAATTTCACTGACTACACGTTTAGCCTTTTTTTCATTTCTACCATGAATAATGATGTGATGGCCTTTTTGAGCCAATTCATTTGCGGTGATTTTGCCGATACCATCAGTAGCTCCAGTAATCATAATTAATTTCTGCATGTTTTAACTTCCTTCAAAGGTTATTTATGTATTATTCATTTTTTAATACTAACTGATTAGTCAGTTATAATCAAGCCGAAACTTATCAAAATTAATTAAAAGAATCAGAATGAATTGCAAGTGCCCCACGACTGTTTAAGAATCATGGGGCACTTCAACACACCGGGTCTTACAGTTAACTTTCGCAACATTCGGTAACTCTAAAGGCGGATTCAGTTTTGACAACAAGATTACTTGGAAGCTACTGGCACTCTTTCCCCATGCTCAAATAGTCCGGGAATTTACAGATCTGAATGTCTTGCAGAATAATATCTTAGCGGCACATTTTAAGAGTGTTGGTCCAAAACGAGCTCATGAATATGCTCATAAACTTTGGAAACTAGCCGCAAAAAATGGTGATGGCGTTCCCATTACGTCAGATAACACACGTCAAATCAAGAATTTGGCAGAACAGGTTCTTGACCTAATGGGGCAGGAAGAAGAACAAATTCAGCGAATGATTGAACTTGGAAATAATTTATCCGAATATACGCTTCTCCAAACTATCCCCGGAATCGGTGCTAGTACCGCTATTCGACTAATCAGTGAGTTAGGTGATGTTCGACGTTTCAAGACGCGACAGCAACTCAATAGCTTCATTGGAATTGACCTGACGGAAATGGACTCGGGTGATCACCAATCAGCACGGCATATCACCAAACACGGTAATCCTCACGCTAGACGGATCCTATATTGGACAGTGGTTCTCATGATAAATTTCAAAATGGCAGACAATCATATTAGAGATGGGTATCAAAAAAGACGAGGAGACGGCCCCCAAAAGCCACTCATCGTCAAAGAAATTGATCATCTCATTAAGACAATCCTTTATCTCATAAAAACGAATCAACCTTACTCGTATGAGCTAGCCCCTCAACGTAAGTAAGTCCTCGTTACAATTAAAGCATACCAGCCTTGGGAAAAAATTCATACCCTCAAGGCTTATTTAAGTGCACCTCAGGGTCTCACTCTTTGAGGTATTTTAACTATAATCTCTGTTCAAACCTTTGGACAATGTACAAAAGTAGTCAAATCAAGACCACCTTGAACAAGTAAAACCTAATTTATCACCATTTCCATTGACAAGGCGTAGAAAAGATTGAAAGAGAAAAGTAGGCATACGGCCATGGTATTAAAGGTATAAATTCCACTTAAAAACACCGAAGATTTAACCACATATTCATCTACTTTTCATATGATTTTAAATCTTTCGATACGCTTCTTTTGTATAAAATGAAACACATGCGACGCCTTGACCAATCACTTTGTCACTGTGATGCGGTCAGCTGTTGTATTGACGTCCAGTTCCTGGGGTATAATCCCAGCGTTCTTCCATGATTGTATTGTCTTTCCATTCGTGATTGGGTTTGGTTTCGGCGCGATGGAAGCCATTGCGCGCATAGATACTTCTGGCTGCCTCTAATTCACTGACCGTCCAGAGATACATTTGAGAAATATCATGAAGCTTAGCGTAATCAACTAGTGTGGTGATAAGTTGCTTACCAAGGCCATGGCCTTGATAAGCGGGATCAACAACGAACCAGCGTACTTGCCAAGTGCCATCGGTTGACTCGACTAGACTGACTGTCCCGGCCCGAGTCCCATCTACTGTTGCAGTGAAGGTGACGCCGCCAAGTTCTGACTGGGTGTATTTGGCTAATGATTCTAGGACATAATATTGAAAAATGGCGTGATAGTGGCGAGCCGTGTAAACACGTGCATGAAGATCGGCGATATAGCCAATATCCGACAGGCCAGTAGTTTCGATTTTAACATTGTGTTCATTAGTGAGCGTGTTTTTTATGATTTGCATCGACTTGCTCATTCTACCCAATTGTTGAGGACTATAGGGTGAGACGAAATCATTTAGGCCACTTTGAACTGTACGTACCTGCTTGTCCTGTAATTGTTCACCCAGGGTGGTTAAGCTGATCAATATGGAACGTTTGTCTTTAGGATTGATTGAACGTTGGATAATGTCCTGCTTTTCCATTTTTGTGAGTATTTTGCTCAATTGACTTTTATTTAAGTTTAGTTTTTCACTGATGTCGTTGGGATTGATGACACCTGCGGTTTTTATCGTGGTTACAACGCGGTCCTCAACCAGTGAGAATGGATCTCCGTATAGATGTCGGTCAAATCCCGATAACAGATTTGAGTAATAGCGATTAAAACTACGAAATTTTGTGATGAAATGATTTGGTGTCATGTAGCGCCTCCAATTAGTTTGCTGTGCAAAATATAAATATATAGTAATGCAAAATGTTTGCAATGTCAACAATATCTAAGAAAATGTACCTGACGTTAGTAGTACCAAAGACTTAGTCTGAATTTTAATTTTTATGTTTTAGTTATATATTTTTAAAGTTTCCTTTAAGTGGCCGTGGTCGCTTAGAGAGAACTTTTTTGTTTGCAGAACAACATCCAAAAATTTCGATGCTTTTTCTACATGAAAAGAAGAGTCACCGCGAATTAACGTTGACTATCATCGGCTTAGTTTTAATCGTCGGTGGCGCAATCATTACAACAATCTTTTAAAAACCAAATTGGAGGAATTTATGATGTATGAAGATCTTAAAAACAGAGTGGCAGTAATTACAGGCGGTTCAAAGGGAATCGGCACCGCAATTTCAGAACGGTTTGGTCAAAAACACATGTCAGTGGTTATTAATTACAATAGTGATGCTACGGGTGCACAGGCGGCCGCTGACAAAGTTGAACAAAATGGTGGCAAGGCGGTTATCGTTCAAGCAAACGTGGCCACAGAAGAAGGCAATAACGCGTTACTAAAAGCTGCGGTCGATAACTTCGGTGACTTGGATGTTTGGGTCAACAATGCTGGTATGGAAATCAAATCACCGACCCATGAATTATCACTAGAAGATTGGAATCGGGTTATTTCAATTGATCAAACCGGTGTGTTCTTAGGGGCAAAGACCGCTTTGAACTACTTTAAAGAACATGGTAAAAAGGGCAATATCATCAATATGTCATCCGTTCATGAACAGATCCCATGGCCAACGTTCTCAAGTTATGCGGCTGCTAAGGGCGGCGTAAAGATGTTTACGAAGACGATTGCCATGGAATATGCCAAAGACGGTGTACGGGTCAATGCAATTGGACCTGGAGCCATCAACACGCCAATCAACGCGAAGAAGTTTGCGGACAAAGAACAATATGACCAAACCGTTTCAATGGTTCCCATGGACAGAATTGGTAAACCTGAGGAAGTAGCTGCCGGAGCCGCTTGGTTAGCATCAGATGAATCAAGTTATGTGACTGGTATTACCTTATTCATCGATGGTGGAATGACATTGTACCCAGCATTCATGAATGGTCAAGGCTAATTGAATTAATTGGAGGATAGGAAATTGAACAATAAATTTCAAAATGCAACGATCGCCGGACAAACAATCACGGCTTATCAATTAGGAAAATCTAATTTTGAATGGCGCTGGAACGACTTCTGATGGAATGGATACGAATAAGAATCATCAGCCGATTAGAAGGTTAACCAATTCGGCTGAAAGTATCATTATTTACTTTTCAAGATCAGGCAGTACGGAATTATTAGCCAGCAAGATTGAAAATAAAACTAATGCTGATATTTTGGAAATTACTGTGCAAGAACCTTATCCAAGTAATTATCCTAAGACCTTGGCACGGGCAAATGCTGAACGCGAGCGTCAGGATTATCCAGAACTAAATATGGCGTTGCCTAACCTGGACCAATACAAAACGGTTTACTTAGGCTATCCAGTTTGGGCCATGACACTGTCGCATCCAATGCACTCGTTTTTAAATACTTATGGTCGGCAATTATCTGATAAAATGATTGCCCCGTTCATGAGTGAAGGCGGCTATGGCCAAGGCGACAGTGTTCAAGTGGTGAAAGAGAGTCTTAGCCAACGAGGCGCAGTAAATAACCGTTTTACATCGGCCTTAGTAGTCGATGGTAATCAGGTTGACCACGTTGATAAACAGGTTAATGACTGGCTCAGGTAATGATCAGTTAACAAGGGGGTAGCGACTGAAGTATATTTAGTAAAGCCAGGTTCAAGACACATTTTAGGTTTGGACCGATCCGCTCAGCAAAATATATATTAAAGGCCCGGTGAATTTAAAATTCGTCGGGCCTTTTGTAACCGATAAACTCGGCAGGGGACCAAAGAAGAGTTATTTTAAGCTACTCATTTACTGGGTTTGAGCATCAAAGCAATCAGAAAGCGAATGAGGCCAAGACCAATAATGCTGGCAAAAAAAGGCCCGGGCACCAATGAATGGAGAACTAGTACTGAAAATCGTTTGAATAACGACTAATAGTCCCGTTCCAATGGAGCCGCCAACCTGACGAAACGTCTTGACCATGGCAGTACCATGCTTTAATAGCGTTGGTGGTAAGACATTTAAGGCTTCCGTTGTTAAGGGCGTCATGACCAAAGAATTTCCAATCATTTTTAAAATCAAACAGAGCGCCATCATAATGAGGGAAGTGTGCACCGTGAGAAATAGGAAGGGAACATAGAAAGTGCAACCGTCAGGCTACCGATAAGCCCCAATATTTTCCCACCGACACGGTCATATAATTTACCCGCGATTAATGACGTTAAGCCGCTAGCAAGCGCACCAGGCAGAAGTACGAATGCCGACGTCAGGGCGGTATGATGCATGGCCGACTGGATTAAGGTTGGAATAACTGCTTGTGGCCCAATTAAGGTGATAAATGATAGTACAACTAAGATGAGTGACAATGAAAATTGACGATTCTTAAAAACACGAAAGTCCAGCATCGGCTTAGGCAACTTTAATTGCCGAAAAATGAAGACGACAATAAATATTAAGCCTGCAATTATCGCGATAAGCCCTAACTGTTTATTTTGAGTAAGGCTTCCAGTACCATAAAGTAACAGGCCAAATCCGAGGGTCGAATAACTGACTGAACGAATATCGAGTTTAGCTTCGGGGTTAGGATTACCAACGTTTTGCATGCCCACGATAGTCGCAATAATTAATCCAATACCGATTGGAAGAACTAACCAAAATAAGAAACGCCACGACAATTTGTTAATAATAAACCCAGCGATAGTCGGCCCAATCAACGGTGCAAAGCCCGTTGTAAGGCCGATGATCCCCATGACAGTGCCATGCTGCGCCTTTTTAACGATCGTAAACATGACGACCTGCATTAGGGGAATGATAATGCCGACACCGATTGCTTGGATGAGTCGTGAAATTAATAGCATGCTGAAATTGACGGATAGTGCTGACAGCAATGTTCCAAGGGTAAAGGACCCAAGCGCAAATAGCGTTAGTTGCCGCGTTGTAAAGCGCCCAATGAGAAACGCGGTAACGGGGATCCACTTACCAGCATATAGGCAGTCGTCAGCCATTGGACGGTACTGTTGCTAACCTTAAAAGTCGTCATAATGCTAGGAAACGCGGTAAATAGTAAAGTCTGATTTAAAATCGAGATGAATGCACCTAACATAAATATAACGAGAATCGTTTTAACGTGATATGGTTTGGTGACTGCCATCGGTAAGCCTCCTAAGATTAATCATTCAAGTTGTAATTACAACCTGAACACGAAAAAAGGTTACACCACTTGATTTTAGAAGTCAATTAAACTACATTTTAATTACAACATGAAGGAGTGGTGTCCAATGTCTCAGCAGCACCCAGTCACAACTGCAGAACTAATTTATCAAGTCGGCCAATTGGAAGGTAAAATCATTCAGCAAAGACTCACCGATATTGGCATTAGAATGGATCATGCGCGTTTATTGCATTACGTAAGCGACGTGCCGGGAACTAATCAGGTCGATCTGGCTAAGTATTTAAATGTCCAACCAGCTACGCTAACTAATATGATTAAAAAACTTGAGCAGCAAAATTTAATCATTCGCCGGATTAGTCCGACTGACTCACATATGAAACAGATCTTCTTATTACCTAAAGGCGAAGTGGCCGCACGTAAGATCAACGACGTTTTCAACCAATTGAATCAAATCGTTGCGTCGGTCGATTTGAAGAACCCAGAACAATTTCAACAACTAGTAAAGTTACTAGAGCTTAAATATCAGGAGTAAAATCTAACACGATCAGCGTTTATAGAATCAGCGGCGCTTTAGTCACGATTGCTAGTTTAAATCACAGCACTAGTTATGGCCGCAGCATGAGTTCCACAGACTAAGCAACACAGATTGATGCATAGACGTCTGTAATAGTTTAAAAGTTAATCCAGCAGATGCTTTACAGACAAAGATTCATAATTGCAGCTGAATTTAATCCTAAATCAGCCATGATCTAGTCAATTTTATTTTGGCTATCAATTCAAATAGCTCATATATAAAATGACAGATTCAAAACTCTGATTTTATTTTGAATTATATTTGTTCAGACTGCAGCAGAATAAACTGCATTTAAGGCAATAAAACCAGTTTTTAGGGTTATCGGCAATTAAGTAGTAGATTCTGAGAGGGGGACCTTTTTTAATATATTCTAGTTTACATAATATATATTATACGAAGTATAGGTTGGAATTAAAATACTCCCCCACGGTCAAATTTGGACCCCCTCAGGTCTTTTTTTGCCTTTTTGACTAATTCGTGCTGATTTGTCTTATCGTCAACAATGATTAAATATTTTCTAATACCAATTTGTTGTCGGATAATTCTGCTGCTATTATTTTTTCGCTGAAGAATCATTGAGCTTAAAAAATCATTTCAGTTAGAATTAGATTTTTAGTTTTAGTAAATCATAAATTAGTATAAATTCCAGTAAATTCGAATTTAGCTTCAATTGCAATTATCAGGCTTGATTTGAGTTCACGTCTCGTGATCACTTATCCGTTTAATTGTTGAACTGGTCCTTAGAATGCGTCTCTCAGCATCCGTTCTAATGGCTTGTTTTGATTTTGGTTTTGTGTTTTAGTTATAGTAACAGATTATAATTAGAAAAGATGTGTAACCTACATGACGAGTCAATTTCCTTATAAAAAAAGCTTTGTGCAGCAATTACAAGCTGATGGCAAGCAACCTCAAACGATTAATCAATATCAGCTGACCCTGGCTGACTTCTTTCAATATGAGCAACATTTTAATCCCACATATCATGCCAGCGGCTTAATTGCTGACATTACCGAAAATGATATTAAGGCCTACTTAGCCATGCTCAGAGACCGAAGAGAATTTAAAACAAGCACGATCAATAAAAGTTTATCCAATTTGAATGGCTATTTTAGTTTTTTATTTGCGTACCGAACGATCACCACATTGCCCACATTTGCGATCAAAGGCCAACCCGTTGGCGCTGAGCAGCCAGTTGATGATTGGCCAGTTCAATTACCAGACTTGCTGACAAATGCCGATCTACACGTCTATACACGGGCATTCTTGCTGTTTACTTGTAAAAGCTACACTGCAAGTGAAATACTGGCACCAAATTTTTATCAGCAACTTAATCATCTCACTTTCAGCACAAACGAACAAGTGTTCTTAACTACTTTTAGTGATTTTTTAGTCCCGTTACAAAGCGAGTTTGACACCAAAGATCTCTTTTTAAAACAGCGTAAACGTGGTGATGACCCACATCTTAGCTTGGCAGCGCTGCATAAGTATCTAACCGGTGACAGTCAGCGGGCTGGGCTACCTTTGACACCAGTTTTATTGCGACAAAGTTTTGTCCTTTGGTTCTTACGTGAACATCGAGCGACTGATTTAGCCAGCGTGATGCACGACTTACGTTTGGACCTAACCAGTTTAGGTTACTATCAAAACTTACTTCGGAAACAAGATCTGCAACGACTTCGAGCAAATAAATTATCATAGACTATTACAATTTATTTACATCAATTTACATGCAAGTCACAATTTTTACGTTTAATTTGCAAATTAATTAAGCTAGTCCTAATCCCTGTACATCCCAATTAATTGCCGTTAAACTGAGATTATCAAGTATTGAGAGGATGATTGAAGATGACATTTTACCGCTGGTTAGAGCCATTCATCGATCAACATGGGCCATTTAATTCGGCAGCTTGCTATGCTCACTCCGACTTTGATTTTCCAATGACTAGTGACATCACCGAATTATCCGATTATATTACTTATTTGAATATTCGTGAGTCCGTAAAAAATTCATTTTATTCGGCATTAGAAGCCTACCAAGCAGCATAAAAAATCACCTCAGCTAGTTGACATAATTAGTTGAGGTGATTTTTGTTAGGCTTGCCATTTTTCTTTAATGAACTTGCTACGGCCACCCATTTCTTCAATTTGATAACGTAATGGGTTCCGGCGATAAAAGTCTTGATGCTCAGCTTCAGCTGGGTAAAATGGTTGCGTCGTTTCAATCTGAGTCACAATTGGTGCCTCGAAGCGGCCACTGGCTGCCAGTTTAGCCTTAGAGTCCGTCGCTATTTTACGTTCGGCGTCATTAGAAACAAAGATTACGGGTCGATACGAGTCACCGCGGTCTTGAAATTGGCCCATGGCATCAGTTGGATCAGTCTGACGCCAATAGATTTCAACTAACGCCGCATACGTGATCACGGTCGGATCATAAGTAATTTCAACCGCTTCCGTGTGGCCGGTCATATGACTAGCCACTTGCTCGTAAGTTGGATTAGGCACCGTACCGCCGGTGTATCCCGAAACGACCTTTTCAATTCCTGGTAAGCTGTCAAATGGCTTCACCATGCACCAGAAACAACCACCTGCAAAAATTGCCTTTGCCATTCTAAATCACTCCTTCATTTAAATAATGATTGGTATTGACCATATCCGGCTACAGCCAACTCTGAAACTGGAATAAACTTCAAGGCCGCTGAATTAATACAATAACGTAAGCCGCCCTGGTCTCGTGGACCATCAGTGAAAACATGTCCTAAGTGTGACTGAGCCTTCTGACTCAATACTTCCGTTCGATGCATGCCATAACTATCATCATCATGTTGGCTTAGCTGCGATGGCTGAACGGGTTTTGTGAAAGATGGCCAGCCACAACCTGCGTCATATTTATCCAATGAGGTAAATAGTGGTTCACCACTAACGATATCGACGTACAAGCCAGCTTCATAAAAATTATCGTATTTTCCGGTAAACGGGCGTTCAGTCGCTCCCGTTTGCGTGACCGCATACTGTTCGGCAGTTAATTTTTTCTTTAATTCAGCCTTATCCATCTCTAATCAGTCCTCTCTTTAAATGGATTGTACACAATCTACATGATTTATCTTACGCTACTTTAGCGTTAACACAATCATTTTGCTTATGATAGCAAAAAAAGACACCCAAATTGGATGTCTTTTCAAAATTAATTTAAGCGTTAAAAGCCTCAGTTAATGGTGGGACAACTTGCTTCTTACGTGAAACCACGCCTGGTAAACTTAAACGATGATTTTCAAGCTTCTTACCAAAGGCTTTTTCAACGGGTGCAGTTGGTTCGCCGACCACTAATAATTCTGAGTTGCTGTCCAAGATATTGGTAGCCAAGATCAAAAACAAGTCATAACCTTCAGCAGCGTTTTCAGCCTTGGCAGCGGCTTCTAAAGCGTCTTGACGGTCGAAGACTTCTGGCAAATCAACCGTATTGATTTGGGCAACACGAACGGTTGAGCCATTCAATTCGAATGATTTAGCATCAGCATCAAGCAATTCTTTTTCGCTCTTGCTTGCCAAGTTCGTCCCAGCTTTAAGCATTTCTAAGCCGTATGTTTCGTAGTCAACATCGGCAATTTTTGCTAAGTCTTTAACTACTGCGACATCAGTTGCCGTCGTGGTTGGTGACTTCAATAATAAGGTGTCAGAAATAATGGCTGATAACATCAAACCAGCTAATTTAGCAGGAATTTCAACTTTGTTTTCTTTGAACATCTTGTAAATCACGGTGCTGCAGCAGCCAAGTGGTTCAGCCCGGTAGAACAATGGTTGGGCCGTATTAAAGTTATCGATTCGGTGATGATCAACCACCGTCGTAACCGTCACGTCAGCGATATCACTGACACTTTGTTGTGGTTCGTTATGATCCACAAGCATGACTGAGTCAACTTCTGGCGCCGCTTTAGTGATGACCCGTGGTGCGGGTTCATTAAAGTGGTTCAAAACGAATTGTGTTTCTTCGTTTGGCTTGCCTAAAGCAACTGCTTCAGTGTCTTTACCTAGTTTGTTTTCCAAATATGATAATGCTTTGGCCGCCACAATTGCGTCGGTGTCAGGACTTTGATGACCAAAAATTAATTCCTTACTCATTAGCGAAAAACTCCTTTAGTTCTTATTTTTGATTAATTTTTTGTAACCGTGAGATGTAGTCTTCTTTACGCAAGTAATTATCAAATTCATCCAAGAAGTTCTTGATACGTGGAATCTGATCCTTATCCTTACGGAAGACGAAATTCAAATCAAATTTGATTGCTGGTTCAAACGAAACCGTATTGAGATTATCATTGGCTGGATTCGCAACCATGAATGAATTTGGCAAGGCCGTATTCGTCCCAGTTGCAGCAACGAAGCGATAAATCTGCTGTGGTGTCGTGAAACGTGCAATCGGTGTCGGTAAATCAGCAAGCTGATTCTTATATGACTCCTTGATGACTTGATCCAAATAGTAGTTTTCAGGATACATGACCCAAGGTTCACTGGTCGTGTCCTTAAACTTGATACGCTTCTTTTTTGCTTGTTTAGGATCACTGGTAATGAATAGCAAATCTTCCTGGACAATCCGCTTCGATTGATAAGGCTTCCAGTTCTTAATGCTTTCATCTGGTAAATACATGACTGCCAAATCAATACGGTTATTTTCCAAACGTTCCCAAATTTCCTTCCGTGTTAACATATGGAAAGAAATGACGACGTTCGGGTTAGCCTCATAATACTTGATGGCAAAATCTTCAAAGACATGGTCTTCGATGGAAGCTAAAATCCCAATGTTAATTGATCCTTGTGTCGCACTGGTCGTTTGTTGAATCTCATCTGTTGCTTTATTCAACACATCATAAATATTGTGCGTCGCATTTAACATAGTGTAACCAGCATCGGATAACCGTAACTTTTTCCCAACGGAATAGAATAATGGCGCCCCAACCGTGCGTTCCAATTTTTTAATCTGTTGTGTCAGCGCGGGTTGAGTAATGCCTAAAATCTGAGCAGCCTGCGTATAATTCATTGTTTCAGCTAATTGCAAGAAATAAGTTAATGTTTTAGAAGAAAAAATACTTTCTTGAGTTGTTTTCATGAATTTTACCTGATCCTTTCGTCTTATCTTCATCTTATGATATCTATAATATATACAAGATTAGATTCTAAAGCAAGCGATTGTTATCGGTAAATAAACCTTAACTAATTATTAAGCGATTATTTTGCGTCTAAATTCATAGTAAGCTAATGCTGAAAACCTTGCAAGCGTTGTGCCAATATTTTTAAACCGTCAACGGAATTGGATGAATCTGAATCGCAATTGGCGTCCCTTCAGTATCGGTATCCACAACAAATGACCCATTTGAATAGCGGGCGCTAACTGGATGGTCATCGCTTAAAATCGAATGTTGTTTCATACGATCGGTTAATACTTCTAGGGCAACTCCCGTCTGATCAGCACCAATCAAAACATAATCCGCAACTCGATGTGGATTGGTCTTCAGCTCACGCAAGACCTGCACCCCACGACGAGCACGACTAGTAACTGGAATATCACGCACTTTCATTTGCTTGAATGACCCACGTTGCGTAATCATCGCTAGTAAATCATTGTCGTTGGCAATCGTTGCGCGGACAATCAAATCATCACGTAAATCCATGGACTTGACGCCGACAGCCTTCGCCCCGACTGTTGGCACTTCACTGAGATCATAGCGCAACCCATAACCATGTTGCGTGACCAAAACAAGCGTCCCAGTTGGCACGACTGGTAAATAATTAACTGTGACCACTTGTGAGGTAGCCGACTTTAATTTGATAAACTGACTGGCACGAGTCTTATAAGTCCGTCCAGGAGTGTAATCTGTAAAATCAGTCTGCTTGACATAGCCATCATTCGTCGCAACCAAGAATTTACCAGTTGCCTTTAGGTCAGCAAAACTGAAGACCCAAGTAATGCGCTCATCGGCGGCTAGGCCAATGGTTTGCGAAATATGCTCACCGGTATCTTTCCACTTCGCGTCCGCAATCTCATAAACCGGCCGATAAATCAAATGGCCTAAGTTGGTGAACATCAACAGATGCTCCAGCGTATTGTTTTTCGCCAAATAAATTGGGAAATCCTCATCCTTCAAACCATTATCGTTAGTATCAGAGGCGCTATATGAGCGCAAACTGGTCCGTTTGATGTAGCCATCATGACTAATCATCACGACCACGTCTTCTTGTGGTACTACGACTTCGGTATCAATCTTCAATTCTTGGACTTCTGATTGAATTTCAGTAAATCGCTTGCTTGGATAAGCCTTTTGAATCGCTTTTAACTCGCGACGCAAAACTTTATCCAATTCTTTAGGTTCGGCCAAGATAAGTTGATAAAGTTGAATCGCTTTGGCCAACTCAGCCGCCTCTTTTTCCAACTGGGTCACATCGGTATTGGTCAACCGATACAATTGCATGGTGACGATGGCTTCAGCTTGAAGTTCTGAGAAGTCAAACTTAGTCACTAAATTGGCTTTGGCATCTTTTTTGTCCTTGCTACCACGAATCGTCGCAATCACTTGATCCAAAATCGACATGGCCTTAATTAGCCCTTGGACAATATGCTGACGATCAGCAGCCTTTTGCAAATTAAATTGCGTCCGCCGGGTGATCACGTCACGCTGATGTTCCAAATAAGCGCCAATAATCGTCTTCAAGCCAACATGTTCTGGACGTTGATGATAAATCGCAACCATGTTGAAATTATACGTAATCTGCAGATCAGTATTCTTGAAAAGGTAATTCAAGATTCCTTCAGCGTTTACATCACGTTTCAGTTCAATGACGATCGACAACCCTTTACGGTCACTTTCATCCCGAACTTCCGCAATACCTTCAATCTTTTTCATGATGCGAATTTCGTCCATCTTTTTGACAAGTTGGGCCTTATTCACTTCATAGGGAATCTCTGAAACTTCAATTTGCGATTTATTACCCTTAATCGGCACAATCTGTGTTCGTGACCGGACGACGATCCGACCACGACCCGTTTCATAGGCTTTCTTAATGCCGTCAATACCTTGGATAATCCCACCGGTGGGAAAGTCTGGTCCTTTGACGAAATCCATCAGATCCGCTAATTCGGCTTTAGGATGATTCATCAAGTATAGGACTGCGTCAATGACTTCACTTAAATTATGCGGCGGAATCTCCGTTGCATATCCGGCTGAAATCCCGGTCGCACCATTAACGAGTAAATTTGGAAAACGTGCTGGCAACACGGTTGGTTCATATTCGGTGTCATCAAAGTTTAAGACCATATCAACAGTCTTTTTATCAATGTCCTGTAACATTTCACCGGCAATTTTACTTAAACGCGCTTCGGTGTAACGCATCGCAGCGGCCGGATCGCCATCCATGGAGCCATTGTTCCCGTGCATTTCAATGAGCGGTTCCCGGAGTTTCCAATCCTGACTCAGACGGACCATCGCTTCATAAATCGAAGAATCCCCATGAGGATGAAAATTACCCATGACATTTCCGACTGACTTAGCAGACTTCCGAAAAGCCTTGTCGTAAGTGTTGCCATCTTGATTCATGGCATACAAAATTCGTCGTTGAACCGGTTTGAGACCGTCACGAATATCTGGTAACGCCCGTTCTTGAATAATGTATTTTGAATAGCGGCCAAAGCGGTCGCCCATGACATCTTCCAGCGTTAATTCCTGGATTTTTGGTTGTTCAACTGTCATTTTACGGCCTCCTTATTGCTTCAATTGTTGCGCCAACTCTTCGTCAGCCTTTTCATGTGCTGAACTGAGCGCTTGATTGTCTAGCAATGACCCGTCTTCATCCAGACTAAATTGAACATTACTTTCAATCCATTTACGGCGTGGTTCAACCTTGTCACCCATTAAAGTTGTGACCCGTTTTTCAGCCAACGCTGCATCATCGATGCGAACACGTACCAAGGTCCGCTTTTCTGGATCCATCGTGGTTTCCCAAAGCTGTTCCGCGTTCATTTCACCAAGCCCTTTGTATCGTTGCAACGCATAACCTTTACCAAAAGTCTTGGTCCGCAACTCAAGCTCTTCATCAGTCCAAGCATATTCAGTCCGCAGTTGCTTGCCTTGCTTTTTCTGCAAACGATACAATGGTGGCAAAGCAATATAGATCTTACCAGCGTCGATCATCGGCCGCATATATTTATAGAAGAAAGTCAATAACAGAATTTGAATATGCGCACCATCAGTATCCGCATCAGTCATAATAATGACTTTGTCGTAATTACTGGATTTAATATCAAATTCAGAACCGACACCGGCACCAATGGTATAAATCATGGTATTAATTTCTTCATTTTTGACAATGTCTTGTAATTTAGCCTTTTCAGTATTCAAGACTTTCCCACGTAATGGCAAAATAGCTTGGAATTTACGATCACGACCCTGTTTAGCTGAGCCACCGGCAGAATCCCCTTCGACTAGGAATAGTTCATTACGCTTGGCGTTCTTCGACTGGGCTGGCGTCAATTTACCGGATAGCAAACGTTCTTGCTTATGCTTCCGTTTACCATTCCGACTCTCATCACGAGCCTTGCGCGCCGCTTCACGTGCCTGGCGAGCCTTGGTTGACTTTCGAATCAGCATTTGAGCAAATTCACCATTTTCCATTAAGAAAAATTGTAATTGTTCGCTGACAACGCTATCTACAATCGTCCGTGCCTCTGGCGTCCCCAGTTTTTCCTTCGTTTGGCCTTCAAATTGCAATAAATTTTCTGGAATCCGCAATGAAATTACTGCTGAAAGTCCTTCACGAACATCGGACCCTTCAAGGTTCTTGTCCTTTTCTTTCAATAAGCCAACCTTACGCGCGTATTCATTGAAAGCTTTTGTCCAAGCGCTCCGGAAACCTGCTTCATGTGTCCCACCATCTGGCGTTCGCACATTATTCACAAAAGAAAGTAAGTTTTCAGAGTAACCATCGTTATATTGCGCGGCAACTTCAACTTCGACGCCTTCCTTCATGCCATCAAAGAACATAACATCGCCAAGGGTATCTTTGTCTTCGTTGAGATAGGTCACAAACTCCTTGATGCCTTCTTCATAATGGAAGACTTCTTCTTGTTCCTGACCTTCTCGTTCGTCTGTTAGCGTGATTTTAACGCCCTTGAGTAAGAAAGCTGATTCACGTAATCGTTCTGATAACGTTTGGAAGTTATAAACGGTCGTCGTAAAGATACTGGCGTCCGGTTTAAACGTTAAAGTTGTCCCGGTTGGTTTGTTCGTCTTACCTTTTTTCTCTAAGGTGCCAACTGGTTGACCACCATTTTTAAATTTTTCTTGATACCGATAACCATCACGAATAATCGTTACCGTTAATTCGGTCGATAACGCATTAACCACACTCGCGCCAACACCATGCAAGCCACCAGAGGTTTTATAACCACCCTGGCCAAACTTCCCACCAGCATGTAAAACCGTCAAAATGACTTCGGGGGTCGGAATGCCAGAAGCATGCATCCCAACAGGCATCCCACGACCATGATCGACCACGGTGATGCTGTTATCCGCGTGAATAATAACATTGATTTCTTTCCCAAATCCTGCTAGCGCTTCATCGACCGCATTGTCCACGATTTCGTAAACAAGATGGTGCAATCCGCGACCGTCCGTCGACCCAATATACATCCCAGGTCGTTTACGAACAGCTTCCAATCCTTCGAGCACTTGGATTGAAGAATCATCATATTTTAGTCCTTTTTTAGCCATTCATGAATTGCTCCTTCGTGTTTCTGGTCATAACCAATTACTGACTATCTAGCGTTACATCGCCCAGTTTTCGGGCTTGACAACGCTAACCAAAGTCATGCAGATTAAATTATAGCACAGCAAATTATAAATTCTGTATCTTTTTTACTTTTTAATGTCCCAGAGACGACTTTTAAGCGCCACTTCGAATAAATTTAAACCAAATTAAACTTTTTTAACATTAGAAACACTTCCAATTTATTACGAACATACGTTCACTACATTGTAATGATTGATGGCTTAACTTGTCAACCCAAACTTTTCGGTAAAAATTTCCCCATCAACAGACAAAGCATGCTAAAATATTGTTTGACTCTATTGCAGGAGGCTTCAATTGTGGAAATCATACTTATGCTGATTGTCGCCTACTTTTTAGGCGCGATTCCTTCGGGGGTCATCATTGGCAAACTGTTCTTTCATACAGACATTCGACAAGCTGGGAGTGGGAATATCGGCACCACTAATACGTACCGAGTCTTAGGCCCGACCGCCGGCACGATCGTCATGGTGATGGACATTTTGAAAGGAACGTTAGCGGCCGCCCAACCCGCCATCTTCCATTTACCGGTTAACGCACTTTTAATTGGTTTAGCGGCAATTCTTGGACACACCTTCTCAATCTTTATTGGTTTCAAAGGTGGCAAGGCGGTCGCGACCAGTGCTGGGATCTTGTTGGCCTACAATTGGCAATTCTTCTTGATTGCTAGTGCGATTATGTTCACACTAGTTTATCTGACGAGTATGGTCAGTGTTGCCAGCATGACTTCCCTGACACTCGTTAGTTTAATCGCCATTTTTTACTACCAAGATTGGATTTTATCGGTTGTTGCAGTTGTCTTGACCATTTTCATTTTCTACCGTCACCGCGCAAACATCGTTAGGATCAAAGCAGGCACAGAATCCTTAGTCCACTTTGGTCTCGGTTGGCGTCGTTATCAAGCAAAACATCGTTAATAAAAGTAGCCGCCTGGATGACATGGGGGCTATTTTTATGGCCTAATGACCAGTGATTTGCTAGACTGTGGTGGTTTTGGGTTAGGTTTGTTTGGCTTTTAGTTAAAGTAACAAATTACAACTACACTATTCAAACTGACATTACACCATCAAAAAAGAGCCACCAGCCAAAATCAGCAAGCAACTCTTTTGAAAAAATTTAGGACTAGAAGAAATTAACCACGTAATGGGCATTAAACGTTTGGTTGGCAGCTAAATGGTTGATGCCCATCTTATGACTCAATTGACCATCATGGGCCACATTATCCGCAATCCCCCACCAAGGTTCTAGACAAACGAATGGCGCATCCGCGGGATATGGTGACCACATGCCGACGTATGGGGCATCCGTGATCGTCATAGCGACCCCATGAGTATTCAACTGAGAGCTCAATTTTAAGGTCGTCTGTGCTTGTTTCAAGCCTAAGATCACCGCATCATCCTTAAAGAAGTCACGCGTCAATGGTAATGGCTTTGTCAGATCCAACGTCGTCGCATGCTCAATGTCATTATATGGCGTCTGTAATGGGATGTGTTGATACTTTTGCCCAGGATTAACTGTGAGCTGGTAATCGGTCAAAGACCCAGTAGCCGACCCTAATGGCACGTTAAACGCCGGATGACCACCGATGGAGAACAGCAATTCGTGGTTCGCTGGATTATGCACTTCATAACCGACCGTCAAATCATGACCAGACAAGGTATAGATGAGCCGTAAGCGAAAGGCAAATGGGTAAATCGTCCGAGTTTCACTGCTATCGGCTAATTCTAAAGTCGCTGTTGTAGCGGTTTGACTTACGACCCGAAAATCATGATCGCGTGCAAAACCATGTTGTCCCATATGATAACTTTGACCAGCGACCGTAAATTGGTCATCCTTTAGCCGGCCTACGATTGGGAACAATACTGGCGCGTGGCGTCCCCAAAATTTTGGATCTGCTTGCCACATGTACTCGATACCATCCGCGGATTTCACACTACTGAGTTCTGCTCCGGCCTCATTGATTTTGACCGTTAGCGCCTCATTTTTTAATTCAACTGTCATGCACCCTGACTCCTTTGATTTTATTAGAGAATATAACGACTTAGATCTTTATCCTTAGCAATGTTTCCAATGCGTTCGTTGACGTAATTCTCGGTAATCGTGACCTCGCCCATTTCCATGTCGGGACCTTCATACAATAATTCTTCCAATAACTTTTCGAGCACGGTATGTAACCGCCGTGCGCCGATGTTTTGGGTTTCATGGTTGACCTTATAAGCAATTCCAGCAATCGCTTCGACGGCTTCGATCGTAAACGTGACTTTGATATTATCCGTTCCGATTAAAGCGATATACTGTTTAATCAACGCATTCTTAGGTTCCGTCAAAATCTTCACGAAATCTTCTTTAGTCAAATCATCTAGTTCAACCCGAATTGGAAAGCGGCCTTGTAATTCAGCAATCAAATCACTTGGCTTGCTTTCGGCAAACGCCCCAGACGCGATAAACAAGATGTGATCTGTGTTGATGGGACCATACTTAGTCGAAATTTGTGAGCCTTCAACAATTGGTAAAATATCGCGTTGAACCCCTTCACGAGAAACTTCACCAGAGTTTTGTTGCCCGCCAGCCGTGATCTTATCAATTTCATCGATGAAAATGATCCCGGTATTTTCTGCTCGTACGATCGCATCATGATAAATATCCGCATTATTGACTAACTTTTCGGATTCTTCTTTGACTAAGATCTCACGCGCTTCTGCGACTGACATGGTGCGTTGAATCCGTTTCTTAGGCATGATCTGACCAAGGGTATCCCCTAAGTCGATGCCCATCTGGCCTAACATATTATTGTTGCCAGCAGCTTTTTGTTGGGGATCATCCATTTCAATCGTGACCTCTGAATCTTCCAGTAAGCCATTCTTCAATTGATCCGCCACCGATAATCGTGAATTACGAATATCATCCGTCACTTCTTCGTTATCATTTGCCGGGTTATTCGGCATCTGACCACTTTGTTGCATCTGTGTCAGCATGCTCATCATGTTTTGGAAGTCGTTACCGTTAGACTTGCTCTGCTTCTTCTGTGCAGGAACTAACAACTTCACGAGTCGTTTGTCGGCTTCGCGAACGGCCGATGACCGTACCCCTGAATAAGCCTGCTCTTTTTCCATTTCAATCGACACGTCGACCAAGTCACGTACCATGGATTCCACATCACGACCAACATAACCGACTTCGGTAAACTTCGTCGCTTCGACCTTTACAAAAGGTGCTTGTACGATTTTGGCTAATCGCCGCGCAATCTCAGTTTTCCCGACCCCGGTTGGTCCGATCATTAACATGTTTTTCGGGGTAATCTCTTCTTGCATCTCCGCAGACAATTCCATCCGCCGATACCGGTTCCGCAACGCAATCGCTACAGCTTTCTTAGCGTCACCTTGACCGATAACATAATTATCCAGGTCCGCAACGATCTGTTTAGGGGTCTTATTAATCATTTCCATTAGCTGTGCTCCTTTTTCTATAAGGCTTCTGAAATAACATTGTGGTTGGTGAAGATATCGATATCTCCGGCAATGTTAATCGCGGCTTCAGCAATTTCTTTCGCACTCATTTCTTTTGCATGTAGTTGCATCCCGCGGGCTGCGGCTAAGGCAAAATTACCCCCGGAACCAATCGCGAGCACGTCGTTATCGGGACTAATGACTTCACCACTCCCAGAAACCAATAGCATTTCATCTTTATTCATGACGATCAGTAAAGCTTCCAATTTTTGTAAGGCTTGATCACTGCGCCATTCTTGGGCCAATTCGACCGCTGAACGTTGCAAGTTACCTGAAAATTCGTTTAGTTTCTTTTCAAAACGTTCTTCAAGGTTGAAGGCATCCGCCACGCTCCCGGCAAAGCCGACGACGACTTCATCGTTATAGATCCGTCGTACTTTATGGGCAGTGCCTTTCATCACGACTTTTTCACCCATCGTGACTTGGCCATCACCGGCCATCGCATTATGGCCGTTTTGACGAACGGCACAAATCGTTGTTGCTTCAAATTTTGTTGGCATATTAACGCTCCTTTAATTATTTCCGCGTTGCGCGGGGGAAAAAGTTTCGATAATCTTGTTGTAAATGTTCCTTAGTGACGTGCGCATAGATCTGCGTCGTCGACAAACTCGTATGACCGAGTAACTCTTGCACGGTCCGTAAGTCGGCCCCGTTATTGAGCATTTGCGTCGCAAACGTATGCCGCAACATATGTGGATGGATATCCGAGGTCAGACTGCTCTTTTTGACCAGTTGGTTCAACACGTACTCGATACCTTTCCCAGTAATGGGGCCGCCACGCCGGTTAATAAAGACCGTCGTGTGAGTTTGCTCGTATTGGGCCATAATAGGCGTACGACAGCTTTCAAAATATTGCCGTAACGCGTGGGCGGCATAACGACCAAAGGGGACATACCGTTCCTTATCGCCCTTCCCACGAATCAGCATCATCTTTAGATCAAAGTCGATATCCGCTAATTGCAGATTGACACATTCACCCAAACGAATCCCCGTCCCATAAAGAACTTCCAGTAAGGCCGCATTACGTGTGCCCATCACCGACTCATCCGCATACACCGTCTGAAACAGCACGTCGAGTTCCTTTTGATAAAAGAACCGCGGTAAACGAGCAGCATGCTTTTTGAGTTGCACATAGACAAACGGATTCAACTTTGCTAGATCATTTTTGACCAAAAAATTGTAAAATGACCGCAGACTGGAAACTTTACGGGCAATCGAGTTACGCGTTAAATGCCGGTCGTACAGCGAACTCAAGTAAACGTTCACATCCAGATGGTCAACTTCAGTATACGCTTTGACACCGCCATTCGCCGCTAAAAAATCATGAAAAGCTTGAATATCTTCTTGGTAGGCCTCAGCAGTTTCTTCTGAATACTGACGCTCAACGCGAATGTATTTTAAAAATAGATCCAAATCAGCTTCTGCCAATAAAAAAACCTCCATTCGTTGCTACTTTAGCAAAGTCTGGAGGAAAACACAATTAAGTGTCTTGATTATTGGTCAACTTTAGTCAAATTTAAGTCATTTGCTTTAAATACTGCCAATTCTGCTAAGGCGCGTTCAGATAAAGCCGTGTTACGTTCCCGCTTATCCCGGATACGCTGCTTTAATTTTGGCACAATACCAAAGTTCGCATTCATGGGTTGAAAGTTCGTTGCATTGGCATGCGTGATATACTGTGCCATCGCGCCCATCATCGTGTCTTTCGGAAAGACGACCGGCGTCAAGCCTAATGCTAAGCGTGCCGCATTCGTCCCGGCCACGATCCCGCTCGCCGCACTTTCAATATAGCCTTCGACCCCGGTCATTTGCCCAGCAAAAAACAGGTCTGGTCGTTGCTTGGTCTGATAAGTAGGCTCTAACAGTTTAGGCGACTTCATGAACGTATTACGATGCATGACACCATAGCGGACAAATTCAACATTTTCGAGCCCCGGAATCAACCGGAAAACGCGCTTTTGTTCGCCCCACTTCAAATGAGTCTGGAAACCAACAATATTGTAGAGTTCACCAGAGGCATCATCCTGACGTAATTGCACCACGGCAAAAGGTTGTCGACCCGTTTTGGGATCTTCCAGTCCCACCGGTTTCAATGGCCCAAACAACATCGTTTGACGACCACGTTGTGCCATGACTTCAATTGGCATACAACCTTCAAAAACATCCGAATTTTCAAAATCATGAGCTTCGGCCATTTCGGCGTGAATCAGGGCGTCATAGAAAACATCAAATTCCCCTTCGGTCATTGGACAGTTCAAATAAGCGGCTTCACCACGATCATAACGAGACTTCAAGTAGACCTTGTCCAGATCAATTGAGTCTTTCGTTAAGATTGGGGCAGCTGCATCAAAGAAATGCAAGTCGTCCTCTTCATTAAAGGACTGGATCGACTTGGCTAAGGAAGCGGCGGTCAATGGTCCCGTTGCGACCACGGTGATGCCTTCAGGAATCGTTGTGATCTCTTCATTGATCACTTCGACATTTGGCAAGTTCGTGAGTTGATCGGTGATTTCTTGTGAAAAAGTATCTCGGTCAACGGCTAGCGCGCCACCAGCCGGAACAGCGTGATGTTCGGCTGAACTGATGACCACTGAATCTAATTGACGCATTTCGGCCTTTAACAAGCCGGCCGCGTTACTCAGTTGGTTCGCCCGCAATGAGTTCGTACAAACCAGTTCAGCGAAGCGCTGCGTATGGTGTGCTGGGGTCATTTTTGTCGGCCGCATTTCATAGAGCCGCACGTTGACACCCAAGTTAGCGATTTGCCAGGCGGCTTCTGAGCCCGCAAGCCCAGCACCGATAACATTAACTGTTGGTATTGATGCCATCCAGAATTCCTCTTTTCATTTGACTGTACCCTTGATAGTACTTATCGCTAATCATACCGGAAATCCCCACGTGATACAAATAAAAGCGTTACCAAGAGCCGGTCTTTTAACCGAACCTTAATAACGCTTTAACGCTTATTTTTGCACGTTTTCTTTATAATCCCCGTTTGGACAAAGGACTTGTTTCCCACCCTTGACCTTCTTCTCAACTAAGAAGTGGCCATCCTTCGGGCAATCCCGTCCAATTGGCTTATCCCAAGAAACAAAGTCACATTCAGGAAAGCGTGAACAACCGTAAAAGATCCGATTCTTCTTGGATTTCCGTTCAATGACTTGGCCCTTTTTACATTGTGGACAAACGACCCCGATCTCTTTAACGATCGGCTTCGTATTGCGACAATCTGGGAAGCGTGAACAAGCATAAAACTTCCCATAACGACCCATTTTCACGACCATTGGGGCCCCACAGATTTCGCAATTGAAACCAGCGAGCTCATCTTTGATCTGGATCTTCTCCATCCCGGCTTCGGCCTTCGTCACTTCTTTAGAGAATGGCTGGTAGAAACTATCGACGACCTTGACCCAATCTTCTTGGCCTTCTTCAGTCGCATCCAGCTGTTCTTCTAATTTAGCGGTAAAGCCGACATTGACGACATCCGGGAAGTACTCCAAGATGATGTCATTGACGATCTCACCAAGCTCGGTCGGCACAAAACGGCGGGCTTCCAATTTAACGTAGTAACGCCGTTGAATGGTGTCCAACGTTGGCGCATACGTTGATGGCCGGCCAACGCCGTTTTCTTCCAAGGCTTTAATTAAGTTTGCTTCAGAATAACGGGCCGGTGGCTGCGTGAAATGTTGTTGTGGATCAGTTTTACTGAGCTTGACCACATCGCCTTCTACCAAATCTGGCAAGACGTTGTTCTTTTCAGTCTTATCATAGATCTTCGTGAACCCAGCAAATTTAGTCTTAGAACCGTTCGCCCGGAATTGGACATCGTTTTGGTCGATGGTGACCGCCATCGTGTCTAAGACTTCCGGTGTCATCTGGCTCGCAACGAACCGTGACCAGATCAATTGATACAACCGGAATTGATCCTTAGATAGATAATCTTTGATGCTGGCAGGGGTCCGGAACACGGATGACGGCCGAATCGCTTCATGGGCATCCTGAGCGCCTTCTGGCAACTTACCTTTAACCGGCTTAGTCGCCGCATATTCAGCACCATATTCTTTATGCAAGAACTGTGACGCTTCATGCTTAGCAATCGACGAGATCCGGGTGGAATCGGTCCGCATATAGGTGATCAACCCCACGCTACCTTCTTTGCCCCCAACGTTAATTCCTTCATACAATTGTTGTGCGGCCATCATGGTCTTACGGGTGCGGTAATTTAACTTACGGTTCGCATCTTGTTGCATGGTCGATGTGGTAAATGGCGGTGCTGGGAATCGCTTGCGCTCTTTCTTAACGACTTTGACCACATTAAAGTCGCCTTGCCGATCCAACTGGCCTAAGATCTTCTGGACCGCTGGATTATCATCCAACGCTTGTTTCTTGTTATGCGTCCCATAAAAACTGGCCATAAACTTTGAACGGCCTTTTTTGAACTCACTTTCGATCGTCCAGTATTCTTTCGGCTTAAATGCCTTGATCTCATTTTCACGCTGAATAATTAAATCTAACGCGATTGATTGAACCCGTCCGGCTGAAAGACCTTTTTTGACTTTCTTCCAGAGCAATGGACTGATGGAATAACCAACGAGTCGGTCTAAGATTCGTCGGGCTTGTTGGGCATCCACCAAGTCCATGTCGATGGAACGTGGTTCTTTGAAGGCGTTCTTAACCGTGTCTTTCGTAATTTCGTTGAAGACCACACGGTTTTTAGCTTTCGTGTCTAAGCCTAATAAGTAAGATAAATGCCAGGCAATGGCTTCACCTTCACGGTCCGGGTCAGAGGCCAGGTAAACGGCTTTAGCTTTTTTGGCTTCTTTCCGCAATCCCTTGATCACATCACCCTTACCACGAATCGAAATATAATGGGGGTCATAATTATTATCAACATCGACACCCATTTTACTTTTTGGTAAATCTCTAATATGACCTAAACTGGCCACGACCTTATAAGAACGGCCTAAATATTTTTCAATCGTTTTTGCTTTTGATGGTGATTCCACAATCACTAATTTTTTGCCCGGTTGCCGAGTCCGCCGCTTGGTCGCGGTCTTCTTGGCTGGCTTTCGAGCACTGGTTTTCTTTGTTGCCGCCTGCTTGGCTTTGGTTGTACTACTAGCAGCCACTTGATCAGCTCCTTACGCTTTTGATCATGATTATTTGGGGCATTTGCACTTGCAAATCCATGTAATCATATTTCAAAAGTTTGTGCTTGTCAAATATTGGGGTAAATCTCTTCTATTATATGTCGCGAATTTAGTACCGGTTTGGCACCTGCTAAGATCAATTGATTACACCCAACTGACATCGGCGCATCGATTGGTCCGGGGACCGCCAAGACATTGCGGTTGTTTTGTAACGCCAGATTAGCCGTGATCAGACTACCAGAATGCTCACGCGCTTCAACCACTAAAATCGCTTGGCACAGCCCGGCAATAATCCGATTACGTTCCGGAAAATGGTGGCGCGCCGGGGGACACCCCAGTGGATATTCACTAATTAGTAAACCAACTTGGCTAACCTGAGTTTGTAGCGCCACATTGGCCCGTGGATAGACCACATCCAGACCGGTCCCGATAACCGCAATCGTGCCTAAATTTAAATTAAGGGCTTGGCGATGAGCACAACTATCCGTGCCTTGTGCCAAACCACTCACGATTGTTACCGCCTGACCAGCCAAAGGGGTCAACAAGCGTTGGACACACCGTGCAGCATAGGGACTCGCCTGCCGAGCACCCACGACCGCTAACTGCGTTGTTCCTAGCAATCGCCGTTGACCACACATAAATAAGACCAAGGGAGGCTGAAAGCTCTCCAGTAAGGGTAATGGATAATCCGCATCTAAGATCGTTAAGATCGCGATTTCTCGGTGTTGCTCAACGGCCTGATTGAAACGGTCACTTTGCCAATCCACTCGAAAACGGCGCGCCGATCGTGTGGATAGTTTAGCGACACGACTGATCTCAGCGGCCGTCGTCAAAACGGTCTGGTGACGCAGACAAAAATGTAAAACTTTGGTCATGCCCGCATAGCCAATACCCTCAGCTAAATGGAGCCGAATTAATAAACTGCGTAACTGCATGTTGTCACCTCTTTAGGTAACAACTACGCAACGGCTTTTATTCTGCGTCTCGTACTGGTGAAAAAGAATGCCGATGGATTGGGGTGACACCCAATGTCTTTAAACCGGCCAAGTGTTTAGC
Organism: Lactiplantibacillus brownii; assembly: GCF_031085375.1. Classification (NCBI taxonomy): domain Bacteria; kingdom Bacillati; phylum Bacillota; class Bacilli; order Lactobacillales; family Lactobacillaceae; genus Lactiplantibacillus; species Lactiplantibacillus brownii. The sequence continues at coordinate 1,560,762 of NZ_JAVCWF010000001.1, forward strand.
CGTGCCATAACCCATGTTGTCCGCAAAATCATAACCAGGATACACTTGATCATAGAGTTGCATTAAATGATCTCGCGCGACTTTCGCCACAATACTGGCGGCTGAAATGCTGGCACTTTTGGCATCACCTTTAATTAAACGGGTCTGCCGAATCGGCACCGGAATCTGCATCGCATCGACCAATAACAACGTTGGTTTGACCGTCAAATTTTCCACTGCTTGGCGCATAGCGACCCGCGTGGCTTCATAAATATTCAACTGATCGATTTGTTGGGCATCCGCCAAGCCTAAGCTCACTGACACTGCCGCTGATAAAATTTTCGGCATTAATTCGGCACGTTTGGCAGCGGTCAATTGTTTAGAATCATTGACTTCTACCAATTGAAAGTCTTGTGGTAACACGACGGCCGCCGTGACGACCGGACCAGCTAAAGGACCGCGGCCGACTTCATCGATTCCCGCGACATACTGCCCACCATGTTGCCAGAAGTCTCGTTCCAAATGCATATGCTGATTAAACCGCGCTAAGAGTTGTGCCTGTTTTTCAGCTTGCTTTAAGTAGCGCTGATAAGCCTGCTGAACCCCTTTGCGCGGATCAGCTTTAGCAGCTGTTAAAACGTCCTCATTGGGCTCCGCGGCTAATAAGCGTTTGTAATCAGCGACTGTGTACTCAGACATCGGCTTCATCGCCCGTCAAGTCTAAGGTAAAACGGCCTAAGCGACCTTTACGAATATCCAGTAAGAAGGCCACACAGAACCGTTCCCAGTCATCACGCATACCAACGTTTTTTGTCATGGCAACAAGTAACTCTGGCTCAGTCAGTGCTAATTGAGCCGCCGTAACATGATAACGTTCAGCCAAGCGTTGCGGATAGTACCGTTTGAAGAAGGTCAGCGCATACAAAGCCACATCATCATTAGGATAAATATTTTCTTTGATTGCACCAGTAACGGCTAATTTCGTCCCGACCACTTGATCGTCAAATTTAGGCCATAAAATCCCTGGTGTATCGAGCATTTCCAATTTTTTAGACGCTTTCAGCCATTGCTGGCTCTTAGTGACACCCGGCCGATCGCCGACCTGGGCAATTTTCTTATTCACGATGTGATTTAAAAGCGTCGATTTACCAACATTCGGCACTCCGACACAGACTGCTCGCACCGGCCGATTCGTAATGCCACGCGCTTCAATCTTGGCGATCTTATCCGCCAACATCGTCGTCGCCGCCTCCGTAATTTGTTTCGCAGTGCTGCGGTTCCTTGAATCAACAGCGATTGCCACTTGACCTTGGGCTTCATAATGAGCCACCCAAGCCGCTGTCATTTGCGGATCAGCCAAATCCTTCTTGGTCATGATGACCAAACGCGGTTTTTGTGCAATCACTTTTTCGATGGCCGGATTTCGTGAAGATTCTGGAATCCGAGCGTCAACTAGTTCAAAGACTAAGTCAACAAGATGTAACTTATCTTCAACTTGATGAATCGCTTTTGCCATATGTCCTGGATACCACTGTATATTAGCCATAGTGCTTTAATTCCTTTCATATCAAGGGTCTCAACACCCTTGTTTTTCTGATTTTTCGTCTAGGGGGCAGCAAGGGGGCACAATCATTGAATATTACCCCCCCTAGTAAATATCGCCCATAAACCTTGAAATTGCCGTAACTGAGCTATTTTGATTCAGTTTCATTGCATGAGTATACATTGCGGTGGTTTCAGAAAGCACATGTCCAACACGTCCCTGAACCTCTTTCAATGACACATTTAGGCCATCCTGCTGGACCAAAATTTACCGGCAATTCCGAATCATTACACCCTTTTTTGTTAGCGCACTTTCTATTCAGAAAGATCAACACACTTGTTAGCTAAAACCAGCGTATTAATTTCCAAATTAGCAATTTCTATTTTAACACATCTCCTGTGACTCTTTCCGATCAGTTATGCCGGAACATCATTCTAGTCTCATTAGTGTGCTTAATAGACGTTCAGGTTATTCAAGGCTAAAAAAAGCCGCCCAGTTTAACCTGAGCGACTTTCCAGCCAATCTTTGATCCTATTTCGACATTAACTTCAATGCTGCGTTATAGGCATTGTCATTATCACCGATCTTGTTGGCTAATTCGGTTTCCAGCCTAGTCAACGTGTTCTTGTCAACTTCACCATTATCCTTAATTTTAGCGTGTTTCTGATAAGCCTTCACCGCATCCGTGGTCGAGCCACCAAAGTAACCATTAGCGTCATCCTTGAAGTAACCCAATGCCTTCAAATACTGTTGTAAAGTCTTAATATCATCATTGACCTTGCCAGCTTTTAAATTATCGGGTTTACTGATGACCGTCAAACTAGCATAATCCGGTTCAGCGGCTTTCACATCAGGGGTTAAGCCCTTCTTATTAATCCATGAGCCATTCGGTGTCAACCACTTCGCGACCGTGATCTTCATTTCGGTCTTGTCGCTAAAGGTGCTGACCGTTTGAACCGTCCCTTTACCGTATGACTGTGAGCCAACTAATTTGACGCCAGCGGATTGATTCAAAGCAGCTGAGAAAATTTCGGCGGCGGAAGCACTCCCACCATCAATTAAGACGGTCGTTGGCTTGGTTTCCTTGAAGCCACCATCATATTTCTTACCAGCTACATATTTTTCAGCTTGCGCACCACGTGTCTGCACTTGCATGATGGTCTTCCCATTCTTGACAAACATCGATGCCATCTTCAAGGCCGCGGTCATCAAGCCACCAGGATTACCACGCATATCAATAATCAACTTCTTGGCACCTTTTTTATCGAGGGCCTTTAAAGCGGTCTTGAATTCCTTGGCGGTATTCGTCGAGAAGGTTGAAACGGTCACATAACCGATCTTCTTGTCGCCACCGACCATTTTGTAATCAACGGTCGTCACTGGAATCTTCGCCCGTTTCAAATTAACGGTGAAGGTCTTGCCAGCTCGTTCGATTTCCAACGAGACCGTGGTCCCAACTTTACCGCGCATTAAGTTCACGGCTTGCGTCAAGGTTTTGCCTGCGATTGATTTACCATTAACTTTCTTGATAATATCTTTCGGCTTCAACCCGGCCTTTTTCGCGGGAGTATCCGCAATCGGTGAAATAATCTGAATATAGCTGCCAGACTTTTGGACCTGCGCACCGATACCAGAAAACGAACTATCGATCGTATCATTCAAGCTCTCAGTTTCACTTTTATCCATGTACTCGGAGAATTTATCTCCTAATGAACTGACCATCCCATTGATGGCGCCATTAGCAAGCTTGTTCGAGTTAACCGGTTCATAGTAATTATCACTGATCGTTGCATAGACCGATTGGATCTTCTTCATGGCACTGCTGGTTTGTTGCATACTGTTGATCTGTTGTGTGACCGCGCGACCCAAGACCCAATAAGTCCCACCAATGCCGACACCTAGTGCGACAATAATCGAAATAATATAAGTCCATAGGCCCACGCGTCGTTTAGAACGTGGCTTTTTCGACTTCAAATGTGGATTGACGTTTGGGTCATCCGTTGTTGCTGGATCCGTTTGCTTTGGTTGCTCTGGCATGCCAGACTCCTCTTTCCTCACTAAATTGGCTTAGGCTTCACTCGCCAAATAGGCCTGCCAGCTATCATCAAAGATTGTCATTGATGGTAAATAGCCGGCATTTAATTCCAAATACTGTGATACTTCATGAAAATCCTTACTTTGCTTTGGAAATTGTTGGTCAAAGAAGGCGTTGTTCGCAAACTCGGCAATACTTTCGGTACTGTCAGGATTGCGTTGAGTCATTAAATATTGATAAAACGTTTTGTGCATGAACTCGCCTCACTAATCTGTTTTGGGAATGTGCATTTCAAAGTTGAATTGATTATTCGTCAAATCGACCTTATCCACGCTATACCGCACATCATGTTTACCCACTAATTTATTCAAATATAAATCAATGGTCTTATGCTTGGCACTCAGCTTGACCCACTTAGGGATCTTATAATTATTATTGATATAGTTGATGACAAAACTAATTGGCAAGGACATCGTGCCCACCGATAATTTGGTGGCTTTTAATGAGATGTTCCCGTTACTGATGACACTCGGTTGCATCGTGATCACAAATGACACGTTTTGTCCGAGCACTTTCGTAGTGCCGAGCAAGTACGCGGCATCTGCCCGGACGACGAACTTATACTTCAAGGCTTGACCTTTCTGTAGATCAGCCAAGTAATAAGCCGCCAACGCGTTCAATTGTTGCCGATTCATTTTGATCGGCACACTGGCCGCCGAATCCGTCTTGGTCGCAGTGACCGTTTGTGCTTCACTCGGTGTCCGTAAGACTTGGGTCCCCATATAGGCCCCACCGCCTAAAATCAAGGCCAGCAAAATGATCGCTAACCATTTCCAAAAATTAATAGGTCCTTGCGGCTTTTTGGCCGTAGCTTTGGGCTGTTTTTGTTTAGTGGCCCGTTTAGCTTCTCGCATACTGCTAACTCCTTACTTCTTGATCAACCAAGCATCATGCGCGAGCATGGTTTGATACAGCTTGGTTGCAAAAATATGATACCCACGTTTATTAGGATGAAAATTATCATTGTTTGAAATCAGATCGTTGTCTTTGGATTTCGCCGTTAAGGCCGTGCCTAATTCCTTAGAACTCGTGATCTTCGTCAAATCTGTGCTGGTCGATGCCTGTTTCAGCTTAGTGATTTGACTCGCAGACTTATATTGCCCGTGAGACATGACCGTGTCAATATCCATGAAATAAGCGCGTTTATAACTAGCCAATGTCGTTTCAGTTTGATGATTCCATTGACTCACGTACTGCGTAATCGCCGTGACATTTGGGAAATTCACGTAGATCGGATTATAAATACTGAACACGAAGAGGGACGCATTTGGGTTCAGGCTGCGCAATTTATCAAACAACTTAGTCAACTTTTGCGCGTAAGCATTTTGCGCACGCGTTACCGTGGCATCATTTTTAGTCGTATTATTAGAGGTAATTGACCCTTCCAGCGTTTGTAATAAATCATTGCCACCCACTGTAACGGTTAACACATCCGCTGCGGTAATTTTTGCTTGCAAGGCTTTTGATTTATTGATGCGTGCTAGGATTTGATCACTCCGATCACCAGACTTACCCGCATTGGTGGTCGTGACCGTTAAATCTTGCTTTTTGGTCAAAAGTTGCTTGATTTGACCTACATAGCCACCCTCAGCTTCATCACCGACACCTTCCGTCAATGAATCCCCAACCGCAACCAGACTAACTTTTTTCTTATGTGCAACTGTGTTTGGTTTAGCAACCGTTTTTTTAGTCTTGGTGGTCGTTTTTTTGGTGGTCACCGCCGTCGAGTTTGACGACGTTGGATGTAAAACAAGATTAAGGCCAAAGTAAGCCCCACCACCAACGATTGCTAAGACAATCACGATTTTAACAACTTCCCATACTTTTCGCATGCAGTTCTAGCAACCTTCCTTTAGTTTGTTGACTTAAAACAAAGAGAGTCTGGGACAAAACGCCAGACTCATCTTGTTTTTCCTGATATTTATGGCCGAAACAGGTGGCCATTTTCCGTCTTAAACGGGCGTCTGTGTATGATATTCCACAGCAAACGCACCGGGACCACCATGTGTTGCAATAATCGGCACCGTTGGTTGGACGCTCACTTTCAAGCTAGGAATCGCGGCCTGTAACCGAGCCTTGTATTCTTCGACCCGTTCCGTCGCGCCGACATGTGAGATCGCCACTTCGACCACATTTGGCGTATGAATAATCTCGTCGATCACTTTATCAAAGAATTTATTAATTGCTTTGACCCCGCGACCCTTCATCTTCACATCCAACGACCCATCATCGACTTCCAAGGCAATTTTGACGTTTAATAACGTACTAATTGCTCCAGTTAACCGACTGATGCGGCCACCAGCCACTAAATTATTTAACGTCATGACACCCATAAATAATTTGGTATGCTTTTGAGTGGCATGTACCATTTCGATCACGGCCTGTTTATCCGCGCCAGTTTCCGCTAGCTTAGCGGCATTCAAAACTTGAAACGCCATGGCACGATCGGTCGTCCGTGCGTCAATGACGGTCACATCGGTTTTCGTGATTGAAGCGGCTTGTTCCGCGGTATGCACGGTACCTGAAATCGCTTCGAGCATATTAATGCAGACCACACTGGACCCATCGGCGCCCAATTTGTCAAAAGTTTCAATAAAGGTCCCTAACGCTGGTTGACTCGTTTTTGGTAACGACTTAGCCGTTGCCATCTTGCTAATAAACTCGTCACGCGTAATCGTTTCATCTTCAATATAAATTGTGCCATCGATCATGACGGACAACGGAATCACGGTGATAGCGTACTTTTCGATCTCGGCGTCCGTTAAATTTGCCGAAGAATCGGTCACAATCTTGATTTTCGTCATACTTTGCCACGCTTTCTTATGCTTGCAACGCTTACGGAATCGTTACAATAAAATTAATGATTTTAGTATAGCAGAAATAGCGCTTAGTTTCACTGTTACTTGTCGATTTAACGCCGTTGGTAATCCGTAAAACTAAACGTCCACGGCGTCTGCTCATCGGCTACGATCGTTTGTTCGGCGGTCACTTGCCAGTCAGCATAATTAATTGCTGGCATCCAAGTATCCCCAGTAAAAGCATGCTGAATCGCCGTCCGGTACAAGCGGTCGGCTCGCGGTAAGACCGCCTCAAAAACTGCCGCGCCGCCGATCACAAAGATTAGGTCGTTGGGCTGTTGCGCATTTAATGCCCACAACTCGTCTAACGATTTAAACTGTTGTACGCCCGCCGGTAAATTCAGAGACTGGTGTGATAAGACGATATTTTGCCGATGTGGTAGCGGCCGCTTAAAGCCTGCAAACGTCTTACGACCCATCACGACCGTCTGTTCAGTCGTCAAGGCTTTAAATCGTTTTAAATCAGCCGATAAGTGCCAAGGCAACTGACCATTGGCGCCAATTAGCCCATTTTCATCTTGTGCCCAAATTAAGCCAATCATCCGTGGCCTCCTAAATCGCTACCGGCGCTTTGATGGCCGGTGCGGGGTCATAACCTACCAATTTGATATCACTCATCTGATAATCAAAAATACTCTGATGAGTCCCACTTAGTTGTAGTTGTGGTGCGGCCTTAGGCGTCCGTTGTAATTGTTCCTTGATTTGGTCGAGATGATTCGTATAAAGATGGGCATCGCCCAAGGTATGCACGAATTCACCGACTTGTAACCCGGTTTCTTGGGCAATCAAACAAGTCAATAAAGCGTAACTCGCGATATTAAACGGCACACCCAAGAAAACATCGCCTGAGCGTTGATAGAGTTGACAACTCAACTTGCCATCCGCCACATAAAATTGGAACAAGGTGTGACAGGGTGGCAACGCCATACTCGGAATATCTTCTGGATTCCAGGCCGACACGATCAAGCGCCGTGAATCCGGCGTTTTTTTGATCATCTCAATGACATTAGCAATTTGGTCGATCGTCCCACCGTCACGCTTCTGCCAATGACGCCACTGTGCGCCATAAACATCGCCTAAATTACCAAACTTGGCGGCAAAATCATCATCGGCCAAGATCTGATCATCAAACTGTTGCATGGTTGCACGATAGATCGGCGCAAATTCAGGGTCATCTAAACGACGGTGTTCAAAATTAGTCATGTCCGGACCCGTATAAGCCGCACTCGTCACCCAATTTTTAAAGGCCCATTCATCCCAAATGTGGTTATGATGTTTTAGTAAGAACTGAATGTTCGTATCACCATGCAAGAACCACAATAATTCACTTTTAATTAAGCCAAAGGGAACTTTTTTAGTGGTCAGTAACGGAAAGCCTTTGGCCAAATCGAATCGCATTTGAGCGCCAAATAAACTGTAAGTCCCGGTACCCGTCCGGTCATCTTTGTAAGTCCCGTGATCCAAAATATCGCGAGCTAATTGCAAATAAGGGTCTTCTAACATTTGGCACGCATCCTTTCATTATTCCGCATATTGACTCAAATAATCCCAGCGATCCATCTTTTCGTCGATCGACTTTTCAGTGGCCGTGAGTTCTTTTTGTAAATCAGCCAGTTTGCCGTAATCACTCGCATTAGCCGCCATGGCCTTTTCCAACTCACTCTTGTGACTGTCAAGGCCTTCGATCACGCCTTCGATCTTGTCATACTCCAATTGTTCAGCATAAGTCAACTTGACCTTTTCTTTCGGCTTAGCTGATTTAGCCACCGGTTTAGCTGCCGGCTTGGATTTGGACTCGGCTGGCTTTTCGGCCGCTTTTTGATCCTTTAAGTAACTTGAGAACCGCCCGGCATAACGTTCGATTTGACCGTGACCATCGAAGATCAAGAGCTTCGTACCGACCTTATCCAAGAAGTAACGGTCATGTGAGACTGTAATGACCGTCCCAGAAAAGTTTGCCAAGTAATTTTCAAGCACCGTTAAGGTCCCAATATCCAAGTCATTCGTCGGTTCGTCTAGCAACAACACATTCGGCTGTTGCATCAAGAGCTTCAACAAGTATAATCGCCGTTGCTCACCACCAGAAAGCTTACGAATCAAGGTCCCATGCATGGCACGTGGAAAGAGAAATTCTTCCAACAATTCCGTCACAGAAACGCGCTCGCCTTGCTTATTGAGCACATTTTCACCAACCTCTTGTAAATAGTTGATAATGCGCTTGTCTCCCGGAATCGGCTCAGTTTGTTGCGTGTAGTAAGCCATTTTGACCGTTTCACCAATCGTTACCGTCCCAGAATCTAGCGGCAAGCGGCCGGCGATCACATTCAGTAAACTTGATTTACCCGCACCATTCAAACCAGTGATCCCGATGCGATCATCGGCTTGGATCAGCATAGAAAAATCGTTCAAAATCTGTTGGTCATCGAAAGCTAAACTGGCATGCTTCAATTCGATCACTTTTTTACCTAAACGTTGTTGTCCTAACGAAATATCAACGTCGTCATCTACTTGTAAGGTATTTAAATTGCCTTTGAGGTCGTTAAAACGATTAATCCGACCTTGTTGTTTCGTGCTTCGCGCCGGGGCTCCCGCACGCATCCATGCGAGTTCCTTTTTATATAACTGCTGCTGTTTATGTTCAGCGGTCACATCGCGGGCGACCCGTTCGGCCTTGGCCTGTACGAAGGCTTGATAATTCCCGGTATATTTATACAACTCGCCAAATGACAGTTCAAACATTTGGTTAGCGACTTGATCCAAGAAGTAACGATCATGCGTCACGACCATCAAAGCACCCTTGTAGTTTGCTAAATAAGTTTCCAGCCAGTCGATTGAATCAAAATCCAAGTGGTTGGTCGGTTCGTCTAGCAATAACAAATCAGGCGATTGGATCAGTACCTGTGCTAAACCGACCCGTTTGCGTTGACCACCAGACATCGTCTTGACCGTTTGACTGAGATCTGTGATGTGCAATTGCGTTAAAATCGTTTTAACATCACTTTCAGCCGTCCAGGCATCTTCTTGATTCATCTTAGTCTCCGCATCCAAATAGGCTTGTTGCGCCTGTGGATCTTCGGGATGTTGACCGTAGATCGTTAAAGTTTGCTCATAGTGTCGAATCGTCCGAAAAATTTGTTGATCACCGGCTAAGACCGCATCAATCACGGTTAAGTTCTCGTCCAAATCCGGCTGCTGTTTCAAATAACCAATTTCATAATTTTTAGGGGTCACGAGTTCCCCAGCTTCTGGCGTCGTCACACCGGCCAGTACATCCAATAAACTCGTCTTACCAGAACCGTTGACGCCAATCACGCCGATGCGGTCATGTTCATTAATGATAAACGAAATATCTTTAAATAGTGTTTTCTCACCGTACGTGCGGGTCAGATTTTCTGCTCTTAATGTTTGCATTTTCTACGATCCACCCTTTTTACATCATTACGTTCTATCTTAGCTAGAATTCGGTCAAAACACAACTGACAAACGCGCAATCATGATTATTCCCGACCAACTGGCATCACCATCACGCCAATCGCAGCCCGTAAAAAAAGAGTCTGGAAACAAAACCCCAGGCTCATTGGTTATTTCTGATAGTGCTAGCCGAAACATACAAAAAAGAACTTAGGCATTGGCCCAAGTTCTTAATTTTCAAATCAGTTCTTATTTTTGATCACCATAAACATCTAAAACGGTATTTTCAGCGTCAACGACTAAATGTAACAAGCCATCAGTTGATAAAGAACTCGTTTGATAAACGTTGTCTAACCCATCCACATCTTTAGCTTTGAATGGTAAGTAAACTTGTTCGCTACCACGTTCATCACCAAACAAGATATCCACTTTTTCAATGTCTTGGAAATGTGTGACCCGTTCAAACATCCCACTGGTAACGGATGCTAAATGGGTTGTATCAGGATCAACGGCGTCAGCGTCTGGTTCAAATTCGGCCTTGAATGATTTGCAAGGATGAATAATCGTCATTTTGCCACCTTTGATCCGGCCATAACTGGTCGTGACCCGGCTGATCCATAAGTCTGAAATATCTTTGTGATTAACGACCCATGTATCACCATTGCGGAAATAAAACTTTAAAGCTTCTAATGCTCTATCCATAAATGATCACCTCATTGAAGAATTAGTTTCACCTCAATCGTAACAGATTAACAGAAAATATCAATTACTTTTTGTATCCGCTACCATCCGTGCAAATTCAAGCAATTTTCCAGCTTCGTTCGCAACTTTTCCTGTCACAACTGCGACTAACAGTTGGGCAAGGACTTGGCCCATCATTGGTCCCGGCTGAACGACTTGTTGTTTCAGCAAGTCACCACCTTTGAGTGCCAAGGCATGCTTATCTTGAATCGGCAAAGCCGCATAGGCCGCATCTAACTCAGCTTGCGGCTGCCCAAAGCCTAATAAATTAGCCACCGTATTCGCCGTTTTAAGCGCGGGTGCCCCGGCCTTGAACAATGTCATGGGTGCGAGCGTGCCGCCCGCCTGCAAGGCGCCTACGACCGTCCAGGCCGCAGTCACGTGGTCAATCAAGTCATTACTCGTCTTCCAAGCCTTCAACAGCTGACGAATGGCTGCCGTATCTGGTAATTGCATTAACCAAGCCAACAATGTCCAAGTACTTTCGATCTGATCTAGCTGCCAAGCCGGTAACGCCATTAATTTTTTGAGCATTGGTAATTGGTCCGCCATCTCTGGCATATACCGGTAGAGCGCCGTTTTGACCAACGCTTGGAGGCCACGAACCGGTTGTTGCCCCATTAATAGCTTTTCCCATTCGACCCGAGTCCGTTCGACCGCGATCTTCGTGAGTAACTGGGCATTATCAGCGATTGCTTGTTCGGTTGCCGGTTCGATCGTAAACCCGAGCTGACTGGCAAAGCGAACGGCCCGCATCATCCGTAGCGCATCTTCATGGAAACGGTCTTCAGCAACCCCCACGGCTCGAATGACGTGCGCACTCATATCTGCCAAGCCATCAAAAAGGTCAATCACTTCACCATTGGCCCGCATTGCCAGTGCGTTAATCGTAAAGTCACGCCGTTTTAAATCTTCTTTTAACGATCGCACAAAAGTGACCTCATCTGGACGCCGAAAATCTTGGTACCCCAATTCCGTTCGAAAGGTGGTCGTTTCATAACCCTGACCATGATCCAGAATCATCACGGTACCGTGTTCGATCCCCGTATCGACCGTCCGCTTGAACAAGGCCTTCACTTCAGCCGGAAACGCACTCGTCGCAATATCCACGTCATGAATCGGCTTCCCTAAAATCGTGTCACGCACGCTCCCGCCCACAAAGTAAGCTTCATAACCGGCCGCTTCAATCGTGTCGATAATCGGCTTCGCCTGTTTGAACTCTGTCGGCAATGACGTCAAAATCATAGTAAGTGCTCCAAACCAACAAAGAGTTCATGGTACTGGTTTACTTTTTCAACGGCAACTTTAACCCCGGTCATAAAGGAGATCCGGTCATAAGAATCTTGTCGAATCGTCAAACCTTCGCCAGGGCCACCGAACATCACTTCTTCATGTGCCACTAACCCAGGGAGCCGCACCGCATGAATCCGCATGCCTTCATATTCGGCACCACGTGCACCAGGCAACGTTTCAGTCGCATCAGGATTACCTTGTTCCTTAGGCTTGCGGACTTCAGCAATCTTCTTGGCCGTACTGATCGCCGTCCCACTAGGAGAATCGATCTTGTCAGCGTGGTGCATTTCAATAATTTCAACATCTGGAAAATACTTAGCCGCTTGTTGGGCAAATTGCATGAGCAAGACCGCACTGATCCCGAAGTTAGGGGCAATTAGGCCACCAACTTGCTTGTCTTTGGCTAATTTTTGTAAATCAGCCACTTGTGCATCCGTCATCCCAGTCGTCCCGATCACTGGTGAAATGCCATGATTGATCGCAAACTTGGCATTTTCGTAAACGGCAGTAGGAATCGTAAAGTCGATCCAGACCGTTGCGTCCGTTTTAATCGCCTGTAAATCGTGAAAGGCAGGCACATCTTGACCCTTAAACTGGTCATCTTCGCCTAAGTTTTCATCTTTTCCACGCGCGTCAAAGACCCCAACTAATTCAAAATCCGCATTATCGATCACCATTTGAGCAGCTGTGCTACCCATCCGACCATGATAGCCGGCAACAATTACTTTAACCAAATTAAGTTCCTCCTCAAATTTAACTGTACATCCGTTGGAAACGACTGACAGTTAATAATTACTATTATAGTTTAACAGATAACCACGAATTGGTTAATCTTCAACCTCTTTACAGCCAGCCCCAAATCGCAACCACCTAAAAAGGCAATACCGACTTCAAGTCCGCATCACCTTTTAAAAATCAGTCTTTAAATGAAATCGTCGATCGTGGCTAAGACACCATCGTGATTGTTATCCAACTTCGTCTCGTAATTAGCCATAGCCTTGACGGTTGGAATCGCATTACGCATCGCATAGCTATAGTCCGCTTCACGTAACATCTCCAAATCATTGCTATTATCCCCAAAGGCGGCCGTCTGACTGGGAGCAATCCCCCAATGACGTTGTAAGAACGCCAATCCAAAGGCCTTATCAACATTCGGGGCAATAACATCTAAGCCACCGTAACCACTGGCAGTAGCCCGTAAACGGCCTTTAAAGTGAGCATTGATCACACCCGCATGATATTCAGCACGTCGGTCTTGCCAACCAAACGTGGCCTTATAGATATGATCATCAACTGCGGCCAAATCAGGGACAATCGATAAATTGCTAAGAAAATACTGCATCACCGGATTATTATCTTGACGCCGAATATACGCGCCTTTTTTACCAGATAATGAAGCACTTGCACCAGCCAAAGCTGGTTCCGTTGCGACAAACGTCAATAAATCCTGTAAAACAGCCGGTGTGAGCAAACTCTCGCTCAAAACCTGACCATGATTATCAATGACTAAGCCACCGTTCTCGGCCACATACGTGATCTCACCATTAATCCCGTCAAATACCTCAATACAATGTTGCAGCTGGTTACCACTAGCCACTGCAAAATGTTGTCCATTAGCAATTAATTGATCTAGTTGCGCTTGGAAGCGTGGTCGATCAAATTCATGATCGTCGCGCAAAAAAGTGCCATCTAAATCGGATGCCATTAGTGCTACTTTCAATCAAATGCCCCCTCGGTTGGTTATTTCTTAGTCCATTTTACCAAACCTGTAAGCATTTTCAATCGCTTAGTAGCCTTGATCCTCGAAATCTTCTAACATTGCGACCATTTCACCATCATCTGGTTCGATCGCCAAGTAATTGCGTAAAGCCGCAACGGTCTCCGTCGTTAACCCAGCTTCCCGGAAGAAATAAATCGCTGGTTTCAAGAAATCTTCATTATGTTCAAAAAACGGATAAGCCGCCAAATAGTTGTCTTTAGCTGCTTTAACGTTATCGAGCCGGTCATTTGAGACCGCCAAATTCCAATAAAACTGTGGATCAAATTCATTACTTTGCAAATATTGATCCAACAAATCAATATTATCTTGATAACGTTCTTGCTTAACTAACAAATTGGATAATTCCAATACCGTCGTTAAATTATCTGGATCAATACTCAAACCTTCACGTAAATACTTTTCCGCTAAATCTTGATCATCGAGCTTCAACGCAATACGTGCCGTTTGCAAGTAGAGCTTTTCGTTATACTGATCCACTGCTAGCCCTTCTTGTAATGTCATCAAGGCATGATCCAATTCATTGAGTTTCTCTTGGGCTTCTGCCAAATAAGGATAGACCGTCGCATATTGTGAATCTTGCTCGCGCAACTTATTGAACACATCAATGGCCTTACGTGGTTCGTCCAATTGCAAATACGTGAAACCGAGTTCAAATTGACTATCTGGCGTCAACTTAGCCGGTTTGATCTGTTCAAGATAACCGACTGCTTGTTCAAAGTGCCCAGATTCGGCATAAGAAACGCCCAAACGTTCCACCAAGTTTACCTTTGAAATTTCCAGTTGGCCTTTTTTGATCAAATCAAGATAAAAGCGGACAGCTTTCGCGTAATTACGAATCAAAAAGTAAAATTCAGCCAACGCAAATTCAACGACTGGTTCGTCAGGATCGAGTCGGTAAGCTTCTGCTAACTTTTGTTCACTGACTTCGAACAACTCTTGGGTCTGATAAAGATCAGCTTCCACGAGTAATGCTTGCACATAAGCGGATGAATCCGGCTTGACGGCCGACAGATAGTTTAAAGCTAAGTCCGTATCATCCTCATCAATGGCAATGTCCGCCAAACTGGTCCGTAAATCATCTTCATCTGGATATTTTGCTAATAATTTCTTATAAATGCGGGTCGCTTGCTTGAGGAAGCCGAGCCCGTATAATTCTTCTGCCAAGCTATACAAAGTTGCGTCGTCGTCTTTACGCAACGCCCATGCATAGTGTTTGTTGGCAGTTTCTAATTGCCCGTTGGATAATGCCGCGAGCATTTTTTCTGAATAAGTCATCGCACCCATCCTTTAGCCATTTTGTCTTATAACTCGACTTACTATCATAACGCAAACGACAGCAAAAAAGCCAGTATAACGGTTGCTATACTGACTTCTTAACGTAAAACTTTATGACGCTTATTTAACTGCATCCTTTAAAGCTTTCCCTGGTTTAAATGCAGGTACTTTGCTTGCAGGAATTTGGATTTCGTCGCCAGTTTGTGGATTGCGGCCCTTACGAGCGGCACGTTCACGTACTTCGAAGTTACCAAATCCGATTAATTGAACTTTTTCACCCTTTGCAAGAGTGTCTTGGATTGATGCAAATACTGCGTCGACCGCAGCAGTTGCGTCTTTCTTAGTCAAGCTAGTTGCAGCAGCAACGTTGTTAACTAATTCAGCTTTGTTTGCCATGTTTGATTCACCTCCCCTTTACAGAGTGAAGATGTATGTATTTGAGTACGTACATCCAGATGATCATTTTTGAGTGGTCCAAAAATGAGAGAAACGATGACAAGCATCATTTCTTCATCAAAGATAGCATAGGAATGCTGTAATAGCAAGCTTTTTTGAGCTTTTTGCGCAAAAATCCGAAAATGAGTAATAATCGTTTACAACCTTTACAGATTATGCTAAAATGCCGGTTTCAAGCCATTTCGACTACTTTCGTCGCCGTTCAATCATATGGATCGGTGTCCCGGTAAAATCAAAGGCATTCCGAATCTGATTTTCCAAGAAACGTTCATACGAAAAATGCATCATATCTGGGTCATTAACGAAAACAACAAAGGTCGGTGGCTGGATCGCCACTTGGGTCGCATAGTAGACACGAAGCCGTTTCCCATTATCACTAGGCGTTGGATTCATCGCAATCGCATCCATAATGACATCATTCAAAACGGATGACTGAATACGACGAGAATGGTTCGTGTTGACCTTTTGAATCAAGGCGGGCAATTGTGCCAAGCGTTGGGTCGTCTTCGCTGAAACGAAGATAATTGGCGCATAAGCGAGGTATACGAATTGATCCCGAATATAGGCTTCGAACTCTTGCATCGTATGATTGTCTTTTTTAACTAAATCCCACTTATTGACCACGATAATGATACCTTTACCGGCTTCATGCGCATAACCAGCAACACGCTTATCTTGTTCACGAATGCCTTCTTCACCATTAATGATGAAGAGCGCAACATCACTATTATCAATAGCCTTCAAGGCACGCATGACCGCGTAACGCTCGGTGTTTTCGTAAACTTTACCCTTCTTACGAATTCCGGCCGTATCGACCATAACGAACCGATTACCTTCCTCATCCGTAAACTTAGTATCAATGG
Organism: Lactiplantibacillus brownii; assembly: GCF_031085375.1. Classification (NCBI taxonomy): domain Bacteria; kingdom Bacillati; phylum Bacillota; class Bacilli; order Lactobacillales; family Lactobacillaceae; genus Lactiplantibacillus; species Lactiplantibacillus brownii. Next base: position 1,577,056 of record NZ_JAVCWF010000001.1, read on the forward strand.
CGTCACGGGTCGTCCCAGCAACGTCAGACACGATTACTCGGTCTTCACCAAGCAAAGCGTTAACGATCGAAGATTTACCCACATTAGGCCGACCAATCAAACTAAATCGAATCGTCCCGGGTTCATCTTCACCACTTGAGTCTGGAAATTCCTTGATCACAGCATCCAACATATCGCCAAGTCCCAAGCCATGGGCCCCAGAAATTGGATATGGATCGCCGAAACCTAAGGCGTAGAAGTCATAAATTTCTGCCCGTAATTCAGGATTGTCAACTTTATTAACGGCTAAGACAACTGGCTTGTCTGACCGATATAGAATTTGCGCAACATGTTCATCCGCGTCCGTCACGCCTTCTTTAGCGCTAACTAAATAGACGATGACATCCGCTTCATCAATGGCAATTTCAGCCTGTTCGGTAATTTGTTTAATAAATGGGGCATCATCAATATCAATCCCACCAGTATCAATCAAACTAAACTGGCGGCCTAACCACTCACCATTCGCATAAATACGGTCACGGGTTACCCCCGGCGTATCTTCAACGATCGAGATTCGATCACCGGCGATCCGGTTAAAAATAGTGGATTTACCAACGTTGGGTCGCCCTACGATGGCGACAACTGGTTTTGGCATTTAGTGTTCCTCCTTCACAATAGCGTCATTCACACGCTATTCATAAAAAAATATCCTTCAAGACCAGCTTGAAGGGTATTTTCAGAAGCAATCAATGATTACTTTTCATCATCATTGTGTTCAGCGTTCTTCAAAGCGTCACCAACTAAATCACCTAAACTGAAACCAGTTGATTCTTCCGGTGCATTAGCCGTTGAGCGTTCTGAAGCGGAACGGTTGTCGCGACGATTGTTGTTACGACGGTTGTTATTTCCACCGCGATTGTTGTTATTGTTATTACTGTGGCTTTCTTCTTCGCCTTCAGCAGCTTGTGGCTTTTCTTCCAAAGCTTTGATCGACAATGCCAACCGCTTTTCGTCTGGACGAACATCCAAGACTTTAACTTTAATTTCTTGGCCAACCTTTAAGACATCATTAGGTGTCGCAATGTGTTGGTGTGAAATTTGTGAAATATGAACCAAACCTTCAACGCCAGGGAACACTTCAACGAAGGCCCCAAAGCTTGTCAAACGCTTAACTTTACCATCAAGAACAGCGCCTTGAGGGGCTTTTTCTTCAATTCCATCCCAAGGTTCTGGCAAAGTAGCTTTGATTGAAAGTGAAACCCGTTCGCGGTCTGCATCAACAGATAAGATCTTAACCTTAACTTCTTGACCGACCTTCAATACGTCAGCAGGCTTTTCAACCCGTTCGTATGAAATTTCTGAAACGTGAACCAACCCGTCGATACCACCGAGGTCAACGAAGGCCCCAAAGTTTGTCAAACGAGCCACTTTACCAGTAACCGTTTCGCCAGCTTGCAACGTTTGTAAAGCTTCAGCGCGTTGTGCTTCGCGTTGCTTTTCAACAACGGCACGGTGTGATAAGATCAAGCGATTTTCGCTAGGTTCGATTTCAATAATCTTAAGTTCAAGTTCTTTGCCTTTGTAAGCACTCAAGTCTTCAACGTAATGATCATCAATCATTGAGGCAGGGATGAAGCCACGAACGCCAGCATCAACGACTAAGCCGCCTTTAACTACTTGCGTTACAGGAGCTTTAATCGTATGACCTGCTTCGTATTCTTTTTCTACATCGTCCCAAACTTTGCGAGCTTCTAAACGACGATGTGACAGTAAATAACTGCCGTTTTCTTTATCGGTGCCAATCCGAGAAATGACAACCAAGTCTAAGACGTCGCCAACTTTAGCGACCTCGTTGACATCTTCAACCCGTTGCGTTGAAAGTTCTTTCAATGGTACGACACCTTCAACCCCGGTACCTTGGATCCCAACAATAACTTGCTTGTCGTCGTCAATAGCTAAGACTTCACCCTTAACTACATCACCGACATTAACTTCTTCGACACTATTTAAAGCGTCTAAAAGTTCTTTCTTCTCATTTTGACTGTTTTCGTTTTCACTCATGCAAATTTCCTCCTGTCAACAATAACTCTAACCTATATCATAGCTGAAAAAGCGATGAAAAGCTAGCTAAAAGCACCAACTTGTGCAATTAGATTGCTGAACTTTGTTTTTTTATGATGTTCGCAATGGTATCCACGACTTCGTTGATCGACATAGGTGTCGTATCAACCAAGACAGCATCCGCTGCTTGGGTCAGTGGTGAAACCTTACGAGTTGAATCCTTATGATCTCGGAGCTCAATTTCAGCTTGCAGTTGTGCAAGGGGTGTATTGATCCCTTTGGTGATATTTTCAGCGTACCGCCGCTTAGCGCGTTCGGCTGCTGAGGCCACTAGGAAGATTTTAACTTCCGCTTGTGGCAATACGGTCGACCCAATATCGCGGCCATCCATCACTACACCACCAGCAGCGGCAATTTGCCGTTGTTGTGCGGTTAAAATGGTCCGAACTTTGGACAATGCCGCAATCGTTGAGACATTATTTGTCACATCCGGTTGCCGAATCGCCGCCGTGATATCCTCACCGTTGGCAAAAACCAGCTGATCGGGTTCCCCCGGTTTGAAACTAATTGTCAAGGTCTGCATCAATTCGGCCACGGCCGCTTCATCTGTCAGCGCCACTTGATGGGTCATGGCCCAATACGTGACGGCGCGATACATCGCGCCTGTATCCACGTAAATATAGCCAAAGCGTTTGGCAACTAACTTAGCGACCGTACTTTTGCCAGCCGAAGCGGGACCATCAATGGCCACTTGTAATGCTTGTTCCGCCATGAACTTTAACTCCTCACCATTTTAAAAATCGTGTTTTAACGGACACGTAACCGTTGACCAGCTGAGATCGTCGATGAGGACGACAAGCCGTTTAATTCAAGGAGTTTGTCCACGGAGATCCCGGCATTTGTCGCGACCCGATAAACCCCTTGACCAGCAGCGACCGTCACATACTTAGCCTCAGCATCTGATGAGGAACTGCTACTGTCACTACTCGCCGAACTGGATTCAGCACTACTGGATTCAGTCGACGATTCGTCTGCTTTACTGCTAGCCTTAGCGGCAGCTTTCGAACTGGCTAAAGCCAAACGACTGCTCTTAGCGGCCGCCTTCTTTTTAGCGGCAACGGATTCACTGGCTTTTTTAGCCGCTTTTGAAGATGACTTGGCTGTTGTACTCGAAGATTTTTTCTTGGAGCTGGAACTAGCAACCTGTTCAGTCTGTTGCGGATTATTCAACGAATTTTTCTTCACCAAAAAATAACCAATTGGTGCAAGTGCGAGCAACAAAATTAAAACCACTAAAACCGTGGTTAACGTGGAATTACTACTATCCTGTTTACGTTTTTGAGTTCGCGATAAATTGCCTGAATCATCCCGATCGTCTTCAAAAGTTTTATCCCAAGGTTTAGCTTTCTTGTCCTGGGGTTTTTGATCATCATTTTTTTGACTCATAGGGTGTTCCTCCTCAAAAAACTTTCAACAAATATTGTAACATAACGCCAAACTGATTTCTTTAAGAATTTTGTAAAAACAATTGCGCTAAAATCTGTTCCCATGGGGTTGTGACCGGTCGACTAGTCGTTTGACGCGTTAGCAACCCCAACTCATCTAATGGTAACCGTTCACCCGCTAATTGGCAACAGGTCGCCGTATGAACCGGAGCAGTCTCGTTAAAGTATTGCATTAAAATCGCCCGCCGACACGTTTTTGCCTGAATATAAGTTAACAGTTGTGTGAGGTCAGCCGCTTTAGCACGCTGTCGCTGCTCAAACTGTGCCGTCACTTGTGGCACCGTGTAACCGTGCGTCCAGTAATACTGTAGCACCTGGCTTAAATCGGTCGTCGCAGGCTGCTGTAACGTAAAACGCTGTTGGTCCGCTTGGATTTCAATCGCACTCGCTGACGTTAGTTCGTTCAGATTGCGGACTAATTGTTCATCCCCCGGCGCATACAATAAAACGGCTATGGCCGGTTGTCCATCCCGGCCAGCACGACCAATTTCTTGAACATAATCGGCCAAATTATTGGGTAAATGGTAGTGGATAACTTGCCGAATATCAGCTTTGTTGATCCCCATGCCAAATGCCGAGGTCGCACAGATCACATCCAAATCACCGGCCATAAATTGTTGTTGGATTTTAAAGCGGTCTTCGGCTGACAAACCGGCATGGTAAGCCGCAACCCGTAGCGCAGTTGTCGCTCGTAGCCAGTCTGCAATCAATTCGGTCTGCTTTTTAGAACTAAAGTAAACAATACTAGGTCGTTTGACGGTGACAACCAACTGTTGCAGTCGTTGCCGTTTGGCGGCCTCGTTGGCAACTGCTTCAACCGCCAAATAAATATTAGGTCGATTGACAGAATAAATGACCTGTTGCGCTGACGGGACTTGCAATTGATTCAGGATATCTTGACGAACTTTCGCCGTGGCGGTCGCCGTCAGCATTAAGGTCAACGGATTGCCCAACGTTTGTTTTAAGGCTCCCAACGATAAATAATCCGGCCGAAAGTCTGGTCCCCAAGTTGAGATACAGTGGGCTTCGTCGATCACTAACAAGCTAAGCGGCACCTGCTCCACCGCCGCTAAAACTGGCGCTTGTTTCAACATTTCTGGAGAGATAAAAAGAAATTTTAATTGCTTTAAATGTCTTAAAACACTCTGACGAGCGCCAAAATCCAGTTGTGAGGTTAAAGCCGCAACTTGTTTTTCTCCCTGATAATTGAGTCGTGCCACTTGGTCTTGCATTAAGGAAATAAGTGGCGAGACCACAATAACTAACCCAGGGACCACCGTGCCTACGAGTTGATAGATCAAAGACTTCCCAGTCCCCGTTGGCAACACAGCTAACACATCTTGACCGGCCAGCAGCTCACTAATCACTTGGTATTGACCGGGACGAAATTCATCGAAACCATATTTATTTTTCAAAAGTTGATAAAGGGCTTCACGCTGCATCATGACACCTCATAATCTGATAAAGTCGAAACCAGAAAAAGTCTAAGTCTGGTAAGACCGCTTGCACCGTTTTATATTGCCAAGTTTCGATCACGGCATTGTCCGCAAAAATTGCCGCCAAGGCTGTGATTCTTGCCGAGGTTAATAGTTCCGCAACCGGAAATTCAGGCCACAAAATAGCCACCTCTAGCAAATGTTCGCGTACGGTACTGAGTTTAAGTTGACGAGCTTGTGCAATTTGGGCCAAATTTTGACCGGACTGATAATCCTGATAAGTTTGCCAAGCACTACTGCTGACCGGGTTAACCTTCAACATTGGCTGTAACAGTGCTGCTATGGGACTCGTCGGTGTCTGTTTTAACCAGGCGACCCAATGACAACTTAAATCTTTGCGCATCACTAAGATCTCAACCGGTGACCGCTCAAACTGTCCCGCGAGTTGTTGATCCGTTTGCCCCGGAAACGCAAATCCCGTCAAGCTTTGAGAAAACACTGCCGCCGCTTGGGGTGATTGTGTTTTTAAAAACGTCACTAGATCAGCGTAAATTTGCGTGCCCAAGGTTGGGCTTTGCCACTGTCGAAACCAGTGCTTCACTTGCCGTTGTATCGTTCGATCCGTCGTAATCGGATAATAACGCCGCTGCTGATGCACGGCTTCTGACACGACTTGTAAAGCCAGCTGGCTCACCGCAGTGAATTGTCGGACATCGGCTTGTTGAAATTGAACCCAAGCCGTGGGTAAATATAACGTTTGTGCCAACTGTTTTTGCCTTTCAACCCCAGCAGCCGTCAATTGCAGGTAACCAGGTTGTGCCGCGACCAGCCATCCGTCTGCGACCAATTGTGCCGTTGCGGCTTCAAAGGTCGGCAACGCAACCCCATGCCAGCTATCTAAATAAGCTAACGTTCCGGTAGTCAGTCCGGCAAACAAGGTCGAAACGGTGCGCTTGCCACGCAACACATTCGCTAATGCCTTAGGTCGGCGCGGCGCCGTCGTAAAGAGTAACAATAAATAATCAGCAAACACTCCGGCACCTTCTTTCGATTTGTTAAGCTCATTAAGCATAGCATGGAACTTAACACGTGACCAACCAAAAATTGGCCGATAATCATTGTTGTCTCTTACCTACACTCATATTTATACATATCTGCTTAGCTTGCCGCTCCGGTTGGGATGTCCTGCGCAAATTAATGATTCCAACACCAACAAGAAACGACCTCACCCCGGTAGAATACCAGAATGAGGTCGCTTAGAGACGAAACTAAATTTATCTTATTTCTTATGAAAAATTGACAGGACCTAGCACAGAATCTCAAAAATTTCTGCATTTACTTTAACTAGACCTTATGCCGACAGTTTCTTCAAAGCCGTCGCAATTGGTTGATGCCCCTGCTTCATCATGATCACTCGGTCATGAACCCGATCTGCCGTCAACACGGCGACTAACAAACTAACCACATCTTCAATTGGATTATCCCCTAATGTCGTCTCATCCAGGCTAACTTCGCCTGTCGCCGGTTCCGTCGTTAGGACCCCCGGCTGAACAATCGTATAATCTAAATTCGTTCGCTGCATCAACCATTCGTCAGCATAACGCTTAGCAATGTTATAATCCGTCAAATGCTTTAAATAACCTTCGTGCCAACGATCTGGTTGTAGTGCATAAGCAGAGCTCAACTGGATAAAACGCGAAACCCCACTCTGCTCAGCCGCTTGCATCACTTTAATCGCCCCATTTAAATCCGTTTGTAGCAAATCTTTCCCTCGTGAACCCGCAACAAAGTAAACTGCATCAATACCGGCCATCGCCGGGCGCATCTCTGAAACATCCTGATGTAAATCTAGCTTAACGGTAGTCGGCAAATCCGGTTGATGGCGGCTATACGTCCCCACGACTTGGTGCCCTTGTACCATCAAGGCTTGTGCCAACTGATAACCGACGCGACCACTTGCGCCAACAATTAAAATTTTCATACTACTGGTTCCCCTTTCTCAATCCTGAATCGTCAAAATGTCATCCGTTGCAACCCGACTAGTTCTAAAACCGTTAATCACCGACTCATCCGCGTACCCCAGTGCGATTCCCATTAGAATTTTCTGCCCGGAATTCAATTTTAAAATTCGGCGCAACTCATCGGGATATTTTACAATTTCATAGGCTGGCATGGATTGAACGCCCTGATTGGCCGCACTCAACATTAATGTCTGCGCAAATGCTCCCGTATCAAACGTTTCCCAAGAATTGACCGGTGCCGGCACAATTAAGTAAACCAAAGCAGGACTGTTGAACAAGCTGAGCTGGCTCGTTCCATAAGCACTTGCGCCGACATTTTTCTCCGCTAAGTACCGGCCTAGATCGTTACTCCACGTCGCCATATTTCGACGTGGCGCCTCCGCCCAATTAGTTCGATGAGCAATTTCCAAATCGGAACTTCCCGCAACACCCTGTTCCGTACGCCGTTGAAAAACTGATTGAATCTCATTTAACGTTTTACCCGTCGCAATCACAACTTGCCATGGCTGTGCGTTGGCCCAAGAAGGCGTTAGCTGGGCCTGATTAACTATTTTCTTTAACGTTGTCGTCGGAATCACTTGATCCCGGAAAGCACGTTCTGAATGGCGCGCTTCAAGTACTCGTTCAAAATCCATCATATTTCCTCCAATTCAGTAGGCATAGTGCCATCAAAATTTAGTTTCATTTGATTACAGGACTTAGTATACCGGCTAGGCTCTGATCATTAAACGTGACTTTGGCCCACACTTTTTATATACTTAGTGGGCATTATGCACACTATCAGGAGGAATTGCTATGACTGACTCGGACTTACTACTTTCTGCAATCAAGTGCACCGCACTTGATTCCTTAACCCAATTAATCGCCACCTATTTAGAACAACCGGTCTTCATCATGGATGTCACCGGACACACGATCAGCACCTCTACACCGGACCTACCTGCCGTCACCCCCGACTGGTTCCGCTTAGATACGAATCGCGGGGCCTTTCAAGATGGAACCACCGAATATTTGCGGCAACCGATCAACACGTATGCTTTAAAAATTTGGTTTCTATTCGTGGCCCAGTCAAAAGGCTACCCAGTCACGGCATCACAATTAAACCTGGTCATTCAAGTCATCAATAATTTCAATGAACGCTACACGGTTAATCCCAACCAAAGTGAAATGAATAGTCTCTTTACTCAACTACTACATCAACCCACCAAAACCGACATTACAAGCTTTGGTCCACTACTCAACCAACCACTAGTGATGATCACAGCCACGCCTCTAAGCACACGACCACACCAAGATGCCTTTAAACAAGCCCTGCAAAAGCAACTAACCACTATGCCGATGACGGAAGATACTCATCAAAACTTGGTCCTAATCGTCCCCGCCACAACTGCTAAATTCGAACAAACGGCCTTAGATACGTTGGGACAACAATACCAATATTGTTTTTTCATTTCAGAACCCTACACGGACATTACGAAAAGTCGAGACTTTTTAAACATTTGTCACCAAGCGTTTAAAGCGGCCCAAAAGCTTGGTGAATTGCATCCTGTCAACTTAACTCAAGGCTACAATATTTATATTATCTTAGACCATATGACCGACACGTCCCTATTACGCCAAACAATGTGTGCTCAGTTGCTCACCTTAAAAGCTTACGATCGTGCGCACCATGCCGAATTATTTCAAACACTTTTCACTTATCTCGAAAACGATTGTCGCTTAAACACTACGGCCACCCAATTACATCTACACCGCAACAGCTTAACAAAACGGTTACAACGAATTGACGATATCATCCATATCGATTGGAGCCAACCACACAAAACATTCGGCTTGCGATTAAGTTATCGCATTTTTGACTATTTAGACCATTAGTTTGGCTGTCTAAATCCTTAACAAAAGCTCACCCAGCGTCACCCATACCTGAGGGGCGTGAACACTACAGCACACTAATAGCAGCCAAAAGACCGTCATCATTTTATTCGACCATCTAATGACAATAAAAAAGCCTAGGTTTTTGCACCCAGACTTGTTAGTTATTGAATTGATTAAACGCGGCTCATCAATTGATTACGATTTCCCAGCCACTTGGCTAAGCGATGGTAAACGAGCCAGAAGACACCCCCGACTAAGAGCCCCTTAATCAGGTTGAACGGCACAACGGCAATCAAGACGAGTGTATTCAATGACACACTAAGCTTCATTCCCATGACTTGCATATAAAATGGCAAGACAAACGTTAAGTTGGCTAACGATTCGACCACAACTAAGCCAATCGTTGCCAGTCCGATCGCTAATGGCAGTCGCCATTTTTCATTACCACGATAATAACGTAACACGATGGCAAACGCGATGATCAGCACGGCTGAACCAAGAAAACTAGCCGCCGAACCAATCAGATCTGGAATGGCAAAGCCCATCGTTGCAGAATGGAGAAATAATTTTATCAACGTGATTGCAAAAGCACCACCCATTCCGTAAAGAAATAAGCCAATCAAAATTGGAATATCCGAAAAATCAATCTTCATCCAAGCGGCAATCGGAATGATTGGAAACTCCAGTAACATGAGAATATAAGCACACGCGCCGAGCAAGGCAATGCCCACTAGTCGGCGTAACGTTGTTTGTTGCATAACGCACCCTCCTATGGGTCATCTTCAATGAACCGCTTTGTCACATCTTCACAAAAAAACGCCCGACAACAAAAGAACTGTCATCAGGGCGGGTTTATTTGCGGATTTATGCCAAATAAGCTCGATCTTCTTTATACCAGACTTTAACTGTCGACTTTGGAATTACACCAAATCACTATGCTTGCACATAGGTCGCGGGCTATAACCGCCGGTCGGGAATCACACCCTGCCCTGAAGATGAACCAAATATTTATTTTTGAACAATTATAGTTTACGCACTTTTACCAATAAATGCAAGCGTTATCGTTCACCTTTTAACTTACTAATCTCAATTGGCTTTAACTTCCGATATTCACCGGCTTGTAAACTTTGCAAATCTAAAATACCATAGCGCTCGCGCTTCAGCTTCGTTACAGGATGTCCAATGGCTGCTAACATCTTTTTGACTTGATGGTTATGACCTTCGTGGATCGTCAACTGAACCAACGCGTTTTGCTTCTTATGATCACTATCTAACAAATTAGATTTAGCCGGCGCGGTCGTCCGACCATCAATTTCAACGCCCAAACGTAATTGTTTCAAATCAGCATTAGTTGGGACGCCTTCGACTTTCGCCAAATAAGTCTTTTTGACCTCATATTTAGGATGAGTCAGTCGATTGGCTAGTGCGCCATCGTTGGTCATGATCAACAAGCCCGACGTATCGTAATCTAAACGACCCACGGGATAGATCCGTTCAGGAACTTCTTTAAAGTAATCCATGACTGTTTTTCGACCACGTTCATCGTGAACCGTAGTTACTACGCCGCGGGGTTTATAAAAGAGATAATAAACTAATTTTTCGGCTAAAATTGGTGACCCGTCAACTTCAATTTGATCGTGTCGTTCCACTTTGACGCCTAATTCTGTCACCGTCTTGCCATTAACCCTCACGTGCCCAGAAGTGATCAACACTTCTGATTTACGCCGTGACGCAACGCCGGCCTCGGCCATGACTTTTTGTAATCGTTCTGCCATTAATTTTCCTCACTATCTGGATGTTGTCCGTTGAGTTTATCTTGAAATGCTGTCAAAAAGAGATCGGTCTCTGGTGCCGGATGCTCACTATCGGTTAAGGCTTCCAAATCGATTGCTGGCAAATCATCAAGGGTCTGTAACCCAAAATAATCTAAAAATAGTTCCGTTGTGCCATAAAGGATCGGCCGGCCGGGTTCACTCAGACGACCCGTCTCGGTCACCAATTGGCGTAATACCAACTTTTGAATGGTTGAGCCGCTCTGCACGCCTCTAATCTCATCGATCTCAATACGCGTCAGTGGTTGCCGATACGCAATAATCGCTAAAACTTCCAACGAGGCTTGTGAAAGACTCGTTGACAGTGGCGCTTCAAAGTACCGTTTCAAGACTGGCGCAATGGCTGCCTTGGTCGCTAACCGATACGTGTTGGCCGTTGATAGGATCATCAAGGCACAATCTGGCTCTTCAGCGTAATGGGCTGCCAAAGTTGACAGCATCGTATTAATCGCCGGCTTGGCAAAACCAGTTGCATGCTCAATTTCAGCAACCGTTACGCCTTCATCACCGGCAACAAATAATAATCCTTCAATCTGTTCAATGTTCGTCATGCTATTCATCCTGTCGTAAATGTAAATGAATTGGGCCTAATTGGGCCGTTTGTACCAAAGTTACTTGAGCCTGCTTGGTTAATTCTAACACGGCCATAAAAGTTGTCACTAGCATATCATCACTGGCGCTTGGCGTAAATAACGTGGCAAAGTCAACCCCATCTGGTTGGGTAGTCAAACGGTCACGAACTTGCTGCATCCGAGTCTCAATCGTCACTGGATCAGCCGTCACCGTTTTAGTTAACGGCCGTGCCCGGCGACGTTTCGCCACAAGTTGCCGAAATGCAGCTTGCAAGTCAGCAACTGTTATCCCGGCAGTCAGCTGTGGCGTTGGTAATTCAGCCGGCATCAGCATGGCTTCCCGCGTAAAATGTTGTTGGCGCGCCTGTTCTTTGACCCGTAGCTCACCCGCAGCTTCTTGATAAACTTTGTATGCCAACAACTCCGCAACTAACGAGTCCCGTGGATCATCATCAGCCTCATCAGTCTCGTCTTCAGCTACCGGTGCCTGTGGCAATAAATAACGACTTTTAATCGTCATGAGTGTCGCCGCCATGACCAAATAATCACCCGCAATATCTAGTTGCAACGCTTGCATCGAATGCAAATAATCTAAATACTGTTTCGTGATGGCCGCAATCGGGATATCATAAATATCCATTTTGTTTTGGCGAATCAAATGGAGCAATAGATCAAGTGGCCCCTCAAATTCTGATATTTTAATAGTGATCGGCTGTTCGTTGTTTATCACGATTTCGCTCCCATGCACCAATGATCGGTGCCATTTCTAAAGTTCCCATGACCCGTTGATCCGGGTACAACGCCGCCAATTCATCCAACATTTGTTGTTGATTTTGGGGATTTCGTTCTTCCGGTGATAGCGAATCATGATGCACCAAGATGAAGTCAGCCCCCACTTCAATGCCAATGATCCCGCAGAAATCACCGTCGGCCTGACGCCATAATAATAATTGATGATTGTTGTCTGCTTGATACCATTGCATCTCCGTTTGCAAATGGGCAATATCTTTAAAATCAGGAATAAAAGATAACAAGCCCATGGCTACTTTTTCATAATCTTTGCGATATTTTACGAGCATCGTGGGCCCTCCTAACTATGCGCGCGGATGATATTTATTGTAAACCTCCGCTAAACGTTTCTTGGTAATATGCGTATAAATCTGGGTTGTGGAAATATCCGCGTGGCCCAGCAATTCTTGAACCACCCGCAGATCAGCCCCATTTTCCAAAATATGCGTGGCAAACGAATGCCGCAGCGTATGTGGAGTCACATCTTTTTCGATTCCAGCCGCTTTGACTAACCCTTTAAGATTTTTCCAAACCCCTTGGCGTGTCAATTGGCCCCCGTGATGATTTAAAAACAGATAATTATTGCGCCGTTTCGCCGAGACGAGTTTGGGCCGCGCCGTTTTCAAATATTGTTCAACAAAGTCAATGGCCACGTCACCAATCGGGATAATCCGCTCCTTGTCGCCTTTACCGATCGTTTGGATCAAACCAAGGTCTAAATGCAGATCATCCAGTTTAACATTGATCGTTTCGCTAACCCGCAACCCGGTCGCATACATGACTTCGAGTAAAGCACGATCACGCAGTCCTAAGGTTGTCTCGGTCTTCGGCACCGCTAATAATCGTTCCACTTCGCGCGCCGACAAAACTTGTGGCAAATGTTGCGCTCGTTTAGGCGTATCAATTTTTAACATTGGGTCACTATCAATGACATGCATTTGGGCTAAATATTGAAAAAACTTACGCAGACTTGAGACCGCGTGAATAATCGTATTACGTGCTTTACCTTGCTCATCTAAGACTTGTAAGTAGTTCAAGACAACATAGCGATCAACGGGTTTGAAGGAAGTCATCTTTTGCGTCGTCAAATAGCGCGCAAATTCGGTGAGGTCCTGTTGATAGCTTTTAAGACTATTCGTGACTAACCCCCGCTCAACACGCAAAAAATGCAGGTAATCAGCAAGCTGGTCCTGCATCGTTTGATTAATCGTCGGCTTCGTCATCATTAACCTCAGTTAATTTGATTTCACCTGGTTGCTGACTGATCAGCCGTTGCTTCAATAAATTACCCACGGCCCGCTTGAACTGTCCTTTACTAATGTTAAAGTAAGTCCGAATATCTTCAGGATCACTTTTATCCCAAAATGGTAAAGTATGATCAGCTTGATGTTGCAGCGCAGCTAATAACATTTGAGCATCATCACCAATTTCTTCGTAGCCCCGTGGTTTCAAAGAAAGGTTTAATTCACCATCACGCAAATGACCAATCACACGCGCTTTCATATGTTGACCCAAGCGTGGCTCTTGATCACGTTCAGAAGGATGCACGAAACCTAAGTGACCATCATCGGTAATAACCGAAGTTCCAGCCATCTTTAGCCGAAAAACCGTTACTTGAGTGTCGGCGTTTTTAACTTGATCACGATCATAAGGCGTTGCCATATCGGTAAAGACCGTTTGATCCGCCAAGGTTCCCCAAAGGCGTTGTTTGTTATCACGATCTAGTTTGACCAATAAGCGGTCATCCTTCTTCGGCCATAGCCGACTCAAAGTTGGTAGCTCATCTAAAGACACGACTAAGTCCTTGTTAGGTAAGCCAACATCTACGAACACGCCTAAATCATGCCGAGTCCGCACGACGGTTCCCCAGACATAATTTTCAAACGAAATTTCGGGGATATGACGGGTCATTTGTGCTTGATGGTTTTCATTTTCATAAACGAATCCTTCGTATAAACCACCAATATGCAATGGCTTCTCAGGTTCTTGTTTGTCGACCCATAAAGTCTGTCCATTGACTTGAACAAAATAGGCGTCATCATTTTCATCGGTCACTTTTGCAGTGACCACGGTTCCCATAATACTAGCTTCCATAGTTAACTCCTTTAAATTATTGCAAACTTAAATGTAAGACTTGAATAATGCAATAAGTAATGCCGGCCGCAATAATTGGCCCGGCAGCGATGCCACGTAATAATACCACACCCATGATGGTTCCAAAAACAAGGGCTACAGTAATTTCTGGTGAGGCATTGAGTAAGCCCACGCCATGAAACGACAAGACTGAGACCAACACACCACAGGCCACTGCAATCCAACCGACCGGCGATTTGAACGCATGCCAGAGATCACGAAATCCAACTTGACCAGTGGCAATCGGAATCAGGATAGCCACGGTAATGACCGTGACACCCCAGTTAATACCCTTTTGACCGATCGTGGTCAATAATTTGCTTGTGTTGGGAATCAATTTAATCACCAAGACCACCACGGTGGCAATCTGTAGCGACTGGTTCTTACCCAGCCATGCAATTAATAAAATTGCTAATAAAAATAGCCAGCTTTCCATACGACACCTCACGTGTTATTAATTGTAACCGAAAACGCCTCAGATAGCGAGGAATGCCCACAAATATGCTCAGCATAAGTCATCGCAATATCGTTATGTATATAAAAAGCCGCCGCTAAGCGACGACTTTTCAAATTCAATTTTAAATGAATTTTATAAGGCGTTTGAAGCACCGCGGTAAACAATCCCACGACGTGAATCAACCGTGATCAATTGACCATCAGCGATAACCGTTGTAGCATCCTTAACACCAACGATGACAGGAATACCCATTGAAATACCAACAACAGCAGCATGTGAAGTTAAACCGCCATTTTCAACAATCAAAGCGCTAGACTTTTCGATTGCTGGCAAGTAGTCTTTGTCAGTGGTCTTAGTAACTAAGACGCCACCTTCAACGGCCTTGTCGATAGCTTCTTGTGCAGAAGTTGCAATAACAGCCTTGCCAATGACAGTTTCGTCACCGACACCTTGGCCATCAGCTAAACGAGAACCAATTAATTGGATCTTCATGATGTTAGTCGTACCGCGTTCGCCAACTGGCACACCGGCAGTGATTAAGATCAAGTCGCCTTCCTTAGCAAAGCCAAGTTCAACGGCCTTTGAAGCAGCCAAATCAAACATGTCATCAGTGGTTTCTGGTTTGTCAGCCACGATTGGTTGAACACCCCAGTTAACCATCAAGCCACGTTGAGTCCGTTCGTCAAAGGTAATTGCTAAGATATCAGCATCTGGACGGTACTTCGAAATCATCTTAGCCGTGTAGCCAGATTCAGTCGCAGCAACAATCGTCTTGATACCAAGGTTCTTAGCAGCACGCGCAATGGCGATACCAATGGTTTCAGTAACACTAGTCTTGTCGAAACGGTTTAATTGTAAATTGCCGTTTTCAGCCAAAGTGTTTTCAGCCTTTTGGTCGATCTTAGCCATCATAGCAACTGATTCAACTGGGTAAAGCCCGTTAGCACTTTCACCAGAAAGCATCGTTGCGTCAGTACCGTCAAAGACAGCGTTGGCAACGTCAGATGCTTCGGCACGAGTAGGACGTGGGTTTTCTTGCATTGAATCAAGCATTTGAGTGGCAGTAATAACTGGCATACCCAAAGCGTTACATTTCTTGATTAAGCTCTTTTGTACCAAAGGCACATTTTCAGCAGGAATTTCAACACCCATGTCACCACGAGCAACCATCAAACCATCACAAACCTTAAGAATTTCATCGACATTGTCGATACCTTCTTGTGATTCGATCTTAGGGAAGATTTGAACATGTTCCATATGCTTTTCTTCAAGTAATTCACGGATGTCTAAGACATCTTGTGGCTTACGAACGAAAGAAGCAGCAATGTAGTTGATTTCGTGATCCAAACCAAAACGAATATCGTCTGAGTCTTTTTCAGTAATCCCAGGTAAGTTGATAGAAACGCCAGGAGCGTTAGTACCTTTACGTGAGCCTAATACACCGGCGTTTTGAACAGTGGTAACCAATTCGCGGTTAGCTTCGTCTTTTTCGTCGATCTTCATGTCTAATAAACCATCATCGAAGAGGACATGACCACCTACATGAACATCGTCAAATAGGCCATCATAGGTAACGGCAATTTTATCCTTGGTTGATTCAAGTGAATCATCCATGGTAATACGTACCTTATCACCGATCTTGTATTCAGACTTACCATCTTTTTGAACAGTTGTCCGAATTTCAGCACCCTTAGTATCAAGCATGATACCAACAGTCTTACCCGTAATCTTTTCAGCTTCATGAACCTTGTTTAAACGATCCAAATGTTCTGCATGATCACCATGCGAGAAGTTAAAGCGGAAAATATTTGCGCCGGCTTCGATCAATTTAACAATAGTGTCAGTATCGGTGCTGGCAGGACCAAGTGTTGAAACAATCTTGGTTTTCTTCATAAGAAAAATCTCTCCCTTGAAAGTTTTTATAAAAAGACATTTACGTCATTTTTATCAAATTAGTAAGAAACGAGTTAGCTGAATGAGATTTCGTCATTCAACTTAGCCAATGAAGCTTCCGTCACATGTTTTGAATCAAATAGATCCAACATGCTGTGGGTCACTAATTGGTTGTTTTGAATCCCAACGGCTAGGCCACCCTTACCGCTAAGTAAGAGTTCCACAGCGTAGGCGCCCATCTTGCTGGCCATGACACGGTCTTTAGCTGATGGACGGCCACCACGTTGCATATGGCCAATCGTGTTGGCACGCGCGTCAAAGTCACCATATTGTGATAACTTCTTAACAAATTCATCCGCACCCATGACGCCTTCTGCCAAAACAACAATATTGCTGCGATGACCGTTAGCCCGGTTGTGTTTGATCTTGTTAGCAACGCTCTCCATATCCCAATCGCGTTCAGGAACGATGATTTCATCGGCACCGGCAGAAACGCCAGCCCACAAAGCAACATCACCAGCGCCACGACCCATAACTTCCACAACGAAAGTCCGGTCATGACTATGAGCTGTATCATGAATCCGATCGAGGGCCTCAACGTCAGTGTTCACTGCCGTATCGAAACCAATCGTGAAATCAGTGAATGGAATATCATTATCAATGGTCCCAGGAAGACCAATTGTGTTGTAGCCATGTTCAGTTAAACGCAAGGCCCCATGATAAGACCCATCGCCACCAATAACGACCAAGGCATCGATCCCGAATTTCTTCAGTTGTTCGATCCCTTTCAATTGACCTTCGACATGTGCGAATTCTGGGTAACGAGCAGAATAAAGTAACGTTCCACCTTCACCGACCACACCGTCTAAATCTACTGATTCTATTTTATGAATGTCACCAGCAACTAATCCGGCAAAGCCGTAATTGATGCCGTATGCTTCTAACCCTTCGGCCATTGCTTTGCGAGCAACCGCACGAACAGCCGCATTCATACCAGGAGCGTCGCCGCCACTGGTTAAAATACCAATGCGTTTCATTTTTTCACCTCAGGCAATAAATTGAGTTCGTAACTCCATAAGTGATTTTAACACTTTTCATAAAAATTGTCTGTTATTTTTTGAAAATAACACCGATTAAAAACGCCGTCACATCAAGGGATTTCGCTTTTCATGACAACATTATCGCGACCTAATAGGTTTGTAAGCGCTCCAACCATTTCCGCATTATCTTGTACCCAATACTGTGAATTTAGTTCAACTGTCTTGTGGGCCACACTGGAATAAATTAAGACTGGATTTGGCCCCTTAAATCCGCGCAAACATTTTAAAACTTCTCGTTGGATCTCTGGTGTCGAAGTCGTAGCGGTCAGCCGCAGAAAAAGTTGTCCGGTTGGTGCTGGAAAGCTTTCTGCGAGTTGCCATTGGTTCACAATGACTTGTAGTCCCCGCTGTACTTCGACTTTACCACTAATCAGGACAATACTATCGGTCTTTAAACTCGCTTGAAGCCGTTGGTAAGTTGTCGGAAAAATCGTGAGATCGATTTCGCCAGATAAATCACTGCCAGTAGCAAAGGCCATCTGCTGACCACGCTTGGTGCGGATTACGCGAATCTTAGTAATGTAGACCAATATTTTAACAGTTTGTTCAGCGGTGAGCGCACTGACCATGGTCGTGTGCTGTTGCTGTGCTAACCATTGGTAAGCTTCCACTGGATGGCCAGAAACATAAGCGCCTAAAACCTCTGATTCCTTGGCTAAACGCTCACTTAACGGCAACTCTGGTTGCTTTTTGATTTTGGGTGCCAATGAGGCAAACAAGCTCACACTGTTGCCGGCCAGTTCCGCACTAGACATCAATTCTGGAACACTGGTCAACAACTCCGCACGATTCAAGCCAAAATGATCCAAGGCCCCCGCATAGATCAAGGCGGTCATCAGATCTGCTTTCAGCCATTTGGCATCCAAGCGTTGCATCAATTGTTGTAAGTTTTTGAAAGGGCCATTCGCTTGACGTTCTGCTAATAAGCTGGCGATAAAATCACGTCGCAAGCCCTTGATGGAACTCAATCCAAACGTAATGGCCTGCCCATTCCAATCAAAGTAAGCGCCACTGACATTAATATCTGGCGGAACGACCTTAACGTGATGTTGTTTGGCTTCAGCCAGATACTGCTTTAATTTAGTGCCATTGCCTAAAATTGAATTCATCAGTGAAGTGAAGAATGCGCCCGGATAATGAACTTTCAAATAAGCGAGCTCAAACGCCATTTTACTATAAGCAACCGCATGTGAACGGTTGAACCCATAGTTCGCAAATTGCTCAATATATTGGTAGACCTGTGTCGCTACTGCCGCAGAAAAATGTTGCTTTTCTGCGCCATCAATAAATTGTTGCCGCATCTTGTCAATGACTTGCTTCTTCTTCTTACTCATCGCCCGCCGCAATAAATCGGCTTCACCAAGACTAAAACCACCCATGACCGCCGCCACTTGCATGACTTGTTCTTGATACACCAAAATACCATAAGTTGGTCCAAGAATCGGTTGTAGCTCTGGTGCCGGATAGGTCACGGGTTCTGTTCCCTGTTTGCGCGCAATAAAATGATCGATATTTTCCATTGGCCCCGGCCGATACAACGCATTGACCGCCGCAACCAGTTCAAAATTATCAGGATGCAGTTTACGCAAAACATTACGAATACCGGCTGATTCGAATTGAAAAACGCCCGTCGTATCGCCGGCCTGAAATAATTTTAACGTTTCAGGGTCATTGAGATCAATTTTGGTAATCGCTAATGGCTGTCCAGTTTGTCGTTGGACATAGTGTAAGGCACTTGCCAATAACGACAAATTTCGCAGGCCCAAAAAGTCCATTTTCAGCAGTCCAACGGCTTCGACAGTATCTTTCGTATACTGTGTCATCATCATGGTTTCGCTACCAGCTTGTAAAGGGACGATTTCAATTAACGGCACTTGGCTTAACACCACTCCGGCAGCATGGGTCGAGTAATGCCGGGGTAATCCCTCGATTCGTTGGGCCGTTTCAAATAGCAATCGGTTCTTGCTTGAATCCGCGACTAAATTTTGTAACCGCCGTGAGTCTTGATAAGCTTGTGCTAGCGTAATATGCAGTTGATTCGGAATCGCCGCACTCCAGTCACTCATTTCAAAGGTCGACAGCCCAAAGACTCGGCCAACGTCTCGTAACGCCTGCTTCGCGGCCAACGTCCCAAAAGTGATAATTTGTGCGACCCGGTCATGGCCGTATTTGTCATGAACATACATTAAAACTTGTTCACGACGATTGTCTGGAATATCTAGATCAATATCCGGCATGTTCGCCCGTTTGGCATTTAAGAATCGTTCAAATAACAATCCATATTGTAAAGGATCAACATCCGTAATCTGTAAAACGTAAGCGACTAAAGAACCAGCAGCTGAGCCTCGGCCCGGCCCCGTGGTGATATCAGCACGATGCGCATAATTCATGACATCCCACACGATCAAGAAATAATCATCAAAACCCATCTGATCAATGACTTGTAACTCCCGATCTAACCGCTCGTGATAAGGGGTAGCATCGACCGTGGTCGGCAAGGCTTGTAAACGTTGCTTTAAGCCCTGTTCACATAATTGACGTAAATATTGATTGGCCGGTTGTTGTTCAGGCGTTGGGAAGCGAGGTAACTGTGGCTTTTTAAAGACCAACGTGACCTGACAGGCAGCGGCAATGGTCGCGGTGGCCTCAACGGCTGCGCTGAGTTGGAGCTGCGCATACGCCGTAGTCAATTCAGTCGCTGGTCTTAGATAATGTGACCCAGCAATGCCTTGCAGATTTTCTGGTTGGTCAATTTGTTGCCCACTCTCAATCGCACGTAACACCGAAACGGCAAAATAGTCGGTTGGTAACACGTAATCAACGGGATCTAGCGCCACAATCGGTAACTGTTGACTGCCTGCAAAACTAACCAAAGTTGTTCGAAAAGCGGGGGCTTGATCCAGTGAAACACCTAGATACAAACTATCCGGATCACAATTTGCTTGCAAAACCTTTAACCAGCTTGCGGCGACGTCAGGTTGATCTTGTAACAAAAGCGCTGCTAATTCACTGTCTTTAGCTGGCGTTATGACAATCAGATGACTTAAATGTGGCAAAATTGCGGTCACCGTCAACGGGGTCCCCGCTGCGGCAGTCTGTTTCAGTGTCGAGAGTTGCATCAAATTTTGATAGCCTGACCAGTCTTTAGCCAACACCACGAGTTTAAACGTTTGCTCAGTTAACTGACTCCCTGCTAACTCTAGCGTGATCCCCAGAATTGGGGTAATCTGAGCTTGACGACAAGCATTATAGAAGTCAACAATGCCATACATGACATCAACATCGGCCAAAGCTAGCGCTGGATAGCCTTGTTGCTTGGCCGCTTGGACCAGTTCGGTGACCGTGCTTGTACTTTGTAACAAACTGAAAGTACTCATCACTTGTAACGGAATGACCTGCATGTCCACGACTCCTTTCTTTAATTTCATTAATCATATTATACCAAACCCTTGTTCCATAAAGCAGTGATAAGGCAATTGCTTTTCTGGTCGATTGTGCTAAAATTACTTTCATTGGGAGGTGTTAGAAGATGACGAAACAACTCGTGATTATTTTTTGGAGTGTCCTTTTTGGCGAAGTCATTGGCTATATCGGTAGTGCTTTGGAAACCATGACTTACAATTTTGGTGAAATCGGTATTATTTCTGCGGTATTTGCTTTAATTGTGGTTAACGGCATTTCATTGATTACCAATCATTCTATGCCCTTTAAAGGTTCAGAAAACAAATAAGTTCTACTAAACGAAAGGTTCCCCTGCAATGATAGGCATTGCAGAGGAACCTTTTTTAGTTTGACCGTCAGTCGCGTCGCTTAAGCTTGTTCAGCTTGAGTTGCTGTTTTTTCATTTTCAAAAACCAAATGATCATCCAACAAATTGATCTTAACGGTCGATTTTGGTGTCACACGACCCGCAATGATCTCCTTAGCCAACGGTGTTTCCACATTGTTGGTGATGAAACGCCGTAAGGGCCGCGCCCCATAGGCTGGTTCATAGCCCTGTTTAGCGAGCCACTGCTTCGCTTCATCAGAAATTTTAAGGGTAATTTCACGGTCTTGTAGCCGCGACGATAATCGGTCGATCAACTTGACCACGATTTGTTCAATCGCAGCTAATGTCAATGGTGTAAACATGATAATATCATCAATTCGGTTCAAGAATTCTGGTTTAAAATGGGTCTGAACCAATTGCATGACTTGCTGATGGGTCGTATCAGACAACTGACCTTTGTCATCCACACCGGCCAATAACAACTCGGAACCTAAGTTTGACGTCATAATCAAAATCGTATTTTTAAAATCAACGGTGCGACCTTGACCATCCGTCAAACGGCCATCATCGAGCACTTGCAGTAAAATGTTGAACACGTCTGGATGAGCCTTCTCAATTTCATCGAAAAGCACGATGGAATAAGGATTACGCCGGACGGCTTCTGTTAACTGGCCGCCTTCTTCATAACCAACATAACCCGGTGCGGCCCCAACCAACCGTGAGACTGAGGCTTTCTCCATGTATTCACTCATATCAATGCGCACCATATGATCATCCGCATCAAATAAGTTTTCGGCTAACGCCTTGGCTAGTTCAGTCTTCCCGACCCCGGTTGGTCCGAGAAACATGAATGACCCCAATGGACGGTTAGGATCTTGCAGTCCGGCTCGTGACCGTAAAACCGCATCCGACACCGCGTTCACTGCGGCGTCCTGACCAACCACGCGTTTGTGCAAATTAGCCGCTAAGTGCAATAATTTTTCACGTTCACCCGCAACTAACCGATTCACCGGAATTCCAGTCATTCGTGAAACAACATTAGCCACTTGATCCGCCGTCACTGATTCTTCTACGAGCCAATCTTCATGATGATCGTTGGCTTCCATCTGGGTCAATTCCGCGGTCAACTTAGGAATCGTTCCATGTTGGAGTTTGGCCGCTGCTTCTAAATCATACTTACTCTCAGCAGTCTCCAAAGCATGCTTAGCTTGATCTAAGGCCGACTTTTTATCGCTCAGTGCCTTCAAACTCTGCTTTTCAGCAGCCCAGCGTTCCGCGAGTGCCCGTTGCTTTTCCTTGGCACTGGCAAGTTCTTTTTGTAAGTCCGCCAAGCGTTTTACAGAAGCATCATCGGTTTCCGTTTTAAGTGCAGCTTCTTCAACCTCTAACCGCATCAATTGGCGATTAACTTGATCCAATTCCGTCGGGTTAGAATTCATTTCAACACGAATTTCAGCGGACGCTTCATCAATCAAATCTAGCGCTTTATCAGGTAAAAAGTGATCCGTAATGTAACGATCGGACAATTTGGCTGCCGCAATCAACGCATTATCATGAATACGAACGCCATGATGAATTTCGAAGCGTTCTTTGAGTCCACGTAAAATGCTGATCGTATCTTCGACGGATGGTTCGGCAACTAGAACCCGTTGGAACCGCCGTTCTAGCGCTTTGTCTTTTTCCAAATACTGCCGATATTCATCTAAAGTCGTCGCACCAATTAAATGTAACTCGCCTCGCGCCAGCATTGGTTTCAACAAGTTCCCCACATCCATGCTGCCTTCTGTCTTACCCGCACCAACAATGTTATGAATTTCATCAATGAACATGATGATCTGACCATCACTCTTTTTGATTTCCTTCAAAACGGCCTTTAAACGCTCTTCAAACTCCCCACGGTACTTGGCTCCGGCAATCAATGACCCCATATCCAGCGAGAAAAGGGTCTTGTTTTTTAAGTTTTCAGGCACGTCGCCACGAACGATCCGTTGGGCTAAGCCTTCAACGATCGCCGTTTTCCCAACACCTGGTTCACCGATCAAGACCGGATTATTCTTCGTTTTGCGTGACAAAATTCGGATGACATCCAAGATTTCCTCATCACGGCCGATCACTGGATCTTGATTGCCTTGACGTGCTGCCTTGACCAAATCAACCCCATATTTCTCTAAAGCTTGATACTGATCTTCTTGATTACGTGAAGTCACCCGCTGACCACCACGAATCCGTTCAACCGCATTCTTAATTTGACCGGCAGTGATCCCTTGTTTAGTCAAATACTTGGTTAACTGATCGCCAGTTTGAGCCATTAACGCGAGCACAACGGTATCCGTGGCTAGAAAATCATCGCCCAAGGATTTCCGTTTGTCATCCGCGGTCTGCATCAAGGTGGCTAAACTCTGACTAAAACTCTGACCATATTGCACGTTGCCACCACTGACGGTACTGATATCATCGAGCTCACGATCAAGTTCGACTTGTAACTGATCTAAATCAGCCCCAGCTTCACTGAAAATTTGTCGGACTAGTTCACCCGGTTGTGTTAAGAATTTAAATAGATGTGGCACCCCAACTTCTTGATGATGCCGAGTTTGGGCGATTCGTTGCGCTTCTGCTAGCGCCTGTTGTAGACTTTCTGTAAATTGTTCTGGATTCATAAACGATAACCCCCTCAAATTTAGGTTAGCAAAAAGGCAGCTCATTAAGCTGCCAATTAAAGTTTGACCTTTATTGACCATTGCATTATATAACGAATGACCAACTTTGCCAACTATTTAGTTTGTTGTGCGTTATCTTGAATAATTTGTAGGACAACATCGACTGCTTGAGCCATCACTTGTTCGGAAACGTATTCGAAACGACCATGCATGTTTTCACCACCAGCAAATAAGTTCGGTGTTGGTAAGCCCATAAATGAGATTTTAGACCCATCCGTCCCGCCACGAATTGGTTCGATGACTGGCGCGATGTCCAGTTTTTCCATGGCTTGTTTAGCTAACTCAACGACCGTCATATCTTTTTCGATAATTTCACGCATATTGTAATATTGATCTTTCATGTCAATCTTAATATGTTCAACACCTAGCCGCTCATTGATTTTAGCCGCAGCGGCTTTAAACAATTTTTTGCGGGCTTCAAAGTTAGCGCGATCATGATCACGGATGATATAAGTCAACTTAGCATGATCAACGGTCCCATCCAAAGCTAATAGGAAGAAGAACCCTTCGCGACCCTTGGTTTTTTCTGGAACTTCATCATCAGGCAACGCATTTTGAAAATCAACGGCTAGTTGTAATGCATTGACCATGATACCGTATGCTTCACCGGGATGGACATTGACACCACTAATGTTGACTTCCGCCTGCGCGGCATTAAAGGTCTCATATTCCAATTCACCCAACGGACCACCATCAACCGTATAAGCAAAATCCGCATTAAAATCAGCCACATTAAAGTGGTCGGCGCCTGTCCCGATTTCTTCATCCGGTCCAAAACCAAAGCGGACAGTCCCATGTTTAACCTCTGGATGTGCCAACAAGTATTCGGCAACGCTAAATAATTCCGCAACCCCAGACTTATCATCAGCGCCCAGCAAGGTGTTCCCATCCGTGGTAATCAACGTGTGGCCCGCATAGTTTTTCAAATGTGGGAATACTTTAGGATCTAGTTCATAACCACTGGTTCCCAATTTGATGATCGATTGACCATCGTAGTTTTCAACAATTTGGGGTTGGATATTTTCCGCGTTAAAATCGGCGGTATCAATATGTGAGATAAACCCTAACGTTTTCACATCCGCAGTCGTATTTGCCGGTAAGGTCGCAAAGACATAGGCACTTTGGGGGTCTTGATGCACGTCACTCAATCCTAAAGCAGTTAATTTAGTCATCAACTGCTTTAAAAATGCCGTTTCACGTGGTGAAGATGGGACCGTCGTTGAGTTCTCGTCGGAACGACTATTCACCTTAACGAACGTTAAAAAGTCACTAATTAAATTTGGATACTTTGCCATGGTAATTCCTCCTCGTATCATTTAAATAAATGTAAACGGATCCGTATTCACATTTGAAGCCACAACCGCCAATTGCCAGTTATTCTCAGCCTGCCATTGTTTAAATAACGCCGTTAACTTAGGAATACAAATACTTTCAATATGATGGCCAGGATCAACAACGGACAAGCCAGCTGCCAACATGTCATGTGCCGTATGGTAGTAAACGTCGCCAGTCACATAAACTTGGGCACCTTGTGCTAAGGCTGTGGGATAAAATTTACCCCCGTCACCACCAAGAATAGCAACCCGTTGAATCAAGTCATCTGGATGCTGGCTAATTAGGCGCAACCCACCAATCTTAAAGGTCGACTTGCATTGCTCGGCGAATGCACTCACCGTCATTGGTTGCGCTAAATCACCGATTCGACCCATGCTGTACTGATGGCCACCACTAACCAGTGGTTGTAATTGATAATCCCAACGATCAGCGCTGACAAATTGATTGATGCCCGCGACGGCCTTGGTGACTTGGTCTTGTAAAATATCTACACTGAATTGTTCACCAGAATTAAAGGCATAACGATCCAATTTAGCTTTAGCGGTGTTAGTCAGATACTCTTGAACCGCTTCAACTTGATCCGTTGGCACGATGACCGTCATCTTAACCGCATCGGCATGATAACCTGGAACTAGTCCCGTAACATGCTTTAATTGCAAAGCTGCGGCTAACCAGTCATTCATCCCGTTATCCGTACTATCCAAATTAGTATGCGCCGCATAGACCAGAATATGATGGGCCGCAATTTTAGCGTACATGGCTTTTTGTGGCTCTTGATAGTCTAAGTTATTTGCCGGCCGAAACATTACTGGGTGATGGGCAAAGATCATGTCAGCCCCAACCTTAATAGCTTCATCAACCACTTCTGGTCGTACATCTAAGGTCACTAACACTTTATGAATCTCCTGCTGCCGGTCACCAATTTGTAGCCCACTGGGGTCACGATCCCACTTTAATTTTAATGGTGCAAATTGTTCAAAACGCTGAATCAACTCATTTGCCAACATCCGCTAAGACTCCCTCGATTAATTTAATTTTGGCATGCGCCGCGGCTAAATGTTCGGTCGGGGCGACTTTTGCTTGTTGCATCTGAGCCACCGCAGTTTGAGCCCGCTCAAGTTCTCGTTGCCACTTCGCCACAAAGACCGGAGACTTTTCAAGTCCTAAAAATGGCCCAAATAACTGTTCAGTGGCCGTATAATGTATCGTTGTCGCTGTTTTATCCGCCACAATCACTTCATACGTGTGGCCATCTTCGGCCAAGATTCGTTCAGCCGTAATCTTAAACTGATTGGCCGCTAGCCACTCTCTGACGGTCGCCTCACCCACGTTGGGTTGTAAAACTAACCGTTTGACGCCGACTAACGCAGCCGGTTTAGCCGCTAAAATATGGCGAATCAATGGACCACCCATGCCAGCAATCGTGATCGTATCGATCCGGTCGGCCGGCTGAATCGCCGCTAAGCCATCCGCCAATCGTGCGACGAGACAAGCGGTCAAATGTAATTTTTGAATCTCGTGCTGCGCGTTTTCGAAGGGTCCTTTGACCACTTCACCGGCAACACCATACTCAATTCGCTGATTTAAAGCTAAATTAGCCGGTAAGTAAGCGTGATCCGAGCCAATATCGGCCACTCGGGCACCCTGCGGTACAAACGCTCCTACCGTTGCTAACCGTGCTGATAATTGTTTGGCATCCACCGACATAACCCCTTTAAAAAAATATTTAAATCGCTTTCCTGTATGTATTTTAACATTGTTTAGGGTCGCTGTTGGGCCCAACAACTAAAATTCAACGCTTTTTTAACCCTGTAAAAAGTCGACACCACGGTGTCAGTTAAATTCCATCAACAGACCGCTAACCACCACGACCTATGGCGTTCAGTCACTTAGGAAAAGAGATCATTGATTGCCAATTTAAATTGACCACCGTTGTTTTGCGTAACTATTGAGTATAAAGGGACAGTGA
The DNA here is from genome assembly GCF_031085375.1 of Lactiplantibacillus brownii. Taxonomy (NCBI): domain Bacteria; kingdom Bacillati; phylum Bacillota; class Bacilli; order Lactobacillales; family Lactobacillaceae; genus Lactiplantibacillus; species Lactiplantibacillus brownii. The sequence goes on from NZ_JAVCWF010000001.1 coordinate 1,604,499, forward strand.
TTCGTCACTGCGTATTAAATCTAACTCAGTCACAGCTTAACACCAACCAAATTAAAGGAGTGTTTACTTATGATTCAATCGCAGTTAAAAACGATTCTACTGGATCGCACGATCAGTAACCAAGAACTAGCCGCTATGACCGGTATCAACCAGAAAGCACTGGTCAAAATTATTGATGGGCGCGCTAAAAGTATTTCATTCAGTCAATTGAATACCCTCATTCGGGTCCTAGACATTGAACTAGATGAGTTATTTATGATCACCCCAGATTTAGATCTTGAAGTCGTCCTCAACAGTATCAATGAAAATACCCACCAATTTAATGGGATTGTTAGTTTCATCGATCATGACCAACAAATTCAATTTGATCTACCGTTAACCGGTTATTACCGTCAAAATGGGTCGCTGTTTGTCTTCACCTTAAATGATGCCTTCGATGATGACTTAGGCAGTGACGGCATCGCCACCCGTTTAGACCAATTACTACCCGTTGAAACGATGTCAAACGCCAAGCGCGCTTTAGGACAACTATTGGAAAAATACCCTGAACAACAAGCTTGGTTCGAAGCAGATGGAATGCAACTGAGTGACGAGCCAACCGATGCGGAACTTGAACGTTATTTGCAAGTCGGTAATTTAGTTGCTCGAACCCAATACGAACGTCTGCATCGCCTGATTGAGCCACTCGCCATGGGTTTTCTGGCCGCAATCTATAGTGATTTTCCCCGCTTTCTCGGTAATCCGCAAACTATTACGTTACCTTGGGGTGTGCCGGATACCTTTCGCGTTTTTAACTTTAACCTCGCAGAAAGCCCTGAGTCGCTAGCTAATGGCGGCATTACCAAACGTCAAGAACAGCTCCGTCAGCAGCAAGCTTTTCCGGTCAGCTATAACAGTTTAGATGTGATCAGTTACTTTTCAGCCTCTTAACAACACTTAAAGTATGAGCGCGTCAGCCTGACTTTCTTTAAGTTGGCATAGCGTTGGTCTGCAGATAAATCAATCCCAGGTTTGACAAGCTATTGAGTCCTAACAAAAAAAGCGGCAGTGCCAATCAACCCATTTGAGGTTGACCAGCACTGCCGCTTTAAAATAACCTTATTCCAAGAAATCTTTTAATTGTTTGCTACGTGATGGGTGGCGTAATTTCCGCAACGCCTTGGCTTCGATTTGACGAATCCGTTCACGAGTGACACCGAAGACTTTTCCGACTTCTTCCAAAGTCCGAGTCCGGCCGTCATCGAGACCGAAACGTAACCGTAAGACATTTTCTTCCCGATCCGTTAAGGTGTCCAAAACGCCTTCCAATTGTTCCTTCAAAAGTTCATATGCCGCAGCATCCGCTGGGGAAGTTGCGTCTTGATCTTCAATGAAGTCACCTAAATGAGAATCATCCTCTTCACCAATTGGGGTTTCCAATGAAACAGGTTCTTGCGCGATCTTCAAGATCTCACGAACCTTTTCCGTTGGCATATCCATTTCAGCCCCAATTTCTTCAGGGGTAGGTTCGCGGCCTAAGTCTTGCAACAATTGACGTTGAATCCGGATCAATTTGTTGATGGTTTCGACCATGTGTACCGGAATCCGAATCGTCCGTGCCTGGTCCGCGATTGCCCGCGTAATGGCTTGCCGAATCCACCAAGTGGCATACGTCGAAAACTTGAACCCTTTGCGATAATCGAACTTTTCAACGGCCTTCATCAAGCCCATGTTACCTTCTTGAATCAAATCCAAGAATTGCATGCCCCGACCAACGTAACGTTTAGCAATTGAAACGACCAACCGCAAGTTAGCTTCAGCTAATTCTTGTTTGGCACTTTCATCGCCTTGTTCGATCCGTAACGCTAACGCAACTTCTTCATCGGCGGTCAAAAGGTCGACCCGCCCGATTTCCTTCAAGTACATCCGAACAGGATCATTGATCTTGATCCCAGTGGATGACCCGGCGCTACTTAATTCCTTCTTAGTAACCTTTTTGATACTCTTAACGGCACGTGCATCTGGATCACCTTTTTCATCGACGACACTGATCCCAGCATCTTCAACTTTTTGCAATAACTTATCGATGCCCTTGGCGTCAAGTTTATACGGCGCAGCAAGTTTATCAGATAATTCATCATATTTAATCGTACCAGTTTTTTTGTAATCCTTGATTAATGCTCGGACTGCTTTGTTGTATTCAGTCGTTGAACTGGTTGATTTTGCTTTTGCCATAAAATAGCCCCTCCTAGATGTTCTCAGCTTGTTGTACCCGCTGTGCTTGCCGGTACAACTCAATTAATTCTAAAGTTAGTTGTTGGACCAAATCACGATTGCCCAACTGTTTTGCCGCCGTTAATTCGGCTTTTTTACCATTAATTTTTTCGGCCACCGGTTGCTGATTCATGATGACATTCACCAAGTCAGCGACTTCTTCTTTCGAAGTCTCACCAGCCACATCCATAAACTCTAAACTAGTCACCACCGGCTGTAAGGCCTGATCACCCATAAAATCGGTGAAATTCGCTAGTTCAAACTGCGGATGGGTCTTAAAATAAGCTTCCGCAAAGACCAAAATTTGTTGATATTGGTCATGGACAAAGTGAAACCCTGCTATCGCCATCACCCGTAACCAGACATCATGATCGTGCAGTAAACGGAACAACAGCAGCCGTTCCGCACGCTCGACTCGACTCACCGGCCCATTTTCTGGCGGTACGCCTGTAATGGTTGGCGATGGTGGTGTCATATCGATTGGTGGTGGTGGCGTCAGTTGACCGCCACCACTGGGTTGTCGATGAACTGTTTGCTGCCCGGTCACCGAACGTAATTGTTGACGCAGATCGCCCTTATCCAGGCCAAATTCTTGTACCAATTGATTTAAATAGAGATCTTGCTCAACATTAGAAGTCAACCGACTCAACTGGGTCAATACGGCCGCAATATAAGTCAACTGATCCTGAGTATTTTGCAAGTTCAAATCACGGCGCAGATATTGCATCTCAAAAGCGGTCGGCGTTTGTTTACCATCCTCAAAAACCTGCGTAAACTTTTCCGCCCCAGCAGAACGCAAATACTCATCTGGGTCCATCCCATCAGGCATTTGGACGACCCCTAGTTGTAAACGGCTATTGCCATTCAACAACTTCAAGGCCCGATCGGTCGCTTTTTGACCCGGCATGTCACTATCATAACAAATATAGAGCTGGTCGGTCACCCGTTCCAACATGTAAATTTGTTCGTTCGTCAAACTGGTCCCCATTGAGGCGACCCCGTTTTGAATCCCGGCACGATACGCCGCAATGACATCCATAAACCCTTCGAACAAAACGACCGATTTATGCTGCCGAATTGCCCCACGGGCCAGATCAAAGTTGAAGAGTACCGAACGCTTATTAAATAGTTTCGTTTCCGGACTATTTAAATATTTTGGCTCATCTGGCGACTTCTTTAAAATCCGTCCTGAGAAAGCAATGACGCGACCACTCGCATCTTTAATTGGAAACAAGACCCGATTCACAAATCGATCACGCAATTCTCCGGCTTGATTTTCAATAAATAATCCTGACTGTCGCAACAATTGATAATCAATTTGATGCTCTTGAAAGAAATCCAGTAACAACTGTTTGGGCGGTGCAAAACCGATCCCAAACGTCTTGATGGTGTCATCGTCCAAACCACGCTGGTGCAAATACTTTAAGGCTGATTCACCAGCCTCCGTATTCAACAACACATGTTGATACAACTTGGCACTATCCGCGTAAAGCTTTAATAGTGCGGCTTGTTCTTTGTTCTGTGGCGTTGCTGGTTGACTCTGAGCCGTATAAGTTGCTGCCAACTCAATATGTCCAAAATCAGCAACCTTAGCGACCGCCTCTGGGAAAGATAAATTCTCCAGATCCATGATAAACGAAAAGACATTTCCGCCACGACCACAACTAAAACAATGAAAAATTTGTTTTTGTTCATTAACGGAAAAAGACGGCGTCCGTTCCTCATGAAACGGACACAACCCAAAGAGGTTTTTACCCGCCTTTTTCAGTTGGACGTACTGGCCGACAAAGTCTGCGATGTTGACCGCTGAACGAATTTGATCGACCTTTTCTTCTGGAATTAAATTGGCCACATCGCCACCCCATTTCTCACATTAACGACTGACAACTGCCAAAATAACCGCAACATTGAAAAGTCGCATCACGACAACGAGATGCGACTATTAATGTGCGAATTTCTACAAAATATAGTGTACCACAAGTTTGACAGCTGTGCAATAATAAGTCTCACTTATTAGACATATTTGTCAAGTTTGTTTGATGATACGCTCAAAGTACCGGTCTAACACACTTTTGACACATGACCCCAACCTAAAAAAGGAATCTGTTTGGCCAGATTAGCCAACAGATTCCTTTTATTGTACATCATTATACGTTATTTAACGATTAATTGGTTCAAGTCACCCATGACATTGACCATGTTGGCAATAATCAGTAATTGCTTCAAATGGTTGTCGCGAACTTTTTCATCCTTACTCATGACCATCGTCGCTTCAAAATAAGCGGCAATCAATGGCCGTAAGCCGGCTAACGCCTTAAAGCGGTCATCCATCGGCATCGTTGGTGTGACTGTCTTCTGAAGCTTTTCAACGGCTTCATACAATTTTTGTTCCGCATCATTTTCAAATAATGCTGGATCAACGGTCAAATCACTCACATCAATATCTGCCTTGGCAGTAATCCGTAGTAACCGAGTTAACGCCTCAATGGTGTCCTTAAATTGCGGATCATTTTGATGTGCATTGAGTACATCCGCAGCCCTAAACATTTCACGAATGTCTTGACGTTGGCCCTTAACGACCGTATCCACGATATCATAACGAATCTTTTGATTGCCAAACCATTGTTTGACCCGATCCGTCAAGAAATCAGCGACAGGTTGCGTTTGTTGGGCAAAATCCAAGTGATAAGTGGCGTCATTGGCTTTCAATTCAGATTGAATGGCTTCTTCAAACTGACGAATTGGGAAGTCCCAACCTTGATCACGGACAATCCGGACAATCCCGAAGGCTTGGCGACGTAAGGCAAATGGATCATTGGACCCATTTGGAATTAGGCCAACTGCAAAGAAACTCGTAATTGAATCAATTTTATCCGCAACCGCCAACACGGCCCCAACTTTAGACTTTGGCAAGGCGCCATCTGCACTAATTGGCATGTAGTGTTCACGGATGGCTTGACCAACCGCCGGATTTTCACCCTTCAGCACGGCATACTTGTCACCCATGACCCCTTGTAACTCAGGAAATTCACCGACCATCCCTGTCACCAAATCAAATTTATAGATTTGAGCAGCACGGTGTAATTGGTTCTTTTCAGTTTCACTCAGGCCAAATTGGTTTGCTAAGAAACCACTGATATACATGACCCGTTGCATTTTTTCATACATCGTCCCAATCTTATCGTGGAAACTAACCTTCTTTAAACGCTCAACATATTCTTGAATGGAGTGTTGTTGGTCTTCATGATAGAAGAAGGCCGCATCTTCCAAACGCGCTGTGAGTACCTTTTGGTTGCCTAAAACCACATTTTGTAAGTTTTCGGCATTCCCATTTCGAACTGAAACGAAATGTGGTAACAAGTTGTCATCCGCATCCGTGACATAGAAGAAACGTTGATGGTCCCGCATTGAGGTAATCAAGACTTCGTCGGGGATTTCCAAGTATTTAGCTTCAAAATCACCAGCAAATGCTGTCGGGTACTCAACTAAGTTATTGACTTCTTCAAGTAAGTCTTCATTTACTTTGATTTGCCAATCATGATCCTTCGCAAGTTGGGCAATTTGAGTTCTGATTTCAGCCTTACGTTTTGCGGCGTCAGCCACCACGTAGACTTGGGCCAAATCAGCTTCATAATCCGCAGCTGTCTTGATTTCAACATCGTGGCCTAAGAAACGATGACCACGACTCGTCCGACCCGCTTGGACGTCCAAAATTTTAATTGGTACGATCTCATCATCTAACAGTGAAACAAGCCACCGAATAGGCCGAATATATTTGAAGCTAAAGGTTGACCATTTCATCATAGTTGGGAAGTTCATCTTCGTGATGACAGATTTAACGCCCGCTAATACTTCACTAGCCGGTTTACCAGCAGTGAACGTTTGTACGAAGACATAAGGCGTTCCCTTGATTTCTTTGAACACGATGTCATCCGTAGAGGCGCCTTGGCCTTTTGAAAAGCCAATCGCTGCCTTGGTCCAGTTACCATCCGCATCCTGAGCGATCTTTTTGGCAGGGCCACGCACTTCTTTTTTAACATCTGCTTGCTTGTCTGCAAGGCCTTCAACTTGAAGCGTCAACCGGCGTGGTGTTGAAAATGTCTTGATGTTGTCAAAATCCAACCGTTCGTCTTTTAAGAATTTCGCAAAGCGTTCTTTTAACTGAATCACGCTAGGAGTGACGACATGTGCCGGCATTTCTTCCAAACCGATTTCTAATAAATAAGTTTTAGCCATTACTTTGTTTCCTCCTTCGCATGTTTTAACAATGGGAAGCCCCGCTTTTCACGTTGCGCCACAAATTCTTTGGCAATTGACTTCGCCATGTTCCGAATCCGATCAAGATAGCCAGCCCGTTCAGTGACTGAAACCATCCCCCGGGCATCCATCAAATTAAAGGTATGACTACATTTCAAACAATAGTCGTACGCTGGGTGTACTAAACCATTTTTGATCTGCTTTTTAGCTTCTTTTTCGTATTCATCGAATAGCATTAACAACAAGGCTTCGTTGCTTTCTTCAAAGGCATACTTAGAATTTTCATATTCTGGTTCCAAGAAGATGTCGCCATACTTCACGCCATCGCCCCATTCCAAGTCAAAGACCGAATTGACGTCTTGGATATAAGAAGAAAGGCGTTCTAGACCATAAGTAATTTCTGAAGTCACTGGATCAACTTCTAAGCCACCAACTTGTTGGAAATAAGTGAATTGGCTAATTTCCATCCCATCAAGCCAAACTTCCCAACCAACACCGGCACAGCCCATGGAGGGGTTCTCCCAGTTGTCTTCAACGAAGCGAATATCATGTTCTAATGGATCTAGACCTAATTTTTGGAGACTTTGTAAATAAAGCTCTTGAATATTTTCTGGTGAGGGTTTCATCACAACTTGGAATTGATGATGTTGATAAAGCCGGTTAGGGTTTTCACCATAACGACCATCCGCTGGCCGCCGTGATGGTTCAACATACGCTGCGTTCCATGGTTCTGGACCGATTGCTCGTAAGAACGTATACGGGCTCATCGTTCCGGCCCCTTTTTCCGTATCATAAGCCTGCATTAACATGCAGCCTTGATCTGACCAAAATTCTTGCAAGGTCAAAATAATCTCTTGCACTGATAACTTTTTGCTCATTTTCTTCCTCCCAAAATTAGTGACTGAATGGTTTGACGCCACAAAAAAAGTCCCCTGTCGTTCACTAAAAACGACATAGGGACGATTAAAATCGCGGTTCCACCCTACTTCTGGGTCTCCCCAGCAGCTTGATTAATTTCTGAAAGCTCCGAAAGCGCCAATTATCAAAACTTTTAACCACTTCTCACCACCGTGGTCTCACTATGAAAAGAGCTTGATAACTTTCTCTCATCAACACTTAACTATTCAGTTCTTCATCATCATAGTCGACTCGCTGGCGTTTGTCAATTATCGTTTGAACGGGGTTTCAAGGGTTGATACCAGCTACCCATCTGATCAATAAACTTTTTTGATTTGAGATGTAACCCCACTGAATTATCATAAATTTCATCGAGTACCCGGCGCAATTGGGCTGCGGTACTAGGCTTTACCTTGATTGAATTAACTTTTGCTAAATCCAGCACGGAAAACCGCCGCAAGTAAAAAATGGTGGCTTGGCTCGCGTGCAGTCGATGGGGATCTAAATGCCAATGTTGTTGACATAATAAGCCACCATAACTTTCCGAATAATCTAAAGGCAAGTCTTGACGACCACAAACCGTACACCAGCGCAATTCTGGCGCAACCCCAAACGCCCCCAGCAATTGGATTTCAATCACATTAGCAACGAGTGGCGGTGCCACCTCACGATCAATCAGTTGTAAGGCACTCACGATTTGCTGATACCAACGCCCGACCGGCTGATTGTCTGGATAGGCCACATCAATTAAATTCATAATGTAGGTGGCATAAGCATTTAGACTAATGTCTTGGCTAATTTGTTCAAAATATTGAACCGTTTTTACACTGTTAATGTAGGAAAGGCCTTGATCTTTTAAATCGCCCACATACTCGCCCATTGTAAATGGTAAGAGTTCTGCGGCCATTTTAAAACCACGCCGACGCGCCCCACGAATAAAGAACATCTTTTTCCCATATTCAGCGGTCAAAAACTTGATCAGCATGTCCCGTTCACGATAGTCACGCCGATAAAGCAAGATGCCGTTGAAATTGGTGACCATCTGTTGGGCCATACACTCACCTAACGATTCTAATAATCATCTTGCCGGTAACCGTAGCTAGCCAACAAGTTTTCTCGATCTTTCCAATTTTCTTGAACTTTGACCCAGAGTTCCAAATAAACTTTATCGCCTAATAAACGTTCAATATCCCGTCGTGCCAGCGAGCCAATCTTTTTCAACATGCTCCCGCCTTTACCAATGATGATCCCTTTTTGTGAAGACCGTTCAATGATGATCGTCGCTTGGATATGAATCTTTTCTTCATCTTGGCGTTTGATCGAATCAATCACGACCGCCGTTGAATGTGGCACTTCTTGCCGTGTCAATTCAAGCACTTTTTCACGAATCAATTCGGAGATAATGAACCGCTCTGGATGATCAGTAATCTGGTCTGAAGGATAGTATTGCGGTCCGACCGGCAACTTGCCCTTCAAAGTCTCTACCAATTCTTCGACATTGTTCCCTTCCAAGGCAGAGATTGGGTAGACTTCTTCCCATTTAAGGGCGTCTTGGTACTGATCCATAATCTCTAACAAGTGGTCAGGATGAATTTGATCGATCTTATTAATGACCAAATAAATCGGCTTTTTAACCGCCTTTAAACGTTCAATAATAAAGTTGTCCCCGGCGCCCCGGCGTTCATCAGCGTTGATCATAAACAACACGGCATCTACTTCACCAAGTGTCGACAAGGCTGATTTGACCATAAAATCGCCTAACCGACTGTGTGGCTTATGAATCCCAGGAGTGTCAATAAAGACCATCTGAGTATCCTTAGTCGTGTAAATTCCTTGAATCCGGTTTCGCGTCGTCTGAGCTTTATCCGACATGATTGCCACTTTTTGACCAACAATTCGGTTTAATAAAGTGGACTTACCCACGTTGGGTCGACCAATAATGGCCACAAAGCCAGAACGAAAATCTTGATTATCCATAATATAGTTATTCCCTTTCTTACCGCCAAGTTAAGTATAACTGCCAGAATTTCGGTAAAAACAAAATCAAGCCGACTAAAACTGCAAAGGCAGCCGCAAAAACGACGGCACCAGCAGCGATATCTTTAACTTTTTTAGCTAACGGATGGTAGTGCGGCCCAGTGATCAGATCACAAATATTTTCAGCAATCGTGTTGTTAATCTCACACAACATGACCAAAAAGATTGCTAAACTAAGCCATAGCCACTGATTAACGGTTAGACCAAAGAACCAACCAGCCAGCAATGCCACCGTTCCTAACACAATGTGCGTCCGCATATTTCGTTCTTCACGAACAACCGTTTTTAACCCCGTCCAAGCATGCAACCACGACTGCCAAAACGAGTGATTTTTATCAATTTGCGGTTTAACTGGTCTATTTTTTGAGGCCATACGTGTCTAAAATCTTTCGCTGTAAAGCAAACATCGCGGTTTCATCTGCTGGTTGCATATGGTCATAGCCATTCAAATGTAAGAAACCGTGGACCACAAGATAGCCTAATTCACGTTCACGCGAATGTTTTAAAAAGGCGGCTTGTTCGTCAACTTTATCAACCGAAATCATAATATCCCCTAAATTTAGTGGCATCTCAGCCGCCATTTCTGGGTCCATCACGATCAAATCATCTTCATCATCATCATGCATCGCAAAACTAATCACATCCGTCGGGCGATCGACCCCACGGTAGGTTTCATTAATTTTTTGAATCGCTTCATTATTCATTAATGTCACCGAAACTTCAGTATCGTCCCGTAACTTCAATGTTTTTCCCGCCAACGCGATCAGGTCGCGAACCAACTGTAAGTCAGACTCACGCGCTCCCGCAACGGTTTGATCAACTAATTCTAAATCCATGATTGCCTCCGTTTAGCGTTGTTCGACCTTTTCATAGGCGGTAATAATTTTAGCAACAACTGGGTTCCGCACGACGTCATCCGCCGTAAACTTGACGAAAGCAATGTTGCTGACCCCTGTCAAAATCCGTTCAGCTTGAATCAAGCCACTGGTCGTATTTCGTGGTAAATCAATCTGTGAAATATCCCCATTGACGATCATCTTAGAACCGAAACCTAGACGTGTCAGAAACATCTTCATTTGGGCATTCGTCGTATTCTGGGCTTCGTCCAAAATAACGAACGCACGATCCAATGTCCGACCCCGCATATAGGCCAACGGCGCAATTTCAATGACGCCACGATCCATCAATCGCTGCGTATGTTCAGCACCGTAGATTTCGTAAAGGGCATCATAGATTGGCCGCAAATAAGGATCAACTTTTTCTTTTAGATCACCAGGTAAGAAGCCTAAGCTTTCGCCAGCTTCAACTGCCGGCCGTGTCAAAATGATCTTCTCAACATCGCCACGCTTCAATGCAGCGACTGCCATGACGACCGCCAGATAGGTTTTCCCAGTCCCGGCTGGTCCAATACCAAAAGTAATATCACTTTTCGCAACCGCTTGGACATACTGGCGTTGACCAAAGTTTTTGACACGTACCGGTCGTCCCCGATTATCCTTGATCAGTGTTTCGGCATATAGGTCCTTAAAATAATCTAGGGTGCCACGATTAACCATTTTAATCGCACTGATCACGTCTGGTGCACCAATCTGAATACCCTGCTTAATTAAACTCGTTAAATTTTCTAAAACAGCATAAGTTTTATGAACAGTTTCTTCATCATCGCCACTAATCGTCATTTGGTCACCAAAAACATGGAGATTGACGTGTAAGCCATCTTCTATCATGGTCAAATGTTGATCTTCTGGTCCGAGTAGCGCCACTGATTGGCCAGGGTCAGCAATGAGAAACTTTTGTTCATATTTTGAGTTTTCGGTCAAAAACATGGACTCCTTTATAGACAGATTTAATGACCATGTTCTGCCATGGTCGTTGCTAAAATCTCGTTTAGCACTCGAAATTTTAGCGTGCTTTTGTTAACTAATCATAGCATAAAACCCTGGACCCTACCAGCATCGCCCTTCCACTGCTAACAAGACTTGACGACACTAAAAAAGCCAAGGAATTTCTTCCTTGACTTAACCGTTAATTCAATAATGATTTAACTGTTTGGTTGATAAGTTTACCGTCTGCTTGGCCTTTCAGCTTTGGCATGACTGCACCCATCACTTTACCAAAATCGCCCTTGCCGGTAGCACCGACTTGTTTAATCGTGGCCGCAACGATTTGTTTGACTTCATCGTCAGACAACTGCTTTGGCATGTACTTTTCAACAATGACAATTTCAGCTTGGACGCCGTCAACTAAATCTTGACGACCAGCCTTTTCGAATTCACTTAATGATTCGCGCCGTTGCTTCAGTTCGCGTGAAATAACACTCACTTCTTCATCGGCAGTTAAATCATGGCCAGCATTAATCTTTTCATTCATTAATGCTGACTTAAGCATCCGCAAAACACTGAGGCTTTGCTTATCGCGCGCTTTCATTGCAGCTTTAAGATCACCATTGAGCGTTTCTGTTAAACTCATTGGGTACCCTCCTCAATTTCAAGTGCTAGTATCGAAATACTAATTACTTGAAACGACGACGGTTCTTACGCTTCCGCGCTGCTTCAGATTTTAACTTCTTCTTCACACTTGGTTTTTCGTAAAATTCCCGTTTGCGGTATTCTTGTAAAGTACCACTTTTTGAAACGGTACGTTTAAAGCGACGAAGAGCATCATCAAGAGATTCGTTTTTACGAACGACTGTTTTTGCCATAATAAATTCCCTCCCTCCGAGCTTAAAAAGTAACCGTCAAATTATGTAACCTTACATAATACAACTGTTCTAGTAAATTATACATAAATCGTAAAACCCCGTCAATAAAAGTTTTAGGAATAATAAAAATAATCTGCAAACAAACGATTATTCCGGGCAGTAAATCGTTTTCATAACCCTATGCCTATGCTACACTAGAGACATTATTAAGAATGAAACGAGGTTTTAACCATGCCCAAAATTAAGATCTTTATTTTATCAGATTCCGTCGGTGAAACGGCTCATTCAGTCGCTCAAGCCGCTGCGGCTCAATTTTCTAATTTTGAAATCATCTACCAACGTTTTCCATTCGTCCGGACTGAATCACTATTAAACACCGTTTTAGCTCAAGCCGAAAAAGAACAAGCGGCAGTTTTCCACACTTTTGTAGATCGCAAGTTAAGTCAAATGGTGAACCAATTCTGTAAGGCGCACAATTTACCTTACTATGACGTCATGACACCGGCTTTGGACACTTTCTCAGGCATCACACACGCGCAACCATCGAATCATCCTGGGACGGTGCATGCGCTTAATAATAACTATTTTGACCGGATTAACGCCATCGAATTTGCTGTGACCTATGATGATGGTAAAAATCCCTCTGGCTTCTTAGAAGCTGACGTCGTCTTACTTGGCGTTTCACGGACCTCTAAAACACCATTGTCATTATACTTAGCTAACCGCAATTTGAAAGTTGCAAACTTACCATTGGTACCCAAAGCACAAATTCCAGATGAGATTTGGCAAGTTGATCCTAAAAAGATCTTTGGCCTAACTAATGATCCTGAAAAGCTCAATGATATTCGGCGGCAACGGATGGTCCAATATGGGCTCAATCCTGACACCATGTATTCCAACACCGACAAAATCAAGGAAGAGCTCGCTTCGGCGGACAAGATCTTCAAGAAAATTGGTTGCTTAGTGATCAATGTTGCTAACAAGTCCATTGAAGAGACCGCCACTCTAATCACCGAAAGTTTAGGCTACAACGAAGCTAACCATTAAAATTAAGTTGATTTCATCGCGCCTGATCGCCACCTAGTAGACACTAAGTGGTCATCAGGCGTTTTAGTTTGGGCTTAAACTTGGCTTATAAGTCCACGCCACCATCAACATGCAATACTTGGCCGGTCACAAAGTCATTCTGCATCAAATAGACGTAGGCCGCCGCGACTTCAGCCTTGGTGCCGACTCGTTTTAAGGGCACCCCTTGGGCAAAAACTGCCGCTTGTTTTTGGACTTGCTCAGGTGTCAGTTGCCGCCAAAGTCCAGTTGGTGTCCAAGTCGGGGCGACCGCGTTGACGCGAAAATCTGGGGCCATCTCAACCGCCAAGCCAGCAACCAAGGTATTGATCGCTTGATTGCCGATAATGGCTCCGGAAGCGTCATATGGATGCCCGCCTGATCCCGAGGTTAAGATTAATGATCCTTGTGGTCGGAGCTTCTTGGCAGCGAGCTGTGACAATTGTAAATTTGCAAAGAATTTGGCCTCAATCGCTTGGCGAATGGCTGCGACAGAATTATCAAGGAAGCCTCCGCCCATCGCGCCACCAAGAAATGACAAAATATGGTCAAAGGGCGCTTGTTGGTCAAAAAAGGCTGCTAATGTCGACCTATTTTGGGCATCCAACGCCGTTCCGCAAACGCGGTGATCACTAGTTTGTAACGCTTGAACGGCTTGATCAACGTGTGCTTGTGAGTGACCAATAATCTGCACCGTAGCTCCCGCTGCCAAAGCCTGCTGGGCAACCGAAAAGCCAAACCCAGATGTCCCACCAACAATTAAAAGTTGCTTTTGCGCTAAATTCATCGTAAAACCTCCAAAATTTTTAAACAAAAAAGACGATCAGCTTCACTTTGATCGTCTTTAATTCTGATTTAAACTTGTGCTTCAATATCAGCAATTAAATTAGGATTGAACTTGCCAGCCTTCAACATCGCAATCTCATATTTATACGGCGCAACTTGGTGCTTCTTATCTGGGCCAACATACGGCGTTTCGAGGATCTTACTGATATTGGGCAGTTGTGGGTGATGTGCAACTTGGTTCAGGGCGTCAAAACCAATCGTTCCCATCCCAATATTAGTATGGCGATCCTTATGAGCGCCTTGTGGATTCTTAGAATCATTTAGATGAATGACCTGTAATCGATCCAACCCAATGACATGATCGAACTCATTTAACACCCCGTCAAAGTCATCCTTAATGTTATAACCAGCATCGCTAGTGTGACAAGTGTCAAAAGTGACCGATAATTTTTCATTATAGGTGACACCATCGATCATTTTCGCAAGTTCTTCGAAAGTCCGGCCGACTTCAGTCCCTTTGCCAGCCATAGTTTCTAAAGCAATCTGAATCGTCTGTTCCGGTCGAATCACCGCATTTAAGCCCTTCACAATCTGGGCAATTGCCGCCTCTGCCCCGGCACCAACATGCGCGCCTGGATGTAAGGTCAGTTGGGTTGCGCCGACCGCTTCTGCACGTTTGATCTCCTGAGCTAAAAACTCCGTGGCAAAATCAAAGTACCCCGGCTTCTTGGTATTACCAAGATTCACAATGTATGGCGCATGCACCACAATTTGTTGCAGATCATTGGCGGCCATGACCGCTTGACCGGCGGGAATATTCATCTCGTCAATCGGTTTGCGGCGCGTATTTTGCGGAGCGCCGGTATAGATCATAAACGTATTAGCCCCATAATTGAGGGCTTCGTTAGCAGCTCCCAATAACATATCTGGTGCTTTCATCGACACATGTGATCCTAGTCTGAGCATAGTTTGCCTCCATTTTTTCGTTAAAAAATTCCTTTTTCACTGGTGGGTTACCGCGACTGCGGGTAAAAATAAGCCAACGTGCGCTTGGTCGCCTGACCATCATTTTGAGTATTCCATAGCTGATTAAAGCTAGTCAATTGATTGGCCTTAGCTGGCGTTGCTAATTCTTGATTAAGTTCCGCCGTCGTGGTCACGAACGGTCCCGGCGCCCATTGCTTAAAATCAGCCTGCAACCCGACCGCGCGACGATAGCTTGCCCAATCAAAGGTAAACAAGATGATTTTTTGGCAATTTGGCAATAAAGCATAGTCAAAAATAACCGATGAATAGTCACTGATCAAAGTCGTGGTCACCGTCAGTAGTTCATCCGTACTAAACTCCGGTACTAACGTGATCAGATTGGGATAACGTTGATAAAGCTGTTGGGCTTGCGCCGCCAGATGCGGATGTAATTTGATCACTAAGACCTGAGTCGCCTTTAACTTTAACGTGGCAAAATCTGCTGGTAAGTCAAAAGTCACCCCAGCGCGATAGGTGGGCGCATACAACACGACCTCACGATCTCGTAAGGCCGGATGTTGCTGAAAAATAGCCTGCCGCGTCGCCGACACCCAAGCCGACTGACAGTATCGATCGGAACGTGGATAGCCCAAAACACGCATCCGTTGCTGGGGAACGTGATAGTTAGCCGCAAAGACCTGGCCCATTTTGGTCGAACCCACTACATAGTCGGTAATTTGATCATAAACAGCCTGAAAACGTTTTTGATCCGCTGGCGACCGCTTCAAAGTTGCCGGGTCGTGCCAACCAAAGGCCTTGACTGCCCCACTGGCATGCCATAATTGAATGATGCGTTGGCCCTGACGACGTTTTAGTCCTGCCGTAAAAGCATAGTAATTGTCACAATAAATATCTGCCGCGCACGTTAGGACCGGCACTCCGGTCATCGCAAAGCGAATCGAATCATGAAATGGCCGAATCGTGATGTCCGCTGGTAATAGTTGTGCCGCACCACTTTGCGCGCTAGACAAATAATAAACGACTAACCGGTCGCCCACTGTTTGATGCAATTGTTCAATAAAATCCAAGTTATCCGCAAAACTCATTAAATAAATAATCGTGTCCGTCTGTCGAAACTGTGCGAACCATGAAATGAGTTTAACAAGCCACAAATAAACGGTCTTTTTCACGCCAGCCACCCTTTCAATTCCGAAATATAACTAGTGCATTATAGCATATTCCACCACTTCAGCGGGATCATGGTCGTGGGATTTAAACTTATTTTAGGCCCTAACCGATTTAATCGTGACCGCAAAAAAAGCCTGGAAAATATTCCAGACTGATTTTGCTCAGGGCTCCGGCTCATAAAAGTGCCCTAAAATTTTCACGGTATCAGAGATGCTGACAAAAGCATGCGGATCCGATTCCGACATTGCAGCCGTTAATTCCGACATTTCGTAACGGGTAATGACCGTAAACAGAATCGTTTTATCATCATGTTTGTAGGCCCCTTCTGCATTATGCACGATCGTGACCCCACGCCGAATCCGATTCTGAACACTGTCGATCACCGTTTTCGGCCGACTGGTAATGATCATGACCTGCATCTTTTGTTGCCGCGTATAAGTCATATCAATCACTCGACCATTGACCAATAACCCTAATGCAGAGTAAAACGCATAAGGCCAACCATACACAAAACCCGCCGCAATGACAATAATTGAATTAAAGGCCATATTGATCGTCCCGATACTCCGGCCAGTTTTACGCCGCAAGACGATCCCAATAATATCCAGCCCACCAGTCGAGATCCCATTTTTCAAGGCCGTCCCCGTCCCGAAACCATTGACTGCGCCACCAAATATCGCGCAAATGATCGGATCGTGGGTCAACCCTTCCGGTGCGACCACTTTGATCATAATACTAGATAAAGTGACGGCTAAAAAAGTAAACACGGTAAAACGGTGCCCAATTGAACGCCAAGCAATCACGAACATGGGTACATTAAGTAAGAATAGCAATAACGCCGTCGAAAATTGAACAGGCAAAAACTTACCCATTAAACTATTAATTAATTGCGCGAGCCCCGTAATCCCAGAAGAATAAATGTGGCCGGGGGTCCAGAAAAAGTTCATGGCGACGGAAACTAAAATCGCATAGATAAACGCCGTTGACGCCTTCGTCACATCGCGGTGACGCCGAGTCAACTGCTGAAAATCGGTCATTTTTTTGCGCTCCTTTATATGATGTCTCCGTTATTCTAACATGCCTAAACTGCGGTAAACAGCCCTTGCACCAATTCACCCGAAAGTTTAACCCTTCTCAGGATTTTCCCATCAAATTAGTCTACTTTCGGGGCCGTTTGCCAATGCTCAGCGATAAAGTCAGCTCGACCGCCAGCTTCTTGAGCCGCATAGACCACGGGATTATTTCGATAGAAACGTTGATGCTCAGCCGCTGCCGGATAAAATGGTTGGACGTCACTGATCTTAGTCACGATGGGCGCCTCAAATTGTTCAGAAGCTTGCAACCGCGCCTTTGAAGCTGTCGCGATTTGCCGCTGTTCATCATCATTCACAAAGATCACCGGCCGATAATTATCACCACGGTCCTGAAATTGGCCCATCGCATCAGTGGGATCAGTTTGATGCCAATAGATTTCTACTAAGTCCGCATAACTAATCTTTTGGGGATCAAACGTAATTTTCACGGCTTCCGTGTGACCAGTTGTATGCGTCTTAACCTGTTCGTAAGTTGGATTAACCGTGTGACCACCGGTAAATCCAGATACGACACTAATAATTCCAGGTTGTCGATCAAAGGGTGCGACCATGCACCAAAAACACCCACCGGCAAAAATTGCTGTTTCAGTTTTCATGAGAATCACTCCAATTAAAATTTAATCTAAATCTAACACGAAATAAAAAGCCCGTCCAGTCGCTTGATTGGACGAGCTAAGGAGCCACTTAATCTTTTGGTTTGGTGACAAATAACGCCAAATCTTGTAATTGTCGCTCTGAAACTTCCGCTGGTGCATTCGTCATTGGTTCAGAAGCCTTCGAGTTCTTAGGGAACGCGATCACTTCACGAATATTATCATTACCAGACAGTAACATCGCGAAACGATCCAACCCAATGGCTAAACCGCCATGCGGTGGAAAGCCCATGTCGAGTGCATTTAACAAGAAACCAAATTGTTCTTCGGCGCGTTCTTTGGTGAAGTCCAAAGCCTTAAACATTTTTTCTTGTAAGTCACGGGTGTGAATCCGGATTGACCCGCCACCTAATTCGTAGCCATTAAGGACAATATCATAAGACTGCGCATGTGCTTTATGTGGATCTTCACCATCGTTTAGATAATGAACATCTTCCTCGTTTGGCATCGTGAATGGATGGTGCGCTGGAACCCAGCGTTCGATACCTTCATCATACTCAAAGAGTGGCCAGTCAACGACCCAAAGATAGGCATACTTGTTTTCATCGATCAGGCCTTGTTCCTTGGCGATCGCTTTACGCAAGTAACCCAACGTGTCAGAAACCACCTTAAAGTTATCGGCCGCAAATAGTAACAAGTCCCCGGGCTTAGCGTCCATGGCCTGCGTAATGGCTTCAAAATCATCCTTGAAGAACTTAGCAATTGGCCCACTGAAACTATCATCCGTGACCTTCATCCAAGCTAGCCCCTTGGCACCAAAGCGTTCTACATAGCTCGCATAGGCATCAATCGCTTTACGTGAATAGTTAGCCGCGCCACCAGGAACGGCGATTGCTTTCACGAAGCCACCATTTTTAATGGTGCTAGCAAAGACTTTAAAATCAGTGTCAGCTAAGACTTTGGAGAGATCTTTTAATTCCATCCCAAAACGAACATCTGGTTTATCGGAACCAAAACGATCCATGGCATTTTGCCAAGTGATCCGTTTGAAAGGTGTTTGGACATCGATGCCCTTAACTTCTTTCATGACTTGTTTGATCAATCCCTCAGTGTACGACTGGATTTCTTCCGCCGTTAAGAATGACGTTTCCATATCGATCTGCGTAAATTCAGGTTGACGGTCACCACGTAAATCTTCATCACGGAAACAACGGGCAATTTGATAGTAACGGTCAAAACCCGCACCCATCAACAACTGTTTAAATAATTGTGGTGATTGTGGCAAGGCGTAAAAATGACCTTGATAGATCCGTGAAGGCACTAAATAATCACGAGCCCCTTCAGGCGTTGACTTGGTTAAAAATGGCGTTTCAATATCGTAAAAGCCATTGGCGTCAAAATAACTATGCACCGCACGAGTGATTCCATTACGAATTCTCAAGTTGCGTTGCATTTCTGGCCGCCGTAAATCTAAATAGCGATACTTCAAACGCAATTCGTCGGAAACATTGATGTCATCTTGAATATAAAATGGCGGTGTTTTCGCGGTATTCAAGATTTTGGCTTCTTGAATTTCAACTTCGACTTTACCAGTCTTCATGTTCGGATTAATCGCGTTATCAGCCCGATTAACGACCTTACCTTGTACTTCAATTACATATTCGTTCCGTAACTGGTCGGCAACTGCCAATGCAGTCGTTGAGAATTCTTGACTGAAGACCAATTGTAAGATACCTTCACGGTCCCGTAGATCAATAAAAATCAAGCCACCCAAGTCCCGGCGCTTTTGCACCCAGCCTTGTAAAATAACTTTTTGACCAAGGTAGTCTTCGTTGATTAACCCAGCATAAGTGGTTCGTTTCATGAATTCAATTCCTCCTTAATTATTTAGCAGCTAAAACTTGCTTCACATGATCATAAATATCTGCCATGGCAACTTGGGTCTCTTCCCCCGTCGCCATTGACTTCAAATTAACGACGCCGCTAGCTAATTCACTTTCGCCAACCGTCATCGTATAACGTGCATTCAACCGATCAGCGCTCTTAAACTGTGCTTTAGGCTTACGATCCAAGTAATCACGTTCAGCGGTTAGGCCAGCGCCACGGACGGCTTGAACTAATTTCAAGGTCGTTGCGCTCGCTTCTTCACCGATTCCGACGACATAAACGTCCAAATGATCCGTCGTTGGGAAGGCAATCTTTTCGGCAGCCATTAAAACGAGTAAGCGTTCAACACCGAGGCCAAAACCAACCCCTGACGTTTCAGGACCGCCAAGCTCTTTAACTAAGCCATTATACCGGCCACCCGCACAAATCGTGGTGTAGCCTTGTCCGAGTGAGTCTGAATTTGTCATGATTTCAAAAATCGTGTGATTATAATAATCAAGTCCACGCACCATGGTTGCATCGATCTCATAAGGAATCTCCAAGGCTTCTAAATAAGCTTTAGCTTGATCAAAATGCGCCTTAGCCGTTGGTGTCAAATAATCCAAGATGGAGGGTGCGGCAGCCACAAACTTCTGATCTTGTGCCGCTTTACTATCCAAGACCCGTAATGGATTCTTGTGCAAACGGGCTTTGGAATCGTCACTTAATTCATCAAAATGTGGTTCTAAATAATCGATCAGCGCTTGACGATAATCGTCACGAGTCTGTTGATCACCTAAAGTATTGATCACCAACTTCAAATCATTTAGTCCGAACTTCTTCAATAAGTTGTAACCCATCGCAATAACTTCAACATCCAGCGCTGCACTCTCGCTACCGAAAGCTTCAACCCCTAGTTGATGAAATTCACGTAAGCGACCTGATTGTGGCCGCTCATAACGGAACATTGGTCCCATGTAATAAACTTTGTAAGGCTTTAAAACTTGTGGCCCATACAATTTATTTTCAACAAACGCCCGTACCACACCCGCGGTGCCTTCTGGTCGCAAGGTAACGTGGCGATCACCCTTGTCATGGAAATCATACATTTCTTTCGTCACAATATCCGAAGTATCACCTGCGGAACGTGAGAAAACTTCAAAATTTTCAAAAATTGGCGTGCGAATTTCTTTAAACTGATACGTCTTGAAAAGTTCACGCGCAGTTTGTTCAACATATTGCCATTTTTCACTATCACCAGGCAAAATATCTGCGGTGCCTTTTGGCCGTTGGTATCTCATTTGATTTCCTCCTTCAATTCAAATCGACAAAAAAAGCGCCCTTGTTTGTTTATCCAAGGGCGCTTTTTGCGCGGTACCACCTTTATGAGCACTAACTGATAACGTCTGTACTAAATAACAGGCGGAACTTTTACGTTCACCTCAAAAGCGTCTCCTCATTGCTCGCAATCCGGAATTCTCAGCACTACCGGTCTCTGGCTAAAGCGTTGCACAATGCTCATACTTTCTCTGCGGTCGATTTATTAATATATGGTTAAAGTTACACGATTTAAGCGCAAATGTCAACGTTCATCCTAAAAATTAATCCTAGTAAGCCGTTTTCAATCCTTAATTTTTGGTATACTATCTTGGTAATGCAAATTTATTAAATTTAGTTGGTGAATCCATGCAAGTTCTCAAACATTTTTGGCGTCAAATCACAATTTCAATCATCTTTATCGGGCTCATTGCTGGGTTCATTTTTGTTTTAGCCACACACAATACTGCCATCGTGAATATCGCAAACGTCAACATTCGCGAAGGTCCTGGGATGAGTTATGCCATTACCGATGGGACTAGCAAAGGCACTAAAGTTCACATCATGCGTCGCAAAAACAACTGGTTGTACGTGCGTTATGCGGATCATAAATTCGGTTGGATTGCGAGTTGGCTCGTCAATGAACATAATACCCAATTAACTAAAACGACTAAAATTTCCGAAGCAACTATCGTGATCGATCCTGGTCATGGGGGCTCCGACTCTGGGGCACTCTCTAGCAAGGGTAAGATGGAAAAGACTTACACGTTACGCGTGGCCAAAGTAGTCGCTAAACGTTTACGCGCTGCCGGTGCACATGTTGTTTTGACGCGTGATACCGATAAATCCGTCAGTCTTAGTGCTCGGCCAGCCTTGGCAAATAAACTACATGCGGATGCGTTCATCAGTTTTCACTTTGATAGCTCACCAGAAAAAAACACTGCTTCTGGAATCACTACTTATTACTATCACAAATCAACGTCATTAGGCTTAGCCAATGCCCTGAGTAGCGACGTCGATGCCCTGCCAATTAAAAACAAAGGTGTGGCCTTCGGAGATTTCTTAGTCATTCGTGATAATCAAGTACCAGCCGTTTTAATGGAACTCGGTTACATCAATGATAAAAAAGATTTTAAGACAATCAGTTCACAAAAATATCCTAACGAAGTGGCGCATGCTGTCTATGCTGGTTTAACGAGCTACTTTGCGGGTCAATAAACTAATCAAGCCGTCCAAACCATTCGTTTTGGGCGGCTTTTGGTGTTACAACTAGGGTTAATGAGAAGAGTTAGACAATCACTAAGAAAGGAGTTTTTTTATGCAATTGACAAAAGCTTGGCTCGCACAATTACCCTTACCCAACATTACTAATGTTTACCCTGTCAGTGGCGGTGACATTAATGCTGCCTTTTCGTTCGAAAGTCAACAACAACGTTACTTTTTAAAAGTTCAACCACAACGCGGCGCCGCCTTTTTTGACCATGAAGTCGATGGTCTCAAAAAACTTGGGGCCGTCGTGAAAACACCAAAAGTGATTGCTCAAGGAACCATCGAAAAAGATGGTTATTTAAGTTCTAAGCTGGCTGACGGCAGGTCACGGATCGCAAGCAGATTTAGGACGTGCAGTCGCTGCGGTCCATCAACAAACCATGCCAAAATTTGGCTTGGCTAATGACTTCACCCTTGGGAAAATACCAAAATACAACCAATGGCAAACTAATTGGGCAACTTTTTATACCCAACAACGCTTAGATGTATTAGTCAAGTTAGCCGTACAACACGGTTTATGGTCGGCACAGCGTGATCAGCATTTTCAGCGATTACGTGTACAGATCATGGCTGACAAACACATGCAGAAGGTCCAGCCAAGTTTATTGCATGGCGATTTATGGTCTGGTAATGTCATGTTTACTGCCGATGGGACACCTGCGCTGATTGACCCCGACATTTTTTATGGGGATCGTGAGATGGATCTGGCCATGACAACGATTTTTGGCGGCTTTGACGCTGACTTTTATGCCGGCTATCAAGCTGTTCTGCCATTAGACAGCGGTAATCAAGCGCGGCTACCATTGTACCAACTTTACTATTTGCTGGCCCATTTGAACTTATTTGGGGAAACTTATGGTCCAGCAGTCGATCGAATTTTAGACTTGTATTAGCCAAGATGTTGGCATATCAAAAAAAGGTAGTCCCGCTTATTTAGCTGCGAGAGGACCTTTTAATATCCAAAATAATTTAGTTGATCAATGGTAATAAATCAGTTAATTGGGCAACTTGAATTTCCGGTTGACTCGTTACTTCAATCAACTGATCATAATCGAATAGATAACCTGACGCGTGTGCACGATGCCCAGCTTCAATATCCAAGTTACGATCTCCAACCATTACGGCCTCCGAATGAGTGACCCCATTTTTATCCAACAAATAATTGAGGGCGGCTGGATCTGGCTTGCGTGGAAACGGTTGTTCACCAGTGACATAATCATCAAAATACTGTTTTAAGTCGGCCTTAGCTAAGTAAGTCAACGCCACTTGATCACGATGCGTCATCAAATAGTTGTGCCCACCGACCGCTTTGATCTTCGCTAAAACAGTCTTGGCGCCATCGAAAGCCACCGGTGCTTGTAATACCGGTTCATATTGTTGATAACCAGCCCGTAACGCTGACAACTCCCAACCATAGCGTTTAGCCACTTCGCGCTCAGCAAATCCTAGCGATTGTTGTCGCATCATGGTATAGATCTCAGTCCGAGTCAACTCGCCGCCTAAATTTTGTACCGCTCGTTGAAAAGCTGACACCATCGCTGGATAAGTATCCATTAAAGTCCCATCAAAATCCCAAATAAATTCTCGCATGCCCTCAAATCCCCCAAATAATTAATTGTATTAGCCAAAACGTTGAAGTGGCTTTGCGGTCACTTCAACGTTTAACTTACTTTTGATCTGTATCAAAACAAATGGTCACTGGTCCATCATTCACCAAAGCGACTTGCATGTCTGCGCCAAATTCACCGGTTGCAACCGTTACCCCCGTAGCGGCCAACTGTTCATTGAACTGGTCATACAACTTTGTGGCAAGGGCTGGATCACCAGCGGCAGTGAAACTCGGCCGATTACCATGCCGCGTTTCAGCATACAAGGTGAACTGCGAAATCGACAGAATCGCGCCACCAATTTGTTGTAGGTTCAAATTCATTTTGCCAGCAGTATCACTAAACACTCGCAAGTTTAAAATCTTATGCGTCAAATAATCGAGCTCTGCCTGACCGTCACCGGCTTCAAAACCAACTAGTAATACAAAGCCTTGTTGAATTTTGCCATGGCTTTGACCTGCAATCGTCACCTCAGCTTGTTTGACTCGTTGTAACACCACTCGCACTATGGTCCAACCTCCTAAAACATCTTCCGTTCAACCACATAAACATCTTGAACGTTCTTCAGACTATCAATGATTCGTTGCAAATGCTCCAAATTACGAACCCCCAACGAAACACTGATAATTACCATCTTGTTATGGTCAACTTTCCCATTAACATTCGTCAAGAATTTCGTGTTGTTGTTGATAACCTTTAAGACATCGTTCAACATCCCATTACGATTATAACCTTGGATTTCAAGATCTGAATTATAGTTCGTGCGATCTCCTTCAGGATCTTCCCATTCTACTTCAATGAGCCGTTCACCTTGGGATTCAGCACTTTTGACATTGGGACAATCGACCCGATGAACCGAAACCCCACGACCTTTAGTGATGTAACCCACGATCTCATCGCCTGGAATGGGTGAACAACAATGGCTCAACCGAACCAACAAATTATCGACACCTTGAATAATGACCCCGCCAGAAGAAGAAACCTTCCGACGTTTTTCGTCATTTTTATCCTTCTCCTCTTGTTGATCTTTGGCTTTCTTCTTAGTCGTTTGTTCATGATGTTCTTCCAAAATTGCCCGCTCACGCTCACGCTGACGATCGGCTTCTCGTTGTTTGCGGACATCATTTGTCAACCGGTTAGCAATTCCGACTGGTTGCACATCACCAAAGCCTAAAGCGGCAAACAAATCATCTTCACTGCCGTAATGCATCTTTTTAGCAACGGCGTCGAGCTTTTCTTTCGACATAACTTCTTTAGGGTTGAAGTCAAAGTCACGCAACTGTTTCTCCAACAATTCATGACCCGTAATGATATTTTCTTTACGGTCCGCATTGCGGAAAAATTGTTTGATCTTATTACGTGCTCGCCGCGTGTAAACTAACTTCTGCCAATCTCGACTGGGACCAGTTGAACTAGTCGAAGTTAGGATATCGACAATATCCCCATTTTTGATTTGATAATCTAGGGGAACAATCTTGCCATTGACCTTGGCACCGGTCGTATGATTTCCCACTTCAGTATGAATCGAGTACGCCATATCCAATGGACCAGCACCCTTTGGCAACTCGGTTACATCGCCCTTAGGCGTAAACGCGTAGACTCGATCACTAAAGAGGTCGCCTTTGACCCCTTCCATAAAGTCGGCGGCGTCTTTACTTTCATCTTGTAGCTCAATAATTTCTTTGACCAAATTCAACTTATTACCAGATTTGGTTGCTTGGACTTGATCACGAACGCCTTCCTTGTAGGCCCAGTGTGCCGCAACCCCATATTCAGCGACCCGATGCATCTCATAGGTCCGAATCTGAATTTCCAGTGGCTTACCCTCAGGACCTACGACCGTCGTATGGAGAGATTGGTACATATTGGCCTTAGGCATCGCAATATAATCCTTAAAACGCCCAGGCATCGGCTTCCACTGTGTATGAATCGCACCCAAGACTGCGTAACAATCCTTAATTGAATCCACAACAACTCGAATCGCCAATAAATCATAGAGCTGACTAAATTGTTTGTGCTTATCCCGCATTTTTTTATAGATTGAATAAATGTGCTTCGGTCGGCCATAAATTTCAGCTTCGGGCAATTTCAAATCTTTTAAGGCTTGTTGAATATCTTGAATCGCAATTTCAATGTATTTTTCACGATCTTCGCGCCGTGAGTTCATCAAATGCACGATGCGATAATACTGTTGAGGATTCAAGTAACGCAACGAAATGTCCTCTAATTCCCATTTAATGGTACTAATCCCTAACCGATCCGCAATTGGCGCGTAAATCTCTAAGGTTTCATTGGCAATACGACGTTGTTTGTCCGGACGGAGATGCTGCAAAGTCCGCATGTTATGTAACCGGTCCGCTAATTTAACAATCATGACCCGAATGTCTTTGGACATTGCCAATAACAACTTCCGATGATTCTCGGCCAGTTGTTCCTTGTTGGACTTATACCGAATTTTTCCTAATTTAGTGACGCCATCTACAATCACCGCCACATCATGACCGAATAATTCCTCAACATCGCCTAAGGTCACCCCGGTATCTTCGACCACGTCGTGCAAAAAACCAGACGCAACCGTTTCGGGATCCATCTTCAATTCAGCTAAAATACCAGCAACTTGAATGGGATGCATGATATAGGGTTCGCCGGACTGCCGAATTTGATCCTTGTGCACATAAGTTGCGAAATCACACGCCCGTTTAACCAACGCGACGTGATCTGCATTCATATACTTTTGAACGGCATTCAGGACGTCTTGAGCCGTCCAAGTAGGTTGTTTGGGCATTCCATATCACCACGATTTCTAAAAAATTTTAGTTTCATAAAAAGGCACGTTCGTTAATCACCCGACGTGCCTTGCAACCGCTAATCCCGTTGTGTTTCACGGGGTGCGGCCATCCCGTATGATAAGTACGAGAGTCCTAAATCGACTAGTGCGAGATAGTAGACGTACTTGGGGAAAAATAGATAGAGACCAAGTAAACAAAATATTGGGAACAACCAGACTAACCAGCCCGTCCGAGCGGTTCGTCGAATCTGCCAACCAATGATCATTGAAACGATAAAGTCAAAACAAAATAACAACCAGACGATTTGATGAAATCGACTGACGCTCAATAACTTTAATAGCCAAGGTAGTCCGACACCAACGACAATCGCGATCAGCCAATATTGGCCGCTATATTTACGAAATTTCTCCGTCAAACTAATCCCTCACTTACACTTAAATGCTTAATGACTATGATTATTTATTGTACACCACCGACCATGAAATTACACTAATTCTTGCGAAAAAGAAACCGCGCTAAGTAGGTACATTGGCGCCGTTTCGGCCCGCATAATTCGTGGTCCTAACCCGGCAGAAACCACGCCCACTTGGTTTAAATCGCTTACTTCCGTCGATGTCAGCCCACCTTCTGGACCAAAAATTGCCAGTAAACGCTGCTGTGGCTGCATTTTGTTCAATGTTTGGACTAACTGACTGCTTTCGCCTTGCTTGGCTGATTCTTCCCACGCCACGATGCCAGCATCGTAGGACACTTGTTGAACCAACGTACTTAAATTGGCTTGGTAACTCACCGTTGGTACCACAGTCCGATGCGATTGTTCCGCGGCCGCCTGAGCAATTTTAACAAGTCGGGACAGTTTTCGTTCCCGTTTATTAGTCGCCCATTTAGCAACAGCATATTGGCTGTCAAAGAAGATAAAACCAGCCGCGCCTAGCTCAGTCCCACGTTGGACAATTTGTTCAGTTTTGTCACCTTTTGAAACCCCGCAAGCAATCAAGACTTGTAAGGGCAACTCCACTTGTGGCGTCGTCACTTGTTGCACTGCCACTTGAGCGGTGGTTGTGGTACTACTAAGCAACTTGCCAATAACAACTTGTTGATTGCGCGTCACAAATTCTGCTTGATCGCCGGGTTGCGCACGCATCACTTTGAGCCAGTGGTGCACACTCTCACCGGTTAATTCAAACACTGAGTCAACGGTAGTGGTAATCGTGTTAGTTAAAAAATAACGTTGCATTGTGGCCCTCCGTTAATCGGCATCCGTCGGTAAATAAGCGACAATACTATGCCAGTCACCCATTTGCGTGTGTTGGGCAATTTGGAAGCCAGCTGCTTTGATGGCCGTGACCACCACTTGGAACTTGTCGTCAATAATGCCGGACGTAATGAAGTAACCACCACGTTTTAAATTAGCTTTGGCTTGCGGCACCAGTGGCACGATAATCTCCGCCAAGATATTGGCAACAATGATATCTGCCTGGGTGTGAATACCTTTCAGCAAATCATTCGCCGCAACTTTGATATCTGCAGCAACTGGATTCAGATCCAAATTGGCTTGAGCAGACTTCACCGCGACCTCATCCAGATCATATGCTTCAACTTGACCGACCCCCATGGCTTTGGCCGCAATACTGAGAATTCCAGAACCCGTCCCAACATCAAGTAAATGTTCACCACCGTTGATCACGGTTTCCAAACCTTGCAACGATAATTTAGTCGTTGGATGAGTCCCTGTTCCAAACGCCATCCCAGGATCGAGCTTCAACACAAGTTCACCAGGTTGCGTTGGCTGATAGCTTTCCCAACTAGGGACAATCGTGAGATAACGGGTCACACGAACAGGATGATAGTATTTTTTCCAAGCGGTCGCCCAATTCTCATCCGATAACGCCACCATACTAACTTCGCCTGGGGCTGGGTTCAAACCATAATCGGCTAACTTAGCCACCCGTTGTTTGATAGTTGGAACAATTTCTGGGACAAAAATTGTTTCTGGATAGTACGCTGATATTTTGGCGCCAGACGTAATGTGTGGAATCGTGTCCAAATCAATGATTTCACCATAACGATCAGGTTTTAAATTCTGATAATCAAGCGCATCATCGATCTTGACGCCACTCGCACCAGATTCCATTAAAATATTCGAAACAGCTTCGACGGCTTCATTAGAAGTACTGACCGTCACTTCGGTCCATTGCATACACGAATTCCTCCTTGGAAAATTTAGTTATCCCTATTCTATCAATAAACCGGCTGAAAAAAGGTCCAATACCTTTTCAATTGGCTCATTTGACGTCATTATCTCAATTTAGCTGGTGCCGAGTAATGACTCCAGTAAATATCGTTAAATTAAGTAACAAAATACCCAACCAATTGAGCGCTTGCTGCGATTTTTCGCTTGTTTTTGGTAATTGTTGCTGTTTTCTCACAGAGTTATTCAAGCTACTCTGAGCCAGCTTCACTGGTAATTGCTTTATTAAAGTTGATTTTACCTTTGTATTAACTGATTTCTTTATGATGATAGCGGCGTTGACCTTTTTAACACCATTAGTCAGCGGAGTGGTATTGGGCTTGCTGACAATTTCAGCCGTTCTACTTTGAGTAGTCGACTTACCAATACTAATCACATTTAATTTAGGCTTAGAATCATGACGATCGCTCTGAGAACTGGTGCTTTTTGACTGAGACGTCACCCGTTGCGTCACTTGAGTCAACCCAATTTGTTTAACTACCGCTAGATTAGTAGTTGCCGTATTCATTTCATTGGTAACACCAGTGAGAGTCCCCTTCAATTCATTAAGTTGCGCCTCTTGTTGTGTTAATTTTGCTTGTGCCTGTACTAATTGTCCTTTTGCGCGGTTAACGGTCGTCCATCCAGCATCCAGTTGCGTTTTACCGTTGGCTAACCGGGTTGCACCTTGATCTATCATAGCTTTAGCATTGTTATATTCATATTGTAATTGCAGATCTTTTGTTTGTGCATCCGCCAGAGCCTGCTGCTTAGCTAAATAAATCACCTTGGCAGCTTGTGCAGACTCAGCCAACTCTTGATAGGTCGTCTTGGCCTGTGTTAATTCCTGTTGATTTTGCTGATAATTGGCGGATGTTGGTTCTAATTTTGATAATTGAACCTGATAATCAGCGATTTTAGCGCTCACAGTAGCTAATTGAGGCTGTATAGTTTGATTGTTAGCTTGTGCTAATTCAAAATCTGACTGCTTCTGAGTAACTTCTACGTTGCTTTGAACTAAACTATCTTTTGCTTGAGCCAGCTTTGTTTCTCCTTGTGCGATCTGAGCCTTCCCATTAGCGTAAGATTCCGTTGCCTGTAACAGTTGCTGTTCAGCAGCGTTAATTTCAGATTCTCCAGCACGTGCTTGTAATTGATTAGACGTAATCGTTTCGCTCAAAACAACTATTCTAGACTTAAGTTGATCCACACTTGTACGTGTTGACTTAACTCTCGTTTGCCAATACGCAATGTCATTGGTACTGCCCGATTGATGTATCTGTCCACTTGTTTCAACTTTCACACCGATGTCTGCTGCTTGACCGTTGATAGCACTAAACCCGGCACCAGAAACTAGTCCGATCAATACTCCGCTTGCTAGCCAATTTTTCATATAATTACTCCCTTTTTATTAAGTAAATTATATAATACTCACAGTCACAAAAGCATCATCATTTAACCTATTTCTCGGAAGTATTTATCTGACCATCTGTTTCCAACGGTTTAATTACCTTAGCAGGAACACCACCAGCTAAACAGTTATCTGGGATATCATGAGTAACGACCGCCCCAGCTGCGATAACAACATTGTTCCCAATTGTCACACCAGGTAACACGGTCACATTGCCACCAAACCAAACATCATTACCAATCGTAATCGGCGTCGCTTTCGCTAAATACTGACGACGACCTTGCGCTGTCATCGGATGATTAACGGTATATAAGCCCACATTAGGCCCAATCATGACATGATTACCAATGGTCACGGGGGCGATATCCAAAATCGTCAAATTATAATTACTCAAAAAGTCATCACCGACTCGAATATTTTTCCCATAGTCACAGTTGAACGTGGCCTGAACCGAGACACTTTTACCGGCTTGACCAAAGATTCCACGAATCTTGGCCGTTTGGCTAGCCGGGTCGGTCGCCGAAATGGCATTAAATTCCTGACATAATTTGGCTGCTCGGGCTTTACGAGCAACGACTTCTTCATCCAAAAAGTAATACCAATCACCATTTTCAAGTTTTTCTAGTTCTGTTGTCAAAAGATCACTCCTCTTTGTTGATCGACTACTTAACGCTAAGTTAACCAGCCGTGCGTCGCCACATCAATATCATGTTTACGAACTTGCGACACAAATGGATTACCGGCTACAAAATAACGCAGGGGCGCCGTGGTCCAATCAGCCTTGTTCACAATACCAATACGGGCGCTATGAGCCACGAGTCGCGGTTGCTTCACAGTCGTTAACGCTAAATTTAGTGTCTCCGCAGACAATGGTGTCCCATTCAAGCTTTTATCCAAACCTAGGGCTTGCATCAGTTTTCCGGGACCATTCGTCAAGTTTGCTAAAGGTACTGGCCGATTATGTTGTAGTTGTGTTAAGCCACTGGCCGGTTCAATACCACGGATTAAAACACATTCTGGCGTACCAGCCGGCTGTGTCACGAGATTAAGTAGATATTGAGTCCGCATTTGATAAATATAAATCGTCCCCGCTGGCAGCCAAAGTGCCCGGTTACGATTGGTCTGATGATTTTTAAATGCATGCGCCCCAGCATCCTGTGCACCCAAATAAGCCTCAGTTTCAGTAATCCAAGCACTGATCGGCCCTTGACTGGTTTGCAAGACCAACTTCGTTCCCAATAGTGCTGCCGCAATTTGAGGCGTCGAACGACCGCTTAAAAATGTTGTAATAGTCATGATCTTGCTCCAATTCTGTGGACTAAAAAAGCGACTAATCAGCCGCTTTTATGTTCAAACGTTTATTTAAATACTTGAGCATATCCGCTTCGTGCTTAAAAATTCGAGGATGCTTCTGCTTATGCAGACGTAAGGCAATCTCATTAATTTTAACGCGTCCAGTCCAAGTATGACTATACTTCACGACCACGCGATTATTTCGATGGTCCTTACCGAATTTCAACACGTAAACGCTGTCGGGAACCATAAGCGGTCGGATATATGTTTTGTCGTAATCATAATTAATCGATCGCAAATACTGTTTCGTGCGCTTTAACATGTCGTTGATCTCTCCTTCACAATGTGAAATTGATTTTATTTAAGAACTTAATTTATCAAGCTCCAGTCCGTTAACTCTGAATGATATTATAACAGATTTTAAACACTTATTGTATCAATTCACTATCGGTTAGGCAAGAAACCCGCTTTAATTATTGAATATTTGATAAAACTATCTCGAATGCTATCGATAACCAAATTAATTATGCTAAACTATTTGCAGTTGGGACGGACTATCTATACAGGGGGACATCTATTATGATTTTAATCGAAAAAATTTATCAACGTGGTCACACTGAATTAACTAGTGTGGATCAAATCGAACGGTTTCAGACGAATGATGGCTACATTACTTCCAATCAAATTCTCGCTCGTGAAATTGGCGCGGATCACGAAAACTGTTTTTATAAGAACACCGAAGGCAAACGTAAAAAAGTTGTGGCAACCAAGGACGAACAAGGCCAATGGCATCTTCAAACTAAAGGCACTACCGATCCGACGACCGATGGCTTATTACAACTCCCTTATATGACCAACAGCTGGGGATAGGTTGCCTATAACAATTGGTTGCATTTTCGTTAATTGGTATACACAAAAGGGGATTAGTCAGCATAGTGCTGATTAATCCCTTTTTGTTAATTTGGGTATAAAATATCATGGTTAGCGAACCAACCATGATATTGGTCAGGCCATTTTATATTACGACGGCTTTTCTTCTTCGTCAGTTTTGAGAACCGCCATGAACGCTTCCTGTGGGATCTCGACACGACCCACAGCCTTCATCCGTTTCTTCCCAACTTTTTGCTTTTCAAGTAACTTCATACGACGTGTGCGGTCACCACCATACAGATGTGCCGTGACATCTTTCCGGTAGGCTTTAATATTAGTCCGCGCGATGACTTTGGCCCCAATTGTGGCCTGAACTGGAATTTCAAAGTTTTGTCGTGGAATGATCGTCTTCAATTTCGAAGCAATCTCACGTCCACGAGCGGCCGCAAAGTCACGATGCGCAATAAAACTCAGTGCATCCACTTTGTCCCCATTTAAGAGGATATCGATTTTAACCAAGTCACTCGCACGGTAGCCCTCCAAGTCGTAATCCAATGAAGCATAACCACGAGTATTGGACTTTAATTTATCAAAAAAGTCAAAAATGATTTCTGACAACGGAATATGGTAAACCACATTGACCCGGTTATTATCTAAATATGCCATCGTGTCAAATTCACCACGCTTACGTTGTGCCAATTCCATAACAGCACCCACATAATCGTTGGGCACCATAATTTGTGCTTTGACATACGGTTCACGGATTTCCTTTAATGAGGAAGCTTCCGGCATTTCAGCTGGATTTTCAACTTCTTTTTCAGTGCCATCCGTCATGATGACATGATACGTTACTGATGGCGCAGTTGTGATCAAGTCTAGATTAAATTCGCGTTCTAGCCGTTCTTGAATCACATCCATGTGTAAGAGTCCCAAGAAACCACAGCGGAACCCAAAACCTAAGGCCTGTGAGGATTCAGCTTCAAATTCTAAGGCAGCATCATTCAGCTTTAATTTCTCCAAAGCTTCTCGCAAGTCCGTAAACTTCGCATTATCAGTTGGATAAATCCCAGCATAGACCATCGGATTCATTTCACGATAACCGGCTAAAGCCTTCTCAGCGGGATTAGCTGCGTTGGTCACCGTATCCCCGACACGCGTATCCTGAATATCTTTAATGCTAGCCGTAATATAGCCGACATCACCAGCCATCAGAAAATCACGCGCAATCGGTTTTGGCGAATTGACGCCGACTTCCGTCACTTCGTACTCGCTACCACTATTCATGAGCCGAATCTTGTCACCTGGGCGCACAATACCTTCGTGCACACGGACACTTAAAACAACCCCACGATAGTCATCATAGATCGAATCAAACACTAATGCCTTCAGCGGCGCATCTAAGTCACCTGTTGGCGCTGGAATCTTATGCACCACTTGCTCTAACAGTTCCTCGATCCCAATACCGGCTTTGGCCGAGGCTAAAACGGCATCTGAGGCGTCAATCCCAATATCATCTTCGATTTCTTTGCGGACTTTTTCTGGTTCCGCAGAAGGTAAATCAATCTTATTGATAACCGGTACGATCTCTAAGTCATCATCAATCGCTAAATACACGTTAGCAAGCGTCTGTGCTTCGACCCCTTGTGCAGCATCCACAACTAAAATGGCCCCTTCACAGGCCGCTAAACTCCGTGATACTTCATATGTGAAGTCGACATGTCCAGGCGTATCGATTAAATGGAAAATGTAAGTTTCACCATCTTTAGCGTTGTAGTGTAATTCTACCGCATTTAACTTGATCGTGATTCCCCGTTCGCGTTCCAAGTCCATTGAATCCAGCACTTGGTCTTGCATCTCACGCTTCGAGATAGTATCCGTCAATTCAAGAATCCGATCAGCCAACGTTGATTTACCATGATCAATGTGGGCGACGATTGAAAAATTTCGGATATGTTTCTGTCGATCTTGCATTGTCGCTTTATCCATTTATTTTCCTACTTTCTTACTAATTCCTAGTCCAGACAATTATACCAACTAAGCCCAACAATCACAATTTTTCCGTCAAGCGGTGCCGTAATTCTTCAAGTAATTTGACTTGTGCCAAGAACTTAGCGGGCTTAGTCTCTTAAAATTAGCGCAATAAAAAAATTGGTAATGACCTCAGTAGGTTGAGTTTACCAATTTTCCAGAATTATCCTTGCTTGTCTCGGCTGGGATTTCGTCGGTGCTTACGCCAAACCATCACTAGCCAGCCAACAATGAACACGACTGCCATCGCGAACAAGACCAACCAGTGACCACCGATTCCTGAACGTTTAATCGCATCCGCATTGACTTTTTCCGCAGTCGTTGCATCCAATTTGAAATCACGCTGAACGACCCAACGATGATCACGATTATGAAGGCGCATCTTTAATTGATAGTCACCCGGCTTCAGACCCGCTTTTCTCAAGATAATTGCGGGACTAAAAGTTGAATTAGGCGCTAAGGTGACCGAGGATTGACGCCAACGCTTGACAACTTTTCCACTTTTTTTAGCGGTAATGGTCGTTTGGACGGTCAAGTGCGAAATGATCGTCGCAGTCGAATTTTCAAGCACCGGATAAACTGCCTGATGACTGTGATAACTGCCAGCTTTGACGTTTAACAGTTTCACATTGGGCGTTGGGACTTGGCCCACGGTGAGTTTTAGCCTGACTTCTGAGCGCTTTCCCCGAGCTTTCTTTTGCGGCGTGGTGCCATCCGCGTTGACTGGTTTAAAACACCAAGCACCTAAAATAACCCCTTGAAAATCGGTCTGTGGTAACACAATACGAGCCGTCACTAACTTTTGACTATTAGCGGGCACAATCACCATTTTAGGGCCTGCCAACTTGGCGAGATCCGTCAGCCGATACCGTAACGTTGGCTCGGCTGGTTGTGCTGATTTCATGTACCCAATCCGCCCACTGGCAGTGGTATTAGCCGTCCGAATCGCCATCGCAATTTTCATATCATAATCAGTAGAATTATAAATGACCGCCTGTAAGGTTTGCGATTGTCCTGCCACTAACCGTAGATCAAAAAGGGCTTTTTTTGATTCAATTTGTTGACTCGGTAATTTCACTACGACACTGTAACCGGTATCATTTGTCGGAATGACTCGTCCACTTTTAGTCGCTGCACGCACGCCTTGCCCCATGGCTAAGCCTGCTAAAAGTCCCATTAGACCAAACCACAATTTTAACTTTCCCCGCCGTTTCCACATGCTCAATCCCCCAAAATTAATCTGATTCGAATCACGATCGACACTGATCCCCATCACCTGTCTACGTGATCCGATTCTCGCTATGTTGACCAACCTCATTATGCCACTTTGAGGTCTTCAAGGCGTTAATAGCCGAATAAATAATTTAATATCTTCGCACGGCTTACTAATGGCGCTTAATTTTTTTGCACAAAATAACCCTAGTCGACATGGACTAGGGTTATTGACGCAGCTTATTGTTGTTCAAAAGCTTTGAGATTATCAGGATTCAATTGTTGCCAACGCTTCGTGTAGAAATCATTATTTAAGCGGTATTGCGGCTTCGTTGTTGCTTTTTTACTCAAGAATGGATTGAGTTTTTGATCAACAGCTAACCAACCACGCCAACCTAAATGAATCGTATCGGTCATGAAGTAGTCTTGACCGCCATCCTGTGACAAGTCTGTGATATTGTTGAAACCTTGACTCGTTAACTGATAGCGAATCTTTTTATCAAATTGCGCAATCATCTTCATCGAGAGGCCCGTGTAATTTGACCACCGTTGATTGATTGGTGGAATAATAAACATGACATCGGTATGGTTCTTAGCAAATTGATTTAAGACTAATTGGAAATCAGAGAATTCTGTTGACTTGGTGTAATCCAAAGTCGTTTGCGACTGCTTTAGATGCTTGTAGTTACGACGTAATTGGGTCTTCCAGAACGTGTTACTAATTTCCAAACTATTGGAAGTCGTCTGTTGCTTACCAATTTCACCAGCCAAGCGATCTAGCTTAGCGTAGTTATATTCAGCAGGCAATTGCTTTTCAGCAGCATCGACTTTACCGAGATTCTTACCCGAAATCCCAAATTTCGAGAAGAATTCATCTTCACTCCCCAGCACCCGTGCCTTGTAATCAATATAGGCACGTTGCGCACTGGTTGGCTTCATACCCGCTGCCACACGGACTAACGCATCCGCAAGCACGCGATCAGATGATCCAGACGGCATTTGTAACAGTCGTTTGGCCGCATAACGGTCCATCTCGGTATTCTTTTCAGTTTGTAACCAGTCAGTAGTTTGTAAAGGTGAATAGTAGTACGAAAAAGCATCTTTACGCATCCCATGTGGGACAAACCATTGTGGCGAAATTACAAAGACAGCCTTCTTATTAGTTAACTGCTTCTTAACCGATTGCATCACAAAGTATTGAGTCAAAGACTGAGTACCACGTGCCCCCAATAAGAATGGCCGGTAATTACGTTGATACTTATCTGCCAATACTGACGGATGCATCGGATCAAATCGTGACCATTCAGAAGAACCAAAGAATGGGACGTAGCCATCGTTTAACGCTTGACGTTTAACGAGGCGACCCTTTAATACATTGGGCGACAGCGAAACCGCCGCCTTTTTTTCGGTCTCTTTTGAAACATGATTTAATCCGAAAGAGAATGGTGAGAGCAGAACGGCCAATAATAAGATTGCTGCCAAAATAATTGGCCCAAAAATCTTAAAAAGGCGTTTTGGAACACTCATTGCATGTTCTCGACCTTAGCAACGATTTTAGCAGGGGTGTCCCATTCTGACCGTTCGAATTCTGAGACAGGCACTTCAATCCCTAATTGGTTTTGTAATTCCAATAAAAGTTGTACGGAACCCATTGAGTCTAAAATACCTTCTTCAAATAAGTTCGTATCCATATTACTTGAAACATCTTCCCCGGTTAGATCTTGTAAAATTGAAAGTACAGTTGATTTTGTGTCATCCATGATTAATAACTTCCTTTTTTAAATTTATTTTTTTAGTTACGTGGGACAAAGAACAAGGTGTTCAAAAATCCTGAGAAAATTAAGAAACTAAGACAAACCACGTTGAACGTTAGGAAAATCGCAAACCATTCCGTAAATTTATTATGCGGAATTTGAGCTTGATGTTTCTTCTTGTAACGTAACCAAGCATCGTTGATCACCATCGCAAACCCATGGAACAGCCCATAAACGATGTAGTACCAAGTCTCGCCATGCCAGAACCCCATGATCAACATGTTGATCACGTAGCAGACATTGGCAGTCGTAATGCGACTCTTGAAGACTTTGTGTTTCATCATGAAGAAGACCATTCGCATGTATATAAAGTCTCGGAACCAGAAGGACAACGTCATGTGCCAACGATTCCAGAAGTCTTTGATATTTTTTGATTTGAACGGATGGTTAAAGTTCATTGGCGTCTCGACACCCATCAAGTAACTGACCCCGACCGCGAATAAACTGTAACCCGCGAAATCGAAGAACAGATCCATACTGTAAGTGTACATGACACCTAACAAGGCCCAAGAAAGACCGTGTGCTTGTAATGCCGCATGTTCAACTGTTGGTAACATCACAGTCCCAAAAATATAGGCTAACAAGAATTTGTAGAGGAAGCCCAAGAAAATATAACGGACCCCTTTTTCCATCAAATCCAAATATTTTGCCCGTGTCGGCACGCTATCGTAGTCTTTGACGAAACGACGATAACGGTCAATTGGCCCGGATGAAATCGTTGGGAAGAACAGTAAGAACTGACCAAACAATATTGGATGGAATTCCTTGATCACGCCATCACGCGTTTCCATGATGGTTTGAACGACTTTAAAAGTTAAATAAGAAATCCCCAAGAAACCAATAATTGAGCTCGCGCCATGTTCCAAAGCCGGCGTGATCTTAACAAAGAACAATGGCACAATCGCTAAAATCACACTCACTACGAAGATCCAACCTTTATTAGGCGAATCTGGGCGTTGCCGATACTTGGAGTATAACCAAACTAAACAAATTTGATAAATCAAATAAATAATCAAGGCAATCCCGGTATGCCACTTGGTCCCCCCAAATGTTAGGAGCAAGAAGACAAACGAGATGATTGATTCGTAAATGTGTGACCGGTGGCCGTAAAGTAATCCAATCATTAACGGTAACAGAGCAATGAAAAGTAAGATGAAGTACGTCGGGTTACCGTATGGGTCAAATGACATCATTCCGGATTAACCTCTTTCATGATCGACTTGACATCAATTTTGCCGTTTGGCGTTAATGGCAAGCTCTCTTGATAGACGAAACGTTGAGGAATCATATATTCCATCATCATTCCTTGTAAATCTTTTTTTATTGCCGTGGTCAATGCAAAGTCAGTTTCAAAATCATTTGGCTTTGGCACCACATAGGCAATCATTTGGGTGACCTTATGCTCTTTATCGTACTTCGGTACGGCTACCGCTTGTTTAATGTGTTGCTGTTGACCTAAGAAATGATCAACTTCTTCTAATTCAATTCGATATCCATGCATCTTGATCTGGAAATCAACCCGACCACGGTAACGGAACAAGCCGTCAGCGTCCATCGTGCCAATATCACCAGAATGATAAGCCCGTTGGCCATCTAGCTTGAAGAATGCCTTAGCCGTCTTCTCAGGGTTGTTTAAATAACCCTTGGAAACACTTGGCCCAGCAATAATCAACTCACCTTCAGTCCCATTAGGTACAGGTTTACCAGCTTCATCGACAACAACCATCTTGGTATCAGCTTTTGCATAACCAATTGGTAAACGTTCAAACCGATCCAAGGCCGCAGTGGTAATTTCAATTTGCGTGACTGCCACACAAGTTTCAGTTGGCCCATAAGTGTTAAAGACACGTGCTGCTGGGAACCGTTTTTTCAAGGTTGCCGCAGTTTTATGCGTTAACTCTTCACCACAGAACAAGAAGTGCGTTAAGTTTGGCAGATGTTCGGCGTTAAACTTAGGTTCCAATAAACAAATATCCATAAATGATGGCGTTGAAACCCACACGTTTATTGGTAACGTTGGCAACACCGTAAACAGTTGTTTAAAATCATCCGTCACTGCTTTAGGCAAGGCATATAAAGTCCCACCGGCTGTCAAGGTTGGATAAACATCCATCACTGAAAGGTCAAATGAATATGGTGGTTGTGACAATGCCTTAGGTTGTGCTGGTAAGCCAAAGTCATCACCCAACATCCAGTTCACGTAGCTGAGTAAGTTATCGTGACTGATCTGGACCCCTTTAGGCTTACCCGTGGTCCCAGAAGTAAAGATAATATAGTAATCATCATCACCACTGACAGCATGATCCGCCTGATAGTCGACCGTGGTTGCAAAGATTGCTGCCAATTGGTCTGGTGTGATCA
Source organism: Lactiplantibacillus brownii (assembly GCF_031085375.1). Taxonomy (NCBI): domain Bacteria; kingdom Bacillati; phylum Bacillota; class Bacilli; order Lactobacillales; family Lactobacillaceae; genus Lactiplantibacillus; species Lactiplantibacillus brownii. The sequence goes on from NZ_JAVCWF010000001.1 coordinate 1,644,403, forward strand.
CTGGGGTCGTTCCAACTCCGGTAGGGAGTTCAGCGACAGCAATCACGGCAGCTGGCTTTGCAATTTCATTAATCATAGTCAACCGTTCATTTGGCGAATGGGTGTCAATCGGAATGTAAGCCCGACCAGACTTCACAATACCTAAAAAGGTGGCAATCATTTCAAAGGTTTGCCCACCAAAAACGATGATAGGCGCCCCCGCTGCTAAATCTAAAGTATCCAAATGTGCTGCAAGCGCATCTGAGTACCGTTTTAAGTCCGCATAGGTATGCGTGACACCTTGCACATCATAGACCACTTTTTCAGGTTGGGTCCGTGCAAAGTTATCAATAGTGTCAATAATATTTTTGATCATCAGTAATCTCCCCCAAAAAGAGCGTTGTTACCTTCCCAGTTAGAATTCATTGTAAATAAACTTCGCTTGGTTAATCCCACTGTAACCGTACAGATAAACCAGCGCCAGCATGATGGCAAAGTAGAACACCGTCAACGCAATAAATTGCACGACCGGACGCTCGAACCAAATTTTCAATTTCGTAAACATACAGTCACCTCCTAAAATCAGCGCCATGAGCCATTACCATTAATTAGTTTGCAACATCAGTTCCTCAAAGATCTTGGCAGTTGCGGTCTGAATCGTGACTGCTTGGCGGTTGCAATTGCTTAACAAGACCACCCCGTTTTTGCCATCCGTTGATAATTTCAACGCCGATTCATACCCATATCCGACCCCGTGAGACCGAATTACAGCGGGCTGTTCATTATAAACACCACCGCCATAAGTCCCGGTAGCCGAAGGCGTATGCAAGATTGCCACGTTGGCCTTCGTCATCAACTTACCCTTCAAGATCCCCGATTCAACCTTAAACAGATCACCGGCAGTCATATAAACTTGGCCAGTTCCTAACTCATTCGCCATTTGTGCTTTAGTCTCATCAACTGGTTTCGTGTAGTCAGGCAAAATCTGCGTCTCACTAGCTGAATAACCTAGCGTCGCATGCTTACCAAGTCCGTCAGTCACAAATCCGGATCCGTTGAGCCCTAATTTTTTAATGAAATGTTTCTCAAAGTAGCTTTGATAGGATTGACCAGTTTGTTGACGAATAATTCCAGCTAATAGCAAGAAGTTAACCGATGAATAGTGAAACACATTATATTTAGCTGGCGTAAAGCCTATATGTGTCACTGCTTCATTAACGACCTCATCTTCTGGCAGTTCGTCTTTTGAACTACCCGTTTGTCGTAACCCACTTGCCATATCGAGCATCATCCGTAAGGTGATCTCATGACCATGGGAAATGCTTGGATAATATTTGGATAACTTATCCGACAACTTTATTTTCTTCGCTTGCACCAACTGCATAATGGCTGCAGCGGTCAACGACTTTTGAATCGACAAGATCTGATATTTCGATTGCGGCCCATTTTTGACTTTGGTCGCCGCATCCGAGTAACCAAATCCTTTTTGATAAACCACGTGGTTATTCTTAACCACTAACGCCGTCCCAACAAAATGACTCAGTTTTAAGATGTGCGTAATTTGTTGGTTGGTCGAACGCGTCTTGTTAAACGGGTCTGCATTGATTTTTTCAGCAATCTTGCGTTGCTGCTCGGCTTTACGCTTAGCTTGTTTCGCCACTGCTTGCTTCTTTTGTTCAGCAGCCACCACTTGATTGTGTTGATGCCATCGATATCCGACGCCACCACCAATCAAGATTAACCCGAACATCAAAACTAATCCTAATTCTAATCGCTTCATTATTGTTAACTTCCCCGTCAGTCAATTTGCCACGAACTGTCACCGACTAGCGGTACATTAAGTTCAAGGAATAGTTTACCAACTGATACCGATTATTCGTCGTTTGCGCTTGAAAATCATAAAAGTCTGCGTGTGCGTCTTGCCGAAACCATCGTCTGTAACGGTTTTGTAACATTACCGTTGATTTGCCCCCACTACATTCTTCGAATCCCATTGGTTCACCTCCTTAAATAAGTCTAGCACCCGCAATATTATAGTTATAATATATCGAAACAGTTTGCTGAAAAAGCCGTCGCCAGGCAGTTCAGTTAATAAACCAAGTCGACCAGCTTTACGTTTGATACGGTTAATCGTTGATGATGGTGTATGACATTTTTAACCATGCTAAAACAACGCAAAAAAAAGACATGCCTAATTTTCTAGACATGTCTTACTGATTTTTTTAAACCCCACGAAACTTATCAAATAATGAGCCATTACCAGCAACTGTTTTGCCACTAGCTTTTGCAAAAGTCTTGAGAGCTTCTTTTTGGCCTTTATTCAATTTCGTTGGCGTTTGGATCGAAACAGTCACCCGTTCGTCACCATTCCCGTTACCACGTAAGCGAGGTGCGCCCTTGCCACGTAAGCGGAAGGTCGTCCCAGTCTGCGTTCCAGCAGGAATCTTTAATTTGACATCACCGTGTACCGTCTTAACTGCAACTTCATCACCCAAAGCAGCTTGAGCAAAGTCAATCGGTAACTTGAAGTAGATCGTGGCACCATCACGCTCGAACTCTTTGCTAGGTTCCACACGGAAAACAATAAACAAATCACCGTAAGGGCCACCATTCGCGCCGGCTTCACCTTGGTTTTGAAGACGCATTTGTTGGCCTTCTTCAACCCCAGCAGGTACCGTCACTTTAATGGAATGACTCTGTTCAGTATGACCAGAACCCCCACAAGTGGCACACTTATCTTTGATTTCCTTACCACTACCATGACAAACATCACAAACTTGTTGACTCATCATGCGACCAAGTGGCGTATTCGTTTGAACTTGAATATAACCACTCCCATGACATTTCGAACAAGTCACTGGTGAGGTCCCGGGTTTCGCACCAGAACCACCACAAGTCTCACATTGTTCCTCACGATTGTAAGTAATGTTGGTCTTCTTACCAAAGATGGCATCTTCAAATTTCAAGGTCATCTCATATTGTAAATCACGGCCTTGTTGCGGTGCCGTTGGATTTGGTCGGCGACCACCGCCACCAGCACCACCAAAAAATGAGCTGAAAATATCTTCGAAACCACCGCCGCCGCCAAAACCACCGAAGTCTTGACCGCCAAAGCCGCCAGCACCACCGCCGAAGCCTTGTTGTTGACCACCAGTTGAACCGAATTGATCATATTGCGCCCGTTTTTGCGGATCACCTAATGTTTCGTACGCGTCATTGACCGCTTTAAACTTGTCTTCAGCGCCAGGTTCATGGTTCAAATCGGGATGGTACTTTTTCGAAAGTTTTCGGTAAGCTTTCTTGATTTCATCCTGACTGGCATCTTTTGCAACACCCAGAACCTTATATAAATCTTGTTCTGCCATTGTAACCTCCTAATGATCCTTAATAAAGTCTCACTAATACTAGCATAGTTGACGCAAAAAGCCAAAGCCGCGCGGCCTTGGCTTTTTGATTCAACCGGTAAATTTTACTTCTTGTCCTTATCTTTATCTAAGTCTTCGAAGTCGCCATCGACGGTCTTGCCATCGCCTTTGGCATCATCACCCTTACCAGCATCGCCAGTCGCATCAGTAGCGCCCTTAGCGTCACCTTGTGCTTGTTGGGTCTGTTGATAAAGTTTAACTGATAAGTCTTGGACGATCTTGTTCAAGTCATCCTTCTTGGCTTTCATTTCTTCAACGTTGTTGTCATCTTGAGCTTTCTTCAAAGCATCACGGGCATCTTGAGCCTTCTTGACTTCTTCGTCAGAAACTTTACCTTTGAGTTCCTTGAGCGTCTTATCCGTCGTAAAGATCAATTGGTCAACTTCGTTCTTCAAGTCAACTTCTTCTTTACGCTTCTTATCAGCATCTTCGTTTTCTTTGGCTTCCTTGACCATTTGATCAATTTCTTCGTCAGAGAGACCCGATGAACTCTTGATGGTAATCTTTTGTTCTTTGTTCGTGCCCATATCCTTAGCAGAAACGTTCACGATACCGTTCTTATCAATATCGAATTTAACTTCGATTTGAGGAACACCACGTGGGGCTGCTGGAATATCAGTTAATTGGAAACGACCCAATGTCTTGTTATCTGCTGCCATTGGCCGTTCACCTTGTAAGACATGAATATCAACGGCTGGTTGGTTATCAGCGGCCGTTGAGAAGACTTGTGACTTACTCGTTGGGATGGTCGTGTTACGATCAATCAACTTCGTGAAGACACCGCCCATGGTTTCAATCCCTAATGACAATGGTGTGACATCAAGTAAAACAACGTCTTTCACATCACCAGTGATGACCCCACCTTGAACCGCAGCACCTAAGGCAACCGCTTCGTCAGGGTTAATAGAATGGTTTGATTCTTTGCCAGTCCATTTTTCAACAGCTTCTTGAACAGCTGGAATCCGAGTTGACCCACCGTTTAAGATGACAACGTCCAAGTCAGAAGCTTGTAAATTAGCATCCTTCAACGCATTTTCAACTGGAACCCGGGTCTTGTCAACAAGGTCTTCAGTCAATTCGTTAAACTTAGCACGTGTTAAAGTTTGTTCCAAGTGTAACGGACCACTAGCACCAGCTGAAATAAATGGTAAGCTGATTTGTGCTTCAGAAACCCCTGAAAGGTCCTTCTTCGCTTTTTCAGCAGCATCCTTTAGCCGTTGTAATGCCATCTTGTCTTGTGACAAGTCAACGCCATTGTCAGCCTTGAAGCCAGCAACTAACCAATCAATGATCTTTTGGTCAAAATCATCCCCACCAAGATGGGTATCACCGTTCGTTGATAAGACTTCAAAGACCCCATCGCCTAATTCCAAGATGGAAACATCAAAAGTCCCACCACCAAGATCATAAACTAAGATTTTTTCATCTTTGTCCGTTTTATCCAAACCATAAGCTAACGCTGCAGCTGTTGGTTCATTGATAATCCGTTCGATGTTCAAGCCAGCAATCTTACCAGCATCTTTAGTGGCTTGCCGTTGGGCATCATTAAAGTAAGCTGGCACCGTCACAACGGCCTTTTCAACCGTATCGCCTAAATAATCTTCCGCAAATCCCTTGATGTATTGTAAAATCATCGCAGAAATTTGTTGTGGCGTATAATCCTTGCCTTCAATATTTACTTTGTAACCAGCTTCACCCATGTGACGCTTGATTGAAGCTACCGTGTTAGGATTGGTGATAGCTTGCCGCTTGGCAACTTCACCAACTTGAGTTTCGCCATCTTTAAATGCGACAACTGATGGGACCGTCCGGCCGCCTTCAGGAGTCGTAATAATCTTTGGTTCGCTACCTTCGAGTACGGCAACCGCAGAGTTAGTCGTCCCGAGGTCAATCCCGATAATTTTATTACTTGCCATAAATTAACAAACCTCTTTTAATTTTATTTTTTTATTATTACTGGGCCACAACAACCATTGCAGGTCGAAGCGTCCGGTCTTTAAATAGATAACCTTTTTGTAAAACTTGAACTACCGTTTCGGCAGGATGATCTTTGTCCGCCGGCACCGTTTGCACGGCCTGGTGAACGTTCGGATCAAATTTCTCACCATCTGCTGGAACTTCAGTTACGCTATTCTTTTTGAGGGCTTCTTGCAAATGCCCATAAACCATTTCGACACCCTTCTTCAACTGCTTAGCAGTTTCATCGGTAGCCGCGGTGGCTAATGCTCGTTCCAAGTTATCCAGCACTGGCAACACGTCCTTTGCCAACGTCTGACCATCATATTTAATGATCGATGCTTGCTCTTTCTTGAAACGATTTTGCATATTGACCAATTCAGCTTGGGTTCGCAATAACTGATCATCCTTCTGGTCCAATTGCTGCTTTAATGCTGCAATTTGAGCCTCACGAGGATCAACCTTGGTTGCTGCTGCCTTTTTAGTCGTCGCTTTTTCTGCCGTCGACTTAGCTGTTGCTGAGTCGGCAGTGGATTGCGCCGCTTGGCTAGCCGTACTTTCAGCTGAATCGGTTGCGCTAGTTGGTTTCTTTGCCAATGATTTCATCTCCCTGTCCGTCACTCGTCAAAGTACCGGTAATAATCTAACAGTTTGCGGGCCAGTTCACGTTGAAACGCACCCATCAGACCGATCATCCGTGAGTATGGCATGGCTGTCGGCCCAAGCAAGGCGATAATACCTTGCCCGTGCTGATCAACGTCATACGTTGCGGTGATCAAACTGTAGTCTTTCAATAAATCGTTGGTGATCTCATTCCCGATCCGAACTTGAATGTGTTGACCAGGTGTGCCAATCACATTGGCCAAGTTATCCGTTTGATCTAGCAATGAATACAATGATCGCATTTCTTTCGGATTCTGTTGACTCGTATAGTTAAACAAGTTTAACTTGCCACCAACATAAAACCTTTCGGAAGCTGCCTTGGACAACACACTGCCAAAAATATCCAAGAAACCATCGGGATTTTGCAAATAACGCGATAATTTCAATGGAATCTCTTGTTGTAATTTGGCGAGGACGTCTTCTAACGGCAGGCCGATCAATTGATCATCGATAAAACGAACGACTGGCTCTAGTTCATCACCGGAAAGATCATTCGGAATCGTAAACGTCTGATTCTCAACATCCCCGTTATTAGTCACCAGAATGGCCATGACTTGATGATTGCCAAGCGGTACTAAACGGAAGCCGCTGAGCCGACTATGTTTCAATTCCGGCCGTAGGGTAAAAGTCGTATAACTCGTCAATTGTGACAAGATATCCGCCGACTGCGCCACGATCTCATCGATCTTATGAAATTCACCACCCAACGAATGTTGGATGACCTTCAAGTCACGATTATCCACCTTTTCAGGTGTCAGGATATGATCAACATAATAACGATAACCCTTAATTGATGGAATTCGACCAGAAGACAAATGCGTTTTGACGATTAATCCCAAATCTTCAAGTCGCGCCATTTCATTACGAATCGTGGCGGAGCTAACCTTCATCGGCAACTCTTGGACTAAAGATTTGGACCCAACTGGGGTACCGCCTTCGGTATAGTCACGGACAATCGCCTTCAAAATTAGGCTTTGTCGTTCAGTTAACGTGATCATCACCTCTTTTTAGCACTTAACTTAATGGAGTGCTAACACAATTACTAATATAACAACCCCACCCCTTAAAGTCAAGGAAAGACAAAGTATTTTAGCAAAATAATTGGTCGAGTGCTAAAAAAGTCCGAGGAAGCTTTCCTCGGACCCATCAACCTAGCGTTCAGCTTTGTTAATGGCTGAATCAATGGTTTCATTATCAAATTGTTCCTGTAAGTAATCTGCATTATCAATGGGTAGGTGTACTTGAAAATCAGCAAATTTTTGAACTTTCAGTTGGGCCTGATCAATTTCAAAATCTAAGAGATGCCCGCCAAGTTGATGATCTGCACTCAAGAAGTGTAAGTGGAAGCCACCCACCGTCGCCCCTTGGAATAGGTGCGGCGCAAAATAACCGATGATTGTTCCCTTGACGTCGGTCCCTTCAAATTCAGGCTGAGTGGCCGTCGCGGCAACCAAAGTCTGGTAAGGCTTAGTTTGATGTGGCGCAACTCTAGTCTTAACCCGCTTGAAACTACCGTCAACGCGAATCGCGGCAAAAACATTCGTTAATTGATTGTCGGCTTGCACTTGTTGCTGAAACGCCGCTTGTCCTAAATCACTCACGGGTGTACCAGCTTGAGCAGCTTCAAAATGTACCGACGCAAATGGTAACGTTTCCGTTGCCGAAATTTGACGCACTTGACCGTCTTCACGCGCTTGATAGGCCTGACCATCCAAAATAATGACCTCACCATTCAAACCATCTAACGTCCCAATCCCGGTATCACCATGCTTCAATAACTCACCAGCCGTAATGGTCCCGTCATAGAGTCCTGGAACCAGCAACCCTAAAGTACCATGTTGAAAAATTTTACTTGTATCCATATTAGTTCTCCTTTTGCGCCCGTAACACGGACCAAAGCCGTGGCTGCGCGTGAAATGGCTGCGTAAGATAATAGTCGCGTGTGGCCTGTTCGTCTTGCTTGAGCTGTTTCACTAAGCCCGCCGCATCAGCAAACTTAATTTCCCCACGCATCCGGTGACCCCAACGAATCGTTAACGCCTGACCATAAATATCACCACTAAAATCCAATAAGTAAATTTCAACGGTCACTGGCCGGTCATCCCCAAAAGTGACGTTGCGCCCCACGGATGCCATCCCAGTCACCCACTGATTTTCCACTTTAACCATCGTGGCATAAATGCCAATTCCAGGGACACGGGTATTGTTGCTATGAGCAACATTGGCCGTTGGAAAGCCGAGCGTGCGGCCACGAGCTTCCCCATGCACAACGGTTCCCATCGTTTCGTACTGGTAACCAAGCAGCGTATTCGCCTCATCAATTGCGCCCGCGTCCAACGCAGTACGAATCCGGGTCGAGCTGATTTTTTCCGTCCCATCAATGGCCTTAGGGACTTCAATAATCTCAAAACGATCATGACCGTAATCATTTAATCGCTGCATGTTGGCAATCGCCGCGGGTCCGTAAGTATAATCAAAGCCTGCCACCACCGTCGTGGCATGTAACCCAACAATCAACTGGTCCACAAAAGTTTGCGGTGGCATTGACCCCACTGCGGCGTCAAAATGCAACACATAGAGGATGTCGACACCCATTTCAGCCATGAGGCTCACCTTTTGTGAAACCGTCGTCAAATAACGCACATGATCTGGTTCAGCGTGTTGAAAAACGACGGATGGATGCTGATCAAACGTCATCACCGCTAATTTCGTGTTTGTGGCTTTAGCTGCGGCTCGCGCGGTGGCGACGACCCGTTGATGTCCCCGATGCACGCCGTCAAAAAAGCCGAGTGCTAACGTGATCGCCCCAGCTGGAATTTGACTCGCCACATAAGGATAACTTAAATTAATCACCTGCATGTCAAAAACTCCTTATTCAACTGAGAACATTTTGAACGGCTTGTACCGTTGTTCTTCAGTCCGATAACTATACAAACATTTTATGCGGTCTTGGTAGGTCAATGCAAGAATCGTGTCCGCATCCGGATTGGCTTGCTGTCCTTCATCCGCCAACAACCAGGCACCATTTTTAACCCGCGCCCATTGCGCTGCCGTTAGTGCGACCTGCGGATATTGCGTTAAAGCTTTCTCAATTGGTGCCAACAAGTCAGCTTCCGTCCCGGCCGCCACAGCTGCTTCAATCTGGTCAAACGTGATCGTCTCAGCTAAGTTAAAGCCGCCACTCTTCAAACGAGTCAAATCACTCATGACCGCTGGAACGCCAAGTTGTTTGCCCACATCCACTGCTAAGGTGCGGACATAAGTCCCTTTGCTACAATCGACCGTAAAATAAATGGTCTGCGTTTGCGTTTCAGCATCATAAGTCGCAGCTTGGCGTTGGACAAAACGACCAATCGTAATGTGACGTTCAGGTCGGGCCACGGTCTCACCATGACGAGCATAATCATATAGCCGACGACCATTCACTTTAACGGCGGAAAACATCGGTGGAATCTGCGTGATCTCGCCCGTCATCGTGGCTAAGGCCGCATCAATTTCAGCGGTCGTGAATGGCTTAGCAATGGCCATTCGCTCGATTTCATCGCCGTCTAAATCTTCCGTGGTCGTCGCAAACCCCAACGTCATACTGCCCTGGTACTGTTTGCCAGAAGCCACCAAAAACTGCACGACTTTGGTAGCGTTGCCAATACAAATGGGTAATACCCCGTCGACACTAGGATCTAGAGTCCCTGAATGCCCTACTTTGCGGGTATGATAGAGTCTTCTAATTTTAGCCACGCAGTCAAAACTCGTCAAGCCACGTGGTTTATATAATGGTAAAATTCCGTTTGGCATAAATTTACTCCTTAAAATTAACTTTTTTTAGTATACCACATTCAATAAAATCACCGACTCATGACTTGCCTTCAAAGCTAAACCCAATGAGTCGACAGTTAACGCTGCTGACTAGGTTTAACGCCAAAAAAAGACCGTTTCGAGTAAAAACCCGAAACGGTCAATAACCAGACTTGAACAACTAGTCGTGGCGTTTTAAATTGTTGATCAATTCGTCGATCCGACTCCCATATTGAATAGAAGTATCCCGTTCAAATATCAGTTCAGGCGTCTTGTAAATGCTAAGCCGAGAGCCTAATTCACTACGAATTAACCCCTTAGCCTTTTCAAGTCCTTGGGCAGTCTTCTCACCATCAGACGCTTTGTCCGATAAAATGCTGTAGAAGATCGTGGCTTGTTGTAAGTCACCCGTTACCGTAACACCGGTAATAGTTAACCCAGACTCAGCAACCCGTGGATCACGAACACGCTTCAATAGAATGTCGTCGACTTCTTTTTGGATCTCTTGTTCCAGTCGACCAACCCGATAATGTTGTGCCATTCTAATGCACCTCCTTGAGAGATTGCTTATTCAATCGGAATTTCTTTCATGACATAAGCTTCGATGACATCATTAACTCTGATATCATTGTAATCTTCAATTCGAAGACCTAATTCGAAACCTTGTTTAACTTCTTTAACATCGTCCTTGAAGCGACGTAAACTAGCCAGTTTACCGTCATAAATCACGACGCTGTCACGGATGACCCGGACACCGGAATCACGATGAATGACCCCATCTGTGACCATCCCACCACCGATAGTCCCAACCTTAGAAACCTTGTAGATTTCACGGATTTCGACTTGACCAGTGATCTTTTCTTCATATTTCGGTTCGAGCATCCCTTTCATCGCGCTTTCGATTTCATCAATCGCGTTGTAGATGACTTGATGCAAACGAATATCAACATCGTCAGTGTCAGCTTGCGACTTTGCTTGTGGCGTTGGTCGAACGTTGAACCCGATGATGATGGCATTACTTGCTTCCGCCAAAGCCACATCACTTTCGTTAATGGCCCCAACAGCAGTATGGATAATGTTAACCCGGACACCTTCGACTTCGATCTTCTTCAAACTACCAGCCAAGGCCTCAACTGAACCTTGAACATCAGCCTTGATGATGACGTCAACTTCTTTAAGCTCGCCTTGCTTCATTGAATCAAACAAGTTGTCCAATGTCACATGGTTCGTTTGCTTCCGTTCGTCCATCAAAGCTTGCTTAGCCCGTTCTTCACCGGCTTCACGAGCGGTCTTTTCATCGTCAAACACGACGAAACGATCCCCAGCTTCAGGTACATCACTCAAACCAGTAATCTCGATTGGTGTGGATGGAATGGCTTCTTGAATCCGGCGACCATTGTCATTCGTCATCGTCCGGACACGACCATAGGTATTCCCAACAACGATTGGGTCACCAACATGCATCGTCCCTTGTTGAACTAACAAGGTTGCCGTTGAGCCTTTCCCACGATCCAAACTAGCTTCCAAAACGGAACCAGCGGCGTTTTGATCTGGGTTAGCTTTCAATTCCAATACTTCAGCTTGTAACAAGATCATGTCCAATAATTCATCCAAATTCTTACCGAATTTCGCTGAAATTTGAACGAAGATCGTTTCGCCACCCCAGTCTTCAGGAATCAAACCGTATTCGGTCAATTGTTCCATGACATGGTTAGGGTTAGCGCCGGGCTTATCAATCTTGTTAACTGCGACGATAATTGGTACTTTGGCTGCTTTCGCATGGTTGATGGCTTCGATAGTTTGTGGCATCACACCATCATCCGCCGCAACGACTAAGACCGTGATATCGGTAATATCAGCACCACGTGCCCGCATTTCGGTAAAGGCCGCATGTCCAGGCGTATCCAAGAAGGTGATGGATTTACCATCATGCTTCACTTGGTAGGCCCCGATAGCTTGCGTGATCCCACCGGCTTCACCAGCGGTAACGTGGGTATGCCGAAGCTTATCAAGCAAGGTCGTCTTACCATGGTCAACGTGCCCCATGACAGTGACAACGGGTGCGCGAGTCACAGCATTTTCCATGTTTTGATTTTCATCATCGAAGAACTTGTCTAAGTCAGTTACATCGACTTCAACCTTTTCTTGGGCATTAATCCCATAGTCGGCTGCCAGAACTTCAATCGTATCCTTATCAAGTGATTGGTTTTGGTTAACCGCCACACCTAACATGAACAACTTCTTGATAATTTCAGCTGGTTCGCGATGCAAAATCTTACCCAAATCTTGCGCATTCATCCCGACCGTATAGACTAAGGTTTCTGGTAATGGCTTATCCTTCCGAACTGGTGCCGGCTTGTTATTCACTTGCCGAATCCGTTGATTCTTCCGGTTTTGCTTCTTGTTATTACGACGGCGGTTATTGTTATTACCACGGTAACGACCACCACCGCCGTTATTGTTCAAGCTACCGCCAAAGCGGCCACTGCCATTACGACTACTATTGTTGTTGCCATTGCTACTGTTAGTACTCCGGTTTGCCGAATTATTATTCCGGTTTTGCGTATTACTTGAGCGGTTTTGGCTGTTATTGCTATGGTTTTGACCATTGTTTGAACGATTTTGGCCACCGCTAGTCCGATTTGCTGAACTATTGTTTGAACGGTTACCATTGTTACTTCTCGTCCCATTGCTGCTATTTGACCGGTTGTTACTATTGCGATTAGCCGTTGAATTGTTCGACCGGTTTTGGCCGCCATTCCGATTCTGACCGTTACTAGTACTCCGGTTAGCCGTATTGTTCGAACGAGTCCCGTTACTACTGTTCGTTCGGGTCCCATTACTTGCTGGCCGTGAACTGGTAGACCGTGAACTATGATTGTTTGCACGGTTTCCATTGCTACTGCTGTTATTGTTGGGACGGTTTTGGCTATGATTATTGTTATTATTTCGATTATTATTCAAAGAATCACCACTCTGTTGATGACGCGAGTTGGATTGCTGCTGGTTAGCAGTTCGTGTCACATTTTTAGCTTCCGACTTCGAAGCTGAACCGGTTTCCCCGGCCGTTTTAGATTTAGGATTGGTGCCAGCTTGAGTGCCCTTTAATTGGCGCTCTTCGTTGTCACCGAGTGTCGACATATGATTTTTAACGGAGAATCCCAACTGTTGTGCTTGCGCAATCAACTGTTTACTTGGAACATGTAGCTCCTTCGCTAATTCATAAATTCGCTTTTTCCCCATATCTTCACCCTCCTTAATTTGTCATGATCGCCACCATTTTCTTGGCAAAACCAGCATCGGTAATCGCAATTACAGTACGTGGGTTGCCATTTGCCGCAGTCAGTTCTGCGCGAGTCAAGATATCAATCACTGGGACATCATAAGATTGGGCCTTATCATGAAATTTTTTGGCTGTCGAGGGACCCGCATCACTGGCAATAAAAACCAGCTTTGCAGATTGATTACGGATTGCGTTCAGTGTTAAATTTTCACCGGCAATCTGTTGTTTGGCACGCCGTGAAAGGCCCAGTAAGTTTAAACAAGCTTGTTTAGGCGTCATCACCGAATAATTCCTTTCGGGCTTGTTGGTGATCAACGTAAGCCACTAATTCATCGTAGAATGCTGCATCCACTTTAACGCCAAAAGCCTTATCAAAAGTCTTCTGTTGTTTAGCTTTTTCAGCAACCGCGACATCTAGTGTAATATAAGCCCCACGACCCGGCTTTTTACCGGTCGGATCAACGGAAACTTCATCCTGCTTGTTTTTAACTACACGTACGAGTTCTTTCTTGGGATGCATTTCACCCGTTACAATATCTTTACGTAACGGCACTTTTCTTTTTTTCAACGCCCAGACCTCCTCTAGTTACTCATCATCACTTGCTGAGGCTTCGCTATCATTGGCTGATGCTTCACCATCGTCCGCAACTTCATCGTCGGTCGCAGAGGTTGGTTCGGCTGCCGCAGCGCTCGTCTCAGTTGGTGCATCCGAGCTATCCTCAGTTTCTGTCTCAGGGGCTGTTTCAGCCTCAGCGACATCCGCTGGGTTCTCATCCATTATATCAGAAGCTTCCGTTTCCGATTTAATATCGATCTTAAAGCCGGTTAATTTTGCAGCCAAACGGGCATTTTGACCACGTTTACCGATTGCTAATGATAATTGGTAATCAGGGACAACGACGGTACAGCCCCGTTCATTCTCAGGATCAAAAATGACGTCTAAGACTTCGGCTGGATTCAACGCATTGGCAATAAAGACCGCAGTATCGTCAGTCCATTCCACAATATCCATATTTTCGCCGTGTAACTCATTGACGATGGTCTGGACCCGTTGACCTTTAGGCCCAACACAAGTCCCGACTGGATCAACGTTAGGGTTGTTAGAACGAACCGCTACCTTAGCACGATCGCCAGCTTCACGCGCAATTGAAACAATTTCAACGATTCCATCAAAAATTTCTGGAACCTCTTGTTCAAATAAACGCTTCAACAAGTCTGGCGCGGTCCGTGAAACGAACACTTGTGGGCCCTTGGTCGCATTTTCAACCTTAGAGACATACACCTTGATCTTGTCATGAATCCGGTAAGTTTCACCAGGTAATTGATCAGAACGACCCATCACGGCTTCCACTTTGCCTAAACTCACATACACAAAACGATTATCTTGACGTTCAACTTCACCCGTCACGATTTCATTTTCGTATTGACTATATTCGTCAAAGATAATGCCACGTTCGGCTTCGCGCACCCGCTGCATAATGACTTGTTTAGCGGTTTGAGCCGCAATCCGACCGAAATCCTTTGGCGTGACTTCAAATCGAATCTCATCACCAATTTCATAAGCACGGTTAATGGCTAAAGCATCTTGAAGGCTAACTTCTAGACGCGAATCAAACACATCTTCGACAACTTCCTTAACGGCATAAACATGAATATTACCCTTAACTTGGTCAAAGTCAACTTCAACGTTTTGAGCTTGACCATAGTTACGTTTATAAGCAGAAACCAAAGCTGCTTCCAAGGCATCGATAACAACTTCTTTTTTGATGCCTTTTTCTGTTTCAAGGGTGTCTAACGCCCCTAATAATTCCTTACTCATGTGTAAGCTCCTTTACTAAAACTTAACTGCCAACCGCGCTTGTGAAATCTGCTGCCGGTCGATTGTAATGGTTTTGTGCCGCGTTTTATCTAAGTAATTAATCGTTAAAGTTTCGGGAGTGACCGCGGCTAAGTCGCCCTCAAAGACCTTTTTACCCTCAGTTTTTTGATACAAGCCAACGTGAATGTACTTGCCAATAGCTTGTTGATAATCAGCTTCCTTTTTAAGTGGTCGCTCAGCACCTGGCGAAGAAACCTCTAAAAAGTAAGCTTGTGGAATTGGATCAGGATCCATTCCATCTAATTTTTCACTCAATTCATCGCTAACCATGGCACATTCTTCAATGTTAATGCCCCCTGGCTTATCGATATAGAGTCGTAAGTACCAGCTCTGACCCTCACGCACAAATTCAACATCAACTAATTCAAACTGGTGGGCCGCCACAATGGCTTGTGCCAACGGCTGAATGGTCTCAACAACATTATTGCTCACGTTTGCGCCTCCTATCCAGATTAGTCCAATAAAAAGAGTGAGCATCGCTGCTCACTCGTTAACGAGTTTTAAATTACACTCATATATTATCATAATTATGCGTAATCCGCAACACTAAGCGACTTTCACGCGCTTTTTAAAATAAAGAAAGTTGGTTTTCGTCAGGTAATCCTTCCAAAACCCCATTCGTTGTCATAAAATCAATCAACGTTTTCGAAACTTTCCCACGTTTTGACAAGTCTTCCTTAGAAAGAAACGGCTTATCCGCACGCGCCGCCACGATCTGCTTGGCAACGTTCAAACCTAAACCAGGAATAGCTCGGAATGGTGCAATCAACGTTTTGCCATCGATCAACCAGTCCGCCGCATCCGATTTATCTAAGTCAACCATTGAAAAATTAAAGCCACGTTCCAACATTTCATTGGCCAGTTCCAAGACCGTCAACAAATTCTTTTCCTTAGTTGACGCATCCATCCCTTTATCAGTAATGGCTTTCATCGATGCTTTGACCGCTTCTTTACCATGGGCCATCGCAACCAAGTCAAAGTCATCCGCCCGCACCGAGAAGTACGCGGTGTAATAAATCATTGGGAAATAAACTTTGAAGTAAGCCACCCGCAGCGCCATTAAAATATAAGCCGCCGCATGGGCCCGCGGGAACATGTACTTAATTTTCAAACAAGACTCAATATACCAATCCGGCACATTCGAATCTTTCATGGCCTGTTGCCAATCATCCGGAATCCCACGGCCTTTACGGACATGTTCCATAATTTGGAATGACATATCCGATTCCATGCCGTAGTGAATCAAGTCGGTCATGATGTTATCCCGACAACCGATAACTTCAGCTAAGGTAACCGTACCATCCTTGATCAATTCTTCCGCATTACCCAGCCAAACGTCGGTTCCATGTGACAGCCCAGAAATTTGAAGGAGTTCGTTAAAGGTCGACGGATGGGTTTCTTCCAACATACCGCGCACAAAACGCGTCCCAAATTCGGGTATCCCTAGCGTCCCAGTCTTAGAAAAAATTTGATCTTCAGTCACACCTAAAACATCAGGGCTAGAAAAAATCTTCATGACGTTGGGATCAACTGGTGGAATACTTTCTGGCTTGATGCCGGATAAATCTTGCAACATCCGAATCATCGTTGGATCATCATGTCCCAAAATATCAATTTTCAAAATATTATCATGGATCGAATGGAAATCAAAATGGGTCGTTTGCCAAGCCGCGGTCTGGTCATCAGCGGGATATTGCACGGGCGTAAAGTCGTAAATATCCATGTAATCAGGTACAACGATAATCCCCGCCGGATGTTGCCCGGTAGAGCGCTTGACCCCCGTGATACCCTTGGCTAACCGATCGACTTCCGCCGTGCGTAACGTTTGATTTGTGTCCCGTTCATAGGCTTTGGCATAGCCATAACCCGTTTTATCCGCGACCGTCCCAATTGTCCCGGCCCGGTAAACGTTCTTCTCTCCGAACAAGACTTTCGTATAATTATGGGCAATCGGCTGATAGTCACCAGAGAAGTTCAAATCAATATCGGGCACTTTGTTACCATAGAAACCCAAGAAAGTTTCAAACGGAATGTTATGACCATCGCGCACCATATTTGTGCCACATTTTGGACAATCTTTCGGTGGCAGATCATAACCTGAACCATATTCATTGTTCGTATAAAAATGCGAATATTGACAATTTGGACAGCGGTAATGTGGTGGCATCGGATTAACTTCCGTGATCCCTGACAAGGTCGCCACTAAACTAGACCCGACGGACCCCCGTGACCCAACCAAATAACCATCCTTGTTACTCTTAAAAACTAAGCGTTGGGCAATCAAATAAATGACTGAGAACCCGTTCCCAATAATACTCTTTAACTCCTTATCCACGCGCTTTTGGACAATTTCCGGTAAGGGATCTCCATACCAAGCATGCGCCCGATCCATCGTCAATTGCTTGATTTCGGCTTCGGCACCTTTCATCCGTGGTGTGTAGAGTTTATCTTTGACTGGCCGCACCACTTCAAAACTAGCAGCAATCTGCTGTGGCGTCTCCACAACGATCTCGTGGGCCACGTCATCGCCTAAAAAACTAAAGGCTTGTAACATTTCATCAGTCGTTCGGAAATGGACATCCGGCCGCTCCGTACGGTTCAACGGATTCGCGCCACCTTGTGAGTGAATCAAGATTTTCCGATAGATCTTATCTTCAGGATTTAAGTAATGCACATCCCCAGTCGCGGCGACGGGAATATTTAACTCATGACCCAAATTGACCATATTTTTAATAATGTCTTCAAGATGATCGTTATCCGCGATCAACCCACTCTCAATCAAAGGCGCATAAGCAGCTTTCGGTTGGACTTCTAGAAAATCATAATAAGTCGCCTTCTCACGCGCCTCAGCTTGACCTTTTTGCATCATTGACGTGAAAACTTCACCACGTGAACAAGCCGAGCCAACCAGAATACCATCACGATATTTATTCAGAATACTGCGTGGAACTCGTGGAACTCGATAATAATAATCCACATTCGACATGGAAATAATCCGGAACAAGTTTTTCAAGCCGGCTTGGGTCTGGGCATACAAGGTCGCATGAAACGGCCGTGCCCGTCGATAAGCGGCATTCTCATTCATATGATCATTCAATTGGTCATGGAACTGAACCCCGTAGCGTTCTTCGGCATCTTTCAAGAAGAGATGATTTAAGTGCCCGGTCGATTCCGCATCATAGATTGCCCGGTGATGGTGTTCCAAACTAACATTGAACTTTTTAGCTAACGTATTCAATGTAAATCGTTTAAGTTCCGGGTACAACCAGTGGGCTAATGTCAACGTATCCACAATTGGATTTTCGATTGGTCCCATGTTATGACGAGCATATCCCGTATTCATGAATCCCATATCAAAAGTAACGTTATGACCAACAACAATGGCGTCGCCGTAAAATTCACGGAAAAGTTTAAAGACTTCTTCCTCGGATTTTGAGCCACGAACCATGTCATCAGTGATACTCGTCAAATTCGTCGTCGTTTCGGATAAATGGAACCCTGGGTCGATAAACTCTTCAAATTGATCGACAACGTTGCCTTTAACCATTTTGACGGCAGACAATTCGATGACCTTATCATAGATCGCCGATAAGCCGGTTGTTTCCGTATCAAAAATGACATAAGTCGCTTCTTTAAGATCGACATGCGCATCATTGAAGGCGATCGGTTCACCATCATCGACCATGTTGGCTTCAACGCCATAAAGGACTTTGATCTTATTTTTCTGTCCTGCCGCAAAAGCTTCTGGGAACGCCTGCGCGCCAGAATGATCTGTAATCGCAATCGCAGGTTGACCCCATTTGGCCGCTTGCGCCACGAAATCAGACACACTGTTCGTCGCATCCATCGTACTCATGTTGGAATGCAAGTGTAATTCGACCCGTTTACCATCCGCGGGCGCCTTGTCTTCACGCGATTGATGTGAGATTTCATTAATATCATAGGCATTGATCGTCAAATCACGCATGAAACTATCTTCTTGGACTGACCCCCGTGCTCGGACCCACATGCCTTGCTTAAGCGCCGCAAATTGGGCTTCATCGTCACTATTACGTGAGAACTTTTTGATGACCATCGAAGAACTATAATCAGTCACTTTCAGAATCAATAACTGTCGTTGTGAACGTAACGTCCGGACTTCCATGTCGAAAACGTACCCTTCGACAATCACTGAACGTTCTTCTTCCGTAATTTGAACCATTTGTTTAGCCGGTTCTTGCGGATTGATCTGTTTACCTAATTGAACAGGTCCATCAATCGGTGCGGGTGAATCTGCTTGTTGGGCGCGTTTCTCGTTAGCCTTTTTAATCGCAGCTTCGGCCTTTTGAGCTAACGCTTGATCAGACTTAGCTTTTTGGGCATGGAACGCTTTGATCTTTTCCTGGGATGCCGTCTCATCAATCAAGGTATGCACGGAAAATTTAGGAAAACCCAATTGTTGATAGGTTTCTTCAATAGGTCCGAGCGCTTGATTGGTCAAAAAGTTCTGAATCACTTCATTTTCAGCCAATAAAATGACCCGGCCATCCTCGTAAGACGGCACATTGCTGTTGCAAAGTGATTGGACTAGTGGCGACTTGATGCCACTATTTTGAACGATCCATTCCCAATAATCAGCCAAGGCCCGCGGATCAACCTCGGTGTCAGCCGTTGTAATCTGTAAATTGATCTTAGCAATTTCGTGAAAGGCTATCTGGAGTTTATTTTGAAACGACATAAACTGTGAAAATGGTAAAACGTGTTGAAAATGTAAATGGAACTCCCAAACTTTTGAGGCTTGATGAACGGTCAGCTTTTCGATGGTCGCAGCTTGAAAAGTTTCATCCATCGGCATCTCGATCTGTTCGAGCAATTTCTCAAACATTTCCTGCTGATTTAAGCTCACGCGTGCTCCTCCTTAATGTTTTAAAAAACTAACTAAAATCACCTAGTTTCTAGGTTGCCGAAACTAGGTGATTTTCTGCAGACACAATGAGTTAAGTGTACGCATTTTTTTATTAACTTGCAACGTTCAAGTCGCGTGATCTAATCGATGTTTTTTAGTAGCACCGCGAGATTATTGGCAACTTCCTCTTGTTTTACTTCAAGTGTTTCGCCAGTTTGACGGAGCTTGATTTCAACGATGCCTTCGCTGGCCTTTTTACCGATCGTAATTCGGGCTGGAATCCCAACCAAATCAGAATCTGCAAACTTGACCCCCGGACGTTCTTTACGATCGTCGTACAAGACATTGTAACCAGCAGCTTCTAAAGTCTTTTCAACTTGATCAGCTACGGCGACTTGATCCGCCTTCTTAGGATTAACTGGAATGACATGTACATCGAATGGCGCAATATCTTTTGGCCAAACAAGCCCATTTTCATCCGCGCGTTGTTCAGCAATCGCTGATAACAACCGTGAAACCCCAATTCCGTAGCAACCCATGATTACTGGGATGTTACGACCATTTTGATCCAAAACTTCAGCGTGCAGATCTTTCGAATAACGTGTCCCTAATTTGAAGATATGCCCAATTTCGATCCCTTTGGTGAATTTCAAGACGCCAGCGCCATCGGGTGATAATTCGCCTTCTTGTGCGAAACGAATATCAACATAATCGGCTGCATGAAAGTCACGTTCTGGATTAACATTGGTAAAATGATGGCCATCTTCGTTCGCACCGACCGTGACATTGACCATGTCTTTGACATAAACATCTGCCACGATCTTCACATCATCGTTAACGTTAACTGGGCCAAGTGATCCAAAGCTGGCACCTAAATATTGTTGGGCTTGTTCAGGAGTCGCCATTGCTAAGAAATCAGCGCCTAAATAGTTTTTCAACTTGATGTCGTTAACTTCATGATCACCACGTACTAATGCTAATACTGGTTCATCATCCGCAATAAACAAGATACTCTTCACTAATTGATCCGCGCCAACTTTCAAGAAGTCAGCTAATTCATCAATCGTGCCCACACCAGGGGTATCGATCTTTTCTAAATCCTTGAGTGAAGCATGTGATTTCTTTGGCACATACAAACTCCGCGCCATTTCAAGGTTAGCGGCATAATCACTCGCATCAGAATAAACGATCGTATCTTCACCAACAGGCGCAATGGCAGAATATTCACGTGAATCTTTCCCACCCATGGCACCACCATCACCGATGATCGAGCGGAATTTTAAGCCACAACGGTCAAAGATATTTTGATAAGCTTGCGCCATGTCTTGGAAAGTGTCATCTAAGGACCCTTCATCTGCATGGAATGAGTACGCATCCTTCATGATGAATTCACGGCCACGAAGTAAGCCATAACGTGGGCGATCTTCGTCACGATATTTTGCTTGGATTTGGTACAACGTCAATGGCAACTTTTTATAAGACTTCACTTCGTCACGAATAATTGACGTGAAGGTTTCTTCATGGGTCGGACCTAAGATGAACTCACGCTCATGCCGGTTCTTCAGCTTAAATAATTCTGGCCCGTAGGTTTCATAACGGCCCGTAGCTTTCCATAATTCAGCAGGAATCACTGCTGGAACCAACATTTCAGCGGCATCGATTTTTTCCATTTCATCGCGAATAATCGCTTCGACGTTTTTTAGCACACGATAGGCCAATGGCAAATACGCGTACATCCCAGCTGAAATCTGACGAATATAGCCTGCACGGAGCATCATTTGATGGCTCAAGGCTTCAGCGTCATTTGGGACTTCTTTCAAAGTTGGAATTAACAATTTCGATTGTTTCATCTAAAAATCTTCTCCTTATATGGTTCCAATTTAATCAAGTATTTAAAAGAAATAGCGTTGAATATCATTCCAAGTGACTAAGACCATTAATAACATTAATAAGCCAAAGCCAATCAGTGTGATCACACTCTCTGTTTCCACACGTAGTGGCTTGCCACGAATGCCTTCAACAATATTCAGTAAAATTTTTCCGCCGTCTAAAGCGGGAATCGGCAATAAGTTCACGATCCCAAGGTTAATCGACAACACTGCCAGTAAATAGATCACTTGACGAAGCCCCGATTTAGCCGCCTGAGAGGTCGTGGCAAAAATTGCGACCGGGCCGCCTAAATCATTTAGGCTAAACCCATGCGTCACCATGCGCCCTAAGACTTGGAAAATCTGTTTCGTAATATTCCATGAACCCGTAAAACCATAAGCTAGTTTAGCACCCAGACTCGTATCCGTCGAGGTTGCCCACCGGACACCAATTTGACCGATGCGATTACCAGAAATTGTTTTAGCGGCTGGCTTCACAGCAATCTGCCGCGTTTGACTACCCTGCTTGACCGTCAAATGAACCGTTTTATTGGGACTGTCTTGGATCAATAGTGAAATTGACTGGGCACTCGTATTCTTTTTACCATTGACCGCCACAATCTCATCGCCAGCTTTAAGGCCGGCTTGACGTGCCACTGAATTAGCCGTAGTGTCCTGAACCTTGGTCGTGACCGTCGTGACCCCACCTTGCATAAAGGCCAGAATTGCAAAGGTCACAATCGCTAGCAAGAAGTTATTCATGGGACCTGCAAAATTAGTCAACATCCGTTGCCAAAGCTTGGCAGACTGGAATTGGACATCCACCGGTGCAATTTGAACTTCAGTCCCATCACTTTCAACGATGGTCGCATCATGGTCCACACGGTAGTGCTTCAGTTCGCTCTCGTCGCCATTCTCATAGCCTTCGATCCAAAGTTCTTTCTCTAGATCCGTAGCGGTCACTGATAATGGAATGCCATTGAAGAGCGTCGTTTTCTTGCTGGCATTGATTGAATGGACGAGGCCATCCTCACCAATTTGCAAGCTCACCGGCGTCCCTGGCTTCAGCTCTTCGTCTTCATCATCTGCCACACCCGCCATCCGGACATACCCACCAATGGGTAGTAACCGTAATGTATACGTCGTGGCATGCCGCCGAAATGCAACGGCTTTAGGACCCATGCCGACTGAAAATTCCCGGACCAGTATCCCAGCGCGTTTTGCAAAGTAAAAGTGCCCGAATTCATGGACGATAACCAAAATACCAAAAACGATGATGAACGTAATTATCGTAACTATCAAATTAACGGTCCTTTCTTTCAGGTCTGAGGGTGACTAAGCTTAAAATAACCCGAATAGGTGCGCAATTGGAAAGACAAGTAGCATACTATCAAAGCGATCTAAAATTCCACCGTGTCCAGGTAAAATTTTGCCAGAATCTTTCACCCCATAGTACCGTTTCAAGGCTGATTCAACTAAATCACCAAATTGACCCACGACAGATAGCACAATCGTGATCAGCAACATACTTAACCAATTGTGATAACCCACTTGGAATCCAAGCGCGAAAGCTGTCGCAATAATGACGCCGATTAAGCTCCCGCCAATGCAGCCTTCCCACGTCTTATTAGGACTAATGGGGGTCACTTTATGGCGACCCAACTTACGACCAACCATGTAAGCGCCACTATCCGTTGCCCACACAATAAACATCAAGTAAAGCAGCATTTCGACATTCACGCCACGTGCAGCAGTGAAATAGTTGAAGCCCATCCCAATATAGAAAATACCTAAAGTTAAGACACCGGCATCATCAAACGAAAAACGATTTCGTGACCAGACCGTATGCAACAACATCAAGATGATTAAGAAGTAAACGACATAGCCCTTGTTAAGTTGGTCTGGCAAGCCGTTAAACCACTTGCTAGGCGCAATTTGAATCATGACCGCTAACATGCCGACAATTGCTTCAAATGAGATCAGTAACTTTTTCCGCATGACTAATAATTCGCTCATGGCAATCGCACCAAGTAGCATGGCGACAATGTCAAGCGTAATCCCGCCAATGAAAATGACGGGAATGAATAAAATCAGCGCAACGACCGCTGTGATGACCCGTTGTTTCATATCTAAAACTCCTTTTTATTTTTTTGCCGATAAGCCGCCAAAACGACGGTCACGACTCTGATAATCCGCAATGCACGCTTGGAGCGTTGCGGCAGTGAAATCTGGCCATTTAACCGCCGTGAATTCCAGTTCACTATAGGCAATTTGCCACAGCAAGAAGTTCGAGATCCGCTCTTCACCACTCGTACGAATCAACAGATCCGGATCATGGTATGGCGCTAGTGGCGCCGTCATCAACGCGTCGTCAACTGTCTTTTCATTGATATCGGCGACTGCGAGCTGACCGTCCGCAACCTGTTGCGCAATCTGCTGAATTCCCGTGACAATTTCTGCCCGTGAGCCGTAATTAAGCGCAAAGTTCAACACCATGCCATCACAAGCTTGAGTATCCGCAATCGCGTCACGGACCGACTTTTGTGTGCTGACAGGCAGCTTGTCCGTGTACCCCATCACTTGAACGCGCACATTGTTTTTGATCAAGTCTGGCACAAAGGTATCGAAAAAGTTAACTGGCAGTTGCATGAGATAGTTGACCTCATCGGTGGGCCGTTTCCAATTTTCCGTCGAAAAAGCGTATAAAGTCAGAACTTTCACACCAAGATCACTGGCCGCGATCGCGACTTTTTTGACCGTATTCATGCCTTCTTTATGACCAGCAATCCGTGGTAAATGCCGTGCTTTCGCCCAGCGACCATTGCCATCCATGATAATCGCAATATGTGCAGGGATTCGTTTCGGATCTAATTCTAAATCAGTTGTTTCCGCTGGATCTTTCTTATTTAAAAAAGCGAACAAGTTGCACCTCCAAAAATAGCTTAACCAAGCACTATTTTACCAAAAAAAACCACATTAAACTATTCGTCAACAAAAAAAGGCTTGAATTTCTTCAAGCCTTAATAAATTGTGGCACCTTACTAGCCTTCAAGAATTTCTTTTTCCTTGTCAGCAACGATACCGTCAACTGATTTACCAGCCGCATCCGTAATCTTCTGCGTTTGGTCTTCTAGATCATGTAATTGGTCATCAGTGAAGTTACCAGCCTTGTTGCCCTTCTTCAAATCATCCATCGCGTCACGACGAACATTTCGAACGGCAACTTTAGCGCGTTCACCTTCAGCCTTAACATCTTTAGCCAATTCTTTACGACGTTCTTCCGTTAATTGTGGAATCACTAAACGAATCGCAGTCCCATCATTAGCTGGACTAATCCCAAGATCAGAAGCCAAAATAGCTTTTTCAATTTCTTTTAAAGCACTCTTGTCAAATGGGGTCACCATCAAAACCCGTGGTTCAGGAATCGTGATTGATGCCATTTGGTTCAATGGGGTTTGCGTCCCATAATAATCTGCTGAAATCCGGTTTAACAATGAAGCGTTCGCCCGGCCAGCCCGAATATTCCCTAATTCACGTTGTAAGGCAATTTCTGCCTTCTTCATGTTTGCTTGTGCATCTTTTAAAATCGGTTCTGTAACTGCCATGTTATTTCCCCCTGACTGTTGTTCCGATGTGTTCACCGGCAACAACTTTGCGAATATTACCTGGTTTATTTAAGTTAAAGACCACTACCGGAATATCATTATCCATTGATAATGAACTAGCAGTTGTATCCATCACTTGTAGCCCTTTGTTGATAATATCAAGATGAGTCAATGTCTCATATTTAACCGCAGATGGGTCCTTGTTAGGATCAGCAGAATAAACCCCGTCGACACCGTTCTTTGCCATTAAAATAGCATCAGCGTTGATTTCTGCTGCACGTAAGGCTGCCGTCGTATCCGTTGAGAAATACGGGCTACCCGTCCCACCAGCAAAGATCACAATACGCCGTTTTTCCAAATGTCGCATGGCTTTACGTCGGATGTAGGGTTCAGCGATTTGACGCATTTCAATCGAAGTTTGAACCCGGGTCGGAACACCAATAGATTCCAAATTATCTTGAAGTGCCAAGGCATTCATGATGGTGGCGAGCATGCCAATATAATCGGCTTGTGCCCGTTCCATACCCATTTGAGCCCCTGCTTCACCACGCCACATATTACCGCCACCCACGACGATGGCAATTTGAACACCCATGGCGTAAACGTCCTTGAGTTCTTCTGCAACCGTTTTGATAACTGGTGGATTAATGCCAAAGCCTTTTTTACCGGCTAAGGCTTCTCCACTCAGCTTTAGGATCACGCGCTTATATTTTACTTCCGACATCGTTTCGTCCTCCTCGAGATTATCTGTAACCATTCTACCATATTATTAATAACCATTATAGCAAAGCCGCAATAAGCCAGCTAAATCATCATTTTTTCGCAAAAAAAGGGAATCACCACAAAACAAAGTTTGTCGCAATCCCCAATTGGCTATCAAAGCGTTAATTAGTTTTTGATTTGACTCATAATTTCGTCTACAAAATTACCAGTTTGCTTTTCAATCCCTTCGCCGACTTCAAAGCGAACAAAGGTATTAACCTTGCCACCCTTTGATTCAACGTAATGTGAAACGGTTTGGTCAGAATCCTTAACAAATTCTTGATCATCCAAACTGATTTCAGCTAACCACTTGTTCAAGCGGCCTTCAACCATCTTTTCAACGATCTTTTCAGGTTTGCCTTCGTTCAAAGCTTCCTTAACTAAAACTTCTTTTTCATGGGCTAAAGTTTCAGCGGGCACTTGGTCACGTGAGACATATTCTGGATTAATGGCTGCAACGTGCATTGCAACGTCCTTGGCAGTAGCTTCGTCAGCACCGTCTAAGACAACTAAAGCACCAATTTGGCCACCATTATGAATATAAGCGCCAAAGTTTTGATTAGCTTGCTTTTCGATTACTTTGAAACGACGTAAGCTAACTTTTTCACCAGTTACTTGCGTAGTTTCAATGATATCATCATTGATCGTACCCTTTTCAGTCTTTAAAGCCAATGCGGCGTCAAGATCCTTAGGTGCTTCCAAAGCGATTTGATCGGCAACTTTAGCAATTAAGTCTTTGAAAGGATCACTAGATGCAACGAAGTCAGTTTCTGAGTTAACTTCAACGATTGCGGCATGATCGCCATGAATCGCCACAGCGGCCATCCCTTCGGCAGCCACACGGCCACTCTTCTTTTCAGCTTTAGCAACGCCCTTTTCACGTAAAACGTCAACGGCTTTAGCCATGTCGCCTTCTGCTTCAACTAACGCCTTTTTGGCGTCCATCATACCAACGCCGGTTTTATCACGAAGTTCTTTAACTTGTGCTGCAGAAATTTTTGCCATAGTGTAACTCTCCTTTGAGTCCGCTTGATTTTTTTATAAAAGGCTGCCCATAAAATCAGGCCGATGAGGTCCGCGATTTTTTAGACAGCCTAATTATTTCAATTATTTATTGTCAGACTTCTTGTCATTGTCGCCTTCAACGGCTTCAACGATGTCTTCCAAAGAGTCAGCGGACTTTTTAGTGTCCTTGTTACCCTTGAATGAGTCTTCTGTAACGTCTTCATCTTCACCTTGACGGCCTTCAATGACAGCATCAGCCATCTTTGAAGTAATCAAACGAACGGCACGAATAGCATCGTCGTTTGATGGGATGATGACATCAATATCATCAGGATCAGTGTTCGTATCAACCATCGCAACGATCGGAATGTTCAACTTGTGAGCTTCCTTGACCGCAATTTGTTCCTTACGAGGGTCAACAATAAAGATTACGTCTGGGATCCGAGGCATATCTTCGATACCGCCCAAGAATTTTTCAAGCTTAGCACGTTGCTTGATTAATAATGAAACTTCCTTCTTAGGTAGACGATCGAAAGTACCGTCTTCTTCCATCTTCTTTAAATCTTTAAGACGCTTGATCCGAGTTTGGATGGTATTCCAGTTGGTCAAAGTCCCACCTAACCAACGATGGTTAACGTAGTATTGACCAGCACGGGTTGCTTCTTCTTCGATTGAGTCTTGTGCTTGTTTTTTAGTCCCAACGAACAAGATCACACCGTCATCAGCCGCAGCATCCTTAACGAAGTTGTAAGCTGAATCGATCATCTTAACCGTCTTTTGTAAGTCAATGATGTAGATTCCGTTACGTTCCGTAAAGATGTATGGTTTCATCTTTGGATTCCAACGACGAGTTTGGTGACCGAAATGGACACCGGCTTCAAGCAATTGTTTCATAGAAATAACAGCCATAATATATATGCCTCCAAAAAAATTTGTTTTATTCCTCCTCGTCGCTCAACTGCCACTGGAACTCTCCCGAGCACATCCAGCGTCATCCCGACGAGTGTGAATTGGTTTTAACACCGAAAATTAGTATACCGAAGTTTGGCCTCGCTTGCAAGAATTTTCAGCGAGAATTTGTGAATTTCACAAAGTGTGTTAAGATACTATCTTGCATAGGAGGCTCAATTCACATGATCAAAGCCATCATTTTTGATGTAGACGACACACTCTATGATCAAAAATCACCATTTGGCACGGCGTTAACGCAGACCTCACAGTTACGTTTTACACCGGTCGAATTGGCTGACGTTTTTAAACGTTTTCGCGACTTTACGGACCGCACATTTCATCAAGTCACCGCCAAAGAACTCAGTCTAGAAGCTTGGCAAACAGCACGTTTACGCTATGCTTTGACTGATCTGGTCACGGAAACGATTAGTACCGATTGGGCGATTCAATTCGAAATGGCTTATCAACAAGCCTTGTCCGAAATTAAACTTTTTCCAGGATTAGCAGCCGTGTTGGAAAAGTTAAGCCACTGTTTTCAAATTGGGATCATTACGAACGGTCCTGCCAACATTCAGCGTGCTAAATTGCATCAGTTACAAATTGAACGCTATGTTCATCCTGATAAAATTTTCATTTCCGATGAACTCAGTCTCGCCAAACCGGACCCATCAATTTTTACGACTTGGGCCCATCAAGCGGGCCTCAGAGCAAATCAAGCGGCTTACGTTGGTGACAACGCCGCCTTCGATATGACCAGTGCTAAACATGCTGGTTGGCAAACATTTTGGTTCAATCACCGCAAAAATCAACAAGCACAACCCGCGGTGATTCCAGACCAGATTATTGAAACACCAGCTGAACTAAATGAGTTGTTAATGGCACTGGCAGAAGCTGCCGCCGTTTGACCTAAATAAGTCACAGCCACCCAGGAAATTTTTCTGGGCTTTTTTGTTTTTTTAATGATCCTATTCAACCATTTTTAAGATCAAAAAATCGATGGCGCCCACTGCTATGCAGCCTTGCCATCGATCTGATATTTTCACAGTTTGACTGTTGAAGCTTAGTCAAAGACCATTTGGTTTCGATAAAGTTCCGCATAAAAACCATGCTCTTTTAACAACGCCTCATGATTACCTTGTTCAATGATCGCACCGTCTTTCAAGACCACGATCTTATCGGCATTCAAAATTGTCTTCAACCGATGCGCGATCACAAAACTAGTACGGCCTTGAATCACATTATCCATCGCAGCTTGAATCTTCGCTTCCGTCACCGTATCCACATTGGAAGTCGCTTCATCCAAAATTAGCAAACGCGGATTGGTTAAGATCGTACGTGCAATCGACATCAGCTGTTTTTGTCCCGCCGAAAAGACACTCTGTTCATCAGAAACGCGAGTCTCATATTGATCCGGCAAACTTTCGATGAAATCGTGGATATTCGCTTGTTTGGCAGCAGCCACCACGCGTTCCATGCTGGCATTAGGCTCACCGTAACGAATATTATCGGCAATCGTGCCGGTAAACAGCTGTGGCTCTTGCAACACAATCCCCACATTTTGCCGTAGCGCATTGAGTTCAAATTTTCGAATATCCGTGCCATCAAACATGATTTGGCCGCTGTCGACATCGTAAAAGCGATTCAGCAAATTCATCACGGTCGTCTTACCAGAGCCCGTGGGACCAACTAATGCCACCATTTCACCGCGATGAACTTGGATCGTAACGCCATGCAAAATTTCTTTACCCGGCACATAGCTAAAATGAACCTTATCGATCAAAAGCTCATTGTGAATCCCATCTGGTCGAGCCCCGTTCACTGGGCTAACTTCATCGGGTTGATCACGTACTTCGTCAATCCGTCTGGCCCCGGTAATCGCCAACTGAATCATACTGTAAAGACTTGTGAGCGACATGATTGGTTGATAGTATTGTTGCGCATAATTCACAAACACGACCACTAACGCCAGCGCGGCCCCTTTAGACAAGCTACCGTTCAACGCCAACCACGAACCAAAGAAGATCACGATCGCCGTGTTGAGCAATGACATGCCTTGCATGAGGGGATTCAAGATCCCAGACCAAATCTGACCGGTTAAAGCCGACTGCCGGACCTGATTGTTATAGTTAGTAAAACCACGTAACGAATCGTGTTGTAACCCATTGGTAATCAAGACTTTCTGACCCGTAATCTGTTCGTTGATATAGCCATTCAGCCGCCCGATATCATCTTGTTGCTGATTAACGGCTGTCCCTGCTTTGCGCATCACCAATGCTGCAATAATGAGGGCAATTGGCGTAGACGCCATGGTAACCCATGCCATCGTGGCATTTTGATTGAACATCACAATCAGCAAGCCAACGAACTGAGCCACAGCCAATAACACTTCGAGCAACGCCTGATTCATGGCATTAAAAATATTATCCAAATCGGACGTAAAACGTGCCAGTATGTCCCCATCACTATGCGTATCAAAATACTTGACTTGCATCCGTTGCATCTTTCGGAACAGACCGACCCGCATTGTCCCGGTAGAATAAGCGGTCACCCGTGCAAGAATTAGACTCGCAATGAAGATTGTCGCTGCATCACCGATATACAGTAAAATATAAATAATCAATGTATGATTAAATTTTCCTAAGCTCGCCTGTGCCCGCGTCGCAGTATTGGTCCATTGCCCTAAGTAAGTCGTTAGCTCCTCAACCGCACGGCCCAAATAAGTTGGCGCAATCACGATACACCACGTCGAAAAGGCAATCAAGAGGGTGCTTAAAATGAACCCTCGCCAATATTTTTTCAAATAATGCCAATAATACTTACCAGCATTCCGTAGATCCGTCATTTTACCCCCTCCTCACGTGCTTTTTGTGTTTGATAAATCGCTTGATAAATGTCATTAGTTTGTAGTAACTGCTGATGAGTGCCGCTCCCGCTAATTCGGCCACCATCCAAGACTAAGATTTGGTCTGCACGGATGATCGACGCAATCTTTTCGGCAATTACCACAGTCGTCGTCGAAGTCAAATCACGGTCCATGGCCTCTTGAACTAATTTTTCCGAGCGCGCATCTAATGCCGAAGTCGCATCGTCTAAAATCAGGATCTCAGGATCAGCAATCACCCCACGTGTAATTGCGAGGCGTTGCTTTTGACCACCTGAAAAGTTTTGCGACCGCTCTTCAACAGGTGCATCATAAGTTTGTGGCAACCGTTCAATAAATTCCGAAGCTTGAGCCACGTTGGCTGCCCAACGCATATGGCTCGCTTGTGCGTCTGGTCGAACTTGCTTCAAATTACCAGAAATCGTGCCTGAAAAGAGTGTCGAACGTTGTAAAACGTAGGCAACGGTTGCCCGAAGTGCCTTTTCTGGAATCTGACGAACATCGACCCCGCCGATTTTCACTTGACCACTATCGGGATCATACAGGCGGGCAATCAGTTGTGCCAGCGTTGTTTTGCCAGAGCCCGTCGCACCCACAATACCAAGCATTGCACCAGCCGCAACGTTAAAGCTGACGTCCTTTAAGGTTGGCTGATCATCCCCCGGATACGTGAAAGTCACGTGGTCAAAGCTGATATCACCGGCCAAGGGTGACTCCGTTTCGCTTGCAACATAAGTCATGCTAGGTTGCGTCTCTAGGACTTCACTGATTCGGCCAATTGAGATAACGGCCCGCGACGCAAAGGTCATTAAAAAGCCACCATTGATCACGGCATACAAAATCTGCATTAAATAAGAAATGAAGCTGGTGATTGCTGCGAGATAGCTTGGATGTGTCGTAATGTTTTGACCAACCAAATAGACGGCCATCCCCACCGCTAAGTTCGCCGTCAAAAAGAAGATTGGCATCAGGATTGAAAACCAGTACCCAATTTTAGCCGTCACGGCTGTCAACTGATCTGACGCGTGCGAGAACTTTTTGATTTCGTTTGGTTCTTGAACAAACGATTTAACAACGCGAATCCCCATCAAATTTTCCCGCGTTACGGTATTAACGTTCTCAATATCTTGCTGCGTTTCAGCAAAATACTTAGTCATGTGTTGTACCGCAATCCAGGTCGCAAGCAAAATGATTGCCATCATCACGATAATGACCCACCACTGCTCTGGCATGGTCACAATCGCCAGAATGAAAGCACCCAGAAACAGTAATGGAATCCGCGTGATCTGTTGAAAACCTGCCATGACGATCTGTTGGACTTGGTTGACATCATTAGTCATTCGCACGACCAAGTTAGACGCCGAAAACTTTTCAACGTCGGCATAGGCAAAGAATTGAATTTTTGCATATAAATCTGATCGTAAATCCGTTGCGACCCCTAAAGCCACGCGTGCCGAGTAGATCGTATTAACGACCCCACCGATAATGCCCAACACCGCTAATCCAAGCAACAAAATGCCTTCACGAAAAACCGTTTGTTGATCATCCTTGATAATGGCCGTCATCACCACCTGTAACAATCGTGGCTGCCATAAGGTGGCAAACACTAACACTATCACGGACAACATCGCAATGGTGACATCCACGTGATACCGTTTAAAATAAGGCATCAACACTTTCATTCTCCAATTCCTCCCTCTAAATCAACTATCCTAAGCGTACCCGAAAGTAGCCGGTTTCACAAATAAAATATAACTATTTTACATCATTAATATTTTAAAAATGATTTTCAAAAATCAAACAATCCCTTGTTACCAACCAGCCGCCATTTGTTAGGAGGTTTCGGCAGACGTCAATCGTCTCGTTGAATCATTTTTTTGAGACAAAAAAACACCCATCCGAAGATGAGTGCTTCCTTTATTCAGGAGAAATTAGTCAAACTTAACTTGCGTATCAGCTTTACCAGTTTCGATGAATTGTTTGTTGTTGTCCATTGAGATATGCACCATGTTATGAACAGCTGGTTCAGTATAGAACGCAGTATGTGGTGTAATCAAAACGTTGTCGCGGTTGAATAAGTTCATGAAGACCTTATCATCAATCGTTTGACCTTCAAGATCCTTGTTAAAGATCTTAGTTTCGTATTCATAAGTGTCAAGGGCGGCACCGGCAACTTTGCCACTGTCTAAAGCCTTGATCAAGTCTTCTGAATCAACGAGTGTCCCACGGGCAAAGTTCAAGATGTAGGCGCCATCTTTCATCTTGCTGAAGGCATCAGCATTTAACATGTGATAGTTATCCTTCAATGCAGGAACATGTAAGGTGATAACGTCTGATTGAGCGAATAATTCGTCCAAAGTATCAACGTACATGCCAGTCTTTTCAAGTTCAGCATTACGATAAACATCGTAACCGATAACCTTTGCACCAAAACCTTTGAAGATATCGATAGCAGCACGGCCAATACGACCAGTACCAACGACACCAACGGTCATAGTGTTTAATTCTTTACTGATGTTTGGTGCCCAACGGAAGTCTTGTTTAGCCAACTTCTTGTTGAACAATGGGGTTTGACGTAACAATTGCATCAATTGGGTTACTGATAATTCAGCAATCGCATTTGGTGAGTATGCAGGTACGTTAGAAATCTTCAACCCACGTTCTTTAACAGTTGGGACGTCAACATTGTCGACACCAACGTTACGAAGTGAGATGTTCTTAACACCTTCGTCAGCCAACTTGTTCAAAACAGCAGCGGTGTAATCCTTTTGTTGGTATACATCGGCACCGTCAAAACCTTTAGCCAATTCGGCAGTTTTTTCGTCAAGTAGTTCTGAAACTAACTTAACTTCAACATCGGGATGCTTTTCCATCCATGTCTTGAAGAATGGACGTTCGTCATCACGTACAGCATAAGCAATAATTTTCATTACAAAAATTCCTCCTATATATTGATACATTAAATATTATAACAGTAAATGTCAGAAAAAGAATGACTATTTATGAAAAGGTTGCAAAATTTTTACATCGTGCGCAGCCAAATACTGTAACTTCGCTGTTCGTGGTTGATGCTTAAACGCATATTCGGCTTTCAACGCCGCAGATTTATTATCAAAAGTCTCGTGATAGATCATTTTCAGTGGTCGGCGTTTGCGAGGCCGTGTGTATTTGGCCCCCTTGCCGGCGTTATGTGTGGCTAAGCGCCGTTCAAGGTCATCCGTAAAGCCACCATATAAGGTGTTATCTGCGCATAGCAACACATAAAAATAATACGGTTTAGTTGCCATAAAGTAGTTGGTGCACCTCTTCTCCATAACTGCCATCCGCTTGATAGACGATCACTGGCGGTAACACCCGCACCCCATTTGGTTTACCATCCTTGATCATTTCAATTAAAACCATGTTGGCTTCACGATCAGCCTTGGGATGCACAAAGCGGAGTCGTTTGGGGGCTAAACGATGTTGCGCCATAGTCCTAAATAAGTCATCTAGCCGCTCCGGGCGATGGACAAAATAGGCCTTACCATTCATTTTCAGTAAATCGCTCGTCACTGCCATAATCTGAGCTAAGTTAGCGGTGATTTCGTGCCGGGCAATGGCTAAATGGGGATTAGGATTTTTTTGGCTGGCCGGTTGGTCCTTAAAATAAGGCGGATTGCATAACACCACATCAACTGAATCTTTCGGAATAGTTTCTGTGACAGTCAGTAGATCAACATTTAGTACTGAAAGTTGATCGTCCAAATCATTTAATTGGATGCTTCGCTGCGCCATATCCGCTAACCGCGGTTGCAGTTCAACTTCCGTGATATGCCCACGTGTGGTTGAACTCACAAACAGGCCGACCGCCCCATTGCCTGCACAAAGATCGACAGTTCGTGTCTTGGCGGCTTTTGGGACTTGCGCGAATGCCCCTAATAAAACCGCATCTAATGAGAAAGAAAAGACGGTCGGGCTTTGAATGATTTGAATTGTTTTACTATATAACTGGTCGATTCGTTCATCGGCCTTCAACGCTACCGTAGTCATGAATTCCCTGCTTTCATTAAAACTCATTATCAGCATATCATAATATACTTGCAGAATGCCTAATTTTTCGTCATACTGATGGCAGTCAATTATCGAAAGGAAGTTTGCGATGTTCTACTCTTTCATGCGCGGACTAGTACGGGTCATCATCACGATCATTAACGGTCGCCCACACTATCAAGGACGCGAAAAATTACCTCAAGGTGCTTACATTCTCGTTGGCCCACATCGCACGTGGTTTGACCCCTTGCTCTATGCCTTAGCGGGTAGCCCGATGCAATTCAGCTTTATGGCCAAAGAAGAACTGTTCAAAAATCCAGTTTTACGCTTTATTTTGTTGCATGCCAACGCTTTTCCTGTTGATCGAAAACATCCGGGGCCTTCTGCCATCAAAACGCCAGTTAAATTTTTGCGACGTGGCAAGTTGTCCTTGATCATGTTTCCCTCCGGAACACGACATTCGCAAGAACTGAAGGGTGGCGCGACCGTCATTGCCAAAATGGCTGGTGTGCCTTTAGTGCCAACCGTCTATCAAGGACCATTAACTTTCAAACGTCTTTTTAGTCGGCAACGAATTACCGTCCGTTTCGGTGACCCGATTGCTGTTGATCGAAAGTTGAAACTTGATGATGCTGGTCAAAAACAGATTGAAACGAAAATGTTGGCGGCGTTTGATGATTTAGATCGTCAAATCGATCCTAATTTTCACTACGTCGACCCAGCCGAAAAAAAACACGCCAACTAAGGCGTGTTTTTTATTAGCATTACTTACTGTCGTTTTTAGAAGCAGCTTTCATGGAGTTTAACATTTGATGCAATTTCTTTTCGGATGGGCGTTGACCCATTTGCATCATCATGCTGCGCAACATTTCTTCACTAATTGGTGGATTTTGCTTCAAGTAGTTTTGCATGTAGTGACGAGCACCAAAGAAACCACCGGTAAGACCGACTAACACGCCGATCAGCACGATTAAGATCCAAATACCAGTAGACACAGTCATTCCCCTCCCTTATTACAGTCTTCAATAAACTAGTCTACACAAATTACTTGTAAAAGAAAAGGAAAATTTGTGATTGACAAATTTTCCTTGTAAGCGCTAATCATCACGTAAGCCGCGGTCCCGTTGCACTTGACGGACTTTTTCTGGCGTAACTTCTTGGCCACTTTTATCGTACACTTGTAACATTTCTACTTGTTGCCGAAAACCGGCCCGAAATTGTTTTAAATACTTTTGGCGTAATTCTTTGCGTTCGAGTTCTTCCAACTCGGTCAGCCCTTCTGCCTTGGCTTTACGTGCCAATTCATTGATTCGGCCGATTAATTCTTTTGAAATCAATACACTCACTCCTTTCAAAAGCATGAATAGAATACTCGATTTTTGACCTTAAATCAATTAAAAGTATTTGTCAACCGAACATTTGTTTGAAAGCGTGAAAGACCTATGCTACAATGTTTTTAACAACTAAAAGAAAAAATAAAATGAGGTGCCGAGATGAGTAAAACATCTGAAAGCAAACAAATGGCCGTTCTTCGTTTCATTTATGAACGTGTCAATGAAAAAGGTTATCCGCCGACCGTCCGTGAGATTGGCGAAGCTGTTGACTTATCTTCAACTTCTACCGTTCACGGTCACATTTCACGTTTAGAGAAAAAAGGGCTCATCCAAAAAGACCCTACCAAGCCCCGCGCAATCGAAGTAACGCCCGCTGGCTATGAGATTTTAGGCGTAGAAACCACGCCTCATCAGATTCCGATTTTAGGAACAGTTGCCGCTGGTCAACCCATTTTGGCGGTTCAAGAAGCCACGGATTACTTCCCGATTCCTAAGGATTTGGAGACCTTTGGTGGTGACTTGTTCATGCTGACCATTCGTGGTGAAAGTATGATCAACATCGGTATCTTGAATGGTGATCAAGTCATTGTTCGCCGACAAAGTGCAGCGGACAATGGTGATATCATTATCGCCATGACTGATGAAAATGAAGCAACCTGCAAACGTTTCTTCAAGGAAGCTGACCATTATCGACTTCAACCAGAAAACGACACCATGGCGCCAATTATTTTAAACAATGTCTCTGTTTTAGGCAAAGTTGTTGGCCTCTATCGTGACATGCTCTATTAATTAAAAAGCAATCGTCTGCCACATGACGGTTGCTTTTAATTTACAAGTATTTACTGCCCTCACGAACAGCCAGTTTTGACAGATCATGCTGATTAATAAAGTTAGCAACCCAGCCAGGCGCCGTTTTGCTATAGTCCCGTAACGCCCAGCCAATCGCCTTTTGAATAAAAAATTCTGGATTGTCTTGCTGAGCCTCAATTGCTGTAGCGAGAAATGTTTGATTTGTTTGGTCTTTTAGACTTAACTGTAAGGTAATCCCGACACGTTGCAGCCACATTTTGTCAGTCATAATAAATTCAGTTCCTTGGGTCGTCAAGGTATCTTGATGGACCAAATACAACGTCATGACTTTACGCCAGGCATCAACGCTATCCCACCACGCTTTCACAGAGATCTGGTCGCGGCACCAAGCTGCAAGTTCTGGGGACAATCGTTTGACGTTAGCCTGCGCGAGATCAATCGCAACATACTGGTATTCACGTACCGGTTGACCATAGTAAAAAGTCAGCCAGCTTTGCAATTCAACCAAGTCCAGTTTTTTACTAGCTTGAATTACAGGTCTCGTCAAAATTCGTCGTTCCGTGGCTTTGACGCCTAGAAAGTCGAATTTATCACGCATATAGGCTGCCATGGCGGCTTGATTTTCTGGATGGCTAGGTAAAAATAATGATGGCAATTGAAAGTCTCCTCTGAATTTTTCAAAATTTAGACTCGTCAGCTAATAGTTCAATGGTATAATGATTACACTAATTTAAATATCAGGAGTTGGTCACATGTTATTCGTAGCCATTATTGGCTTACTTGTTTTTTTACTCGCCTTTTTCTCAGTCTTATCTGCACGTCAAGATGGCGGCGGTTGGAAGTTTCTCGCGGCGGTTGCCACATTAAGTGCGCTGGTCACTGTCTTTGCCATTATCAAGCTACCT
Source organism: Lactiplantibacillus brownii (assembly GCF_031085375.1). Classification (NCBI taxonomy): domain Bacteria; kingdom Bacillati; phylum Bacillota; class Bacilli; order Lactobacillales; family Lactobacillaceae; genus Lactiplantibacillus; species Lactiplantibacillus brownii. Next base: position 1,682,418 of record NZ_JAVCWF010000001.1, read on the forward strand.
TACTGGCCCTATAATCAAACTCATACGGCCAAAACTGCTACCGCCACGAGCAGTAGCAGCAGTAAGAGCAAAACTGCTAAGATTGGCTCATCACAAGTGGTCTTCAATGAAGCCGACCAAACAAAAGCGGCTGCAACGACCAAGTTAAAGGAAGACAGTATTTTAAAGCAACTCAAGACAAACTACGAGTCTTTAGGTACAGTCAGTTTGGACCGTCAAACAAAAACTTTTACCATTACACCAACGTCTAAAAAGTATGTCAAATCTTTAAAGACGGTCAAACAATATCCATCGAAAAATGAAAAAGCAATTGCTACTATTACCGAAAATTACAGTTCACTTTCCAAATCAGTACAAAAGCATTTGACCAAGGGCTACACGGTTCGACTTCTTGAACCCGGTACAACGGATACGACCTTGCTAAGTGTCAAAGATGGCGAAGTCGTGACCAACAACTTTAAATAACACAAACGAGTCTGGTATGAAATCCAGACTCGCTTTTTTTTTACATTTACAGCTAATATGCAAACGTCTTTTGCCATAAGACCTAGTTTACGCCCATTGATCTAAATATTGACGTTGCTCATTGATTTGGCCTGTTAGGACAAACCGATGCGGATCATCCTGAAACGCAATCGCTTGATCTGCGGGATCTAACTTTAATTGGGCCTCAAATAAAGCTTCATACTCAGGAACACTGACACGCCGGCGATTGGCTAGTCGTTGTGGTAATCCCAAGTCCAAGCCACGCTGATAGCCAGGTTGCAAATGACCCGTGTAGAATTCTCCCTCTGCGCCTGAGCCATAGCTGAATAAGCCAATTAAATCGCCAGGTTGCAGCTTTGCATCGGTGAGTAGCAATGACAACAAGCTTAAATATAATGAACCCGTATATAAGTTACCGACTTTGCGATTAAGTGATCGTGCACAGTCAAAGTGCGCTAATAAAGCTTGTTGCTGCGTGGGAGTTGCTAACGGTAGAACGCTCCGCAACGCCTTCAAACCCATTTTTGTATAGGGCAAATGAAAAACTAATGCTTTAAAATTGGCAATAGTCGTACTGGTTTGTGCCAAATAACCCTTAAACACATCTTGAAAATAATCAATATAAATATTTGAAGAGTATTTGCCATCTACCAAGGCCGTCGTTTGATAAATCGGCCGCCAAAAGTCCATCACATCTTGACTTAGAACGACGGAATCATCAGTCAACGCCAACACTTGTGGTTCGGCACTGATAAGCATGGCCATTGCGCCGCCACCTTGCGTTGGTTCACCCGGCGTGTGCAAGCCGTAGCGCGCAATATCCGTCCCAATGACTAGGGCCTTTTTATCTGGATGGACTTGAACATGCGATTGGGCTAATTTCACCCCGGCAGTCGCCGCATAACAAGCCTCTTTCAATTCGATCGTCCGGACCCGTCGATTTAATCCCAATAGCTTGGCGACATAAATTGCGGCCGCCTTGGAATTATCTACGCCAGATTCAGTTGCCACGATCAACAGATCAATTGCGGCAATATCCGCCTCTGTCAACATGGGTGCGGCCGCATTAGCTGCTAAGGTCACCGCATCCTGACTAGGTGGCACGACCGCCATCTGTGACTGCCCAATGCCAATTAAATATTTATCAGGTTCCGCTTGCCGTGCGAGTGCTAATTCCGACATATCAACATACAACTGTGAACTAGCAAAATGTAACTTATCAATTCCGACTTTCAAACAAATTCCTCCAATTTGGGTGATACAAATTGTCTTTTTAATGGTCGCGTCCTAAATAATGAAAATCAGGGTCAATGCCCTCTTTGTAGCATGCAAATGACTTGGCTAATTCATTATGAAAGGTCACCAAAATTGCTGGTGTTGCCCATGTCGATGCTCCCCAGAAAACTGTATCATCAAATTCACGATAATCATTAGGATACCGATAGTACCCCCACTCGTCATCCCAAATTGTGCCATGCGTATTCAGCCAATCTTCAGCTAAACCTGCCTGCACCATTGCGATCACATCGTGGTTATCAGCGATTAATTGCGCCAACTTGTCCCAGTCTAATTGCCAGTCATGTTGACGCGGATTCTGTGACCGGGTCCCAAGTGGGGTATGTTGCAAATCAATTGGTTTGAGATCAACAAAATCCATCTAAGTCACCTCTTAGTACTTCCACACTCAAGTGTACTTAAATCTGAGGCGTTCAGCAAGTGTCTAGCTTGAGAAGGTCACAACTAAATTTGCATTTAAAAACAATCCTTAACCGTCTCATCGTCCCCCAAAATAAAGATTAAAAAAGCTCTCAACTGACTTGCGCTAGTTCGTCTGATATTGAGATGACAAGGATTCCCATACTTGCTTTTATAGCCAAGAACGGGAATTCCTTGTTACTATCACCTAGGTTTTGAAGTCTGATCATGAGTACACCAATAAATTATTATTGGACGTTCCAAAGCTTTTAAAAGATAACAAAAACGCCGTTAAATTAACGACGCTCTGAAAAGATACACGATATGAATTTAAAGAGTTCAGTCTTCAAAAAGTTTCCCTTTTATATCATCAGTCAATCCATGAACCTTAGGATTACCGCTAATGAGTTTAATAAATCCTTTTTCTTCTAATTCATCAAGTGCTTTATTCAACAAATAACGGCTTACCTCTGTGATACCAACCATGTCAACATCTGTGATTGCACCGACATAGTTGCCAAATATTTCTTTTTGACAAAATATATAAAGAACATTCTGTGCTAGATCTGACAGTTCATCATTGTCTGTAAGCTTACTTGCTATCATCATTTTCTTAATACCATCATCTAACTTTTCAATAATTGAATATTGCCCTTTTTTCAAAAGTCTCATCATGCTTATGATAAAACTTGTTGCTTCTCCTTGATTATAAGGATTAGACATATCCGTAAAAGCTTTATAATAAAGATCTTTATTTTGCACAATAGCAGATGAAAAGTTTATTGCTGACATCATATCTAGTTTTCTGGAAAGATATGAGCATGCAATAAATCTACCTGTTCGTCCATTCCCATCATAGAATGGATGTATATACTCATAATAATAATGTGCAACAAAACATTTTGGGAGAGAGGGAATGTTTTCATCGTTCATCTCTGTAACTAATGAACTTAAATGACTAATTATCTCATCTTCACTAGCATCACCTCTATGAATTATTCGCTCTCCAGAATTAATAACCTCTCCTTCTTTTCTGAATAGTTTTCCATCGGGCATATCGTCAGCTTTTTCTATTTCATCGCTAACTAGTTCATTCCATATATCTCTAAAATCCTTCACTTCATGAATCGTGTTATATTTATTCTCTTGAAATTTCAAATATAGCTTTACTAATCCAGAAAAACGGCCGTTCTTATTATTCTTCATCAGCTTATCTATAGTTAAACTTATTTCTTCTCTGGAGCTTCTAACGCCTTCAATATCATTTGTACTCTGAACTTCGTCTATCAGATTATTAAAAAACAGTTGTGTTTGTGCTACCTGCGGCAATTGCGACATCATTTTCTCAATCGTTTTAGATAGAGAATCAATATCTTCCTGTAATCTATATATCTGAACACTTGGTAAATAAAAAATTTCAAATTGTTCTTTTGTTCTAAACTCACGTTTAAAAGGTGACATTATTAAACCTGTATAAATTGACAACTCATTATTTTTCCTGCTATTCACTGTCTCTTTGTATTTGTCCATACTATTATTTGAAATATTCTCATAGTACACAGATTTTAAATTTTTGTATTTTTCCAAAGTAGTCATCTACTTTCTAATTCAACTTGCAAAAAACAGCTTATTTTTATATGTTGGCTTAACTATACATGCTTGCATTTATGAAAACAACAATTTTTTACAAAGTTGAACTATCACTTATCTTGTTAAACACAAAATCCCCGGACAAGTCAGTTGCGACTAGTTCGGGGATTTCAGAAGATATAAACAATCGATTTAAGGAGAGTACAGGATTTGAACCTGCGCGCCGGTATTAGCCGGTTCGCCGGATTTCGAGTCCGGTGCATTACCACTCTGCCAACTCTCCATGTGGTACCTAAATAGTATAGCATAATTTTAGTCGAGAACAAATATTTATTCAGAACAATTATGCCAGAATTGGCTTGGAGTTAGGTAATCATAAAATTTAAATTTATTGTTGGAATGCTAGTCGAAGCTGGTAGTGAGCCCTGCATAATTGGGTATTTCGTGATTAGTAGAAGCGGGTATTAATTCATCACAAATGACAATCGAATGAGCTAATGCAGCCGAATCCAAGGTTCCCAAGAGCGTCAAAGGTGAAACTGAATCACCAACGCGTACTTGCCAGTCAAACTGACCGCGAGACACTCGGTCAGTTTGATTGTCCCGCAATCCAAGCCAATATTGATGATCATTGATTGAGGTCAATAACATGCCTTGAGTCGTCAACTCACGAACCTCACCGTCAATTGGTGCATGGACTGCTTCGGTAGTTGGTCGAATTGCTAAACGTGTTTGTGCTGGTAAATTTTGTTGTGTGATTGATTGACCATTAACTGGAATAGCTAACGATTCTTTGGTTTGTGAACGATGAAGTAACCACATATTGAGCGCCTCCTGTATTTATCTTTCAAGGTCACTCTAACTTATGAAACGCGTTCCATGTCAATGGATAAAACCTAAATCTTTATTCTTGGCTTTCAAACATTTCCGGATTTTTCAGCAGGTCATGATTTCCATAGTAGGAAAAGCTGCAAATTCAGTAGTAACAACTACGCTGGTTTTCTGGCTACAATCATAAAACGATCCGCAAAGGTTGCGATGCTTCCCTGTTCCTTGATCAGCTGATCTAGTTGATGCAGTCTTGGCAGACAAGCCTCAACGGAAAAGTTTGGAAACTCCCAAGGAATTACGGTTGCATAATACACGATCGCGCCAACATCAAAGAAACTCATTTTGCTAAAGGCAACCGCTTGCTGTTCAACACGCATGCCAGCATACTGCAAGCGTGCGCAGGCATCAATCAAGGTATTATCTGGATAGGCAGGGTTGTAATTTGGGTCAAGAAATCGCGACAATGCAAAGTTGTTGGTAGCGCCAACTTGTTCGGTAATAAAAAGACCACTGGGCCTTAACTTATTCAGAGTCTCTTGGATTGCTAATGCGCCATGACTATTGGTGATGATATCGAAGCTATTATTGGACACATTCGACAGATCTTCGTTTGAATCTGCAATCACAGTCACATCAGAATTAGCATACTTTTCGCGCAACAATTTTAGATTTGGCGCCCAGCCCTCGGTGACAACCGTCTTGTTTTCAGGATGCTTGAAGCTATCCATCAATTCGCCACCACCTGTATCGACATCTAACCACATTAAATCATCTTCAAGATTGGCTTTTACCAGGTCCCGATAATTCCAAGGCAACTGTTCACTTCGCCAACGACCGTCCAAATGGCTAAAATCCCATCCGTGCATCGCTAACTGACTTTCAGCTTGCCATTCATCAACTTGTTTCATGCGTTTTCCTTTCACTTTATGACAACTTTATTTATTAAGTCTTATTTTTAGGAAGTTCCGTTTTCCAACTTGTACTACCATACCATCATGAACTTCAATGACACCCTGAGACTCACTCAGTTTTTTAGCATTAATTCTCAAGCCACCATTGTTAAGCATTCTCGTCACAGCACTTTTAGATGAAAGCAGTCCTGTTTTGGTAAACAATTCTTGCACAGACGTTGTTTTATCCCATAACCAGTCAAATTCTGTGATATGACTCGGAATGCTTTTTTGCGAAAAAACTTTTTTAAATTCGGTCTCTGCAAATTGAGCCCTTTCAGAATCATATAATTGGGTAATAATATCTTTTGCCAAAGCAGCCTTAACATCTCTAGGATTCACTTCACCATTCTTCAGTTGTAATTCGAGATTTTCGATTTTCTGAACGCCAAAAGACGAAATCAATTTATAATAATCTAGCATTTGAGAATCCGAAATAGACATAATTTTGCCAAAGATATTTTCCGGACTTTCATTAATGCCAATATAATTATTTTTTGATTTTGACATTTTTAACTTACCATCAAGTCCAATTAACAGTGGCATGGTTAAAATAACTTGTTTTTCCTGGTTAAAATGTTCTTGTAAATGCCTACCAACTAATAAATTATAACGCTGGTCGTTCCCACCTAATTCAACATCAGTATGCAGTGCAACTGAATCATAGCCTTGAAAAAGTGGGTAAAGAAATTCGTGCAAATAAATCGGCGTCTGATTGGAAAATCGCTTGGTAAAATCATTTCTTTCTAGCATCCGGGCAACGGTAGTCGTTGACAATATATCAATCAGTTGCCGCGTATCCAATGACGCCAGCCAAGTTGAATTGTAATGGATTTCCACTTGATCCATATCCAATACTCTTGCAAATTGCGCAACGTATGTCTGAGCATTTTTTTCAACGTTGGCTTTAGATAATTGGTTTCTGGCTTCTGATTTTCCAGTTGGATCCCCAATCATTCCAGTAAAATCTCCAATGACCAATTGAATAATATGCCCAAACTTTTGAAACTCTTTTAACTTCTTCAAGACAACTAAATGTCCTAAATGGATGTCCGGCGCAGACGGGTCTAGTCCGAGCTTGACATGTAATGGCTTATTTTTGACAACCGACATTTCTATTTTCTTTAAAAGCTCTGCTGGTTCAACAATACTAGTCGCATTTGATTTTAAGACGTTATATTGTTCTCTGATTCTTTTTTCCTGTATGTCTGTTAAATGATCACTCATGTCCGTATCACCTTTTTCCTTCAAATTTTCTCTTCGTAAGTAACCGCTTACATAAATTGATTACCAAACGTTTGGTCTATATGCAACCAGTGTATGCTATCTATACAAAAAATCAATCACTTTTTCAATTTAGAACTGTCGACAACTGATTTATAGCGCGCTTCTTAATTAAGATACCCGCACAACCAAAAAAACGACTATCAAATTTCGATAATCGCCTCATACTATTCGCTATCATTTCACCGCAATTATGCCATCAACTGCCACAAACGTTGACACCATTTTGGTCGATAAATCCAACCGACCAAACCAATTAGGCCCACCAGCCATCCAATTAAAAGGCTAAGCCAGTCCGTACTGTCTGAGAATATGCCTGTTAGCAACCGATTCAAGCCAATGCTTAAAGGCAGGCTCAAAATCAAGACTAATGGCAACCGCCCACCGTTAAAAATTACTAACTGAGCTTGCTTTTCTTCAGAATACCGCGCCGCGAGCCGTTGTGACCCCCACCATGCAAGTCCCATGAGCAGTATCGTGATTGCACAACCTAGCTCCCAATGACGTGATAGGTCATCCGCCCAAACATGGGTCGTTGCATTTTGTAAAGCTGCAATTGGGACCCACCAACCTAGATACGCAACCGTTCCTAACATAAAAACAATCAGGACGTTGTTTACGATCATCGTTGCCAAGCCAGCGAGAATTATTAAGCAACTCCCAACCAAGATGTCACCGGTCAAATCCTTTAGCCAAGTCATGCCGTTAAAATAGGCAAAATAGGCCGCCGGAATCCGTGACCACAAGATGATCAAATTAGCGATACTACCTGCAGCAATTCCCAAAGCAACTGTTCCAACATAGGTCAAGCTCTGTTGCCGATAAATCTCAGCACGTCGATAACCCAAAGATTGCAAAAATTCATTAAAAAATCGTTTGCGTGTGACCCAAATCATCACAGTTCCTGCCAAAATACTCATAAAAAAGCAAAATTGATTAATTCCAGTCCCAAATTTGCCACGCACTGTCCCGGTCGTCTTCGTTGGTTGACGTCGGTACAATTGAAGCTGATTAGCACGATACGCTTTAATAAAGTCGGCTTTAGACGAATAACTCCGGCCGACTGTATCGACATAGCGCTGTGTTGCGCGCTGATACCGGACCTGACTAGCCATCAATTGTGGGGTACTTTGATCCTGCCAAGCTTGACTGCCAATCATCCCCTGATAAGCGCCGATGCCTAATAATCCCATAAAAATCACTAATAAGACTGGCCAATGTTGTTGCCAGATTAACTGTTGCAATCTTTTACGCGCCATGACGCACCTCCACTGATCGGTATCGTTGATAATTGACTCCCACCAGCAAGATTCCTAGCAAGACGATCATGCCAATAATTTCATACCACGGCAAGACACTCATCATAAATGGCCGTAGCAAGAAGTCGCCAATCAACGATCCGCCAGCGATAGTCATGACCCCGACCAATAGCCATTGTTGTAATCCCGTTGGTCGATAGGCACCCGTTCTTTCGGCACTCCAAGTCAGACTTAACCGCCAAATCAGGCCAATGCCAACCAAGGTGACCCCCGCAATGATTCCGCTGGTGACGACCGCATGTGCGTCAACCCAGGATTCTGGAGACGCGGCTTCTTCACCAAAGAACAGCGCTGCGTAACCCGCATTGGACCATAGACCCGCAATAAATCGCCAACTCAAGCCGGCCAACAGCCCAGCTAACCAAAATCGATCCGTCAATTGTCCCATGAACCAGCCTAGTATGAGTAAGCCCAAGCTGATCATAACGACCACCAGACTATTTTCAATCAGGCCAGGTAGATCACGATAAATTTGATAGCGCTCTGGGATCACCAGTATAATCCAAAGCCAATGCAACATTTGTGCAACCAGAACTGATGCCACCACCGCTAACCCTTGTCCCAGCTGAGTCACAAAAAGTTGTGTGCGTGTCACACCTAAACTAAACAATAATTCTGCATAATGTGTTCTGCGTCCCCAAAATGCCAAAATCAGACCCACGATTAGCGTCACAAGGTAAAACCAAACATTTGGTGCGACATCCGTTCTCAGCTGATAATCATGGACCTTAAATTGATCTTTTTGGAAAAACTGATTTTGGGCAACCCAATAAGCCGCCAACGTCACTTGTTTACCATTTAGCCGATAGTTCTCTGGATGTTTTTGATAGTCTTGGGCCTGGCTGATACGAAGCTGCGGCGTTTGCTGAACCTGTTGGGCCTGCAACTGCGTCGTTTTCACCGCGGTTCCCATACCAATCAATAGAATCACCGCGACAAACCCGAGTAACCAATGCCAGCTTTGAGACCACCAAAGACGATTAACTTGTTTGAACGTCATCTACTCACCACCTAAAACAGCGCGTACATCACCTAACTTGACGCGGAAAACATCCGTAATGGTTAGTGGACAAGCTGTCATCATTACTGGTTCAGCGGCCTTTAGTGCCATATCAATTGCCGGTGTATACCTATCAAAATAAACTTCCAACACACGCCCATAAACTTTGATCAAGTCCCCATGTTGCTTGACAACGTCCGGTAAGGTTTTCGTTTTAAACACTAGTTGAAGCTTTTTAGCCTGCTGGCGGAGCGCCTCCAGATCATAGTCTCCACCAATCGATGATCTTTTAAAAATAGGGCTTGATCACACAGACCATCTAGCTCTTCTAGGTTATGTGACGAAATCAAGAAGCTCGTTTGGTGATCAACGGCCTCACTGACAATCCGGGCAACAATGCGTTCACGGACTAAAATATCCAACCCATCAAAAGGTTCATCCAAAATAACATATGGGGCACCACTAACTAAAGCAAGCAAAATCTGGCTTAACATGCGCTGCCCTTTGGATAATTGCTGATAATGACTGGTTGCCGACAACTGTTCGGCCATGAGTAATTGTTGGAACCGTTTCCCATCAAAATGACTATAGCCACGCGCGTACATGGCAGCAATCTGCTTTAACGTCAAAGCACCAAAAAAATTATGTTGCGTATCGATATAAAACAATTGCTGTCGCATGCTAGGATGTTTCACCACCTCTTGTTCATCAATCAGCAGGCTTCCCGCGTCGGGTAAATAATGATCAGCCATTGTCCGAAACAGCGTCGTCTTACCGGCGCCATTTTGGCCGACTAATCCAATAATTCGCGCTGCCGGCCACTCAAAGCTCACTTCGGTAATAATTGGTTGCCGATTGATGATTTTACTGATGCCTTTAACTTTGATGCTCATCGACTGTTCCCCCTGTTTGATAGGCGCTCGCAACTAAAGCCTGAATTTGTTGCTCGGTGATGCCCAAGAATTGTGCTTCCGTTAAAATTGTGGCTAATTTTGTCTTCATCTCCGCTACCGCCAGCGGATTAATCATCGTTTTGGTTGGTGTATTCACGAAAGTTCCCCGTCCTTTTACGGTATAGACCGCCTGTTGATTTTCTAATAACTGATAAGTTTTGCTGACAGTATTCGGATTTAAATGCATTTCTGTTGCCATCGCCCGAATCGACGGCAACTTATCGCCCGGCTGTAAACTCCCGTCGACAATTTGTTGTTTAATCTGCATCAATAATTGTTCATAATATGGCGCACCGGTTGTCGCAAATGCCATCTTGCCACCTCATTTCAACGTGTGTATGACGTGTTCTATTTCAACTAGTACACTATCATGTCAGTTAGGCAATTGCAATAAAAAAATGCTGGGTTTGAAGTATTGTGGACTTCAAACCCAGCATTAATCATGCTAATTTAATTTTCAAATTGTTTTAATAATGTTGAGAACGCTGGTTGCGTCGCTTCATCCACCGCATATTGTTTCCGATAAGTAGCAATGGTCTTGGCGTCAAACTGATCAGGATCAACTGGCACAAAACTCGTATCAATCGGATCAACATTTTTAATTTTCGCATCTAAAACAATTGGCTTAGTATTTCCAGCAGCTTGCAAGGCTTCAATCTTAGTCATAGCCGTCTTCAACTCAGCCAAATTAGTCACCTTGAAGCCGATACCGCCCATATTATCCGCCATACCAGCCCAGTCAGCACCAACCAAGTCGATACCATATGGCGCTTGACCAGCGGTAATCTTTTCATGACCAATATATCCCAACGCTTTATTTTCCAAAACAACGTTGATTACTGGCAACTGATATTTCACTTCAGTCAGCAAATCTGGCATGACCATGGCAAAACCACCATCACCGGAGATACTCCAAACTTGCTTATCCGGATAACTTAATTTACCGGCCAAACCTGCTGGCAAACCAAAACCCATCGTCCCGTACCAAGCAGACATTGCAAATCGTTGGGCGTGGTCAAATGGTAATTGTCGAATTGACCATTCGGTATTATTTCCAACATCTAAGCCAAAGACCGCATCCGAGGTTGCTGCAGCTTTGATTGCCGCCATAACACCTTCAGCGGCCAGACCATCGTGATCATCTGCTGCCAAGTTGCCAAGCCAAGTTAACCAATTAAGCTTATCTTGCTTCGCTGCTCTAACAAATGGTGTGGCGTCACGTGTCACGCCGGTCGCGGCTAAGCGTGTCAAAAAGTCAGCGGCATCTGCCAAAATCGTTGTATCAGCATCGCGTTGCTTGCCTAGATCAGCCAAATTATTATTGACCTGAATAAATTTAATATTGCCAGGCAAAAAGCGTGCAAATGGATAGTTGGTCCCTACAAAAAGTACTAAATCAGCCGCTTGTGACACTTCAAAAGCCGCTTTGGTCCCCAAGCGACCACGTGACCCCATAAACAAAGGATGATCAGTTGGCATCACCCCCGTCGCCGGTGCCGTACTCAATGTCGGTAGGTTGAATTGTTCGGCCACTTTCACAACCGCCGCCTGTGCTTTGCGCGCGCCTTGACCGACCCACATAATTGGGTGCTTGGCCGTTTTCAATTCCGTCGCAACAGCTTCTACGGCCGCTTCATCCAAAGTTGGCTTTTGTGGCACTACCGCTAACGGTGCCGTCTTAAAACCATCAAAGTCAATGGTTTGACCAGATAAATCATCTGGCAAAATGACAACTGAAACAGAACGGCTGGCATATGCCGACCGAATCGCTTCATCAACAACATAAGGAATCTGGTCAGCATTAGTGACTTGTTTATGAAATTCTGCCACATCCGCAAAGACCGGATCTTGATTCATTTCTTGGAAAAAGTTCGTATTCATAATACCCGTCGCCGATTGTCCAACTAACGCCAGTACCGGGACGTGGTCCATCTTTGCATCATACAAGCCATTCAATAAATGAACTGCTCCGGGCCCAGCAGAACCAAAACTAACCCCAATCTTACCTGTTAATTTGGCATCAGCCGCTGCGGCCAATGCTCCCACTTCTTCGTGACGCACTTGAATGTAGTTAAGTTGCTTTCGCTCTTGATATAAGCCATCGACCGTATTATTAATCGAATCTGCGGTAATCCCGTAGAGATGATCAATGTCCCAACGTTCCAATACTTTGGCCAAGGCTTGGCCAGCTGTCATTTTTGTCATAGATTGATAACCTCCTGCATTGATGTGTTGTTTTCAAGCACAACTAAAGCCTAAATCAACCTTTAAAACCTGTCAACAATTACGTGCTATCACCCAAATTTATTGCGCATTCTCAATATCATTCATCACATCTTGTAACGTGATTCGGGCCATGCGTCCTTCAGCACTATTCTGAATTTCCTGATAATAATTGGTCATCACCCTCGGCATGACGCTGCCAACTGGGCAATCCTGCGAGGTGTCACGATCGACAGTTAAGAAGTCACGATGTGAGCTAACCGCCAAGTAAATCAGTCGTAAATTAATTTTAGCCGGATCACAGGCTAACTTTGGACGGGCAATACCACGTGTGGATTCTAGTAGCCCAGCCTTCCGTAACTTGCTCATCAATCGCCGAACCATCGTTGGATCAGTATTCAAACTAGCCGCAATCTGTTCGCTTTTCAATTGTTCATGCGGATGCAAAGCCACATAGGCCATGATATGGGTTGCATCACTCAACTGTGTATTTGCCATTTCTTCTCACCACTTTCGCCTGTCCTTGTTGTGTTAAATGGTAGCACAACAGTGTGTACGAGCACAATAAATCGACCTATAAAAAGTGAGCCAAAATCTTGATTCGATTTTGGCTCACTTTTTTTTTAGAATTCCATTAAACTCAATTTATCGTAACCTTTTAATTTGTCACTACCATGTAAGTCTTTTAACTCAACTAAGAAGGCCGTCCCGACAACAATTCCACCGAGTTCTTCAACTAACTGAATTGTCGCTGAAATTGTCCCACCGGTCGCGAGCAAGTCATCTGTGACGAGCACATTTTGACCAGGTTTAATCGCATCTTTGTGTAAATAAAGGGCTGATTGACCATATTCCAAGTCATAAGTGGCTTTGACGGTCGCCCGTGGCAACTTACCCTTCTTACGAGCTGGTGCAAACCCAACTCCCAATTCGTAGGCTACCGGACAACCAACGATAAAACCGCGGGCTTCCGGACCGACAATCATGTCGACATGCTTATCGCGTGCAAACTGCACGATTTGATCAGTGGCTTCACGGTAAGCTTCCCCGTCGGCCATTAATGGTGAAATATCCCGAAAGATAATGCCAGGTTCTGGATAATCCGGAATACTAGCAATATATTTTGTTAAATCTAATGCCATTGCTTATTAACAGCTCCTTTAATTCTTCACTGCAGCTTGGTCTTTGACCCAGATTTGAAGCGCTGCAGACTTACTATACAAAAGCGTTTCTTCAGCCACGAGTTCTTGCTCGCGTAGCTGATAACTTGGGGCGTGATGGAGATCCGCTTTCGGCGGATTCGAAACGCCATTCATGACACCATCATTTATTTTAACAAATCCGACCTCAAAAAACACCTGTATCATGAAAATAAGTAGATTCCGGTCTAAATGTAAGTGACCAGCAACTAATGAAAGTTGATGATGAATGTCCACATCATGATGTGCAACAGTAAATTTAAACAATTTCGCAAATTGCTCGCGGCTGGGCATACCAGTCAAATAGACCGAATCGCGGCGATACAAATACAAGGTCAACTGATTCAATGGTAAGGCCGCTAAAACCGCTGTAAAGTCAGCTAACGTATCTGGACAATCAACGATAAAGACTGGTTCATCAGCTTTGATCGTACTTAAATCAGTCATTTGATCCGAAACTAACACTGCTCGCGCCTGAGGTCCCATAAAATCCGTCAACCGTTTTAAGAGATTTTGATGGAAGAACAAATAGATCCCAGGTGTTTGAAATTGTTGTGCCGTCAAATGTTGCGTCCGCGCATCAATCACTTGTGTGCCGGTAACGGCAAGATCCTTCACCATAATCTGTGGCTTCGTTTGTCCTTGCCAAGTATTCGAACTTAATTCACCCACAACGGCTAAGTCAGCGGGACTAGCTTGAATCGCTGGTGCCGCGGCACCCATTGAAAAGGCAATTGCATCCAACTTATTCTGACCATCACTCAACTGTAGCTTCAAATGTTGCTGATCACTACCAATCGCCCGCACTTGTGGGACAGTTGTTGGGTTGAGTTCAAATAATGGTGCCGGATTATCCGTTCCAAACGGGGCTAATTGCTGAATCGCAGCCAACGTTTTCAAGTTGGCATCTTTAATGGCCAACTTACCGTCCAACGTCAACGTTGGTTGGGCATTATCAGCCAATTGTTGCTGATCAGCAGCGGCTTCTAAGGCGTGTTTCAAGGTAGCAAGTTGATCGGCCATCACGGTCAAACCAACCGCCATGTGATGACCGCCAAAGGCGACGAGATCATCACGAATCGGATCAATCGCTGCAAACAGATTATAGGCAGTCACACTACGACCACTACCTTTTAGGCGTCCATCCGAATCTTCGTTCAAGACTAATGTCGGTTTACCAGTACTTTCAACGATTCGACTCGCCACGATACCGAGCACACCTTCGTGCCAATCATGACCCGTAATCACTAAGGTTTGACGTTGCTGATTTTCGGCAGTTTCAGCTTGTTGCAAGGCCGTTGTCGCAATGTCCCGGACTAAGCCTTGCCGTTTTTCATTTAATTGATTGACCTGAGTCGCCAAATCAGTCGCGCGGTCATCATCAAAAGTCGTTAATAATTCAACGCCACTTTGTGCTGATTGAAGCCTACCGAGCGCATTCAAACGTGGTGCAATGCCAAAGCCAATACTGGTTTCATCTAATTTATCTGCGTCCAAGCCAGCTGCTTTGATTAACGCGGCTAACCCTGGACGAGCGGTCTGGCGTAAGACTTTCAAGCCCAACGTCACGATCGTCCGATTTTCACCAGTCAGGCTGACCAAATCGGCCACCGTCCCAATGGCTGCCAAATCCAACAACTCTTCTGGAACTTCTTCTAACAAAGCTGTCGCAACCTTAAAAGCCACCCCGGCACCCGATAAGTCGCCAAATGGATATTGGCTCTCTGGATGACGTGGATGCACAATGGCATAAGCTTTAGGTAAAACAGTCGGCATTTCATGATGATCCGTCACGATCACATCAATACCTTGTGCTTGAACGGCATCAATGACCGCATTACCAGCGACCCCATTGTCGACCGTCACAAATAATTTGGTGCCGGCTGCAATTAATCGATCAAATGCCGCCTGGTTTGGACCGTAGCCATCCTTAAAACGATCGGGAATATAATAATTAACCTGCGCCCCAATTTGGTCTAAAGTTTCAAACATGATCGAAGTACTGGTTAAACCATCCGCATCATAGTCCCCATAAACCGTAATCTGATCGCCTGCCACAACCGCTTCCTGAATGCGATCAACGGCACGCGCCATATCGTGCATTGCCAGTGGATCATTAAGCGGTTGCTGGTCAGCATGCAAAAAGGCTTCCGCCTGCGCGGTCGTGGTGAGACCACGTTCAATTAATAATTTTGCTACCAATTCTGGTACAGACAACGCTGTTGCCAACGTCGTCGCATCCGCCGTCAAGTTTTCACTGGTCGGTCGTGTCAGCCAGTTCTTTTTGGCCGCTAACATGGCATCCTTCCTTCCTTAAAAGTCACGCTTATTTCGTTGCAGGCTTAGGCTGTTCAACGGCCTTGCCCCGCGTTTGCTTGCCTTTGTTGTTCAAACGTAACGTTAAGCTCTTATTTTCCGCCGTTAATTTGGCGATTTTTTCTTGAGCAGCTGCTTGTTCAGCCTTGTGATTATTAGCCGTTTTTACCGAATTGAACGTCGCCATCAAAACAGCAATCGCCACGCCTAAGATCAACGTGATCACAATCACTAAGATTAAAGGCCACTGCACCTGAGCAAAACCAAAATTGACCTCCACCGGTTCAACATTTAAAATGGCAAAAACGATGATCACTAATACAATTACTAACGCACTCACTAACCGCCATTGATTTTTCATTTCAACGGCCCCCTTTTATTTAAAATTAAATACGGTCCCAGCTAACCAATCCCCTAACTTGGGGGCTAACTGGTAACCAAGATTAGCAGCCGCCATCAACCGTGGTCGATTTAACTCGCGTTGATGACGACCTAGTTTACTCACAATTAAGGCCGCAAATTTAACCGGATTTAACGCCAACCAAGCGACTGAATCTAAATATTGTCCCGTTGGATCCGCCGTTTTGAAGAAATCTGTTTCAATTGGGCCAGGATTGACGGTCATCACATTAATTCCAGCTGGTTTCAATTCCAGCCGCAGGGCATTATCATAAGCAATCAACGCCGCCTTGCTTGCCGCATAAACCGCTGACTTAGGCGTCGCAATCTTACCCGCAATCGAAGCCACGTTCACGATTTCACCGGCTGATTGTCGCAACATCCGCTGGGCTGCGAGTTGGCTCACTAACATGACGCCCAAGCTGTTCACCCGTAACATTCTTGCCGTCGTTGCATAATCCATCTCAACGGCTGGCACTAGATAGCCAAAACCAGCAGCATTGATCACTAGATCCAGCCGGCCAAATAATCGATCAATCTGTGTAAATAACTGATCGATTTCATTAACTTGCTCCAGATCACATTGGATCGCCACGGCCTGTGCTTGTGACAGAATTCGACACTGATCAGCCACTTTAGTCAAACGATCCTGTCGCCTTGCCGCTAAAACGACGTTGGCACCTTTTGCCGCAACTGCCAAGGCAATCTGGGCTCCCAAGCCACTCGACGCCCCCGTCACCAAGACCGTTTTTTCGGTTAAATCACCCATTTAATCACCTAAGCTTTCTGTGTTAATGGAATATCAATCAAATCAAAATCGCGAACCACTTTCGTATTTTTAAAAATCGTTTGCGCTTGTTTTTGTAACTCTTTCGCCAACTTGCCCGTATAACGTGCCGAGATGTGTGTCAGTAACAACTGCTTCACACCGGCCTGTTTGGCTACTTGGGCCGCTTGCGTACTCGTTGAATGATAGTAATTGTGTGCCAATTTACCTTCATCTTTGCCGAAGGTACTCTCATGTACCAAGACATTGGCGTGATAGGCTAAACTAACGGCATTGGGCGTCTGACGCGTATCACCCAAAATCGTCACAATGCGCCCCGGCTGTGGTGCCGCAATAAAGTCTTGACCATTGATGGTCCGACCATCTGGCAGCGTCACCGTTTCGCCTGCTTTGAGCCGACCATAGAGGGGGCCACTAGGAATCTGCATGGCTTTTAATTTATCGGCTTGCAGTTCACCTGGATGCGCCGCTTCTTCAACACGGTAACCCACACATTCAATCCGATGTTCAAGATGTTGAAATGACACTTTAAAAGTCGCATCTTCAAAAATCACACCATCCGTACCGAGTTCCTCGAAGTGTAATGGATAAGATAACCGAGTCCCCGAAACGCGTAAGGACGTCTTCACAAAGTCTTTCACACCAGCGGGACCATAAATTGTTAACGGTTCATCGCCGCCCTGAAAAGATCGTGAACTCAAAAAACCGGGCAAGCCAAAAATGTGGTCCCCATGGAGATGGGTAATAAAAATTTTTGTGATCTTGCGCGGTTTTAAAGTCGTTCTTAAAATTTGGTGTTGCGTCCCTTCGCCAACATCAAAGAGCCAGACCTCATTGCGTTCATCTAATAACCGTAATGCCGTGCTGGTGACATTACGAAATTTTCCCGGTGAACCGGCACCGGTACCTAAAAATTCTAATTGCATGGTTGCGTTCGTCCTTATCTGTACAGTCTGCTAATTATTTTACCGAAGATAATGATAATTAACAACGATTAGTCTTTGTTTTTGCTTTCATACTATTGTATCATTGCACGCAGTGATAATATAACGAAATATCAGGAGGGATGCAAAATGCGTCTCATTGATTTTAATTTATCGACTGCCGACTTGGATCGCCAGTTACCTTTATTTTGGGAACACGACCAACAACGCTCCCCCATCCAATCTCTTAATTTAACCGATCACCAGCTCGTGCTCACGCAAAAAAAAGCCGCAAAACCGATGACTTTAGATCAATTCTCGGCACGCACTCGTCAAATCAGTTCGCCGACCGGGTTATACGTGTTAACGGCAACTGGCGTGGAACCATTATTTGGCTACCGGCTCAGTGATGGGCAACTTTTACTAGGCTAATAGACACTAAAAAGATTCCGCTCACACGCTGTGAACGGAATCTTTTTGAAACAACTTAATCCATGAATTGGAATTGATAATCTAAGATTTGAATCGTATCGTCGTTCTTGGCACCGGCCGCACGTAACGCATCATCGATCCCCATCCCTCGTAATTGACGGGCAAAACGCATGACACTTTCTTCGTGTTCCAAGTTGGTCATCTTGAATAACCGTTCCAACTTTTCACCAGACAAGACAAACAATCCTGGTTCTGGATTATCGACCGTAAAGTCTTGAGTTGGTTCAGCGGTGTAATCACGATGTTCAACGTCATCAACACCCTTCACTGGGAATTGTGGCGTCGTATCCAATAAGTCTGCCGTTTGTGCAAGCAAGGCTTTGATTCCTTGTTGCGTGATCGACGAGATTGGATAAATGGCTGGTACCGTTGGTAAGGTCTGATCTGTCTTTAATTTAGCTTCAAACTTTGCTAAATTAGCTGCGGCATCAGGCATGTCCATCTTCGTGGCTACCACAATTTGGGGCCGTTTCAACAGATCTGGATCGTAACTCGTCAACTCATGATTAATCTTCAAGTAATCTTCAAATGGGTCGTTTTCTTCAACACCACTCATGTCGATTAAATGTAAGATCACTCGTGTCCGTTCAATATGACGCAAGAAACGAATCCCTAAGCCAACACCATTCGCCGCGCCTTCAATCAGACCGGGCAAATCAGCCATGACAAAGTCACGTCCATCATCTAATCGGACCATCCCCAGATTAGGCACCAAGGTCGTAAAGTGATAAGCCGCAATCTTAGGCTTAGCACTCGTGACCACGGAGAGTAACGTGGATTTACCAACTGATGGAAAACCAACTAAACCAACATCCGCCAAGACCTTGAGTTCCATCCGAATAGTCAGTTCATCACCAGGTTCACCGTTTTCAGCGATTTCTGGTGCCGGATTCTTAGGACTGGCAAAGTGAATATTGCCACGACCACCGCGGCCACCCTTGGCGATGACTAACTTCTGATCTTTCGTCACGATATCGCCAATGATTTTACCCGTATCAAAATCGGTCACGACCGTCCCAAGGGGCACTTTGATGATTGTATTGCTCGCGGAACGACCAGTCATTTGCTTGATCATCCCATTGCCGCCATTATCGGCTTTAAATTTGCGTGTGTAGCGGAAATCCATCAACGTCCGCAAACCTTCATCCGCTTGCACGATCACACTACCACCGCGACCACCATCGCCACCAGCAGGGCCACCGTTAGGGACGAATTTTTCACGTCGGAACGCCACCATCCCGTTGCCACCATTACCGGCTTTAACATCTACCTTAACTTGATCTACAAACATTTTTTTCTCCTGTTTCTTCTATATTATTTATCTACGAAATGACTCCGTGCGAAATTAGATACCTGACCTAGTATACAAATGTTCACGGCCGCCGTCAAAGTATCCGCGTCAGTAGTCAGCAACGACGTCTGATTGGTGCTGACGGCCTCAACCCATTTTAACCCGAAAACCAGAACACTTCATGATCACGATTGATGACGGTTGCTTCATTTTCGGTCATTCCCGTCAGGCATTCGATCATTTTTGACACCTAGCGCGCATAAAATTCACGCCGAAAATCATTTTAAACGCGGCATAACGTCATTAAATAGTCCCACAACGTGGTTATTGACTGTTTGATGACTGATTTTGAACTATTTTGACGTTTTTTGAAGGTTTTTGTTGTATTTTGATTGATGAGCGTGTATATTAATCTTCGGAGGGATTTGAAAGTGCTTACAGAAGAACGTCAACAATACATTTTAAATACGATCCGTTTCAAAGGCATTATTAAAATCAAGGACATTTGTTCAAAAACCAATTGTTCCGAGTCCACGGCACGCCGGGATCTGCAACAACTGGAAGAACAGGGTGACTTATTACGCGTCCATGGGGGCGCCAAATATATGAACTCGCTCCAAGAAGAACCGGCCATGAACGATAAAGTCTCACGTAATGTGGACGCTAAAGACCGTATCGCCCAACAAGCGGTGGCAAATATTCAGATCGATGATGTGATTTATTTGGACGCCGGAACCTCGACGCTCGCCATGATTCATCATTTGAATCCAAGCTACAACTTGCGCGTTGTGACGAACGGGGTCGTCCATGCCTCGGCATTAGCCGACATGGGCATCAAGACCTATTTGCTTGGTGGTAACCTCAAAGGGATCACCAAAGCCGTCATTGGCCCGGAAGCGGTTAAGTCGTTACAAGAATACCGGTTCAATAAAGTCTTTCTGGGAATCAACGGCGTTCACCCTAAATTTGGGCTGACGACCCCCGATCCCGATGAAGCCATCGTTAAGAAAACGGCCATCGCCCAGAGTGAAGAAGCTTTCATTCTGGTTGACAACACCAAGTTCGACCATGTTTCCTTTGCGCGGGTCGGTGATCTCGCTAGTGCGACGATCATTACGGATCAATTAACGCCAACTTTGGCCGAACAATATCAACCATTAACTACTATCCAGGAGGTAACTTCATGATTTATACCATTACTGTCAATCCTTCGATTGATTACGTGGTTCAACTGCCACATATGACACTCGGCAGTGTTAACCGACTTGCCCACACCGCCAAATTACCTGGTGGCAAAGGCATTAACGTTTCGCAAATTTTGAATGAGCTTGACCAACCAAACCGGGCCCTCGGTTTCATGGGCGGTTTTACCGGCACCTTTATCAGTGCCGCCTTAAAAGCTAAAGGCCTTGAATGTCATTTCACCAAGATTGCGGATGACACCCGGATTAACGTCAAGATTCACGCCGATGAAGAAACGGAATTGAACGGTGCCGGTCCTGATATCACCACACTGGAAATTGACGCGTTTTATCAAGAATTGGCTCATTTGACTGAGGATGACGTGGTAGTCATGTCAGGCAGCTTGGCTCCTAGCCTACCAGATACGTTCTATTACGATATTATTCAAAAAGTAAAGGCTGCTGGTGCTGACTTCGTGATCGATACGACCGGTGAAGCGCTGAAAAAGACTTTGCCAAGTAACCCATTAGTGGTTAAACCAAATAATCATGAATTAGCTGATTACTACCAAACCACATTCAAGAACCAAGCCGATATCATCGCCGCTGGTCAACGGATGCTCGCTGAAGGCGCTCAACACGTGCTGATCTCCATGGCTGGTGACGGTGGCTTGCTGATCACCCCAGACCAGGTTTACTTCAGCCCAGCACCTAAAGGCCACGTGATCAATTCCGTTGGCGCCGGTGATTCAATGATTGGTGGGTTCGTGGGGACTTTTGCTAAGACTCACGATGCCGTTGAAAGTTTCCGGTATGGCTTAGCATGTGGTTCCGCCACCGCGTTTTCAGAAGATATTGCCACCCGAGCTAAGATCAACGAAATTTTACCCTTAATTCAAATTAAATCTGTTACTGAGTCGTTGCATTAGAAAGGACTGTCACACACATGGATATCCGCGAACTATTACTAAAAGACGTCATGATTATGAACATGCACGCCACGACCAAGGATGAAGCAATTGATGAGTTAGTTCATAAATATGCCGAACAAGGGGTCATCAATGACGAAGCCCTTTACAAACAGGACATCATCAAACGAGAAGCCGAATCAACGACTGGCATTGGCGATGGCATTGCGATGCCACATGCTAAAGATAAAGCCGTCCAACGTGCCACCGTTTTATTTGCTAAAAGTGAAGCCGGTGTTGACTTTAACGCTTTAGATGGTCAACCCGTCCATTTGTTTTTCATGATTGCGGCGCCTGAAGGGGCTAATAACACCCATTTGGCTGCCTTAGCTGCCCTTTCCAGTTTACTAATTGACCCAAAGTTAGTTGGTAAACTGAAAAAAGCAACCACGCCTGAAGAAGTACAACAACTTTTCGGTGATGCCCAAGCTGCTAAAGAATTAAAAGAAGCTAAAGATGCCGCGGCGAAAGCTAGAAAGTCAGCCGATGCTTCCAGTGCCTCCGCTGACGAACAACGCCCTTATATCGTTGGGGTCACTGCCTGTCCTAATGGGATTGCGCACACCTACATGGCCGAAGCTGCATTGATCAAACAAGCCGAAGCGATGAATGTTGATATTAAAATTGAAACAAACGGTTCCGAAGGGGTCAAACATTTATTGACGGCCGACGAAATTTCCCGTGCCAAAGGGGTCGTCATTGCTGCGGATAAAAAAGTTAAAATGGCCCGGTTTGACGGTAAGCCATTGGTTAACCGCCCCGTCACGGATGGGATTAATAAGTCCGAGGAATTAATCAATGAAGTCCTCGATGGCAAAGCCCCAGTCTACCACGACGCTAACGGTGGCGAAGCAGACACTGATGACGCTGGCAACGCTAACGGCGGCGTTTGGAGTGAAATCTATAAAGACCTAATGAACGGGATTTCACACATGCTACCATTCGTGGTTGGTGGTGGGATCTTAATGGCCCTCTCCTTCGTTATCGAACAATTCGTTGGCGATAAGAGTTTAGCCTTTACCTTCTTCAATCAAGCCGGGAATATGGCCTTCGCCTTCATGGTACCCGTCTTAGCCGGTTATATCGCCGAATCAATTGGTGATCGGCCTGCATTGATGCCTGGGTTCGTTGGTGGTTTCATGGCCACCGTTTATACCGGTGCCTATGGTGGCGTCTATGTCGCCTCTCTTTCTGCAAACGCTAAGAGTCCTGCCGGTTTCTTAGGTGGGATTGCAGCTGGTTTCTTAGCCGGTTACGTTACTGTTTGGATGAAGAAATGGACGAAACACATGCCACAATCGCTTGAAGGAATGAAGCCGATGTTAATTTTCCCAATCTTGGGACTATTAATCGTCGCTGCTCTCATGTTCTTCATCATTAACCCAATTTTCTCAGTCATTAACCAATGGATCACCCACTTCTTGAACTCAATGGGTACGGGTAATGCGGTGATCTTAGGGGTCGTCCTTGGTGGGATGATGTCTATTGATATGGGTGGTCCTTTCAACAAGGCTGCTTACGTCTTCGCCACGGGAGCTTTTACCGCCACACAAGATGGGAACTTAATGGCCGCCGTCATGGCTGGTGGGATGGTGCCACCATTGGCTACTGCCATCGCGACTGCCTTCTGGCCAAAGAAGTTTACCGATGATGAACGTAAAGCTGGGATTTCAAACTGGATCTTAGGGATCTCATTCATCACTGAAGGTGCCATTCCATTTGCTACTGCTGATCCGTTACATGTGATTGGATCTGGTGTCATCGGGGCCGCTATCGCTGGTGGATTAACACAATTATGGAACGTTTCTGTCCCTGCCCCTCATGGTGGTTTATGGGTGGCACTACTGGCAACCAATATCTGGGGTTACATTGGCGCGACGGTCATTGGGGCCGTTATCGCCGGCGTGATCTTAGGCGTTTGGAAACCTGCTAAAACTGAAGCTTAATCTTATAAAAACTGACTGTCAGCCGACAGCCAGTTTTTTTGGACAAATAACTATCCAACCCTGCAATGTTACGGGTATAATGGAATTATTAATTTATTTATTGAAACGAGACGATTTTTTTGAAATTCCATTTACGAGTACTCACGTTAACGGTATTACTTGGTAGTGCCCTGTTGTTAACCGGTTGCCACCGCTCAGGAAATACGGGCCTAGCTCAAGTCAAGGGCCGCAATCTGACTGCCATGGTCATCAGCGACGACCATGTTATTGCCCCTAGTCTTCATGATAACGGCGAAGCCTTCGACACATACGCTGGCAATGACGCCGGTGCGGACTTGAAATACAGTGCAACGATTTTTAAAGCTTTCATTGCCAAAGCCCTCGCCACCAAGCCAGATATCGTAATCATGAGCGGCGATATTACCAATAATGGTGAAAAAGCGAGCCACGAGTATGTGGCTAAACAGCTAAAGCGCCTGACTAAACAAGGTATCCGCGTTTACGTCGTCCCGGGTAATCATGATTTGAATAATCCGATAACTCGGCGCTTTAAGGGTAAGAAACAATACGAAGCGGAAGCCATTGACGCGGCTCAATTTAAGCAGATCTACGCCAAGGCTGGTTATGATGCCGCAGTAGATCACGATAGTCATTCCCTGAGCTACCTCGTCAAACCCAGTAAAAAAACTTGGTTCCTAATGCTGAACTCCGCAATCTACAAGAGTAACTATCAACAAGGCAGTTCGACAGTTGGTGGTGGTTTGCCTGACGGGACGCTGGATTGGGTCGCTAAAGTTGGCCGTGAAGCCAAGAAACAGCATGCCACCCTCATTCCGGTGTTGCATCATAACATCATGAACCACACCATGATCAGTCAAGGTTATACGATTGGTTATGCCGACCAAGTTCGTGAGGTATTCAGCAAGGCCAATGTCAAATTGACCCTAACCGGCCATATTCATGCCCAAAGTATCAAGCATAAAATGATCAATGGCCAAGAGATCACCGATATTGCCAGTGGTGCCTTGATTATGGGCCAACATTATTATGGTACCCTCAAAATCGATCAACACACCGGCCAAGCGCAATATCACGCGACACCCCTCGACGTCAGCACCTATATTCAGCAACATCAAGGAACTAAGGCAGTCAAAGCCTATCAAAAGTATGACCACGATGTCTTATATGCTTCAGGTTACAACGCCGCTTTAAGTTCTTTGTACGAGGATCAAGACGAAAATCATTATTCGACTAAAAAGATCAAAACGCTCGCGACCGGCATGGGTGAAGCCAATATCGCTATGTTCCGCGGAACGCCGGTCAAAATAACGCCCGCAATCACCGCTTGGGAAAAGATGCCTGATTCAGTGCATTTGAAGCAATTTATCTTAAAAACTAAAAACCTCCACGGCAACTTAAAGTGGTCTGGCGATGTCCGCTAATAAAAAAACAACCGCAATCTTCGATGATTGCAGTTGCTTTTTTATTAGGTCGCACCCTTTTGATAATGTTTTGGCGTCACGCCACCGCCAGCAAGTGAAAACTTGACAGTTTGAGCGACCGTTGAAGAAATCCCTAGTTTTTGGATCTCTTCAACTGGTGCCGCCGCAATCTTCGTCATCGACCCGAACTGACGTAATAATTTATTCCGCGTCTTGGGTCCAACACCCGGAATCTCGTCTAAGCGTGAACTCAATGAATGCTTCGTATGAACTTGTCGATGGAAGGTAATCGCAAACCGATGGACTTCATCTTGAATTCGTTGCAGAAGGTAAAAACCCTGACTCTTTGGATCTAAGTTCAAATGGGCATCCCCCGCAGACGCCAACAAGTCAGCAGTCTTATGATGATCATTTTTGACCATCGCGGCGACCGGCGTATTTAGGCCTAACTCGTTTTCTAAGACGTCTTTGGCCGCATCCAATTGAATGTCCCCGCCATCCATTAAAATCAAATCAGGCAAAGCTGCGTGTTCTTTAAGCAATCGTGTATACCGACGACGAATAACTTCACGTGTTGACGCCGCTTCGTCGGCATGATCAACTGTCCGTAATTTATATTTGCGATAAAGTTTTTTATTGGGCTGACCATCCGTGAAGACGACCATCGCAGAAACTAAATCGGAACCTTGAATATGCGAGTGGTCAAAGGCTTCGATCTTATGACCCGGTGGCAACCCCAAGGCATCCGTAATTTCTTTCATGGCCCCGGTTGTCTTCTGCTCATCCATCTCAAGGAGTCGAAACTTCTCTTCTAAAACGATACGCGCATTTTTCTCAGCTAAATCGAGCAGTTCGCGCTTTTGACCACGTTGTGGCGTCCGTACTGGAATGCCTAAGATGTCACTGAGCACTTCCTTATCCAATCCAGCCGGCACTAACACTTCACGTGGTAAGACGTTATTTTTTCGATTATAAAATTGCAAGATGAAACTAGTCATTTCTTCCGGCGCAGTGGAAACAATCGGGAACAAGCGCTTTTCACGCTTCATTAACCGTGCTTGCCGAATGAAGAAGACTTGGATCGACAACCAGCCTTTATCCAAATAAAAGTTGAACAGATCGCGTGGCGTGTTGTCGTTTGAAATGATCTTCTGCTTTTCAACGGTCATCTCAATATAGGTTAATTGATCCCGTAGCTCAGCCGCCCGTTCAAATTCCAACTCAGCTGCAGCCTTGGTCATCTGTTGAGTTAATTGCTTTTTAACGGTCTCTACATGGCCATTCAAGAACGATTTGATCCGTTTAATCTGTGCTTCGTATTCGGCAACCGGAACCGTTTTAAAACAGGCGCCTAAGCATTGACCCATATGATAGTACAGACATGGCCGCTTTTGAAAGCCGTTACAACGGCGGAGCGGATAAACTTTTTGAATGAAGTTAACCGTTTCTTGGGCCGCATACACGTTCGGATAAGGGCCAAAATAATAGCCACCATCTTTACGAACATCACTGACGATTAAGATCTGTGGATCACGTTCGTTGGTAATCTTAATATACGGATAACCCGTCCCTTTTTTCAGTTTAATATTGAAATAAGGTTGATGCTTTTGAATCAGCGTGATTTCCAACAAAAAGGCTTCTTTGTCGGTCGAAGTCACGATGAATTCGAAATCAGCAATTTCTGAGACCAAGCGGGCCGTTTTCCCAGTGTGGCTACTCTTAAAGTATGACCGCACACGATTTTTTAAGTTCTTCGCTTTCCCAACATAAATGATCTGGCTATTTAAATTTTTCATTAAATAACAGCCAGGTAATCCCGGTAATAGCGAAAGTTTATGTTCAATATGAGCCGAAGCCATCTAACGCCCTCCTTACTTTAATTCAGCGTTATTAGTATACCGCCGGGACGCCGCCGGGACAAGCAATCCGCCCAGCCGTTACTATATCCAGCCATTTTTCTTAGGCGTTGCTGCCGCACTCACCCAAAACTCACCATAACTGACCTCATTTCAAAAAAACGCGTTGCCGAAAAAAACACGGTAAACCCGTTTCGGATTTTACCGTGTTAGTAATTACATTAATATTTTGGATAAGAAATCCTTAGCGCGATCAGTTTCTGGATGGGCAAAGAAATTCTCTGGTGTATTGTTTTCTTGAATATAGCCATCCGCCATGAACCAGATTCGGTCCCCAACTGACTTAGCAAAGCCCATTTCATGGGTAACCACGACCATCGTCATGCCTTCTTTGGCTAACTCTTGCATGACATTCAAGACTTCGCCAACCATTTCAGGATCTAAGGCCGAGGTCGGTTCATCGAATAACATCACCTTAGGGTCCATAGCCAAGGCCCGCGCAATGGCGACCCGTTGCGCTTGCCCACCAGATAAACTGGTTGGAAAAGCATCCGCATGGTCATCTAAGCCGACTCGTTGTAACAACTCATGAGCACGCTTCGTCGCCGTGGCATCATCGGTACCTTTGACCTTCATGGGTGCTAATTTGATATTTTCCAAGACCGTCATATTCGGGAATAAATTAAAGCCTTGAAAGACCATTCCCATTTTTTCACGCAATGAATTGACACTCTTTGTATCCAACGTCGTTAAATCTTGACCTTCAAAGGCAACTTTACCACTCGTCGGCGTTTCCAATAAATTTAGGCAACGTAGGAAGGTACTTTTACCCCCACCAGAAGGTCCGACCACAACGATCACTTGGCCTGGTTCAACCTTTTCGGTAATATCTTTTAAAACTTCGTTGTCCCCAAAGCTTTTCGCTAAGGCTTCAACTTCGATTACTGGTTTAGTCATGTTGCATCTTCCTTTCGAAGTAGTTCAAGATCCGTGACGCGGTAAAGGTCAAGATGAAGTATAAGACCATGATGACAACGATTGGTGCCACCCCACGATAGGTGTCAGAACGCACGATGTTACTTTGATAGATCAATTCAGTGACCCCAATAATGGAAACAATCGAACTATCCTTGATCAAGGTAATAAATTCGTTCCCTAATGATGGCCAGATGTTCTTCAAGGCTTGTGGTAAGACCACAAAACGCATCGTTTCACCGTTAGACATCCCTAAACTACGAGCCGCTTCTGTTTGCCCATCGTCCACGGAGTTGATCCCGCCACGAATGTATTCAGCCACATATGCCCCAGAGTTCAAAGAAATCGCAATGATCCCTGAAGTTAAGGCTGGTAAATTGACAAACAAGCCTAGACCGAAGTAAACAAACATGACTTGAACCATCATTGGTGTCCCACGAATAAATTCAACATAGGCCGTTGCAAGCCAACGTAAAGCGGTTTTTAAGACGCCACCTTTGGCCATCCGTGCTAACGCTAAGACGATCCCAATAATGAACCCGAAGAAGACAGAACAAACGGTAATGATCAAGGTGTATTCAATCCCGGTTAAGAAGGCTTTCCAATAGTGGCCCATTGACGTATTAACCGTGTTTGTCTTCAAATATTTCCCGGCAGCAGGCAAATAATCCTTTTTAACTAAATTGTCCTTTTTAATCTGATCAACTGTCTTATTAACTTTATTGACTAAGCTCGTGGAGCCCTTACGGAATGCAATTGCTGAACTAGTCGCAGAAGCGCTCATATTAAAATCAGAAGGAATCGCCGCTAATTGTTTGTTGTTTGACACATAAGCTTCGGCGGAAGGTTTTTCCATCGCAACCCCAGCTAATTTATGGCTTTGGAGTGCCAAAATTAAATCTGATTGAGAGGTCATCCCTTTAACTTTAGTATTTTTCGTTTGCTTCTTAGCAGCGTTATATTGTGTTGACCCAGTTTGGGCACCCAAAGTTCCGCCTTTGAATGAATCTTTGTTCTTATATTTACCCGTATCCGTCTTATTAATGACGATATCATAACCGCCTTGATAATACGTATGGGTGAAAGCCACATTTTTTCGACGTGCTGGCGTTGGGTTCATCCCAGAAATGATCATATCGACCTTCCCAGTCTGTAACGCCACCAATAAGGAGTCGAAAGACATTGACTTGATTTTTAGCTTCACACCCAAGTCCTTAGCGACCTTCTGACCAATTTTGACATCCATCCCGACAATCGCACTCTTACCGTTGACCGTCGCTTGGAATTCATATGGTGGATAGTCTGGTGAAGTCCCCATCACCAAGACACCCTTTTTCTGAATCTTTTCTAATGAGTCATCCGTTGCAGCTTGGGCGTGTTGATTACTCAATGGCACGACCATCATCAAGACTGCAACTAGCATGGCTAGCAGTAACCCGTATTTTTTCTTCATAAGCGTTCTCCTTGTTTTCTTTTTACAAGAACAAAGTATAGACGTATATGATTATTTATGCAAGTATTTTCGATAATTTCTTTATTTTATGCATAAAATAGTCATTTATGCACACTATAACCCCTTAATACTGTATAAAAGACAGATTGCTGACAAACACGTAAAAATTTGCTATGATTAAGAACAATTGAAAGGAATGATTGCATGAGTTTAAAAGTCCAACGCCAAGATAACTTAGATAAACTATTCGACAAGTTTGCGATTGGCCCCGATGATAAGGATAAGCTGAGCACTAAAGCCATCCAAGAAACCATCGACGAACACGCTAAACGAAAAACGGCCCAACCTAAAAGTAAAGACGCAAAAAAGTAATTAAAAAAATCACGCTTACCATGGATTGGTAGGCGTGATTTCGTGTTTAATTAGCAAATTTTAGTGCCGATCGTTGTCATTTTTTCGCGACGTTCCGCTTCAGTTTCTGGCGTAACATTCCGCCAATCAACCACAGATAACGCCCCGTCCAACATGCCACTATCATCTTTCAAGGCTAAGCCGTTGTGCCACCGCGAAATGTTGAGTCCGTGGCCTAAGAAATCTTCGTCAGCCGGTGCCGTTGCCATATCGTAGTCGACATTATTGTCTAACGGAATCGTATAAGTCGGATCAGCATCTTTTAAAATGACCAATTGGAACTTATTTCCAATCGCACAACTCCCACCTAAGCTAGAGTATTTATTGGAACCATCATCAGTCGTCAAAATAACCCGACTCCCGGCTGGAATCTTGTCTGCCAAATAAGCTTGTGCGTCATCTTTGATATTAATCTTCATCATTCAACACCCTTTCAATTATGACAATTGAGTTGTGTGCAACTCTTTTAACACTCTAAATATATCGCACCGGCCTAAAGAATGCAATTAAAGTGCTTACTAAAAATTAGTTGATCACCGCTACCATCAAAACTGCCACTTAAAGCGTCGATAATTTAGTCGAATACGAGATCAACTGACCAAAAAAAAGCCCAACATCAGACTCAATGTCAGGCCAAACGGTTATTTTGCTGCTTTATCATTTGGATATTTATGATTTAACTTAGTAATATTTTGTTGGGCAACTTCATCAAAGGGAATATCAGCCCATTCAGCAACTTGCGATAAGTACCAGAGAACATCGCCCATTTGCTTGGTTAATTGGTCCTTATTCAAGCTCTCGCCGTGGAAAGTGTACTTCTTGACCAAATCAACAACTTGTCCGGTTTCGGAGGCTAAACCTAACGATAAGTTCGTCAAAACCTGTTCATTCCCGTAAAGCGTCCGATTTGCCAACGATTGATAGTCATTAAATTCCAATGCTACTTGCCCCCTACTGTATGTGCTTCGATCCATTGCCAAATGGCATCCTTGCCCGCTTTAGTTTTAGCTGAAAACGGAATAAAGTCATCACCGGCCTGAAAATTCAAAGTTTTCTTAATAAGACTTTCTTGTTTGTTCCACTTACCACGCGCAATCTTATCACTCTTGGTCGCAACCACGAGTAATGGCATTTTATAGTAATGCATCCACTCATACATGGTCACATCGTCTTTAGTAGGCGCGTGACGCGCATCAACTAAGATGATAACCCCACGTAAAGTACTGCGGTTGGTTAAATAAGTTTCGATCATTTGACCAAATTTTTCGCGATCTTTTTTCGAAACTTTGGCGTAGCCATACCCTGGCACGTCGACAAAATATAACTGGTCTTCAACCTTGTAAAAATTTAACGTTTGCGTTTTACCAGGCTGGCTTGACGTCCGCGCATAGCTATTGCGGTTGATCAACACATTGATCAAAGACGACTTACCAACATTCGAACGCCCGGATAAAGCCACTTCTGGGTAACCGGTGGTGGGATATTGGCTGGTCGCCACGGCACTCATGACCAGTTCTACGTTATGCACTTCCATCAAAAAAACTCCTCTACCAAATAGTCTTTACCCATTCTAACACAATTATCCGCGACGATTGGTCTAGTTTAATTGATGAAATCGGGGGTTAACCGCATTCAGGACCACGATAAGCTTACGCCCATCGCAGTTCTGAATGATCTTCAACGGTCGCTTTATTGATAATGACCTTCTTCACGTCTTTACGACTTGGAATATCAAACATGATGTCACGCATCGTGTCTTCAATAATTGAACGCAACCCACGAGCACCTGTATTCCGTGCTAAGGCTTCGCGTGCAATTGCACGTAAGGCATCATCTTTGAAATCAAGCTCAGCACCATCTAACGCAATTAACCGTTGATATTGTTTAACTAAGGCGTTCTTTGGTTCCGTTAAGATCCGGACCAAATCGTCTTCGGTTAAGCGTTCCAAGGCGGTTAAGATTGGTAACCGACCGATAAATTCTGGAATCAACCCAAATTGTAATAAATCTTCGGGAACGACTTGTTGCATGATACTCTTGGTATCATCCAAGATGGCATTCTTGCCGTCTGTGTCATTACCGAACCCGATTGTCTTATCACCCAAGCGGCGCTTAACAATGTCTTCAATGCCATCAAAAGCCCCACCAACGATAAATAAGATGTTGGTCGTATCAATCTGAATGAACTCTTGTTGTGGATGCTTACGACCACCCTGAGGCGGCACATTCGCAATCGTGCCTTCTAGGATCTTCAAGAGTGCTTGTTGAACCCCTTCACCGGAAACATCCCTAGTAATGGAAACATTTTCACTCTTCTTAGCAATCTTATCAATTTCATCAATATAGATAATGCCTTTTTCAGCACGTTCCACATCGTAGTCAGCATTTTGCAAAAGCTTCAAGAGGATGTTTTCAACATCTTCCCCAACGTAACCTGCTTCAGTTAAGGTTGTGGCATCCGCAATCGCAAATGGCACATCCAAGATCCGTGCCAAGCTTTGGGCTAAGAAAGTCTTCCCAGAACCAGTTGGACCAACTAAACTAATGTTACTCTTTTGTAATTCAGGGCCATCAGAGTCTTTATCGCTATCTTCCATCGCTTTAACACGCTTGTAGTGATTATAAACAGCCACTGAAAGAGTCCGTTTTGCTTCATTTTGACCGATAACATATTGGTCTAATTCGTCAACAATTTCCTTAGGTGTTGGAATATCTGTTAATTCATGGGTTTGTTCTTCACTAAACTCTTCATCGATAATTTCTTTACATAAGTCGATACATTCATTACAGATATACACGCCGGGGCCGGCGACAATTTTTTTAACTTGATCTTGTGACTTTCCACAAAACGAGCAGTTAACTGGGCCGTTTGTCTCGGTATTTTCAAACATTCATTCTCACCTCATCGATGTATTTACATGGATTAATCATAACAGAAAACCAGGGCTAAAACCAGCACTGGCCTTGTTTATCCTCGACCAATACTATAACACGCTGTTTTGAAAATCCGAAATGATTTGCCTATAAACTTACAAACATGGGCTCATGTGTAAACTAAAAGCCTCAAGGGTAATCCCTCAAGGCTTCTAGTGACTGAACTAATAATGATTAATTAGTCTTCGCTGTCTTCTTTTTTGTCTTCAGCTTTAGCATTTTGCTTTGCTGAGTCCGCAATCAAATCAACAGCTTGGCGAATGGCAATATCATGTGACAACATGTCATCAGTTAAAGCACCGCGAACAGCGCTTTCTTCCATGTTATATTGGCCAGCTAAGTCTTTTACTTCAGCATCAATTTCATCCTTAGAAGGTTTGATGTTTTCAGCTTCAACAACGGCTTCCAAAACTAAGTTAGTTTTGACCCGACGTTCAGCATCCGCAGCAAATTGCTTGTGCAAGTCGTCTTCAGAAGTTCCAGTCAACTTGTAGTAAGTCTTAGGATCGATACCTTGTTGTTGCATGTTAGCCAAGTATTGATCCATTTGACGATGGATATCGTCTTCCTTCATGGCATCAGGAACGGCTTCAATTTCAGCATTGTCAACAGCTTGGTTTAAAGCTTCGTCTTCAATGGCATCA
Organism: Lactiplantibacillus brownii; assembly: GCF_031085375.1. NCBI lineage: Bacteria > Bacillati > Bacillota > Bacilli > Lactobacillales > Lactobacillaceae > Lactiplantibacillus > Lactiplantibacillus brownii. The sequence continues at coordinate 1,715,966 of NZ_JAVCWF010000001.1, forward strand.
TGAGCAGCCTTTTCTTTTTGTTCTTTAAGTTCATCCTTGATCTTAGCTTTTAATTCTTCAAGCGTGTCAACATCTTCATCAACATCCTTGGCAAATTCGTCATCTAATTCAGGGAGTTCCTTAGTTTTAACTTCATGAATGGTTACCTTGAAAGTAGCTTCCTTGTTTTGTAAGTCTTCAGCTTGGTAATCTTTAGGGAAAGTTACCTTAACTTCTTTTTCGTCACCAGCTTTAACACCAACTAATTGGTCTTCAAAGCCAGGGATAAATGAGTCTGAGCCTAATTCAAGGGAGTAGTTTTCTGATTCGCCGCCTTCAAATGGCTTGCCATCAACAAAACCTTTGAAGTCAATGACAACGGTGTCGCCCTTAGCAGCTGGTTCGTCTTCTTTCAAGACTAATTCAGCTTGCTTTTCGCGACGTGATTCTAATTCAGCGTCAACGTCTTTAGCATAAACTCGTGTATTTTGACGGGTCACACTAAGTTCCTTGTAATCGCCTAATTTAACTTCTGGTTGTACAGTAACAACCGCTTTTAAGACCCAAGGCTTGCCCTTTTCCATGCTATCAACATCGATTTTGGGTTGGTCAACGGGTTCAATTTCAGTGTCTTTAATCGCTTGTTCGTATGCTTCTGGGAGCACGATGTTCAAAGCATCTTGATAGAGTGCTTCTTCACCATACATTTGATTGAAGATTTGACGAGGAACCTTACCCTTACGGAAACCAGGGACGTTTAAGTTCTTCTTAGTACGTTGGAAGGCCTTATCGATTCCTTCTTTGATCTTGTCAGCACCAATTTCGAATGTTAATTCGCCTTGGTTGCCTTCTTTCTTTTCCCACTTTGCAGCCATTGTATTCCCTCCGAAACATTAATATTTTCTACAATTCTAGTCAATTGCATACTGGTTAAGTTTAACCTATCAACACCATAAAGTAAACAAAATCAGTTAAAAAAGCGCGTAATCTGGCGTTTTATTGTAAATTTTCTTAAAAAAAGAGACTCGGAAGAAATCTTCCAAGTCTCTTAAATGAATCAATGAAAATCAATTAGAGATTAGTCATCAATTTCAGAAACAACACCGGCACCAACAGTATGGCCACCTTCACGAACAGTGAATTTAGTACCCTTTTCAACAGCAACAGGGGAAATTAATTCAACTGTAAATGTAACGTTGTCTCCAGGCATAACCATTTCAACGCCTTCTGGCAATTCGATAACACCAGTAACGTCAGTGGTATGGAAGTAGAATTGAGGACGATAGTTTGAGAAGAATGGCGTATGACGGCCACCTTCTTCTTTAGTCAAGATATAAACTTCACCCTTAAAGTTCTTATGGGTCTTGATCGAACCTGGCTTAGCAAGAACTTGGCCACGAACGACTTGTTCCCGGTTAACACCACGTAACAAGGCACCAACGTTATCGCCGGCTTCACCTAAGTCAAGGGTCTTACGGAACATTTCAAGACCGGTAACAGTTGACTTCAATGGTTCGTCATGCAAACCAACGATTTCAACTTCATCACCGACTTTAACAGTCCCACGATCAATACGACCAGATGCAACAGTCCCACGACCAGTGATTGAGAAGACATCTTCAACAGGCATTAAGAAAGGCTTTTCAGTATCACGAACTGGAGTTGGGATGTATTCATCGACAACGTCCATTAAGTGTAAGATAACCTTTTCTTGTTCTGGGTCGCCTTCGAGAGCTTTCAAAGCTGAACCACGGATAACAGGAATATCGTCACCAGGGAAATCGTATTCTGAAAGTAATTCACGGACTTCCATTTCAACCAAGTCAACTAATTCGTCATCATCAACAAGATCAGTCTTGTTTAAGAAAACAACGATATAGTCAACACCAACTTGGCGAGCCAAGAGGATGTGTTCACGCGTTTGTGGCATAGGACCATCAGTTGCGGCAACAACTAAGATGGCACCATCCATTTGAGCGGCACCAGTGATCATGTTTTTAACGTAATCAGCATGTCCTGGGGCATCAATATGCGCGTAATGACGCTTTTCTGTTTCGTATTCAACGTGCGCGGTGTTGATAGTAATACCACGTTCACGTTCTTCGGGAGCGGCATCAATTGAGGCAAAATCTTGAGCTTCTGCTAAGCCCTTTTCAGATAATACCTTTGTGATTGCAGCTGTCAAAGTAGTCTTCCCATGGTCAACGTGGCCGATAGTACCAATGTTTACATGGGGTTTTGTTCTTTCATAATGTGCTTTTGCCATTAAATGAAACCTCCTGTGATTTTCGCAAGAATAATGTCAGTACAAATAATGCTCCGACAATTCTTTAGTTAATATTATACTACATCCTAATGAAAAGGCCAAATCACTCACCCATCACTAGGAATCCTTAAACATTATATATAGTAGGCCCTCTTTTGTAAACAGATATTATTCAAAAAATTGAATTTTTGTAAGAAAAAGCTTATTGCTTTCAATTATTGGGCGAATTCGAAATTTAATTGTTGGATTTTTTGTTGCATCGCAAACATCTTTTGAGTGGAAACAGTTACTTTTGGGGATTGCTGTCCAGTTTGACTGGTTACCAGTCCCGTGAGCCATTCTTGTGAATTAGTCACAATTCTTTCAGGATGCGGATATAAATACATTAATTCCAATGAGAGACTACGCTGTAGACTTTCATATAATGTCACGTCTTGATTAGCCAAGCGTTGTTGCAACTCCGCTTGCAGTGTCTCACTGATCGAATCAGCACCCATGGGGGGTAATTCAACGGGAACGACTGTAATCTTGGCTTGATCCAGCGTTTCAAACTCAACTGGCTCGCAAACACCTAATCCACGTAATGTATATAAAACCTCTACCCGTGAAAGTTGGTGTAAAAACGGATCAATTAAGAGAAATTTGGCGGCAGTTAAATATTTGCTCAACGTTAACCGTTTGGCCGCGTGCAAGCGTTCAGTCTGAGCAATGACTTGCAAATCAGATAGATGATAAAACTGTTTCATCGTTATTATTAACGTTTGCTGTGTCGTCGCCTCAGCTTGTTTTTCAGCCGTCAAGATTTTGGCTTGAGTGGCCGTTAGCCAAGCTGGTGCAGATGACCGCAGTTGTGCAGAAAGCCGAGCCTGAATAAATTGTTGGCTTTGCAACAAACTAGTGACTAACACATCGGCAGTCGCATCCGTCGCTAAATAGGTTTCCTCATACTCTAAAGCCAAAGTACTTGCTTGCGTGTATTTTTTTGTGTGCATCAAGGCCGTCACTAACTGTTGATTCAACTCGTAACTTTGTTTGAGTTGATAGGCTGCTTCAAACTGACTAGCCGCACTTGACCAAGCGCCATCTGTGGCCGCTGCTTTACCGTCAGTAATTAATTGCTGAAAGGTTGCCATTTTGTCCCCTCCTTTCTAGAGACCAAAAAAGTCGGGAAAATCCCGACTAATTTAAGTCAATTTTAAGCTTCATCTTCAGATTCAGGCTCAGTCGTTGCCGCCTTAGTCTTCTTAGTATGACGTCGATGGTGCTGATTAACTTCCATGATGACTGGTAAAATCACCGGGTGACGCTTCGTTTGATCCCATAAATAATGGTTCAACTTTTCACGCACGGCTTGTTTTAAATGACCCCAATCAAATTCTTTATTATCTAAATTCGATTGAACCGTTTCTTTAACCAGTTCAGCACTTTCTTGCATCAAGTCTTTACTTGTCTTGACGTAAACAAAACCACGTGACGTGATTTTAGGTGTCGCAATAATCTTTTTCTTCTTACGGTCAATCGTAACGACTGCCACGAAAATACCATCTTCTGATAAAATTTTGCGGTCGCGCAAGACGATATTACCAATGTCGCCGACACCAATGCCGTCAATCATCGTATCGCCAACTTCAATTGATCCCGCTAAATGCATCTCATCGCCGTCATAAACATATTGATCGCCCTTGGCTGCAATAAAGATATGATCAGCAGGAATGCCCACTTCTTTGGCAAACTCAGCGTGTGATTCTAGTAGCCGGTATTCACCTTGAATTGGCATGAAGTACTTCGGCTTCATCAAGTTCATCATCAATTGTAAGTCACGTCTTGTCGCATGGCCGGAAGAATTCATTTCGTCAGCAATTGCTTTGACATCCGCACCTGCACGATAAATCATGTCGCGAGTTTTAGCGACAACCGTTTCCATTGAATGTGAAGGCGTCGTCGTAATGAAGACCAAGTCACCAGCTTCGATGTTCACTTTGCCTTCTTGCTTATTCGACATCCGTTGCAGCGCTTTAATTGGTTCGCCCATACGACCCGTTTGTAGAATAACCACTTGAGACGGATCTAATTTTTCAATCGACTTTAATGGGACCACCACATCATCTGGCATCCGTAATTTTTTCAATTTCAAGGCAGTGTTGATGATACTTTCAACATCCCCAGGCATTAAAGCAACCTTACGCCCGGATTGTGCTGCGGCATCAAGAACTTGTTGAATCCGCAAAATATTGGAAGCAACCGACGCCACAATGATACGGTCCTTTTGATATTTGAAAGTCTCCAAGACATAGGACGCAATAGCATGCTCGCTAACCGGTTGGTCAAAGTTTTCGGCATTAGCAGAGTCACTTAACAAGGCTAAGACACCTTTTGACCCAATCTCAGCTAACCGTGCAAAATCCGTTTGATAATCCGGCGTTGCGGTTTGATCAAACTTGAAATCACCAGTATAGACAACTTGACCAACATCAGTTTGCAAGACGATACCCATTGAGTCAGGAATTGAATGCGTTGTCCGGAAGAACGATACAGTGACATTCCCGAAGTCGATCTCTGTCTTTTCATCAACCACGTGAAAATCATTGAACTTTTTAGCCTTAGGATCTTTTTGTAACTGAATCTTTGCTAATTCAATAGTGAGTTCTGAACCAAAGACTGGCACATTAAACTCATTTAAAAAGTATGGTAAGGCACCAATTGCATCTGCATGACCATGGGTTAAGAAAACTCCCACGATACGATCGGCATTTTCACGTAAATAACTGAAATCTGGAATCACAATATCGATTCCCAGCAATTCATTTTCCGGATACTTCAACCCACAGTCTAATAGGTAGATGTCCCCATCGACCTCGACTGAATACATATTTTTACCATTTTCACGAACCCCACCAAAAGGGGTAATTTGAACTTTACTGCTCAATTATTTCACCTTGATTCATTTAATATTAAGAGTTGCATACAATTTAGTTTGTTGCTCAGCATTCAACGGCAAAATTGGCAGCCGTGGTTCGCCGACCAATTGGCCTAAATGATTCAACGCCGCTTTGACTGGCGATGGTGATGGTGCACTAAAAAGTGCCGCCATCTTCGGTGTTAAATCTCGTTGGTACTTAGCGGCCTTGGCAATCTCGCCCTTTGCGACCGCTTGGAACATTGCCGTCATTTCATCGCCATAGATATGACTCGCAACAGAAATCACACCGGCACCACCAATTTCTTTAGCTGCTAAGCTTTGAGAGTCCTCACCCGTATAGACCAGAAAATCTGCTGGCGCATTTTCGACAATTGCGCCATATTCTTCCATGGAAGTACATTGCTTAATGCCGATAATGTTAGGATTTTGAGCTAATTCCAAGACTGTTGGCACCGTCATTTTGACGATCACCCGACCTGGAATATTATAGATGATCACTGGTAGACCGCCTTGGGCTGCAACCGCCGTAAAATGCGCGATCATCCCAGCTTGGTCTGGTTTATTATAATATGGCACAACTACTAGTGCCGCATCGATACCCTTGATTTGGCTGACTTTTTGCGTAAACGCAATCGTCGCTGCCGTACTATTAGAACCAGTTCCAGCAATTATAGGGACTCGCCCGTTAACGATTGCCGCGGCTTTGGTCAATAACGCCAACTTCTCAGCTTCGGTTAAAGTTGGGGCTTCACCCGTCGTACCACCGACTAATAGGCCTTGCGTACCATGAGCCAGTAAATGCTCAATCAGACTCGCCAAGCGCTCGTCATCGACTTGCTGTTGATCGTTAAAAGGCGTCACCATTGCAGTCATTAAATCAACATTTTGAAAGTTCATCAATTAAAACTCCTTATAGATAAAATTTTTACAAGTATCTGCATACTTGAGCCGAATAAATAACTCTCTTCAGTTTACCACATTTTAAACTAAAGCAATAGCTAGGCTACCCATCCCACGGTTAAGCCATTAGCGCTGACGTTGCCACTGAAAATACCCTAACCATAATCCTAAAACTAGTAGTTCCAAAAATGCCGTCACCAGAAAAATAGGCTGGTAACCCCAATGGTTAGCAATTATGGCTGCTAATCCTGGTCCAATCACATTTCCAGTCGATTGAGCTGACTGATTGAAACTAAAGACACGACCGAATGTTGCTCGTGGGACGCGTTCAACCGTCAGTACTTGAATTGCTGGCAATAACGCTGCATCCGCAAGCCCCAATATGAAGCGCAGACCGACTAACTGCCAAACTTGAGTCACTAAACTCGTCAAGGTTAAATCGCTAATCGCTAAGACCAAGAAAACCACTAAGCAACGTGTCGCCCCCAACTGATCCAACCAACGCCCCACCCGACTCGCCATCAATACTGTGGCCAACCCTGGCGCCGCCGCGACTAAGCCCGTCAACAACACGATTTTACTTGGATTAGGGCTTAATTGACCAACAAATAAGCTAAGTATTGGGGTCACCGCATTCGTCGTCGCTTGAATAACCAATAAAGATGAAAATAACGCAACGAAAAAAGGCGTCCCAATCTGACGGAGCACTGGGCGCAACGGCGGTAAGGCGGAACGACTAATTGGGGTGACTTGTTCTTGAACTCCCCACCAGGTCAAGCCAAAGACAAGTGCCATTAACAAACCCGTCACAAAAAAAGCGCCTCGATAACCGACGGTGCTTGCCAGACCGCCACCTAACAGCGGTCCTAGTAGTGTTCCAGTAATGCTTCCGGTAACGAGTTTACTCAACTGTTGACCGCGAGTTGCTGCCGGCGTTGTGAGCGAGACTAACGCATTGGCATTATTAATGTAACCGGAAAAAGTACCCTGCAACGCCCGCAAAATCAAAAGTACGGTGACGTTTGGTGCCAAACCGACCCCAATAATGGTAAACGTCATGACTCCTGATGCTCGTAGACACATGAGTTTGCGCCCCTTTTGATCAGCTAACCGCCCCCACAATGGTGAGACGATTGCCTTGCTCGCATAAGTAATCGCAAACGCCGCCGCACCTAAAAGATTCAGCTGTGCCGTTGAAAAGTGACCCAACGTTTGAATGTAAAGCACGATAAACGGCAAAGTCATCGCATTTCCTAATTCTGTGATCAAACTTCCTAACCATAGAATTCGAAAATTTCGTCTTAAATTAATTGTCATCATTGACCGGCCCCTCCGTTATGAACTAGTTTTCAGTATAGCGAACGGCCGTTTGGTTTTAGTCAATTTTATGTATCATTTATGTAATGGTCATCAAAAAGTTTACAAAAAAAGAACCGCCAGCAGGCAGTTCCTCTGAAAATCAATATTAACGACGAAGACCAAGATTTTGGATCAAATCACGGTAACGGTTAACATCTTCCTTACGCAAGTATGCTAATAAGTTACGACGATGACCAATCTTCTTCATCAACCCACGTTGTGAGTGGAAGTCTTTCTTGTGAACACGTAAATGTTCGTTTAATTCGTTGATGTCTTCAGTTAAAACTGCAACTTGGACTTCAACAGAACCAGTGTCGCCTTCGTGACGGGCATACTTATTAATAAGTTCCGTCTTCTTTTCGCGTGAAATTGCCATGTGTATCAACCACCTTTCGAATAATTGCCCCAAACTGAGTAAGTCGCTGGTGGTGCGCGATAAACTAAGTAAAGGGTTGCTGAACACTTGATATAGTCTAGCAAACAACGCTTAGAAAAGCAAGCCTAATAACATATCAAGATAAATTACTTTACACATAACAGTTGCAATCAGGCCGGGGCTTATGTATAATAGCATTTGTTGAAAAAATGATGGAGGTGAATCTGATGCCAATTATCAAATCCGCTATTGAACGCGTGAAAACAAACAATAAAGCAAATGCTCGTAACACCACTCAAATGAGTGCAATGCGAACTTCTGTTAAAAAATTCGAAACTGCTAAAACCACTGGCGCTGACAACGTCGATGCTTTATACTTAGCAGCCGTTAGTGCTGTTGACAAAGCAGCTTCTAAAGGGCTTATCAAACGTAATAAGGCTGCCCGTGACAAGTCACGGATGGCTGCTCGTTACGCTAAGTAATGTGCACTTCGGGCTCCCAAGCATTTGCTTAGGAGTTTTTTAATGCCAAAAATCCACTTTAAACGTGCTGTTTCGACGTTTAAAGTGGATTTTTTGGTTTAAGCCAACCGAACCGTTCGACGCTCATTAACGAATTGGACCATAAACAATTCAAAAAGCAATTCCGGATCACGCTGGGTCGTCTTCATTTGGACTTCCGTTTGTAGTAATCCTAAATAGGCTGCTCGCAAAGTTGCTTGATCAAATTGGCGAACAACTTGCATCGCCAACTTAATTCGATAAGGATGTACCTTCAGCGTGCTAGCTAAACTCCCTTGACTATAGCCAGCCCGTTCTAAAATCTTCACCTGTAACAACAATCGAAATTGGCCTAATAAAATAGCGTTGATTTTTAAGGGCGCCTCTTGAGCTGCGACTAGTTCATGATAAAGTTCAACTGCGGCTTGCGTCTGGTATCGTAAAACATCATTGACCAAGTCGAAAACATTCTTTGTGAGCGACTTGGTCACCAGTGCCTGAACTGCAGCCAAATCAATCCGTTGCGATTGTGCCGCGTAGATCATCAATTTAGGCAGTTGGGCCATAATCAACCCTAATTGGCCATCGGTTCGATTAAGTAATTCCTGAAAAGCCGTGGGTTCAATCGAAATCTGCTTAGCTTGTAAAGCCTGTTGCACGTATGCTTGGGTCTCACGTTCAGAAACTTGATTGACTTCAATCATCGTGGCTTGTTTCTTGAGCGTCTTCACTAATTTCTTACGCGCGTCTAATTTTTCATATGGCGCCATTAAAACTAAAATCGTCCCTGGTTCCGGTTGATCAAAGTATTTTTGCAACGCATCTAAATCATGATCAATTTTGTTTTTTTGATGTTCTCCCGTTAAAAAATAAGGATGATTGATGAAAACTAAGCGACGTTCACCAAAAAAAGGTGCCGACATCGCATCGTCCAAGGCCACTGCCACGGGCGTCGTTTCCATATCATAACTCCCGACATTCATCGTCTGTTCTTCACTCGGAATAACTGATAATAAGGCTTGTTTAACTTGATCTGCTAAGTAATCCACCGTCCCTAAGACCACGTAGATCGACGCTAATTGTCCCGCCTTGATTGCCTTAATGGCTTGCTGTGCGTTGATAAAAATTACCTTCCTTCAAAAATGTCTCCCAGTGACTGGCCTGACCGCCACCAAAGTGATACGTGATCATCCCTTGACACGCTGTCGAATAGGTCAAAATATGTTGTTGTGCTAACGTTGTCAGAGTTTCGGCATTGGGATGCCCATACCGATTATGCCGTCCGACCGATAAAATTCCTCGTTGTACTCCCAATTGCTGAAGCGCTTGTGGATCTGAGGCAGTTTTACTGCCATGGTGTCCTAATTTTAACACATCAACCCTGAGGGCTGGATAGCGCGCGACAATTGCCCGTTCGCCCGCACGATCAAGATCACCGGTAAACATGAACCGTTGACCGCCAAATTGCCCTGTTAACACCAACGAATCTTCATTTTCGGCCTTTCCGGGTTGAAAAGGATGAACCGCCGTTAGGCCATCCGCAAATTGCTGCCCCGCTAACGCTTCGCGGACGATTGGCTGCCCAATTGCCGGGTGTAAGAGCTGTCGAAATTTTGGTAAGGCCGCCATACCCGCTGGCACGACAATTTGGCGGACTCGAATCAATTGTAACAATTGCCCTAAGTCACCCATATGATCAACATCTTTATGGGACAGGTAAACCGTATCAATCTGCGAAATCCCTAATTGATGTAAATAATTGACCGTCACCGTTTCGACGCGAGCCCGTGGACGTGTCCCCTGTTGCCACTTGGGTCGTGGAAACTGTAGTCGCCCGCCAGTGTCGATCAAGCTCACTGAACGATTAAACGGTTGCCGAATCAAAATCGAATCACCTTGACCAATATCAATAAACTGGACCGCCCCACGCCAAGGCCAATGAATACTGAATACCATGCCCGCATAGACCAATACTAGCTTAACCGCTAAGCGTCTTGTGGGATGGCGCAACAGCCATAATGTCATTAGCGCAATCACCCATGCTAACCAAGTGGGTGGCCGCCCAATCGTTAACAGTCCCGGTAAAGTACCTACCCAGTTGATGATCGCTTGAAAGCCATTTAAGCCCCAATCGCACCAAGCCGCAATGTTCGCGGACCAAAAACCAACACTGGCACCAAGCAAGGTTAGTGGCAATAAAATCCAAGTAAAAATCGGCGCCACTAAGACGCTCACGGCAATGGTTAATAGATGCCATTGTGATGTCGCCAATAAAATCACCGGCAAACTTAATAACTGAATCCAGCCAGATAGCCGCCAAACAGACAGCCGTGGCAGCAAGATTAACAATAGTGCCAAGCCATAACTCAACTGACCACCTAATTGCAATAGAACGAGTGGATTTTGCCAGATTCCCAGTAACAGTGCCACACTCCAGCCGGCCAGCGCATGCTGCCGTTGACCGGTGACTAGTTGCCAAGCCAACGATAGCATAACGGTTACAACCGCGCGTTTTAGGCTATCTGCCCCACCACCAAGTATTAAATAGCTTGGCAACAAGACTAGTAGCCAGCCATCAATTGTGGGACGGCTAAGGTGACAACGAATCAACCCCCAGCGTAGCAAGCCAATCAATAAAATCACATGCATACCCGACAAGCTAAATAAATACAGTAATCCAAGTTGCTGGACACCCGTCATGGTTGTTCGAAAAGTTGCCGGTCGTGACCCAATCAGTAAACTAGTCGCATAAAGTTGCAAGGTCTTCGGTAAGCGTTCACTAGCTATCATGAATTGTTTGCGCCAATGATGCAGTAGATCTGGTCCCTGCCACCAACCAGTGCGCGGTGCCAACCGAACCTGTCGCACATCAGCAATGGTTAATTGCCGATAAATGCCATGGCTGCGGTAATAATTGGGCGCATTAAATTGGCCAGGATTGGTGGGTGGTGGCACCGGTGATACTTCTCCTTGGACTTGCCAAATCGTGCGTCGGTCAAGTTGCTGCAATTGACGTTGTTCATTAGCATTGGCCAAGCGACCGTAACTGATCACGCGACCATAACGACTGTCCGCAATCAGTTGGTATTGACCCCCATTAACACTAATTTGATCAGGTTGTACCGTTAATTGCGTCGTAACGGTCCGCGGATTTTCGTGCTGAATATGTGCAAAATGGGTGTTTTGGCTGATCAGCCACCCACCTAACACGCTTAAACACACTAAATTGAGTCCCAAAATCGACCAACGCTTTAGACAACTAATCCGTAATAACCAAGCCAACAATAAAATGGCGGCCACCCATTGTTGACCTACTAGCCAACTACTCAGCAGACCGCCACTCACTGCGGCGAAAAATAGCGCCCGCAACTAGTTACGATTTAATAATATCTGGTCTAACCCTAATTTATCGAGGTCAGTTTGGTCAAATGCCACCTGTTGCAAAGCAACCTTTTTACGTGCAATCAAACGCATCGCGTAGGCATCATTGTGATAATTACGTAAATAGTGAATCTTAGTGATTCCCGCTTGGAGCAGCATCTTTGTACACTGCAAACAAGGAAAATCAGTCACATAAATTTCAGCTCCGGCCGTGGCGGCACCAAACTTGGCGCATTGCAAAATCGCATTCATTTCAGCGTGAATGGTCCGCATACAATGGCCGTCAACTAAATAACACCCTTCATCGATACAATGCACGTCCCCAGACACAGAACCATTATAACCACCAGCGATAATACGCTTATCACGCACGATTGTTGCCCCGACGGATAATCGTTCACAAGTACTACGCGTGGATAACAAAACGGCCTGCATCATAAAATACTGATCCCAAGGAATTCGTTGATCTTTCATTATTTTGCCTCGCTTTCAATGACAGTAGTATACCAAATTGTCAGGCATCCGACTAGACAGTCAGTTGGTCTTTAAATTTAGCCAAGGTTTTTTCCCCGATACCGCCCACCTTAGTCAATTCAGAAACACTTTTAAAGCCACCATGTTGGTCACGGTAAGCAATAATCTTTTCAGCCTTCTTTTGACCCACGCCAGACAATTTCTGTAACGCCGCGACATCCGCAGTATTCAAATTGATTGTCCTATTGGTTGGCGCTGAAGCACCAGCGACACCCGCTACCGATTTAGCCTTAGTGACGGGTGTGGCTGTGCTACCGCTCGCACCGGTATTGGCAGTTGCTGGCACACTCGCAGCTGGCTTGGCAATGGTTGTGGCAGGTTGTTCGCCCTTAGCTGGCACGTAGATGACCTGCTGATCTGTCACTTTTGCCGCCAAATTAACTTGCGTTTGATCCGCTTGTGGCAGCATCCCTTGCGCGAGTGATAGGACATCCGCGACCCGCATCTCAGGCTTGACCTGATAGATTCCAGGTTGCTTTACGGCCCCTTTCACGTCCACATAGGCCGGACCACTGGCAGTATGCGTCGCCATGGCAACTTTAGCGCTACTGGCTTGCTGCTGTGACGGCTTGCTGGCATGCGACGATGAACTGGGTGCTAGCGCCGCATCCGCCGGGCCAGGCGTCACTGGTGGCCGTAATCCGGCAACTAAGATGATCACACCAATACCTAAGCAGCTGATGAGCCCTACAACACTGGTGATAAGGCGATGAGTTTTAACCCAACTAATAATTTCGATTCTCATAATTTCCCTCCTAACACCTAATAGTTACGTAGAAGGTTGGCAAAGCCCATGTTGGAAATCAAAATTAAAAGACGTGACGTTGGGAACTAACAAAAAAGACTGTGACTAGTGTCACAATCTCTTAATGTGTCGTTAAATATTTAATTGCTTGGTTAAATGAACTTACAGGAACGACCTTCATGGCTGGCGCATAGCGTTTCGCCGTTGCTTTGGCAAGTTGATAATTAGTCTGATGATCTTCTTCCAAGGCCAATAATGCTTTAGTCGGTTTAACGTATGGTGCAAAGAAAATCGTCGCACCGGCCTTTTTGGCCGCGATAATTTTCTTGTCAATACCACCGATCTCACCCACCGAGCCGTCAGGATTGATGGTTCCTGTGCCCGCAATCTTACGGCCGTGGCGGATATTTTTACCCGTCAACTGCTGATAAATTTGCAGACTAAACATCAGTCCAGCCGAAGGGCCACCAATTTCACCAGGATCAACTTTAACGGGAATCTTCGTTGTTACTTTGACGTTATCGGTCAGACCAACCCCGATACCCGCGCGATGTGTGCTTAATTTGATTAAAGGCGCCGTGGCCCGTTTTGTCTTGCCATTATGCTGATACGTGATCGTCACCGTTTTTCCAACGCCACGACTCGCAATATACTTCTGATAGCCCTGAGCGGTCGTAAAATGATGCCCGTCCACTTTTGTAATCGTATCACCGACTTTGACCGCACGCTTAAACTTAGAATTTGCTTGGACTTCTAAGACATAGATGCCACGATAAGTCTTGTGATAACTGGCATGTGCCGCAGCGTAAGCAGTCGCGATGGCTTCATTGATCGCACTCTGCATATAAAAAGTCTGAACTTTTGCCGCCGTTGCGTCATCCTGACCATCATTGACCGTGTCTTCACTCACAACCGAATAATGTGGATTTACTTGCGCATACAGCCAAGTAATTGGCCGTGCCGGAGCCTGCAAAACAGACGTTAGCATGAATTTTCCTGAACGTTTGTCGGGATGGCCTTTAATTTTAACAAAAGACTTCAAATTATTCGCACTGCCGGGACCTTCAATATAGTACGGTAGCGGCACATAAAATAGCCCTAGAATGAGGATCACGACTAAAATGGCAATCCAATAACGATGTAAAATCTGTTTAAACTTAGCCATTAGCGTTGTTCCTTCAAGCGTTGTGTCAGTTGCTTAGCGACTGCGGTTGGCACGTACTCGCTGACATCAGTCCCCATTCTCGCAACTTCTTTGATCAAGCTCGACGAAAAATAAGCGTACGGTGGCCGCGCCAATAAACAAACGGTTTCAATCTGTTCATCCAATGACTGGTTCATCCAGGCAATGTCTCGTTCGTAGCCAAAATCCTGTTCATTCCGCAGGCCCCGAACTAATACCGTCGCGTGCTGAGCAGCCATGAAATCCACCGTCAAACCAGTCGCCGCCTGCACAGTAACATTGGGCAAACTAGCCACTTCAGCTTCAATCAAACTGACTTTTTCTGCTTTGGTAAATAAGGGTTGTTTACTCGTATTAGTCATTACTGCCACAATGAGCTGATCAAATAACCGACTGGCCCGTTTGATCAAATCTAAATGGCCCCGCGTCACGGGATCAAAACTGCCTGGAAAGACTGCAATGGTCATGTTTCAGCCCCCACTTCCAATTTTTGGTAAATGGTCAGGTGAGTGATCCCATAAGTTTGCCGACGAACCAATTTGAAGCCCGGCAGCTCATCTGGCAAGTCAGCATTCGCATCCGTCTCACAAATGATATGACAGCCGGGATTAAGTAACTTCAACTCCTGACACTTGTCAATATCTTTAATAATCTGTTGCTTAGCATATGGTGGATCTAAAAAGACCCAATCAAAACGCTCATTTTTGACAGCCAATTGTTCCAGCACGCGCTTGGCATCACCTTTAATGATTTCAAACCGTTCCGGCGCCTTGGTCACCGCAACGTTATCTTTAATGGTTTTGATGGCCTGATACTGACGATCAATAAGTACTGCCTGAGCGACCCCACGTGAAACGGCTTCAATACTCAACCCACCGCTCCCGGCAAACAGGTCCAGTGACCGACCGCCATCAAAATAAGGCCCGATAATATTAAATAGGGATTCTTTAATTTTATCTGTTGTCGGCCGAGTCTGCATGCCTGGCACGGCTTTTAACCGCCGGCCCCCAAAATCTCCTGCTACGATTCGCATCTATTCTTCACCAACTTAATCTTCATCATCTACGGGAACGCCAGTCTGTGGCTTAAAGAAGCCCTTGTCGACCCGTTCACCGAAGTTCATATCAATGTCTGGACGGTAAGAAGGTTCAACCCGCCGCACAAAATTCATTTTTTTGAGTTTGGCCATCGTAGGCTGAACTTGAGTTTCATCCATGTAAAGGATGACATAGTGCCCTTGACGTGATTGATACTGCAACACGCCAAAGCGCTTCAACTGTCGAATCTGTTTCATCGAATGTAGATAAACAATTACTGAACGTCGTGGTTTTATTTTAAATTCCATCGAATAGCCACCTCTTTTACTTTCTGTCTTGTTAAATGTTAGGCTAGATTACCACGTTCGTCAAGACTTTGTCTCGATTGTCATTTTGGCGTTAAAGTTGCGGGCAAAATGCCTCGCTATAATCGCCATTGATCACGTCAATCGCCATAATCAATTGGGCCTCAAAAAGGCTGACCAACACTCAGCTCCGAGTATTGATCAGCCCTTTATTTTTCAATTGCTGTTTAACTTACTTAGGCGTGATTTCCAGTAATAAGTCATCCGTCTGAATGACATCACCCGCACTGACATAGGTGTGCTCGATGACCCCATCTTCTGGTGCTTGAATCGTCGTTTCCATCTTCATCGCTTCAGTAACCAATAATGGTTGACCCTTTTTAACGGTATCACCCTTCTTAACTAAGAGCTTCAAGACCGAGCCACTCATCGTTGCCCCAACTTCATTTTCATTAGTTGGTTCAGCCTTGCGTGTGCTTGCGGCCGTTTGATGGACCGAATTATCCTTAACGGTGATTTCTTGATTCTGACCGTTGATACTAAAGTATAGCGTCCGAATCCCGTCAACATCAGGTTCACTGATCTGATTTAACTTAACGATCATCGTCTTACCACGGGCCAATTCAACATTGACCGTTTCACCTAACCGCATCCCTTGGAAGAATGTTGGGGTATCTAATAGTGAAACGTGCCCATATTGTTTGTGTTGCGCTTGATATTCCAAGAAAACTTTTGGATAGAGAATATAGCTCAAGACTTCTTGTTCAGAAGGTTCGTGACCAACCTTAGGCGCCAATTCTTGCTTAGTGGCTTCAAAGTCTGCCGGTTTCGCCAACGACCCTGGCCGTACCGTCAAAGCTTGACGATCTTTCAGGATGATCTTTTGCAATTTCTTAGGGAAACCGCCAACGGGTTGACCAATGTTGCCAGCAAAGAAGTTAATTACTGATTCAGGAAAATCTAATTTTTCGCCATGATCATAAACATCATCTGGCGTTAAATTATTCTCCATCATGAATAAGGCCATGTCACCGACCACTTTAGAACTTGGCGTCACTTTAATGATATCGCCAAACATGTCGTTGACAGTCGCATACATTTCCTTAACTTCTTCCCAACGATCGCCCAATCCTAACGCCTTGGCTTGTTGTTGCAAGTTCGAATATTGACCACCCGGCATTTGGGTTTGATAAATATCCGTTTGTGGCCCTGTCATCCCATTTGAGAAGTCCTGGTAGTAAGGCCGAATGCCTTGCCAGTAACGGTTAATCGTCTCGACATTGTTGATATCAACGTTTGGTTGGCGATCATTATGCGCTAATGCATAATACAACGAACTCATCGACGGCTGACTGGTCGTCCCTGATAAGGCACTAGTAGCCACATCAACCACATCCACACCCGCTTCAACAGCCCGGGCATACGTGAATATCCCATTACCCGTTGTGTCATGCGTGTGTAAATGAACTGGCACATCCAAAGCATCCTTCAAAGTTGAGACCAGTTCATAGGCGCCTTCTGGTTTCAAGACGCCAGCCATATCTTTGATGGCAATGATATCTGAACCAACCGATTGTAGATCCAAAGCCAATTGCTTGTAATAAGCTAAAGAGTATTTCTTCCGCTTAGGATCCATAATATCGCCGGTGTAACAGATCGTCCCTTCGGCAATCTTACCCGTTTCTTTGACTGCTTGGATACTCTTTTCCATCTGTGGTACCCAGTTCAAACTATCAAAGATCCGGAAGACGTCGATACCGCTCTTCGCAGATTCTAAAATAAACTCACGAATAACATTATCGGGATAATTCTGATAACCGACCGCATTGCTACCCCTAAATAACATTTGGAACAATGTCCGTGGCATTGCTTCTCGGAGTTTCCGGAGCCGATCCCAAGGGTTTTCGTTCAAGAAACGATAAGCCACATCAAAGGTCGCCCCGCCCCACATCTCATAGGAGAACAGTTCTGGCAAGGCTTTTTGTGACGCTTCAGCCACTGCCAACATATCCTTCGTTCGCATCCGAGTCGCAAACAAACTCTGATGGGCATCACGCATCGTGGTGTCCGTCAATAAAACTTCTTTTTTAGCTAATAACCAGCTTTGTAGCCCGGCTACGCCTTGGTCGTCCAAAACATCTTTGGCCGTGATAATTTTCTGATCAATCGGCGCAAAGTTATCTTTGAATTCCACATCAGGATAGTATTTCTTAGAATGTTGTGCGACGTCTGCGAACCCATTGACCGTGGTATTCCCGATATACTTCAACATTTTATCTTCTTGTTGCGTATCATCTGGGAATTTGAACAATTCTGGGGTGTTATCGATAAACCGTGTGTTGGCTTGCCCGGCTTGGAAAGTTGGGTGGTCGATCACATTAAGCATGAACGGAATATTCGTCTTCACCCCACGAATATCAAATTCTACTAAGACCCGCCGCATTTTGTGAACGGCGGCCTTAAAGTTACGGGCAACCACACAAGCCTTAACCAATAATGAGTCAAAGTAAGGGGTCACAACCGCGCCAGAATACGTGTTACCAGCATCTAGCCGTACACCATTCCCACCGGGTGACCGGTACGTTTCAATTCGACCAGTATCAGGCATGAAGTTATTGGCAGGATCTTCCGTTGTGACCCGACATTGAATCGCAGCGCCTTTATAAGTTAACGCATCTTGATGTGGTAAGTGTAAGTCTTCAAACAAGTCGCCACCCATGGCAATCTTCAATTGCGCATGCACGATGTCGATTTCAGTGATCATTTCAGTGACGGTATGTTCAACTTGGACCCGGGGGTTGACTTCCATGAAATAAAACTTGTCACCCTCAACTAAAAATTCAACGGTCGCGGCATTCAAATAATGAACGTGTTTCATTAGCCGAACCGCCGCGTCGCAAATCTTTTGCCGCAATTCGATTGGTAAAGCGACAGCAGGTGCAAATTCAATCACCTTTTGATTCCGACGTTGCACGGAGCAGTCCCGTTCGAATAAGTGCAAAATATTATCATGGGAATCGCCCAGAATCTGGACTTCAATGTGCTTGGGATGGGCAATGAATTTTTCTAAGTAGATTTCGTCATCACCAAAAGATTGCATGGCTTCTGAGCGGGCACGATCGAACGCTTCTTGTAATTCGGAAGCTTCACGCACGATCCGCATCCCACGGCCACCACCACCCATGGCAGCTTTGATCATGATTGGGAAACCATATTTTTGTGTAAATTGGAGTGCTTCATTCAAGCTCGTTACTGGATGCGTTGTGCTTGGAATCGTCGCAACGCCCGCGTCGGCGGCAACTTGTTTTGCGGTGATCTTATCACCAAACATTTCCAATTGTTCCGGCGTTGGGCCAATGAAGGTTAACCCTTCTTCACCACAACGACGGGCAAAAGTAGCATTTTCGGATAGGAACCCATAGCCGGGATGAATCGCATCGACATGGTTTTCTTTGGCAATCCGAATAATGTCTTCAATGTCCAAATAAGCTGCAATTGGTGCGAGGCCTTCACCGACTAAGTACGCTTCATCAGCCTTAAAACGGTGAACAGAAAATTCATCTTCTTTGGCGTAAATTGCAACGGTCTGCAGGCCCAATTCATGACAAGCCCGGATAACCCGCGTTGCGATTTCACCACGGTTAGCAATTAATACTTTCTTCACCAGAAACCCCTCATTTCCAAATTAGATTGACTTAACTCTCCTGACGAACTGATGAGGCTCGCGCCATTTTTTCGAGTGACCCAATATTTAGTACGAGTCCTAATGATAACGTGAGCACCATCATACTGGAACCGCCGTAACTCATAAATGGAAAAGTAACCCCAGTAATTGGGATCAAGCCGACGATTCCCCCAACATTAATAAAAGCCTGAATGGTCAAATAAGCGGCCACTCCGTAACAAACTAAAGTATTGAACGTGTTATTTGAACGAACGCCTATGTAAATTGTCCGCCCAACGATCACGAGCAATAACCCCATTACGAGCAGCACCCCGATCAAGCCGAGCTCTTCTGCCGTAATTGACATAATGAAATCAGTATTTGGCTCTGGTAGATAGCCCCGCTTTTGCAAGCTATTCCCAATACCAACACCGGTAAGACCACCATTTGAAATGGCATAATATGAATTCACCAGCTGCGTCCCAGCACCGGAAGCCGTCGTAAACGGATTCAAGAAACCAAGAAAACGCCGTAGCTGATAGGAATTCGCTAACACACTTTGAGGAAGGCGACTCATCATGGGAACTAATACCAATTGAAATCCCACCACCGCAGTCGCGAAGATTCCCACACCATAAAGGTATGACATCCCACTCGCTAATAAGATCACTGCGGCAATCGCCAAGTTGATCGTGGCCCCACCAATATCTGGCTGGATCACAATCAACAAGATCATGGCTCCCAGCATCAGTAATTGCGCTGTTAAATCACGTAACTTGGCGGCACCTAGTCGCTGTTCTCGTTGCGCAATCATTGCTGAAAGATACACGATCAAATAAAACTTACAAAATTCGGCTGGTTGAATGGACACAGGGCCCAAAACGATCCAGCCGGCAGCCCCATTGATAGATTGACCAAATAACCGGAGAACCACCAAGACGCCGATCATGATAAAACCAAACCATCCCCACGGTCTAGTACGCTTAAAGTAATCAATCTTTAAGTTCATGCAAAATAAGGTAATGATCAGGCCCCCAACGACCCAGATCAACTGACGTAACAAATAGCCAGTTGGTGATGAACCTTTACCCGCTGCAACGTACGAACTTGAGGAATAAACCATGACGATCCCAATGCCACATAAGATGAGGTACGGGATAAAGAGGACATAGTCCAGGTTGTGCATTTTCTTAGACATGACGGTCAAATCCCACCTTAAATAATCTGAGTTTATAGAACGTTTCGTCATGACCATTCTATAAAAGTTCGCTTGCAGTAATTATAGCATAGTCGTAATTACCGCAACCTGTGAAATTGTTAATTTGTGCTGACTTTTTAAACTTTTTTAACAAAAAAACACGACCCGATTAAGGTCGTGTTTTCGATTGAAACGTGACGCTGGTTTACTTAACCATCTTACGTTTCTTAGCTTCTTTTTCCCGTGAATTCGTGTTTAGAATTGTCTTCCGTAAACGCACGTGTTCTGGGGTGATTTCACAATATTCGTCACTATTCAAGAATTCCAATGATTCTTCAAGCGTCAAATGAGTTGGCGTCTTGATTGTCGCAGTCAAATCCTTGTTTGATGACCGAACGTTGGTCATGTTCTTACCTTTAGTGATATTAACTGAAATATCGTTTTCACGGCTATTTTGACCAACAATCATGCCTTCATAGACATCCGTACCTGGGTCGACAAAGATCGTCCCACGTTCTTCGATACCCATCGTAGCATAAGTCGTTGTCTTACCTTGGTTGATTGAAACTAAGGCACCATTCCGACGACCAGGGTTCCAGTTCTTGATTACAGGCGCATACTTAGCATACGTATGGTTCATGATACCGTAACCACGCGTTAATGATAAGAATTCAGTTGAATAACCGATCAATCCACGTGAAGGTGCTAAGAAAGTCAAACGAGTTTGGCCGTTCCCAGTACTTTCCATGTTCTTCATTTCACCCTTACGTTGTGACAAGGTATCAATGATGGCACCGGTATATTCATCAGGCGTATCGATTTGAACGGATTCAAATGGTTCGCTCCGAACACCTTCAACGTCACGATAAATAACTTCTGGACGGGAAGCTTGTAATTCATAACCTTCACGCCGTAACGTTTCGATTAAGATTGACAAATGTAATTCCCCACGACCAGAAACGACCCATGAACCAGGTTCGTCAGTATCGTCAACACGTAAAGAAACATCAGTTTCCAATTCAGACTTCAAGCGTAATTCCAATTGACGCGCAGTCACGAACTTACCTTCTTTACCAGCAAATGGTGAAGAGTTCGTCCCAAAGGTCATTTGTAAGGTTGGTTCGTCAATCCGTAAGATTGGTAAAGCTTCTGGTTTGCTAGAATCAGCAACCGTTTCACCAACGTTGATATCTTCCATCCCTGAAACGGCAACCAAGTCACCAGCATGGGCTTCGTTGATTTCCAAACGTTGTAAACCAAAGAACCCAAACAATTTAGTGACCCGGAAGTTCTTCTTGGAACCATCAAGCTTCATGACAGCAACACTGTCACCAACTTTGATTGTCCCACGGAAAACCCGACCAATCCCAACACGACCAACATAATCATTATAATCAAGTAAAGCTACTTGGAATTGTAATGGTTCGTCAGAGTTATCGATTGGCGCTGGAATCGTCTTGATAATGGTATCGAAGACAGGTTTCATGGTATGTTCTTGCTTAGCAGGATCTGATTCGTAACTTGAAGTCCCATTTAAAGCTGAAACGTAAACCACTGGGAAGTCTAATTGAGATTCGTCCGCACCTAATTCAATGAATAGGTCCAAAACTTCATCAACGACTTCTTCAGGACGAGCACCTGGGCGGTCAATCTTGTTGATCACAACGATAGGTGTCAAATGTTGTTCCAAAGCCTTTTTCAAAACGAACCGTGTTTGTGGCATCGTTCCTTCAAAAGCATCAACAACTAATAAGACCCCATCGACCATGCGCATGATTCGTTCAACTTCGCCACCGAAGTCCGCATGTCCTGGTGTATCCAAGATATTAATTTGTTTGTCGCCGTAACGTACGGCCGTGTTCTTTGAAAGGATCGTGATACCGCGTTCCTTTTCAATGGCATTAGTGTCCATCGCCCGATCATCAATCTGGACGTGTTCATCAAGGGTATCCGATTGTTTAAGCATTTCGTTAACTAAGGTTGTTTTACCGTGGTCAACGTGGGCAATAATGGCAATGTTGCGGATATCATCTCTAAATTTCAAAATTGATCTTCCTTTCATCCTTCAAAAATTCTAACTATCCGATTGATAGCAGAAATCTTACATATATTAATACAATCTGACATTACTATCAAGTTATATCTGCGCATTGATAGACGCGTAATGCCGTTTTCATCGGCTTTCATCAATTGGCATAAAAAAACTGTGACGGATGGGTCACAGTCACACCGTTCATCTGACGATTGTCAAAATAGCACGTTGCGCACTTTTAGTCGCTATTAGTACAGCACCAGATGATAACATATTTACGGGCTTGCCGTCAACTTGTGAAACCACTAAGCCCAAGGTTTCAGCCAAGACCCGACCAGCCGCAAAATCCCATGGCCGCAAATAAGATAAATAGCCAACTAATTCACCAGCCAAAACTTGACTGATCTGAATTCCAGCACTACCAATGATGCGTGGCCCTAAGCTCGCATGCGCAATGGCTTGCATCTGAAAGCGATCATGAATCAACAGCGGCCCACTCGCGCCAAATAACCCCTCAGTCAGTGGAAGGTCAGCCGGAGCAGCGAGTGGCTGTTCATTGACCGTGACCCCTAATTTTGGTCCACCAGCAAATAGCCGATCGCCCATCACATCATAAATATAACCGAGTGTTGGTGTACCATCAACATAATAACCAATCATCATCGCAAAATGATCACGTTGATGGACAAAATTCATCGTGCCATCAATCGGATCAATAATCCAGACATGTCCGGCCATTGACGTCACTGTGTCACCTAAACCCTCTTCACCTAAAATCTTAGCGTTAGGGTCTAACTGTCGCAATTCATGAACTAAAAAATGCTCATTACTCTTGTCAACATTAGTCACCAAATCTTTACGGCTGGTCTTTTCTGAAACCGTCAACTGCTTGCCCATTTGTGCCAATACTTGCGCTCGTGACTGTCGCATGATGGCTTGCACGGCTTGATTTAATTGTTGTAATTCATTCGTTTCCATGTGACTCACCTAGCCTCGATATTGAAAACGTTGCTTGTTGGTCGTTTGAGCAGCTTGCATCGTTCGATAAATGCTTAGTCCAGAAGCCGCCTCAAAAGATCGTGAGACTTGCTTCTCTTCTGATTTCGCTGGTACCACCGTTTTAAAGTCGCGATAGGCGGCCAAAAGTTCAGCCGTTGGTAAACTGGTTTCATTGGCCAGTTCAATCTTCTGGTAAAAGGTAGTCACCTTAATGATCTCCGCGGTATTCCAAGCATCATTCAGTGGATACTGATAGTTTTCAGGCCTGTTCATCGTCATCTTGATCAAACTCCCCTGCTTCAACGCGGTCCAAATCGTGGCGAACCTGCGCCGCAATTTCCGCGTATTCTTTTTGTTCTTCGTCTGACAAAACCATATCTGCCAGTCGTTTAATGCCATTGGCACTAATCAATACCGGCGACGCTAAACCAACCAGTTGGTCATCCGTCGTGGTTTGAACATTGGTGACCGTCCCAATAAAGGGCGCCTGGTCATAAAACGCCCGTAAGACTTGTACTAATGCTAACACACTCAAGGTTTGATTGGTAACAATTGCCGGTTCATCGATCCGTTCTTGATCAGCACCCATTTCACTGGCACCAAAACTGATCGCTTGATTGGCCAAATAAGTTAAGACCGGTGCCGGGCCAATGTATGAGCGACTCCAAGAGATCAAATGTTCACGAGCCGTTCCCACGACAAACGCGTGCACATCACTGGCCCCAACATTTAATTGATCCTGTAATAACCGTTCCAACAAGCGACTTTGTGGTAAAGTACCCAAGCCTAAGACGCGTTGATGATCAACCCCACTGAAACGAGCGGCCAGCACACTCAAGACGGCATCATTGCTACCAGTCAATACTAATTTGCCATTGAATCCCGCGGCCATCACCGCATTAATATAATTTCGAAATAAGGGTAACGTCGCCTGTAAATCAGCTTCTGCATCACGATCCGCTGCCAAAGGCACTAAATTGCCAATGATCAAGCTGTCTGCCTGCGAATAATCCGGCTTCCCCGGTGCCTGTAAGGTAAAGTGACGACAGGCAGAACTCGCTGTAATCAAGGATTGATAGCGCGGCGTCTCGTCAGTTTCCGCGGCAACAATCAAATTTAATGGCAAATCTTTAGCCATCGCAATCAAAATAAGTTGTTGTACGAATTCGAATAAGCCACGAATAATAACTGTATTGTTCATGAAATTCCTCCCAGTGTTCGCTAATAATTGTACCTGAGCTGTCAACTTATTCAAGTAAAGCTTAAGTAAATCCTTACCCTTTTGTAACATTTCTCAGGTTTCCCAACCGTTCACGAAGATAAACTTTTATGTAGTCCCATGTCTCGTCAGTGATTCGCTGACCCTTTTTTCATCACCAGTTTAACTAACCGGCCACAGCATACCACTTTGTTACCGGCGATGGTCATCAGCTGACTTGTGACCTTTTTTTCAACGCCACTCGATCACTAACCAAGACATGAGCAAAACAAAAGTTTGAGACCGTTAAGCCTCAAACTTCTGAATTTTTTTAGTTAACTGCGCTTAAATATGAGTTGGGTAACCCATCGCCACATCCGCAGCTTCTTGGACGACTTCGCCCAAAGTTGGATGTGGATGAATCGTCAATGCCAAATCTTCAACATTCAAACTACCGTTGACGGCGACACTTAATTCAGAAATCAAGTCACTCGCACCAGGACCAGCAATTTGTGCCCCGACGATTGTACCTTCATCCTTAGTCGAAACTAAGCGGAAGAAACCTTCCATCGAGTTCAAAGAAATCGCACGACCATTCCCAGCAAATGGGAACTTAGAAACTGTTACCTTCAAGCCAGCTTTTTCAGCTTCAGCTTTAGTCATCCCAACAGTTGCTAATTCAGGATCCGTGAAGCAAACTGCGGGTACCGAAACGTAATCGTTAGCGGTCTTCTTGCCACTGATTGCGCCAGCAGCAACTTTGCCTTCAGCAAAGGCCTTATGAGCCAAAGCAGGACCAGCCACAATATCCCCAATTGCAAAGATATCTTGGGCCGCAGTGCGACCTTGTTGATCAACTTCGATCAAACCACGATCAGTTAACTTAACATCGGTGTATTCCAAGCCCATGTCGTCGGTATTTGGCCGCCGACCAACGGTGACCATGCAATAGTCAGCGCGGACGGATTCTTCCTTACCATCGACTTCATAAGTCACTGTGACACCGCTGTCATCTTGTTCCGAGTTCTTAGCCATGGCGTTCGTTACAACCGTCACACCCTTGTCCTTGAAACTCTTCAAGACTAACTTAACCATGTCTTTTTCAAAGTTTGGCAAAATCTGTAGGGTCCCTTCAAGGATCGTCACATGTGCGCCAAGGTTAGCGTAAGCACCGGCCAATTCTGAGCCGATGTACCCGCCACCAATGACAACTAATTCTTTAGGAACTTCTGGCAAATTCAAACCACCAGTAGAGTCCACGACACGACCATTAAATTTGAATCCAGGAATTTCAACTGGACGTGAACCGGTGGCAATAATCAGATGCTTGAATTTATAAGTTTGACCCGTGTGGTCGCCATTCATAACACGTAACGTATGGTTATCGTGCATGTAAGCTTCCCCTTCAACGATTTCAACCTTATGCTTCTTCAATAACATCTTGACCCCGCCAGTTAAACGGTCAACGACTTGATGATCTTTCCAATCTTGAGTCGTCTTGAAGTCCAAAACTGGTTCTTGAATATTCTTAATTCCAAAGATTTTACTATCTTTGACTTCTTGGAGCCGATGACCAGCACTGATCAAGGCCTTTGATGGAATACAGCCAACATTCAAGCAGACCCCACCAACATATTCTTTTTCAATGACGGTCACTTTTTGACCAAGTTCAGCGGCCCGAATCGCAGCAACGTAGCCACCAGGACCCGCACCAACGATCATTGTATCGCGTTCTTCAGCAAAATCTCCTACAACCATTCTGACCTCATCCTTCCATCAAAAGTAATTCTGGATCATGCAATAATTGTTTCAATAAGTTCATTGCTTTTTGAGCAGTGGCACCATCAATTAGACGGTGATCAAAACTTAAGGACAATTTCTGCATTCTACCAACGACGATTTCACCATCTTCGTTGACATATGGTTCTTTCCCGATACGGCCGACCCCTAAGATCGCCACTTCAGGTTGATTGATCACTGGTGTAAACCAGCCACCACCAATTGAACCAATGTTACTGATCGTAATTGAAGCGCCACTCATTTCTTTAGCCTTCAATTTGCCATCGTAAGCTTTTTGGGTATTGTCAGTAATTTCCTTGGCAATAGCAAACAAGCCCTTACCTTCAGCATGCTTGATATTTGGTACTAACAAACCACGATCGGTATCCGTTGCAACCCCGATATTGTAGTAATGTTTGTAAACAATTTCCTTGTTGGCATCATCAACTGACGCGTTAAATTCTGGGAATTGTTGTAATACCGCAACCAAAGCTTTGACAAAGTATGGTAAGAAAGTCAAATGAATGTCACGATCAGCAGCAATCGTCTTGTACTTCTTCCGATGAGCCATCAAAGCAGTTACTTCAACTTCATCAAACAAAGTCACATGTGGCGCAGTATGTTTACTGTTGACCATTGCTTTAGAGATGGCTTTCCGAATTGGCGTCATCTTTTCGCGTGTTTCTAATTCTGGTGTATCAGAAACATATGGTTTGACTGGTTCTGGTGCCGGTGCTGCTTCAGCTGCTGGTGCCGCCGTGTTAGCTGCCGGTGCCGCTTGCGAACCAGTTGCCGCAGGAGCGCCTGTATAGTTGTCAATATCTTGTTTTGTGATCTGACCATGTGCACCAGATGCCGTGACTTGAGAAATATCGATATCTTTGTCACGGGCATACTGACGTACGGATGGCATTGCTAAGATCCGTTTGTTTGGATCAGCAGGTGCGACAGGCGCACTGGTTGCTGGTGCCGCATCCGTTGCGGCTGGTGCTGGTGTTGCCGCCGGTTTGTCAGCGGTTGCATTTTCTGCCGGTGCCGCCGCTGGTTCAGCATTATCGCCAGAACCATCATCGATTTCAACGATCACATCACCGATTTTAGCTGTTTCACCTTCTGGTACCAAGATTTTCAAAATTGTCCCATCAACTGGTGATGGTAGTTCTTCAACAGATTTATCGTTTTGAATCTCAACTAGAGAATCGTCTTCCTTGACTTGATCGCCAGGTTTAACGAGCCAAGTGGCGATTTCGCCTTCTTCTAGGCCTTCGCCAAGCTCTGGTAATTTAAACTTGTAAGCCATTGGATAACTTCCTTTCATTGCAACCAATATCTGGTTGTTTTCGATGCGTGAGACTTTTAGTAATTTAAGATCTCACGGGTTTTTGCTTCAATTTCATCTTCCGCAGGGAGCCAGTCGTCTTCAGCTAGCCCAAATGGATAAACCGTATCTGGAGCTGAAACCCGACCAACTGGTGCACTCAAGTACAACGCGCCTTTTTCAGCAATTAAGGAAGCCACATTAGCAGCAATCCCAGCTTGACGTTGTGCTTCTTGAATCGCAACGGCCCGACCAGTTTTTTCAACTGACTTCAGAATCGTCTCTTCATCTAATGGTGATAAGGTCCGTAAGTCAACCACTTCGACTGAGATACCTTCTTTTTCAAGCTTTTCCGCAACCTTTAAGGATTGGTTCACTTGGGCACTGTATGCGATCAATGTAATGTCAGTTCCTTCACGAACCACGTTAGCTTTATCCAACGGAACCGTGTAAGCTTCATCTGGAATATCGGCTTTCATTGACCGGTATAGCTTTAAGTTTTCAAGGAAGAAGACTGGATCATTGTTTCGAATCGATGAAATTAAGAGTCCTTTGGCATCATATGGATTCGATGGGGTAACAACTCGTAACCCAGGGATTTGTGCTAAGTAGCCTTCTAATGAATCGGCATGCATTTCTGGCGTATGCGTCCCACCACCATATGGTGAACGGATGGTAATTGGCATATGTCGTGTCCCACCTGTCCGGAAACGTTCCCGTGACATTTGACCGGCAATAGAATCCAAAGTTTCAAAAATGAACCCTAAAAATTGGATTTCTGGAATTGGGCGAAAGCCTTCTAGTGCTAACCCGATGGATAAGCCACCAATACCAGATTCAGCTAAAGGTGTATCGAAGACCCGATCTTCACCAAATTCAGCTTGGAGACCGTCAGTTGCCCGGAAAACCCCGCCGTTTTTACCAACGTCTTCACCAAAAATTAACGTCTTTTCATCAGACCCTAATTCTAATCGAAGTGCATCGGTAATCGCTTGAATATATGTTTTCTTTGACATGTTACTTCGACTCCTTTGCTTGGTATTCCGTAATTTGTTGTTGAATGTTTTGTGGTTGTTCTTCAAAGACATTCCCCAAAAATTCGGTCATTTTTTGCTTAGGTGCTTCATCCGCTTGTTTAACGGCGGCTTTAATGTCAGCTTTAACTTGGTCAACGTAATCGTTTTCAATATCTTCTGACCAAACGCCTTGGTCCGTTAAATATTTGCGATAACGAATCAATGGATCATTGTCGAACCATGGTTGTTCTTCAGCCTTAGTCCGATAACGTTTAGGATCATCACCAGCGTTAGTATGTGGGCCAAAGCGATAAGTTAAGGTCTCAATCATCACTGGACCATTACCAGCAGCAGCGTATTCCCGAGCGGCTTTGGTGACTTCATGAACAGCTAAGAAGTCCATCCCATCAACCTGAACACTTGGAATTCCGGCTGCAACCGCTTTTTGTGCTAATGTCCGCGCAGCCGTTTGTTTGCGACGTGGCACGGAAATCGCGTAACCGTTATTTTGAACGATGAAGACTGCGGGTGCTTGGAAGGCACCAGCAAAGTTCATGCCTTCATAGAAGTCCCCTTGCGACGTCCCACCATCACCAGTATAACTGTAAGCAACTTTATCTTCAGTCCCATTCTTCTTGATACCAAGGGCGACCCCGGCAGCTTGAATGTATTGCGCACCAATAATAATTTGTGGTGGCATGGCGTGCAAGTCTTCTGGATATTCATTACCCAAAACATGTCCACGCGACCAAAGGAACGCTTTATAAACTGGTAAGCCATGTTGAATTAATTGTGGAATATCACGATAAGCCGGCATCAAAACATCGGTCGACTTCATTGCGGAGTTGCTCCCCATTTCACTTGCTTCTTGCCCTTCAGTTGGCGCATAGAAACCTAAACGACCTTGGCGAGTTAACGCGTTTGAGCGCTGGTGTAAAGTCCGTTCCCAGATCATTAGCTTCAAGAAATCGACTAATTGATCATTTGAATATTTAGAGACAATTGCTTCATTGACTACATTAGCTTGACCATCCATAACTTGCACTGGTTTGAAATCTTTCCCAAGTGCATCTCGGATCGCACTAAAATCGACAATTGGTTTTTCGTTGTCCATAAATGACACATCCCTTTCATGAACGTACGAACTCGGCGGTTAAACCACTGGTTCGTAATCGTTTTCATAATCACAAGTCTAATTTACCATTGGTTTTCAATTTTTGCAAGCCCTTTCAAAAGGCTAAATATCAGCTTTTTAGCCAAAAATGATTGTGAATATTTTCATTTGTATTTTTGCTTGACTTTCATTAGTTTTTCGAGAATCATTCTACATTTTCATTTTTAGTTATGCTAAACTTATTTTTGAGGATTGAACTGTCCCATCAGTTCAGATCGTAGAATAGTTTTGGAGGTAATTTGGGTTGATTAAGATGAGAGATATCATCCGCGAAGGTAACGACACGTTACGAGCGGAAGCGAAACCAGTTAAGTTTCCATTGAGTCCGACTGATAAAAAATTGGCCGAGGATATGATGGCCTATTTGGAAAATAGCCAGGATCCAGAGTTAGCTAAAAAGTATGGCCTCAGAGCCGGGGTTGGTCTGGCAGCACCACAAGTCGACATTTCGAAACAAATGGCCGCGGTACTGGTACCAGCTGAAGATGATAGTGCAAAACCAGTTTTTAAAGATGTCATTATTAATCCCGTCATCATTAGTCATTCAGTCCAAGCCGGTGCACTCACTGAAGGCGAAGGTTGTTTATCCGTTGACCGTGATATTTCCGGCTATGTGATTCGGCATGATCGCATCACCTTACGCTACTATAATATGGCCGGCGAACAAAAGAAGATTCGGTTGAAGAATTACCCAGCCATCGTTTGCCAACACGAAATTGATCATTTACATGGCATCTTGTTTTATGATCATATCAACGATGACAATCCTTTTGCGGCTGAGGATGACTTAGTATTAATTTCGTAACCAACTAAAAAAACGTTTGGAATGAAAATTCCAAACGTTTTTTTGTTTCCCGTAAGTGCTTATTTAGACTCCTGGCTCAAACGCCTCAGGTCTTCTAAATATTCAAGCGTTGCTTCATTCATTAAATAAGCAATATCAAGATGTAGCTGACCATCACGCAACCAAGCATCCG
Organism: Lactiplantibacillus brownii; assembly: GCF_031085375.1. NCBI lineage: Bacteria > Bacillati > Bacillota > Bacilli > Lactobacillales > Lactobacillaceae > Lactiplantibacillus > Lactiplantibacillus brownii. Next base: position 1,746,806 of record NZ_JAVCWF010000001.1, read on the forward strand.
TGACGCGCAAGGCTGGCCCAGCAGCCTGGTAAGCTGTAATTTGCTCATCACGGGCATAGGCTTGCAAATGATTATTTAAAATACGGCGAATCTCTGGCAGATCGGTCGCGACCATGCCAGGCGTCTCCAAGACATATTCAAACGCCATCACGCCGCGACCCCAAACATCGGCAACAGGGACAGAATGTAAAGCACCACCAACTTGTTGTGCCACCGTGGTACTACTCAACTGGCCCAGAATCGTGCTCATCGCTTGATCGACAGTCCGCTGCCCTTTCAGCCGAATCTTCAAGGCGGCACGTTTTAGCACTTGGCGTCGTAAAACTTCATATATAATCACTGCTAAAATCAAGCCAATCAAAATTGTCAGCCATTTACCCATTCAGCATCCCTCACATTTATTGTACGTTTATTCACAAAATCGCAATATTCACCGTTCGTAACTCGCTATTAGCATAGCATGTTTAATAAAAAATTTTTACCGAGAAACGCTTCTTTTTGAAGAAAGTTAACATTGTATACACCTCCGCAGAATTATGCTAAAATGAAAGATAATTGTTGTGTTTACACAACCTGGTGTACGGATCAAACTTTTATTTTTGCTACTATTTAGAATGTCAGGTTCTAAATAAATATTTTTTTATGAGGAGTTTTGTTAATGATTTACAAAGTTTACTACCAAGAAACCAAAAAACGGAACCCACAACGCGAAACGACACAAGCCCTGTATCTCGAAGCAGCTACTGAGGTTGACGCCCGCGTTTTGGTCGAAGATAACACTAAATTCAACATTGAATTTATCGAACCGTTAGAAGGTAACTTCTTGGATTACGAACAAAAAAATCCAGAGTATCAACTAACGGAGTTTAATAAATGAAACGGTTAAACGTCAAAAATAACGAAACCGCTGTTTTTGCAGTCGGCGGTTTGGGTGAAATTGGGAAAAACACTTATGGTGTCCAATTTCAGGACGAGATTATTCTGATTGATGCTGGTATCAAGTTCCCTGAAGATGAATTACTCGGAATTGATTACGTCATCCCAGATTATTCTTATCTAGTTGCAAATCAGCAAAAAATAAAAGCATTGGTGATTACGCACGGACACGAAGATCACATTGGTGGGATTCCATTCCTACTCCAACAACTCAACGTGCCGATTTATGCCGGTCCCCTAGCCTTAGCCTTAATCAAGGGTAAGCTGGAAGAACATGGGCTCTTAAAAACCACAGAGTTACACGAAATCAACGAAGACACGGTGTTGAAATTTCGTAAGACTCGGGTTTCATTCTTTAGAACGACCCATTCCATTCCAGATACGTTAGGGATCGCCGTCCAAACACCACCTGGTACCATTGTGGAAACCGGGGATTATAAGTTCGACCTGACACCAATTACGAATCAGCCACCGAACTTGCAACGGATGGCACACCTTGGTGAACGTGGTGTGTTGGCGTTGCTATCTGATAGTACCAACGCCGAACGGCCAATTTTCACGAAATCAGAACGTTGGGTTGCCCAATCAATTCGTCATATTTTTGAAGGAATCGATGGTCGGATCATTTTCGCCACCTTCGCTTCAAATATCTCTCGAATTCAAGAAGCCGCCCAAGTTGCGTTGGAACACCATCGTAAAATTGCCGTCTTCGGTCGTAGTATGGAAGGTGCCATTGTCAATGGCCGTGAGCTGGGATACTTAAACATTCCAGATGAAGCGATCGTTGATGCCAATGATATTAAATCATTGCCAGCGAATAAAGTCATGATCTTATGTACGGGTTCGCAAGGTGAACCCATGGCGGCCCTTTCACGGATTGCCAACGGGACCCATCGCCAGATTTCTGTTCAACCTGGTGACACGGTCATCTTCTCTAGCTCGCCGATTCCTGGTAACACTTTGAGTGTTAACCATGTGATCAACGAACTTGAAGAAGCCGGTGCCCATGTGATCCATGGGAAAGTCAATAACATTCATACTTCTGGTCATGGTGGCCAAGAAGAACAAAAATTGATGCTTCGCTTAATGAAGCCCAAGTTCTTCATGCCTATTCATGGGGAATATCGGATGTTAAAGATTCACACCGAATTGGCCGAACAATGTGGTGTCCCACTTGATCATAGCTTTATCTTGGAAAACGGTGATGTCTTAGCCTTAACCAAGGATTCAGCACGAGTGGCTGGTCATTTTGGTGCTGGCGATGTTTATGTCGATGGCTCTGGCATTGGCGACATTGGTAACGTGGTGTTACGTGACCGTCAAGTTCTTTCAGAAGAAGGCTTGGTCGTTGTCGTTGCCACAATTGATCTTAAGAAAAAAGAAATTCAAGCCGGACCAGACATCCTTTCACGTGGCTTCGTCTATATGCGTGAATCTGGTGATTTAATCAATGAAGCGCGGCGGCACGTCTTCCGCACGATTCGTCGCAAGATGAAGAGTGATAAGGCCAGTGAAGCGACGATTCGCAATGCGATTATCGACGACTTACAAAGTTTCTTGTTTGACAAGACTGAACGGCATCCGATGATTTTACCGATGCTAATCATGAATTAAAACCCTGCCGGAACGAGCCTGTTCCGGCTTTTTGTGGTGTAAGGGTCAGGTCAACCCTGATTCGATCTTAGTGAGGTGTAAATTTGACGACTGAATACGACATTATAATCAATGAGTTGGCTGGATCTGGTCACGGCAAAGCGGTTTGGGAAATCGTCAAGCCCCTGCTCGAACAACGCCAAATCGTTTTTGAGTCCCGTGTGTCGGAGTATGCCGGTCATACGACTCGCTTAGCGACTCAATTCGCTGAACAACAGCGCCAAAAGCCGGCCGATGTGACCACCGTCCTATTAGTTATTGGTGGTGATGGCACATTAAACGAGGCCCTCAATGGGTTAATGCAAGTGCCGACTGATCATCCGATGCCCCTCGCCTACATCCCTGGTGGTTCCGGTAATGACTTTGCTCGCGGACTTGAGATGGCTACCGATCCTGCCATTGCACTGGCACAGGTGCTTAACAACCTACGTGCCCGGCCATTAACCATTGGCTATTATCATGAAACTTTAAAAAATGAACACCGTTACTTCGTCAATAACGTCGGGTTGGGCTTTGACGCTCAAATCGTTGATGATACCAATCGGAGTAAAAAGAAGGGCAAGCTTGGGCATTGGGCCTATCTGAGTAACGCGTTAAAAGCGTATTCTCAACAAGAGGGTTACCCCCTGACCGTGCATATTGGTCGCCAGCGTGATCATTATCGCCATGCGTTTCTATGTACGGTTTCGAATCATCCGTATTTTGGTGGCGGCGTCAAAATTTTGCCACAGGCCAATATTCACGACGATCAACTAGAATTGATCGTCGTTGAAGAACCCCATTGGTGGATTATTTTGTGGCTATTCATCCTACTATTAATGGGTGGCCGACATCTGAATTCTCGCTTTGTCCATCACTATCGCAGTGATAAGCTCCATTTACTCGTCAACTCCGTTGAAATTGGTCAAATGGATGGTCAGACGATTGGTAACCGCAATTACGATCTCTATTTATCGACTCAAACTTATCCATTTTGGATTGATACAAGTATCCATGATCATTATTGATCATAACCGACACTAAAAGGTCCGCTAATCAGCCCTGAATTTTACATTCAGAGTGACTAGCGGACGTTTTTTTGTCTTCTTCAATAACTGATTCCTTGAGATTGTCATGACTAGATTGACTTAATCTAATGGCACCGTTAATCCTGAACAAGACTAACTCAATCTTCCGAAGCATTAATTGCTTCCAGCAGCATATCAAGCTGTTCACATTTTTGGGAGAGATGACTCACCCGTTCTCGTAAATGCGGGTAAATCGTAACCACCCGTGAGCGATCCTGTTGGCGTAAAGCCATGCCCTTCAAGCGATCCAATTCTGTGTTCGCCTGTTGGTATTCTTCCAGAATCTCAAATCTGTTACTCACTTAAAACACTTCCTCAAAACAATATTCTGTCTGTAAAAAAAGCAGCAGAATTAATATAACACAAACACACCCATTAATAAATCAAAAAATTAAAAAAAGTTACCAACACAAAAACAGCCAAGCTAGCCCACTGATTGTAGGAAGCTGGCTGTTTATTTAAGCAACAATTTAAGTTATTTTACCGTACCGGCAAAACTAGGCATGAACGCTGAATTAATTGTTTGTACCTGGACATTTTGACCTTCAGTTGGTGCAGCCACATATTGGTTGTTCCCAATATAGATCGCATCATGCCATGTTGCACCACGGGAACCCCAGAATAAGATATCCCCTGGTTGCGCACTAGCAACTGAATGAGATGACACATACGCTTCTTGTGCTACGGTGTTATGTGGCAAACTAATGCCAGCCGCATGCAAGTAAACATATGAAACTAAGCCAGAACAATCCATCCCCGAAAGCGTGCTACCACCCCAAACATATGGAATATTAGCATTAGCTAACTTCAAGGCTAAACTCGTTACAGAACCCGTACTGAGATCAGAGTTGCTGGTCGTTGTACTACTACTGTTATTAGTCGTTGCCGTTGAGCTCGCTTGTGACGCTGAAGACGTTGCCGCAGAGGTCGTACTACTTTGAGCAGCGGATGAGCTACTCTGTGAAGCGCTGCTAGTGCTGCTTTGAGAAGCAGTATTAGTATTGCTTTGACTGGCAGTACTGTTGCTCTGTGACGTTGTTGAGCTACTTTGGTTAGTGGTCGTCGTCGCGGTACTACTTTGACTAGCCGCAGAAGAAACTTGGGTACTTGCACTACTTGTCGCTTGCGAAGAAGCACTCGTCGTACTTGAAGCAGCAACCGGACGCAATACAGCCGTCTGTGCAGGGGCAACTGACGAGCTTTCACTCGTTACGCTGCTGGCACTAACAACTGAACTTGCACTCGTTGCGGTACTGGATGACGATGAAGCAGCGCTAACGGAACCCTGAACTTCCGTGCTTTCACTGGCTGCACTCGTACTGGTCGAAGCAACTGGCGTACTCTCACTGGCAGTACTCGTCGCACTGGTAGCTGTTGAAGCAGTCGTACTAGAACTAACCGCACTAGCAGGTGTTGCAGTCTTCGTGGTAGCAGAAGTTGCTGCTTTCGTTGACGTTGCACCTGGCACTTGAATGTTTTGACCAACCACGATCAAATCACCCGACAAGCTATTTAGCGTTTGTAGTTCATGGACTGAGGTTTGATACTTATCAGCTAAATCCCATAAAGTATCGCCAGCTTTAACGGTATATGTACCCTTTTTGGCTGATGATGATGAGGATTCCCCACTAATTTGTAACTTTTGACCAACATAAATTAAACTAGAATTACCATTAAGAGATGCTGAATTTAACTTCTCGACACTCTTGATTGAAACACCATGTTGCTGAGCGAGACCCCAGACCGTATCATTTTGTTTGACGGTTACTGTGGCAGCATTGGCAGCTTGTCCTGTGGCAAGCAATAAACCAACGGCACCAACCGTACCGGCTAGGACCTTGCCCGTTGTATGTGCTTGTGACATTAACTTCACTCCTTTAGCAAATTATAAACACTCTTACCTGAAATATGATAACTAACTGTGGTATACAGACTTCTTAATGAAATCTTAATACCTTAGACAAATCATAACTTTATTGTAGCACATCTTCTGAAAATGCAAACCAGAATCACTTATTTTTTAATAAAACAGTCCGTTTATTTTTATAATTAGTTGTTAATGTCAAACGAATACAAGTCCCCGTCAGATCAAGGTTTATCCAGATTGTCATTTGCCTAACGCTTTGATAGGCCAACCGTTAGTCTTTTAGACGAAAACGGTACCAGTAATTAAGCAATTTATGTCATTATCCGCATTAATAAGTCAAAAAAATAACGAACTCAAATTTTTGTTTGAGTTCGTTAACGTCGTACTTAAATCTTCGGATCAAATAGACTATCAACCGGTTGTTGTTCATGAACTAATTTAATTGCATCACCCAAGAGTGGTCCGACCGAAAGTTGTACTAATTTGTCAAACTGCTTGGCTGCTGGAATTTGAATCGTATCTGTCACAATGACTTTTTCCAAAGCAGAAGCTTGTAACTTCTCTGGCGCATCCTGCGAAAGAATCGCATGGGTTGCACAACCATAGACCTTAGCAGCACCAGCTTGCTTCAAGGCAGTTGCCGAAACATCAAATCGCGTGCCAGTATCAATCATATCGTCGATCACAATCGCGATACGACCATTGACCTCACCAATAATACTGTTAGGCACGATGCCATCATCATCAGGGTGCCGATTATCAATAATTGCAATGGGCGCTCCTAGTAGTTCCGCCATCTTGCGCGCACGTGAAACACCTGCATGGTCTGGCGAGACCACAACCAAATTATCCGTAATTCCACGATCTTTAAAGTACCCCGCTAAGATGGGGGCTGCCAATAAATGATCAACTGGAATATCAAAGAACCCTTGAATTTGGGCTGCATGCAGATCAATGGTTAAAATCCGCGTTGCGCGATCTTTTTCTAGTAATGTCGCAATCAACTTAGCGGTGATTGGTTCCCGTGAACGCGCTTTGCGATCTTGACGAGAATAACCGTAATATGGGATTACCACATTGATTTCACTAGCACTAGCGCGGCGTAAGGCATCAATCATAATCAAAAGTTCAAGAATCGTATCATTGACGGGTTCAGAAATAGATTGAATCACAAAAACTTCTGCCCCACGAATACTTTCTTCTATATTAATTTGAATTTCGCCATCACTAAAGCGTTTAACAGAACTTTTGCCTAGCGGGATGCCAACCCGTTCTGAAATTTTCTGTGCTAATGGCAAATTAGAATTTAAGGCAAATAACTTTAACTTGGCACTTGATTCATCTACTGACATAACAACCTCCAGAGAATAGTTTCATGACATATATGCTTAATTATAGCAGTATCCAACTTGAATAACAGATAAAAGCTGACCTAAATCAGTAAATTTAGGTCAGCTTTTATCTTGTTATAGGCAACTAATTAAGATACTGATGATTGTGGCATGAAATCTTCAGGCGTCACGCCAGTCATCCCAATCATGGGATCAATTTGACCATTCTGTACCAATGCCGGCGTTAGCCGTTGTGGTCCGGTCACAGTCTCGGGGTCAGTCGTTGACGCCGCAACCGTTGCAGCTGGTGCCACTGAGGCAGGTGTGTCGACAGTGGCTTCAGTCTCGGCACTGCTTGGCGCTGGCGAATCCGGAACTGCTTCACCCGTGAAGACTTGTTGCAATCGTTTGGTCAAAGTCGTCAATCGGTTGACCGATTCATTAGTCACACTACGTTCGAAAGATTGAATATCGCCTAATAAAATCAAAATTTGTTCGGCACGTGTCACTGCCGTATAAAGTAAATTACGTTGCAACATTCTTGAAAACTGTGGCACTAATGGCAACACGACCATTTTGAATTGACTCCCTTGCGACTTATGAATCGACATACTATAAGCTAATGTCAGTCGATTCCAATCCGACTTTTGGTAAGTCACTTCATTTTGCTCAAAAGCGATAATCAATTGGTCTTTTTTCGACTTATTGTGTGGATCTTTCGCTAAATCGATCCCAACAATTTTACCGATATCGCCATTAAAAACATTATCTTCTGGCGCATTGACCAACTGTAATACTTTGTCGCCAACCCGAAATTCCTGATCATTATATCTGATTCGCTTCTGTTGTTTGGATTTCAAGGGATTAAAAATATTTTGCACCGTCGTATTCAACTGATCAATCCCAGCGGCACCCCGATACATCGGCGCAAGAATTTGCACCTCATCCGCGGTGAAGCCTTTCGCCTTCGCCTTAGACACCACCTGTTCAATGATATGGTTGACCTGAAAGGCATTGCAGGAAATGAAAGATCGATCGGGCTGATTGACGCGAAAATCATCCGGCAAACGGCCTGACTTAATCGCATGCGCCAGTGGAATAATACTTGAATCATCATCTTGCCGATAAATGGTCTTTAATTCAATTTGTGGTAGTTCTGGACTTTGTAACAGGTCATGAAAGACTTGGCCAGCCCCCACCGATGGCAACTGATCCTTATCACCCACTAAAATCACTTGCATATGACTTGGCACAGCTTGTAACAATAGTCGAAATAACGTCGTATCAACCATCGACATTTCATCAATAATTAAAATACCACCTTCAAGATCCTTCGTAGGCATTTCGGGATCGTCATCTCGGCCAGTCAGTCCTAGTAATCGGTGAATCGTGCCGGCTGGTAATCCAGTCGTCTCGGCCATCCGTTTAGCGGCACGACCAGTTGGTGCAGCTAACAAAATTGGGAAACTTTTTTCTTTGTACTCATTCAAATCTAACGATACGTCATGTAACTCGGCAAACAAGGCGACCAAACCCCGAATAATCGTCGTTTTACCGGTCCCGGGACCCCCGGTTAAAAGGAACAGGTGTGACGTGACCGCTGATTTTAAAGCCTGAGTTTGCGACTCATCATAAGTTAAGTTGCTCGCTTTGGCCACATGGGCAATCGCCCGATCGACGACTTTGTCAGTCAAGTTGCCATCATTGTCGGCATCGTGTAACCGTTTAAGGTGCTCAGCAATGCCCCATTCTGCTTCATATAAGTTGCGAAGATAAATGCGATTTTCTTCGCCAACGATTTTATTATCCTTAGCCAATCCTACCAATTGATCCGCCAACTTTTGCGGATCAATCGCAACATTCCGTGAGTTTTCAAGTAGTTGCAGCGTTGCGGTAATCAAGAGCTTAGCGGTCGTATAAGTATCGCCATTTTGTGCACAATTCTCATTGATCTGGGTCAATAATGCCGCCCGCAACCGACTATCGGCCTGCGGATCAACTTTAAGTTGTGTGGCAATTTGATCTGCCTTCTTGAAACCGACTCCTTTGATATCTTCCACTAGACGATAAGGATCGTTTTGAATCACTTGCAACGTATCTCCCTGGTACTTCGCATAGATTGCGGCCGCTAAACGGCTCCCAAAACCATAGGCATTCAGCCCAATAATCGTTTGTTCTAATCCATTATTGACACGTAAAGTATCTAATAATGTTTGCTGTACCGATGCCCGTAAGCCAATCGGTTGCAAAACTTTAGGGTCTGCTAGAATCTTATCAATGGCATCTTCTCCTAGCGTATCGACAATCCGTTCTGCCGTTCGTCGACCTAAACCAGGAAAATCACTGCCAGCTAAATAAGCAATCAAACCACTTCGCGACGTTGGGGTTTCATTTTGATAGTTGTCAGCTTGAAATTGGGTGCCATATTTGGGATGACGCACGGTTTTACCCGTAAACTTATAGGTGGCTTCTTCTTGAATGTCAGCAAAGCTCCCGGTCACAACAATTTCATCCTCGGACCAATCAATATTTTGTTCTGTCACTTTAACAAGTAAAACTTTATAAAAACTATCCGAACTACTGAAAAAAACGGCCGCAACCTTACCCACAATATAGCGTGTAATGGTCTGACCACCTTGATCATCCGGAAATAAACTAGGATCTGTTGCCGGCACCGAAGTCCCTCCTGACTATTTTTTCGTTGACTGATCTGACGATTGATTTTGCGCCGCGAGCATTTTTTCAATATCACTCAATTGTTGCTGATGGCTTTTAAAGTAATTAGCATCAATCTTTTTGGCCATTGCAAACAAGGCTGAGTACGGCTTGCCCAATACCATGGCAGTCAAACCAGCATTAAAATAAGCGGCTCCTTGCTGGGGATCAAGCTGAATGACTTTTTGAAAGTAATCGTACGCCTGCTGGTTATTGCCTAATGCAAGTAAGATATTTGCTACTAACAAATTAGCATCCACAGCCTCTGGCTGAGCCTCTTGCGCCGTCAATGCCCAGACCAATGCATGTTGATAGTCTTGTTTCGCCATCAACGATTGACCCATCATTAAATACGCATCCGCTTTTAATTTTTCATCGGTAATTTTCTGATAAGCGCCTAATGCCCGATCATACGACTCGGCTTGATAATAAACGTTACCGAGCGCGTAAGTCAATAAATTTTTAGCATGATCATTTTTCTCAAATTGACCTAAAGCCTTCATGGCAAGAGCTTCCGCCTGCTCATAATCTTGTCCCGCCGTCAAAAGGACGGTTAATTCATAATACGCTTGGAAATCTTTAGGATCAGCGTCAATTTTTTGAACCATTTGGTGAACCAAGGCTTGTTGTGCTGCTTGACTTGGTCGCTTATCTGCATGCTTTGTCACCATTATGCCTCTTTTCTAAATCGTATCGGTTGGATCTGGTTGTCGCGATAAGTACGACGTATCATTCCACAAGAGTAACTTGTAGCTTTTACCACGATCGCGTGTTTCCAAAATAGTGGTACTCGTATTAGAAAGTCCACCACGATCACGTAATGTCGCTAGTGAGGCTCCTAACATCGTATTCACTAAAGCGTTCAAAGCGGCCCCATGACTCACAATCAAAACATTATCCTCACGACGTGGATTCGCTGTGACAATTTGTTTAATGGCTGGTAGCATGCGCTTGATCAATTGCTGAAAGCTTTCACCTTGAATAGCCGTTGGATCGTACAAATCCGGATGATTACGAAAGTTATCAAATTCAGCGGGGTATTTAGCCTGCACATCCGTAAAGGCCATCCCTTCCATCTTACCCAAATTAAATTCACGCAATCGACTCAAAATAGTGACGCTTAAATCCGGCTGATCCAGATCATGTTTTAAAGTCATCGCCGTATCCCGAGCACGCTTCAGTGGACTGGCATAAATATGGCTAAAATGAATATCTTGTAACGCCGCCGCTAATTGGTGGATTTCTTCATAACTAGCCGGTAATAAAGGGGAATCACCTTGTGAACCTTGATAGCGGCCCTCAAGATTCCATTTCGTTTTACCATGCCGAATAAATAGCAATTTTGTCAAAAGATTACTTCCTCATCTTGGTCGTCAAACGGCCTTACAGTTTAAACTCTATTATGCCAGTTATCCGGCTAATTTTCAAAATTCAATGGTTACTTGTCGAACGGCAGATTATTCCGGCAGTCAAAAGTCATATTATTTCAGCCAGATTCTCGCAATCTTTGCTGTGATAATATGACTTTTATTTTCCATTCTTTCAAATCGGCCAGATTATTCCAGTTTCTACTTTTACACGAATCAAAAAGGCCGACGAATGTCGGCCCAAGCTGATTATTGTTAGATGATTGCGATCTCCAAATTGGCCTGAAAAACCAATTCATTATCAATCTGTTGTTTCTTTTGGGCTGTGCCCAAAATCAAACACTGTGTGATCATTAAATCGAGACGACGAAGACTACCGTTACTATGTTCAATCATTGTCGCTAAGGTCTCAGTCGGAATTAGGTTTTCTTGAATACCAGCGCTTTTAAACTTGGCGGCCACATAGTCATGAAATTCTTCGTGATTTAGACCTAAGACCTGATAATTAACCGTAATTCGTTGGCGAAAGGCCTCAAATTGTGGCCTCTGTACGGTTTGGGCTAATAGTGGTAGTCCAGATAAAATAACAATACACTTCTTATCTCCATCGAGTTTGAAATTTGTGATAAGCATCAATTCATTGAATATTTGTCCGTTTAAATACTGAGCCTCATCAATGATAAAGACTGGTGTTCGATGTTCATTGTCATGCAGTTCGATGATTCGTTCTTGGATTTGACGAAACTTAGTCGCTTTACGAAAGGCGGGTTCAATGCCAATACTTGTTGCTAGTTGTTAAAGGTAAATAACACACTTGATACTTGTTAGGACTTAAGCTTTGAGAAAAATTACGTAAGATAACGGTCTTGCCAACACCTGAACGACCAGTGAATAGGCCTATCCCTAGCGATTTAACCAGATAGTCTAAACGATAAGTCATCTCTTTATAATCGATTGTTGTCACAACTCGTTTTGCTGCTTTATCAAAGGGGTTATGAGTCATACCGTAATATACTAAGAAATCCATTATTAGTCCTCCGTCATGCGAATGCGTTCGCGTGCTGTGCGACCGTTCTCTAGCTTATCGACTAACTTGATGGGTAGTAATTGTCCTTCACAGTCAATCCAGACCACCGAAAGGTCTGGTTGGTAACGAACTGTGACTCGTTGGCCAATTGTCGCTCGGCCAGTCTCATATTGTTGGCCGTTTAAGCTAATAGTGCCGTCATTTTATGGTATTTAGAAAACCATCGTGAGCAGAGTGCGACTCAGATAATGAAAAAATTACGATTAGATCCCACAAGTCTCAGTTATTACGAAACTTTACGTAGAAAAATAGAGTTACAACAGCTTCAGCATTCTTGATAAAATAACATTTAAATATTCTCAATAAACCCTGTACAAAAAAAGATGTCGCCACAACCAGCCAACATCTCTGAATACACTATTAAATTAATCACTCTGGTTATGCTCTAATTCATTCCGCCTTGCTGCAATCAAATCTGATAATTCATCCAGATCCGACAATTTCGACATAGCTTTAACGAAATTCCGTGCACGTGATCGATATTGAAGGTATTTTATTCGATCTTTATTATTACCATCCCAACGAATGTTGGCGGCCCGCTTGGCATTTGTGTATGGTTGTGTCATATTTGGATTCTCCCCTACTTCACCAACAACCATACTAGTAAGGCAATAAGAATCAACCAAACAACGATATTTGGTAGTGCCTGTCTCAAATTTAAGTGAGCAACACTGAAACTCACATTTTTCGGCTTAAATCGTTTCATGTTAACACCTCTCACAAGCAATTAGCATTACTTTCTGCTATACTGACTTTATAGTAAAGTACCAACAAAGGGTGGGCCTAATCACCCTTTGCGTGAAACGGTCTTACAACTCAAAACTTGTTTTGAAACTGATGAGCCCAAAATTAAGTGCAACCTTAACTTTGTAACACGGTTCATCATGGCGTTTCTCAACATTCAAGCTGACTATGATCAAATTAACCTTAATGGTTAAATCAATCTTAGTCGGCTTTTTCATTTGAAATTGCAAGGGAATCACCTCCCCTCGTTGGTACATATATGTTAATACACTTGTACAAGTGTATTATCAACAAAAATTAAGATTTTTAAACAACATAATTGAATTAGTACATAAATCTCAGATCCCTTTAACATCGTATTACATATTATACTTAGCTAAAAGAAAGGAATACTTACCATCATGGAAGTGAAAATCATAAATTACCATACCTCTTTAGCATTGGGCTTGCCGAAGGATAATCGTTTTAAGGAGGGTCAAAATTGGTTGCTAATCCCCTCCGCAGATGGAGAATCATTCACTTTGGCTCCCAAAACAGAAAATCCATACAACAAAACTAAAGGCTCAAAAATCATGACTGAAGAATGGTCTGATTTTAATTGTAATGAAGTGAAATAACAAGGGATACTTCCCAACAAAAAAACTTATTTTATTTGAACGTTGCCCGGGACACATCTGATTCGGGCTTGCTAAATCAAAATACTCTATCAAAATGTTTAACCGCTAGATACTCAATAAAGGACCCTAAACAAATAACCAAAGTAAAAATCAATAAGACAAGATTCAAACTAAGAGTGATTTTTTGTGATGCAAAGAGGGACCAAACCATCACAATGGCTACAGCAACAATCAAACTTTCATAATAATATTTAACTAGTCGATTAGCACGAAGACAAATTTGCTGCCACCGTTCATCGTTATGATAACGACGTTTTAAACCATCAATCTTTATTACCGCATAAAAATATAGTCCCATCACTAAAATAACAACGACTAAAATACTCGTTTGATTCATCATAAAGTCCCCTCCAAATAGAAGATTTGTTCAATTGGTTGGCCAAAAAGTTGGGCAATTTTAAAAGTGAGTTCAAGCGAAGGCAGGTACTTGTGTTTTTCAATTGAAATAACCGCTTGGCGTGAAAAATGTAGGCGGCCAGCCAATTCTGCTTGCATCCAATTACGTTCCGCCCGCAAGACTTTAAGCCGATTCTTTATCAATGTAACACCATCTTTACTAAAAGTAATGTTTTATTTACATATATAGCATATCACAATAACAGTAGCGATGTTAGCGCTTTCCAAACTGCTGCCGGATTTAATTTATTTCGGAAATTCTGTATGATTCATATATGGAGTTCCTTTTCTGTTGTATTTTTTTCGTGGTTGATAAAAGTATACGGGAGGTAACTCCTTTTTCATACATAAAATTTCTGGAATAGTATGCATCAAAAAAACGGCAAGCAATTCCGGCGGGCAGAAATCTGCTGCTGGAATTGCTTGCCGTTTTTGGCTGATATTTTGTTGGTATAACGTGCGCGTCGACAGTTACTCGACTAAATTTTAATTATGTCAACTAGTGCATCGTAGCTATCAACTTTATTAAAATAGTTCATCCATTGTCCGTCTCCGTGAACCAGCACGTTTGCTGTGAGGCAGACCTGCAGCCAAAGACCGGTCTGCAGGGCAAACGAGCTAGTCCACTCCGGCGTTAGATAGCAATTTAACACGTGAACATCAATTAAACCAGTATCAACGAAGGCTCGATTAATATTAGGGTTGCTGATTAATGCAGGGCGGACTGGAGGATACTCAGTTGTAGAATCTCGCTTTTCTGGTGAATTTTCCAGCTTAAAGAAAGCACGTTATCAGTCCAGACCGACCTGAACGGCAAGCTAAACGGATACTCAATCGACTAAAAAAGCCTGGCTCATCGCCTAGGCTTGCAGACCTTACTTTTTCAAGGCTTCATCTAAGCCCTCGACCCCTTTGATGGGACCAACGACCGTCAAAACATCATGTAGTGCCATCATATCCGTAGGTTCCGGGGAAACATTGATCTTACCATTATGCTTAATCGCAATCACCGTTAACCCAAACCGTTCACGCAAATTCAACGCAATGAGATTTTGATCCACAAAGGTCGGATCCGTAATCTCGATTGCCGCCAAGGTGTATTCATCACTCAGATCAATAAAGCTCAAAATATGATTTGAGAGCAACTTGCGGACAATACTGTGCCCCATATCACGCTCAGGGAAAATAACTTGATCTGCGCCGACCCGCTCAAGCACCCGTCCTTGATCACTCGTTTCAGCCTTCGCAATCACCTTCTTGGCACCCTGCTCTTTACTTAGCATCGTGGTCAAGATACTGGCTTCCATATTGTTCCCAATACCAATGATGACATAATCAAAGGTATCGATATTCAGCTCCCGCAGAACGGCTTCGTCACGCGTATCGGCAATTAACGTTTGCGTCGCCACTTCCATTAATTCGTTAACTGGCTCCTCATTAATATCCACTGCCAAAACGTCTTGATGAGCGTCCACCAAAGTACGAACGACCGATTGACCAAAGCGTCCTAATCCAAATACTGCAAAACTCTTTTTCATTATTTTCTGACTCCTTAACCAATCAAGATATTTTCAGCCGGGTAGCGAATCAAATTGACCTTCGCTTGTCGTTTTGAAAGGGCATATAGCGATGTGA
This sequence comes from Lactiplantibacillus brownii, assembly GCF_031085375.1. Classification (NCBI taxonomy): domain Bacteria; kingdom Bacillati; phylum Bacillota; class Bacilli; order Lactobacillales; family Lactobacillaceae; genus Lactiplantibacillus; species Lactiplantibacillus brownii. Next base: position 1,762,281 of record NZ_JAVCWF010000001.1, read on the forward strand.
AAATCCCGACTCGTCCAATAAACATCAGTAACATGATGATCAATTTCCCGACGACCGTTAAATGTGGGGTTAGTCCTAAACTCAACCCGACCGTCCCAAACGCCGATAAGACTTCGAAAACCACGTATTCCAAACCAAAACCATGCGGAATTTTTTCCGTTTGGGTGAGAATTAAAGTCGCCACTGAAATCACAATACTTGCTAGGAAAACCAGCAATAGTGCGCGACTAATATTGGCTTGGCTAAAACGACGATGACTAAATTCAACATCTTGCTTACCGCGCAATTGGGCAATACTTTGGAACATCAGGACGCCGAACGTCGTGGTTTTGATCCCACCAGCCGTTGAACCAGGCGTCCCACCAACAAACATGAGCACCATAATGATAAATAAACTCCCGGCTTGCAGTTTACCTGTCGGCATTGTGATCAAGCCCGCGGTTCGTGGCGTCACACTTAAAAAGAGCGTATTAATGGTGCGATTAAACCAAGAAGTCCCGGTCGGTAATAATTTTAAATCACGTTCAGTAATCAATAATAAAATAAAACCAAGCACAAACAGACTAATAGTTGTCAATAAAGTTAATTTTGAGTTCAATGATAACCGTTTACGCTCGTGAAAAAGAAGGAGATCACGCCAGACCAAGAACCCCAGCCCACCAGCAATTACTAGGATCATCGTCACGATCAAGACATAAGAGTCACTACGAAAATCCATTAAGCTATTGCCAAAGACATCAAAACCAGCGTTACAAAATGACATCACCGCATGGTAAAGCGACACATATAGCCCATGACGCCAGCCGAAACGCGGCACAAAATCAACCGCCAACAGACCGAGTCCACCTAATTGAAACAGTAACGATAGGCCAACGACATAGCGCATGACACTTTTCGTATCACTCAAATTTTCAAGATTTAATGACTCTTTGACCATCAATTGCGTGGATAACCCAATGTTACGGCGCATAATATTGAACAATAAGACCGCAAACGTCATGTAACCCAGCGCACCAACTTCTGACAAGCCTAAAATGACCACTTGACCAAATGTCGACCAGTGTGTCGCGGTATTGACGACCGTCAGTCCAGTGATACAAGTTGCGGACGCCGCGGTGAATAACACGTTGATAAACGAACTGTGGGTCCCGACTGGTGTCGCAATCGGTAAACTTAATAAGGCCGTGCCAATGACAATTAAAATCACAAACCCGGCGACCATCTTTTTAGATAATGTATCAAAAAATTTAAACTGCTTTAATCTCTGCATAAACTCCCAGTCCCAAATTTCGTCTTTCCTTTTAGCTTAAGCAACCCCCAGCTGAAAAGCAAGCCTGATTTGCGTTTTCACCGCTTTCAGGCACAAAAAAGCCACTGGTATTCAGACTCGAATAACCAGTGGCATTATTAAGTTAACTCATTAAACGTACTGCAAAACGCGCTCATCATTATAAGCGGCATCAATCATTCCAGAACCAAGGCACTCTTCGCCACGGTAAAAGACAACGGCTTGTCCAGGCGTAATGGCACGCACTGGATCATCAAAGGTCACACGAACAGCCGTATGGGCTTCATTAAAGTGTACCGTCACGCCAGAATCCTTTTGACGATACCGGAACTTAGCCGTCACATGAAAATCATTACCGAGATCTTCACTAGTGACAAAATGTAGATCGGAGGCCTCTAAATAAGTCGCATACAGGTGTGGATTGTGATACCCTTTGCCGACGTACAGAATATTCTGCTTGAGGTCCTTACCAATCACAAACCATGGCTCGTTATCCTCACCATCACCACCGATACCAAGACCACGACGCTGACCAATCGTATAATACATTAAGCCAGCATGCTCGCCCTTGATTTCGCCGTCAAAAGTCATCATTTTGCCAGGCGTTGCTGGTAAGTAATGACCTAAGAATTCCTTGAAGTTCTTTTCGCCAATGAAGCAGATCCCCACGGAGTCCTTCTTCTTAGCCGTCGCTAAGCCAGCGTTCAACGCTAACTTCCGGACGTCTGGCTTGATCATGTCACCTAATGGGAACATAACCTTTGAAAGCGTCTTAGAATCAAGCTGACTCAAGAAATAAGTTTGGTCCTTGTTGCCGTCCACACCGCGCAATAAATGCATCGTGCCGTCCTCATCATGTGAGAGCCGTGCATAATGTCCCGTGGCAATGTAGTCCGCACCCAAGTCCATTGCATAGTCTAAGAAGGCCTTAAACTTAATTTCCTTATTACAGATGACATCCGGATTAGGTGTCCGGCCCTTTTTGTATTCGTCTAAGAAATACGTAAAGACCCGATCCCAATATTCCTTCTCAAAATTAATTGAGTAGTACGGAATCCCAACTTTGTCAGCCACTTTGGCGACATCTTTATAATCCTCGGTCGCGGTACAGACGCCATTTTCGTCTGTATCATCCCAATTCTTCATAAAGACGCCCACCACGTCATAGCCTTGCTGCTTCAGCAATAGTGCCACAACGGATGAATCAACACCACCACTCATGCCGACAACGACACGCGTGTTACTGTGATCAGTCATACTTTTCACCATCATTTCCAAAAGATTCTGGAGAATCCACGATTTGAAGGTCGTACAAGTCCAGTAATACTCATTATAACAAAGAAAACGCCGGCTGCAAGCCAGGCGTTTCATCATTAAGCGGTTACTAATACTTCGCGGTCAATAAAGTTCTTTAAAATGAACCGTAATTGTTCCACCGCTTCGGGATGGGCCTCATTCTTGAAGATATTGGCCCGCTGCATCCCGTTACCCGTGACAGTCGCCATTTTAAAACCGGTTAGGTCCGCACTGAACGTCATCTTGAGTCTAAATGCCGCATTATAGGGCGTATTAGGATCCAACGACCAAGAGCACATAAAGGCGCCCGATTTTCCCTTGGTGAAGCCCAAATCCATTAACGTGTATTTCTTAATTCCCGAACTAATTTGATAAGTCTGTGAATCGCCTTCAAGTTTAACACTAGCTGCAAAAGCCATGCTGAACCCCTCCTCTTATTTTTTTAATAGTCGGTTGACTGTTTTAGTTAAAACGGTCACGAATTGATCCAAATCTTCTTTAGTTGTGTAACGGCCAAAACTCAAACGAATGGACTCGTTGATTCGAGGTGAGTCTTCGCCAAACATGGCAATCAAGACGTGTGACGGTTCCAAACTCCCCGCTGTACAAGCAGAGCCACCAGAAACAGCCACACCGCCCAAGTCCAAATTAGTCTGCAAAGTATAGGTTGAAATCCCCTTGATCCACAAGTTCAACACATGTTGGAGATTATTTTCACCTAGCTGCCCATTGACTTCAAAGTCCACGCCATTCGCCGTAAGCTGTGCCACAATATATGCCTTAAAATCATGATATTTGGCTTGACGATGTGCCTTTTCCTCAGACGTCAATTCTTTGACGGCAGTCGCAAAACCAGCGATGGCTGGCACATTTTCGGTCCCCGCGCGGCGTTTATCTTCTTGCTCGCCACCCTTAATCAGGCTTGGAAAGTTAATGCCATTCCGTTTGTAGAGAAAACCGATGAATTTGGGACCATTAATTTTGTGCGCAGAAGTTGACAACATGTCAATATGGTCGCGCTCAACGTCAATATCCAAAAGACCATAGGCTTGCACGGCATCCGTATGGAACCAAGCTTGATGATCCTTCAGGATTTCACCGATCTCATGGATTGGCATGTGGGAACCCACTTCATTGTTTCCCATCATAATTGAAACGAGAATAGTATCGGGACGTAAAGCCGCTTTAAAATCGGCTAAACTAATATCCCCATGCTCATCGACCGGCAAATAAGTCACTTCAAAGCCTTGCTTTTCCAAAAAGGCCAATGGCTTCAAAATCGCTTGATGTTCCACCGCAGTCGTAATAATATGCTTGCCCAACTTTTGTCGCGCATAAGCCGTCTGCATGATCGCGGTATTGTCGCCTTCCGTTCCACCACTCGTAAAAATGATATCATCATCGGGCGCATTGATACTTGCTGCAATGGTATGCCGACTGTCATCCAGTACTTCACGTGCGGCACGACCAAAGGCATGCGTACTGGAAGCATTACCGAACGTGTTCGTCATTCTTGTCATCATTTCAGTTACTACAGACTCAGCCATTGGCGTGGTCGCAGCATTATCTAGGTACACTTGCTTCATTAAAAATACTTCCTTCTAATAATTACTTGTTCTGTGCTTGGAATAGGGCCAACAACATCGCGGCAGATTGTTTCCCAGCTGACAAAATGAATTCATCAAAACTGACGCCAGCCTCTTCATCACCCACATCAGACATCGCCCGAATCACGACATACGGGGTATTGAACTGATGACAAGCTTGACCAATCGCAGCCCCTTCCATTTCACTCGAAAGTGCTTTGGGAAAATGGGCTAAAATTTTATCCGTCGCAGCTTTGCCGGCAATAAATTGGTCTCCAGACACAATCAGGCCAGTTTTAGCCTGTAAACCCGTCGCAGCGGCCGCACTAACGATTTGTTTGACCCAGTTGGCATCCGTTTCATAATACAATGGTTGCTGTGGCAGTTGCCCATACTCATAGCCAAAGGCCGTGGCATCAACATCATGATAAGCGGTAGCTGTCGCAACAACGACGTCACCGACCGCTAAGCCTTGGCCAATCCCACCAGCAGAACCAGAATTGATCACAACATCGACGTCAAAATTGGTAATCATTAACGCCGTCGTCAAACCTGCCTGGACTTTACCAATCCCAGATTGGACCAAAACGACCTCTTGATTGTCGATGGTGCCATCGTAAAAGGTGATGTCTTTGATGGGAACCACTTTTTCGCCTTGTAGCGCGTCACGTAATGTTTTAAGTTCTTCTGCCATTGCACAAATAATGCCAAATTTCATTGCTTAAATCCTACTTTCCTATGGGGTTAAAAATAATATTAAAAAGACGATAACAATCGCCAAAACTAAGCCTAAAATGACCCAGTTTAGCTTGCGTCCCAACCGTTTTGATTTTTCATCTTCAAGTGTCCGCGCCGTTTGAGCCGCGTAGGCACGTCGAGAGGACTCACTGCTTGAGTCCTCCTCTGGTTCATCAGATTGTGGCTCATCGGCAGGGGCCGACTCCGGCTGGGATTGTTGTTGTCGATATTGTTGACGAGTCATTCGATCATCATCAGCCATGGGACGTCACCCCTAACTCCGGATGACTTTGCCAATACCACACGGCCATGACCGTTTTAGCATCCACTAACTCGCCGGCTTTGACTTGGGCGAGTGCCGTGGACAAGGCCACTTTTTTCAACCTTAATAATTCATCGGGGTCTTGTGGCAGCTCATGAGCGACGGCATGTAACCCGGTGGCAACGTACAGGGTCATGTATTCATCCGTAAAGCCCGGTGACGTATAAAAACTGGCAACAGCTTCCAAATGATCTGCCACTAGCCGCGTTTCTTCATTTAACTCGCGGACCGCAGCAGCAGTTGCCGTTTCGCCAGCTTCAACCTTACCAGCGGGGATCTCTAAAGTCACCCCGTTCGTTGCTGAACGCCACTGCTTAACGAGTAACATTTCTCGCTCTGGTGTCACCATTAAAACCGCGACTGCGGGTTGATGATGCACAATTTCACGAATAGCGTGGCTTTGATCTGGTAATGTCACTTGTTGCCGTTCTACTTGCACCAGCCCGCCATCAAAAACCGTTTTACGCGTTTGCACTTTTTCTTCAAAATCCATGGCAAACAACCTCCTCGTTACCTGCTTTCTCAATAAGGATACCGATTTTTAAGCTTGATTGCAATTTTCGGTCGATTAATTTAGAGATTCTTTAGTGACAATCGGCCGATCACCCTTCACTTCACAACTGAGTCGTAACCAGCACCCTATCCAGATCAACTCAGGCCACAACTAACGAAAAAGCGCCGAGCAGTCAGTTTCACCACTCAGCGCTTGTCAAATTAAGCAGTTTTTAACGTTTCAACAAAACTTTCATAGGCGGTTTGTTCACCAGTGACCGTTACTGTGGCCTGCGTGAAATCGGCTGCCAAAGCATCGTCCAATGGTAAACTAACGATTTTAACAAAGGTGGCATTACCAATCAATTCCATCCAGTATTCTTCGTCAGCCCCTTGATGGACCACTGTTTTGACCATGCCACCAGGATTAGTCACATGGATTTCTTGATTGAAGTCCGTACTTTCTTGATGTAATAACACATACATCAAGGAGGAAGCAGACATGGCGGTCCCACAAGCATTGGTGAAGCCCACACCACGTTCAAACGTCCGGACAAAGATCGAATTTTTACCCAAAACTTCGACGAAGCTGACGTTCACACCGTCTGGGAAAATTGAATTCTTGCCGTCGTTCAGCCATTCACCAATACGACCCAATTCAGGTCCAACTAATGTCGCATGATCAACAAAGCTAATCAAGTGCGGATTAGGAACTGAAACTGCAGAGAATTTCAGTTCATTTGAAAGTGCTGGGATTGGTTCATTGATGATTGTTTGGGCATCATGGTTCGCATGCATCCCCAACGTTTTAGCCTCAAATGAAACCGGTGAGATTTCAACACTATAAGCGGGCACATTTTTCGCAAAGTCAGCGACCGCTTGAACTTTTAAGTCGGCATACATCGTTTCGACCCGGAAGTTATCCGTATCATTTTGGGTGCCTAAATAACGGGCAACGGTTCGTAACCCATTACCACACATGCTTGCTTCAGTGCCGTCTGCGTTAATGACCCGCATCCGCCCTAAAACGTGAGCATGTTCAGACTTATCAACGACTAATACGCCGTCAGCCCCTTCGTATAAGCCCGCTCCATCGCGCTTACAAATATTAATTGCCAACTGCTTTAAGCCCTTATCCGTAAGCGGCTCTGGAAATTGCGTTTGGTCCAATAAATAAAAATCATTACCGGAACCATGCACCTTGATCATTTTCACTGCCATCAGCATCCTATCTATTTAATAAACTCGGTTTTAGTTACTTCACTATCATACTGACTTTTTAACAATATTTCAATTCCGAAGAACCAAAAACTTAATGAAACTAATGTGGTGTCACCATCCTATTTGTAAGTCATTGGTTAATTGTCCGTTCCAGTTGGTCTGAAACGTGCTGGTCCACGGAGACGGACAATTAATGCCATATTTTAATAAAAACGGGCTAACCAACAGTTGCCTGTCAGTTAACCCGTTCTATCAAGTGTTTAATTAAGCTTCCAAACCAGTTGTCACTGATTCAGGATAGTTCGTCCGAACGATTTCGGCACAACGCGCACAAAGCATTGGATAAGCTTCATCGCTACCGACATCAGTCTTCGTCATCCGACAACGTGAACAAACTTCACCAGCCGCATGGCTCACTTTGATGGCTGCATGGTCACCAAAAGTCTCGGCATCACTTGGCGCCGCCGCTAAATCATGTAAGTCCAGTCCTGAGACCATCAACATTTGACGGACATCGGTGTGTAAACTGTCCAATAATGTCTTAGTTTCAGTGTCAACGTATAAGTCCAAATGAGCTTCTAAAGATTTCCCAATCAATTTGGCGTCACGAGCTTCTTCCAACGCCTTCAAAACGTTGCTCCGTAAGTCCATGAATTTTTGCCAATTAGTGTTCAATTCGGTTGCATTGGCATAGGTCTTCACCGTTGGCAATTCTGTCAATTGGGCAAATTCGCCAGCTTCTTTCAAGAATGGCCAAATTTCTTCCGTAGTATGTGGCAACATTGGCGTAAAGAGTTTTGTCAATGCGACCAAGACGTCATAGAAGACCGTTTGCATCGACCGCCGTGAATGGCTGTCTTCAGCATCGATATACATGATATCTTTGGCAATATCCAAATAGAAATTAGATAAATCAACCGTTAAGAAGTTTAAAAGTTTCTTGTAGATGTCCAAGAAATCATAGTGATCGTAATGATCCTTGACTTCCGCCACGAAATCATTCAAGCGGACTGCCATATACTGATCAACTGTTGCCAAGTCTTCAAAAGCGACCCGATTCTCGGCTGGATCATAATCAGTCGTATTAGCTAACATGAACCGCATGGTATTTCGGAACTTCTTGTACCCATCGGCAACTTGTTTGAAGCTTTCCATGGAGACCCGCACGTCAGAGCTCGTATCAACGGATGAGACCCATAAACGAACGATTTCAGCACCCATTTGTTTGATGACTTCTGCTGGCGCAATCGTATTACCGAGCGACTTACTCATCTTGCGGCCCTTGTTGTCCAAGGTGAAGCCTTGTGACAAGACTTGTTTGTATGGGGCATGACCAGAAACGGCCACACTCGTGATCAAACTAGAGTTGAACCAGCCACGATATTGGTCGGAGCCTTCCAAATATAGATCAGCTGGATAGGTCAAATAAGGCCGTTCTGCCAAGACACCTTGATGTGACGAGCCTGAATCGAACCAAACATCCATAATGTCGTTTTCTTTAGTGAAAGTGCCATTTGGTGAATGTTCACTCGTAAAGCCTGCTGGCAATAAGTCTTTGGCATCACGTTCAAACCAAACATTTGAGCCATATTGACCCACTAAATCAGCGACATGGTTGATCGTTTCTTCAGTCATAATTGCCGTGCCATCTTCACCATAGAAAATTGGTAGTGGCACACCCCAGACCCGTTGCCGTGAAATGACCCAGTCACCACGATCACGAATCATATTGTGCAGCCGTTTTTGACCCCAATCAGGGAAGAATTTGACGTCATCAATCGCGTGTAAAATTTCATCACGCATATCACCCACTGAAGCAAACCATTGTGGCGTTGCCCGGAAGATGATTGGCTTCTTCGTCCGCCAGTCAAAGGGATAACTGTGTTCATAAGGCATGTAATCAAGCAACAAGCCGGCAGCCTTTAATTTATCTAACGCAATCTTATTGGCATCATCATAGAAGACCCCTTCAAAATCAGGCCCCGCTTCAGCAGTTAAGATTCCTTGGTTGTTTACTGGTGCAAAGACCGGCAAATCATACTTCATCCCGATGCGGTAATCATCTTCCCCATAACCAGGCGCAGTATGCACTAGCCCAGTCCCTGAGTCCAAGGTTACGAAATCACCAAGCATGGTCACTAATTTACGACTCGCATCAAATGGATGTTCACAAATGACCCGATCTAAGTCAGCACCTTTAACGGTTTTAACGACTTTGACGTCTTCCCAACCGAAGCGCTTGGCATTTTCATCAACTAATTCTGCGGCAATGACATAGTTCCGGTCGTCACCACTATGTTGCACAACCGCGTAATCGAAACCAGCATCGATTGTGATCCCTTCAGAAGCTGGAATCGTCCAAGGGGTGGTGGTCCAAACGACCATATAAGTGTTGTCATCTAAGACACCCTTACCGTCGATCACTTTTTCACCATAAAAGGCAGATGGTGACGTCACGTCATGATATTCTACTTCGGCTTCTGCCAAGGCAGATTCTGAAGACCATGACCAGTAGACGGGCTTCTTGCCACGATAGATCAAATGGCGTTTGGCAAAGGCCCCGAAGACCCGGATTTGAGCGGCTTCGAATTCTGGCTTCAACGTCAAATAAGGATTATCCCATTCACCGGCAACACCCAACCGCTTGAATTCGTCACGTTGACGATCGACTTGTTTCAACGCATATTCGCGACAAAGTTCCCGAAAGTCGTTAGTACTCATCTTTTTACGATCATAGCCCGCTTGTTGTAACTTTTGTTCGATTGGCAACCCATGAGTATCCCAACCGGGAACGTAAGGTGCGCGAAAGCCATTCATTGATTTATAACGGACAATAAAGTCCTTAGTAATTTTATTCAACGCATGACCCATATGGATATCACCATTAGCGTATGGTGGCCCATCATGCAAAATAAAGGTTGGCTTACCTTCATTTAATTTTTGACGTTGTTCATAGACTTTGTTTTCCGCCCAAACATTTTCACGTTCGAGTTCTTTCACTGGTAAGTTACCACGCATTTTAAACTTGGTTTTACCGAGATTAAGCGTTTCTTTAACGCGCATTTGACCACTCCTTAATATTTTTTGACAACTGCCGATACCTACAAATGATCATATTTTACCAAATCAATCATGAAATTTTAGATACAAAAAAACTCCGCCCAACAAGGGACGAAGTTATCGTGGTACCACCCAATTTTAGAATTGTTTAGATTCTCTCATAAGCATGGGTAACGGTCATGAACCGGTCGACCTTACTCATTTCAGGTCGACATTCGGAGATGATCTGCAACTTCGTGAGGAACGATCGGGTTCACACTAGCCCCGACTCTCTGCGCGTATCACTAAGTTGTTTGCTGTTCTCCTCAAAATGTTAATAAAATTAATCTGTACTGTTGATTCTAGTCGACTTACTTCGCGGAGTCAACATCATCATCAGGGAAAATAACCACCGTTTGTTGTTGTGCTTGGTCACCACCGTCAGCGACTGGGGTTTCACCAGAAGCTGGTTCAGTGATTTCAGCAACTGCTTCCGAGTTTACGCTCGCATTGGCGCCGTTGTCAAGGTTATCATCTTTCAAGACATGTTGAATCTCTGAGTAACTCGAGGTATCGGTTTCGCTGAGTAGTTGATCCCAATCTTTGCTCTTAACAACTTCCAATTGTGATTCAAGCATCACTTGGAGTCGTTGGCGGAAGACCCGCGTTTGTTTCTTCAAATCATCCGTTTCAACGGATAACCGTTTAGCCTTTTGTGAGGCTTCATCGATCATCTGGTTCGACTTATCCGTGGCTTCACTGACAATGTCAGAAGCTTGCTTTTGAGCTTCACGGGTAATGATGTCTGCTTCCTTCTTCGAATTAGTCTTAACTTTGTCGGCAGCTTCTTGGGCAACCAAGATCGACTGATTCAAGGAATCCTTCAGTTCGTTGAAGTATTTGAGCTTACCTTCACTAGCGTCTAAACGTTCCTGGAGGTCCTTATTTTGCTTCAAGGTAATTTGATAATCCTTAATAATTTGTTCCAGAAAATCATTTACCTCGTCAATATTGTAACCACGGAGTTTCGTGGAAAACTCTTTGTTATGAATGTCATCAGGACTTAACACCATACTAAATTTCCTCCAATACCTATTTACTATGAATAATATTTAAAGTAATTCGCAACCGCGACTTTTTCGTCTCACCGCCAATTTCGGTCAACCGGACCCGGCCGTAATGATTTACACTCAACATATCCAACAACGCAATCTCGTAATCTGCTTTAGGCAAATCGGCCCAATTCAGACGAACATGCGCCCCCTCGATCAATTCCTTAGCATGGTGGCGTGACAGGTTAAATGCTGCCTTGATCACACTATCTGCACGTAAAGAACTGACCGTGGTCGTAATCGTTTCCCAATCATTTTGTGGATCAACCGCGTTGCTCAATGGCACAGGCGTTAAATGAACCTTGGTCTTACCAAAGCGGTCAACTTGATCACTGAAGTAAGTCGCCATTTCACTTTCGCAGTAGAACTGCCAAGCTTCACCGTCTGACACGATATCCCCGAAGACATCCCGTTCAACGCCGGAGTTGGCTAAGGTTCCTAAAATATGGCCGTGTTTCAACGTCGCAAATTTGATTGGATAAACAATATTGAATAATGTTATTTGAAAATCAGCTGGTTGGGGCTCGTAGTAATTCGGATAAAATAAGATCCGTTGTAACTCGGCCCCAGGATAACCCCCAAAAGCCCGCATATGGACTTCATCAAGTTGATTGACCAGTGTTCGCGCAATGTAGACTTGCCGCGGGTTTAAAAACGCGGTTAAAATTGGTCGGTACTGATCGGCCGCTTCTTGCAGCCAACCAGTGACCTGTTCAATAAATGGGGCTTCACTATCGCGAAAATGTTGTTTTAAATTTTCATTCACGATGTTTTCCTCGTTATTTTAAAATTAAAAGCTAATTAATGATAATAAGTAAACTAATCCACGCTCTGCAAACTGTAACACTAGCAGTGCCACAATCGGCGAGAAATCTAGACCAGCAATCGACGGAATAAACCGCCGGAACACACTTAGAAACGGGTCACAAATCTGTCCCAAGAATCGACCGAGGCCAGTATTATAGGCGCCAGGGAACCAAGACATTAAGATAAAGACAATAATCGCTAAGGTGTACAGCTGGAACAAGCCATCAATAATTGTAAGTATCAGTGCCATCACTCCTTACTTATAAACTGTTGGGGTTAAACTGCGCCGTGGTACTCCCGGAAACTTCATAATTTTCAGGAATACAGAGAAAAATTTCATCCCCGATGCGTTCAATCTCACCGTTAATGGCATACACCGTGCCCGTCAGGAAATCAACGATTCGCCGCGCCATCGCATCATCAACATGGTCAAAATTAATAATGACCGCTTGATTTTTTAACAACTGCGCAGCAATTTCTTTCACATCCGAATAAATTCGCGGCTCAAACAAAGCAATCTTGCTATTAACCGATTTACCACCTTGCATCGGCACAACTTTAGGTGTCGAGGCTGTTGTGGTCGCATTATTCGCGGTTGCCGCCGTCCGGTTCGGTTGTGGCGCATTCGCAGCATCGTCGTACGCTTCATCATCGCCAACGCCAAAGAAGTTACTTAAACTAAAACGTCCGGCCATTAGTCATCGCTTCCCTTCAACGAACTTATTTACGGCGCCGTTTGAAGAATGGCGGCGTATCTAATGAATCACCATTATTGCTATCTTGATCTTCTTCAGGCTGAGTATTGTCGTTAAAAACGTCAAAGTCAGTCTTTTCAACATTCTGATGAGCGGTATTCGTTGATCGTGAGTTACCTGGTTCACGCCGAATATCCCAATTGCCAAATGGATCATTGTTTTGTGATTGTGGCGTTGTGCCATTTGATGCCTTTTCTGCTCTAGGTTGGCTATCAGCCGGCGTGTTGAACAAGCCACCAGATTGTTGCGTCTTTTCGGTACGCGTTGTTGCCGTGCCATTGCTGATTTCTTTTTGTTTTTGATCGATACCAGTTGCGATCACGGTCACACGAACTTCATCGCCTAAGCTTTCATCGATCGATGTCCCAAAGATAATGTTGACATCTGTCGTCGCGGCTTGTGAAACAATATCTGAAGCAGCTTGGGCTTCATACAAGGACATGTCTGGACCACCAGTAATGTTTAGTAAGACTTGTTCCGCCCCATCAATGGAAACTTCCAATAATGGTGATGAAATAGCTTGCTTCGTGGCATCAACTGTCCGGTTTTCGCCGCTAGCGGAACCGATTCCCATCAAGGCAGAACCTTGATTTTGCATGACCGTCTTCACATCCGCAAAGTCCAAGTTAACATAACCAGGTGACGTAATCAGATCTGAAATTCCTTGAACCCCTTGACGTAACACGTTATCGGCTTCTTGGAAGGCTTCCATCATTGGCGTCTTCTTGTCAACGATTTCTAATAAGCGGTTATTGGCAATGATAATTAACGTATCCACGTTATCTTTCATCTGAGCAATACCTTCAGCCGCATTACGTGCGCGTCTAGGGCCTTCAAAGGTAAATGGACGTGTCACCACGCCAACCGTTAAAGCACCCGAATCCTTAGCAATTTTAGCAACAACTGGGGCAGCACCGTTACCGGTCCCACCACCCATACCAGCTGTGACAAAGACCATGTCAGCGCCAGTCAAGGCTTCAGTAATCGCTTCTTCGCTTTCTTGAGCCGCTTTTGACCCAACATCAGGGTTTGACCCTGCACCAAGACCACGAGTCAATTTAGGTCCTAATTGAATTTTAGTTTCTGCATTTGAACTTTGTAGCGCTTGAACATCCGTATTGGCAACGATGAATTCGACGCCTTGGACATCTTCAGCGATCATCCGGTTAACGGCATTACCACCACCGCCACCAACACCGATGACTTTAATATTAGCCCCTGAATTTTGGGTTGAATCTAAAGAAAATTCCATAATTTTTCCTCCGTCATTCCTATCCTATTTAATCGAAAAAGTGATTGAAAAACCCTTTTAACCGGTCAACACCACTTTCACGATTGGGATCCTGCTGAGTTGCAGGTTTTGGTTTACTAGTTTTTTTAACTGTGGGTTGTGCTTGTGCCGTCCGATCAGCGGTTGGCTGATTAGCCGGACCCCCTTCAGCAAAGTCAACAGCGACACTGGCACGGGTATCACCGGTTAAAGCGCTCTTAACCAACAATGCCACTTCACTCAAGGCCGCTTGATATTTGATGACGGCTAAAGCCTCATCAAATGACGGATGCCTCAAACCCATTTGACTAGGCGTGAAGACACGAACATTCGTCCCAAATAATTCACTGGCTAAGTCCGTGATGCCGGGTAATGCCGCGACACCACCGGTCAAAACAATACCACCTGGTAACTCTAACGCGTGAATCTCATCTAGGTGTTGCTTAACCTTATCAAAGATTTGATCCAAACGTGCTTCAATAATCTCTGCCAGATATTGGCTACTGATTTGTGTCGGGGTACTTTGACCCACCACGTCTACCGGAAAGACTTCATCATCTGAAGCCTGTTGGGCATCCGCATAACCATAATCTCGTTTTAACTTCTCAGCATTTTCAATCGAGGTGTTCAAGACCACGGAAATGTCTTTCGTGATATAATGACCACCTTCTTGGTCAACATAAGTATACTTCAATTGATGATCATGAATGACGCCAGCCGTCGTTTGGCCGCCGCCCATGTCAACAATGATTGAACCAAAATCTTGTTCACCGTCGTTTAACACTAAAGAACTCAGTGCTAACGGGGCAATCACGATTTGTTCAATTTGTAACCCCGCCTTTTCAATGGCTTTACGGGTATTATGAATAATGGTCTTGGGACCCGTGAACAAGGTGCCATGCATTTCAAGCCGGACACCCACCATGCCACGTGGATCCTTAATCCCATCAAAACCGTCGACCACAAATTCGTCGGGAATGACATCGAGAACTTCACGCTCTGGCGGCATACTCTGTACTAACGCAGCTGCCGCCACTTTTTGAACGTCCTCATTATTGATTTCTTTTGATTCATCAGCGACCGCGATCATCCCACGGCAACGCTCAATTTTTACCAAGTTTGCAGGCACACCTGCAATAACTTTTTTTATTTCGATACTTGCTTTTTCTTCCGCTTGGCGTACCGCTGATTGAATCGCGGTGGCCGCCTTGTCAATATCGACAATCACGCCACGACTCAGACCATTAGAACGTTCGCTTCCCACACCAATAACGTTCATTTGTCCCTTTACACGTTCAGCAACAATGACTTTTATTGAGGTGGTCCCTATATCAAGTCCGACATAAATTCCTGAATTATCCATAATAGAGGAACCTCCTAGTAATTACATAAATATCCAAAGATTTGTTAACATATCCAATTATCCCCTAGTTTACCATATCCTAAGCGCTTTTAAAAAGCCTCTCGCTTGCTTTTCAATCATTTTGATGACTTTTTAAACGAATATGAATAAGCCCCAACTTCCAAGTTAATGACACCGTTGGTTTTCATCTTCGCAGCAATGCCAGAATAGTATCGCATTTTACTGGTAAACGTTGAAATCGTCGCATAAACTTCGTTCCCATCATTCATGTATAAATGGACCCGTTCTGGATTCGCACGATTCGGGGAAAACTTAATTTCTGAAATATTATGTTTAACGACCGCGGGTAATTTGGCATATTGGGCGATCATTTTCTGCAAACGGGGACCACTTTTGAAACTCGCATAAATCGGATAGCCACCACCAGGTTGTGATTGCGGCTTTGACATGATCAACCCGTTCTCTAGGACTCGTCGGTATTGACCGCCCGTCACTAGATAGCCAGCTAATCGAATCTCATTAACTTTGAGGGTCACGTGATTCCAATTGCTTAAAGTTGTCTTAACTTGACCAATCTGTGGGTTAGCTTTATTGGCAACTCGACTCGTCGTCTGGTCTTGACCAATTACGGCCCAGACTGACTTACCAGTCTTGATCTGAGTAGCAGACTGAACCTGAGCCACTGTCAGCTTATCTGTACCAGTCACCTTGACTTGAGCAATATGGCTCAGTGGTGAGATAAAGTAACTCGCGCCGGCAATTCCTAACAAAAACAGGGCAATCAATAATCCAGCCCGTCTGGTCACGAGCCGCCGTCGCTGTGTTTTTAGTTTCGGTAACTTATCACCAATTCGAATCCGTTTGCCCGACCAGCTAAAATGTCGCTTCCGTTCGGCCTGTTGATTTTCATTAGCTTGGCGTTGAAATCTTTCCCAGGGGGTTAGCTGGTCAAGCTGGGCTTTCCTTTTCGGTCGCCGTTTAAATAAGGCCATCTTAACCACCCTTTCAATTGAACTTTAACTTAATGGGCTTGTATTGCCGTTTTTAAGACCTGCAATAATTGGTCCGCTGCATCGGGCATGCCTAGACGCTTCGCATTAGCTGCCATCTTGTCACGTCCGGTTTGGTCTAACATCAGGCCATCAACCGCTTTAACGAGGCTCGCACCGGTCAAATCGGCTTCTTTGATCAATTCAGCGGCCCCTTCATCTACCAAACTCTGGGCGTTTTTAGTTTGGTGATCATTGGTGACATACGGGCTCGGCACTAAAATTGAGGGAATGCCCAACGCCGTAATTTCAGCAATACTAGTGGCACCTGCGCGACCAAGAATAGCCGCAATTTCCGGTAAAATCGCCGGCATATTATTGATGTACGGTTTGATTTTAACATTCGGTGCTAACACTGTCTTTCCGAGACCATTCATAATTTTATCGTAGTGAACTTGACCAGTTACGAATAGGGTTTGATAGTCGCGCCGGTTTAATTCGGGAATGGCCGCTACGGTCGCCGCGTTGATGCGGGCGGCCCCACGACTACCACCGAAAATCAAGACGGTTGGCTGATCATCTTGTAAGCCCAAAGCCTTCAATGCCGCAGTTTTCTTAATGTTGACCACTTGTTGGGCGCGTGGATTACCAGTCATAACGACCTTCTTAGCGGGGAATTGTGACCGGGCACTTTCAAATGAGATCCCAATCTTGTCCACAAAATGGCTCAAGAATTTGTTGGTCACCCCAACCACAGAATTTTGTTCATGAATCACCGTTGGAATATGCATCTGACTCGCCGCAAAGACCACTGCGCCACTGACATAACCCCCGGTACCGACGACGACATCAGGTTTGAAAGCCTTGATATATTTACGCGCAGTCCCAACACTCTTCAAAAAGAGCCAGACCGTTTTGAAATTCTGCAAAGAGAGTGAACGCTTGAAACCTTGAATCTTAATCGTTTTAAAATCGATCCCACGTTCAGGGACAATTCGACTTTCGAGACCACGATGGGTCCCGACATACAGGACTTCTGCTTGCGGGTCTTGCGCTTTCAACGCTTCAATTAAAGCGAGGGCTGGATAAATATGACCACCAGTCCCACCGCCAGAAATCATTAGTCGCATTATTTTTCCTCCGCCTTTCCAGTAACTTTTTCAATGGCTTTGATATAACGATCCCCACGAATTTCGAAGTTTGGATATTGATCCCAACTGGCACAAGCTGGTGATAACATGATGACATCCCCAGGGGCACTCAATTTCCAAGCTTCAGGAACCGCTGTTTCACAGTTTTCACTAAACTTGATTGTTGAAATACCAGCAAGCTTACCGGCATCCGCCATCTTCTGGGCCGTTTCGCCAAAGACGATCAACGCCTTAACGTGGTCTTTCAAAGCTGGCGCTAACTTTTCAAAAGTATTGCCACGGTCCAAACCACCAGCCAAAAGGACGACTGGTTGGCTAAAGCCTTTCAAAGCCATTTCTGTTGCGACGATATTTGTGGCCTTAGAATCATTATAGAAAAGTCGGCCTTCGTAAGTTTCCACATATTGTGTCCGATGCCGAACACCAGAGAACGTCTTCAAGACTTGCACGATCCCAGCAGTTGGGACTTGTTCAATCTTAGCAACCGCAATGGCAGCCAATGCATTTTCAACGTTATGATCGCCAGGAATCTTAATATCTGCCGCAGCCATGATCAATTCATCTTTAAAGTAGAGTTGCCCCGCTTTTTCATAAGCGCCAGCTTCAGAATTGTTCTGCCGTGAAAATGGCACCACGTGAGCGTGCGACTGTTCAGCTAATCCACGCCATTCTTCACTATCCCAATTGACTACAAAATAGTCATCAGGAGTTTGATTCATCGTAATCCGCATCTTGGCTTTAACATAGTTTGCGCGTGACCCATGATAATCTAAATGGGCGGAATAGATATTCGTCAAAACGGCAATATGTGGATGTAAAGTTTGAATCCCACAAAGCATGAAGCTCGATAATTCAGTCACCATCGTATCTTCTGGCAGGGCTTTTTGCGCGACAGCGGAAGCTGGTACACCAATGTTACCGGCCACATAAGCTTTACCCGCATTTTGACGATGATTGAGCATTAATGAGATTAAGGTCGTCGTGGTCGTCTTCCCATTAGTCCCAGTGACTCCAATGAGTTCACCTTCAAGAATCTGTGAAGCCAATTCAACTTCCGTAATGACTGGAATATGCTTTTTCAAAGCGCCAGCCACAATCGGATTAGTATAAGGAATCCCAGGGTTCTTAACGACAACTTTAAAATCTTCATCTAATAATGACAAAGGATGTCCACCAGTGATGACTTTGATGCCATCGCTAAGCAATTCTTGTGCATCCGGATTATTATCGAAATCTTTTTTATCATTGACAGTCACAAAGGCGCCAAGTTTATGCAATAAACGAGCCGCATTCATCCCACTTTTTGCTAATCCTAATACCAATACCTTTTGATTACGATACTGTTCAACCGACTTCATTATTCAAGACTCCCTAAATTTGTTTAATTAAGAACTAATGGTTCAAAACAGCCTTGCGATAACCGCAAAACATGACTAAATTTCTATCTGACACTAAATAACGCTATATAATTGTGGCAACGCTGATGACCGCTGCCACCAATCCGATTGACCAGAACACAATGTCAATCTTCCATTCACTCCAACCCTTCATTTCAAAATGGTGATGGATCGGACTCATCAAGAAAATCCGTTTGCCGGTCAATTTGAATGAAGCGACTTGCAACATCACAGAGGCCGTTTCAATGACGAAAATAATCCCAATGATCAACAAGGATAATTCATGATGGACCAGAATCGAGACGGCTGCCAAGGCGCCACCTAGAGCCAATGACCCCATATCACCCATAAAGATTTTAGCGGGTTTATGGTTAAAGACAAAGAATCCAAGCAAGGAACCAACAACTGCCACACAGAACAGCGCCACATCTAATTGATGTTGATGCAAGGCAATGATCGCGTAAGCGCCAAAGGCAATCGTGGCTTGACCGGCAACTAGGCCGTCCAGACCATCCGTTAAGTTAACCGCATTGGAAAAGCCCACTAACCAGATGATGACAAACAACATGTACCACAGCCCCATGGACCAATCGCCCATCCCAGGCAAATGGAGTCCCATCGGCAAATGTTCATGTTGATAGACCAGCGTGAATACCACCGCACCCACGATTTGACCCAGCAACTTTTGCCAAGCTTTCAAGCCTTCATTTTGCTTCCGCCAAAGCTTGATGCTGTCGTCCCAAAAGCCTAAAGCACCGTACAACACTAGAATAAACATCAGGATCCATGTCGTTGGCCGTAACTGGCCTTGCCAAAAACCGACCCAGATCGTCGTCACCAGGATGGCGATGATAAATAATAACCCACCCATGGTTGGCGTCCCAGACTTCTTTTCGTGCCACTTGGGACCTTCCTCACGAATCATTTGGCCTTCTTTACGTACCCGGAAATACCGAATTAATGACGGCATCAAGGCAAATACAATGATAAACCCGCTAAATAGCGTTGCTACCCATTCAATTAAACTCACAACAATTCTCCATTCTAAAACTAATCATTTATTTCAAACTAACCGTTAACGCTTCCTTTGCCTCAATCGGATTACCCGCCGAAACACTCTGTGCTGAGACATACCCCGTCCCATTGGTCGCCAACTTCATTCCAGTCAGTTCAGCGAAATCAGCGACTTCACTGGCTGACCAACCGGTTAAGTTTGGCATATACATCTGGCCATTGGTAATCAAGATGACGCGTTGCTTACTCGTTAAGACCGTCCCCGCCGAAACAGATTGTTTCACAATATGGGCGCCCTTACCGATCACAATTGGCGTCACACCATCTTTTTTGGCTGACACCGTCGCTTGTTTGGTTGCCTGACCAGTTAAATCAGTCATCTTAACCGTTGTCGTCTTTGATTCACTGGCTTTTTGTTCATCCAAAGCACGTTGCATCACCGGCTTAAAGATCTCGGCCATGTCTTCCGATGCAGAAGTCCCATTTAAGGTCGGTTGCTTCATCGTAATATACAAAATATATTTAGGATTCTTAGCTGGCGCCATCCCAACGACCGAATACAGATACGAGTTATCACCCGTCTCATAAGTCGAGCCATTGCTGACTTGGGCCGTCCCAGTCTTAGCGGCAATCCGGTAACCATTAATTTTGAAAGCTGAACCAGTCCCATATGATTTATAAACCACATCTTGCATGTGTTTCAGGACGGCTGCCGCCGTTTTCGATGTCACTGGTTGGCTCACAACCTTTGACTGACCTTTATAAACCGTCTTCTTTGTGTTCGGATTAGTAATCTTAGAAACATAATACGGCTGTAACATCTTACCATTATTTGCAATAGCCGTGAACCCACGCAACATTTGCATGGCCGAAACTTGAATCCCTTGCCCAAATGAAGTATCCGCCTGTTCGATTGGATACGTAAACTGAACAGTCCCGGTTTGTTCATTGGCCAACCCACTATTCGTACTGCTTCGCAGGCCAAATCGTTTGATGTATTTCAACCAAGTCTTAGCCCCCATCGTTTGCTCCAAGTGAGCCATAGCGACGTTACTAGATAGCGCAAAGCCCTTGGCATACGTGATGTTCCCCCAGCCAGAAGTATTCCAGTCAGGCACCGTCTTGCCACCGATCTTGTATTCCCCAGTTGGCACGGTGACGTTAGGGTTGTAATTGCCACTATTGATGGCCGCCGCCATCGTGAAGACTTTCATCGTCGATCCAGGTTCAAACGTGTCTTCGACTAATAAATTACGCCACATCTTCGACAAGCCAACTTTAGTTTGCGAATTGAAGGTTGGCCGTTGGCTCGTCGCCAAAATCGCCCCAGTTTTCGCATTCATCAAAGTCGCCGTCATGGTTTTCGGATGAACTTTTGTTGCCACTTCTGATAGTTTAGTTTCCATCAACGTTTGTAATTTACTATCAAGCGTCGTGTAAATGTTATCGCCATTTTTGACTTTTTTGACACTGTCGGTGGTCCCTTGATAGCCACTCTTGGTGACGGTCTTATGACCATCCGTCCCAGAAAGTTGCTTGTTATACGCTAGCTCGATTCCCATTGAACCGACCAAGGACGTGCGTTCAGTCCCTTTAACATTTTTCGATGACGTTAGGCCAATTAAATGTGAAGCAAAAGTCCCATTCGGATATAACCGTGCCTCGGATTGAATAAAATGCAGACCGCTCACATTTTGGGCTTCAATCTTTTTCTTAGTCGTTAATGAAATATTCTTACCAGCCGTCCCGAATTCAATTTGGAACTTCCCGCGCCCTTTTTTCAAGGTTGCGAGCGCTTTTTTAGTGCTAATGGGTAAATACTTAGCCAGCACTTTGGCGGCTTGAGGATTACTTTTGACATAGATATCGTGACCAGCAGCGTCTTTTTGGTTTTTCGACATGATTGCATAAATGGTATACGTGCTCGTGTCCTCGGCGATGGCCTCACCGTTGGCACTGTAAATCGTCCCACGTTTAGCCGTGACCGTCTGATCGACCGTGTAAAGTTTCTTCGTGGCCGCGGCCAGATTGACGCCAGCAACATGCTTACCAATCGCAATATACGAAAAACGAATGCTCAAAACACCAAATATCGCAATCGCTCCAAAAAATAGCCATTGGCCAAAGATTCTACGATTTTGTTTTGGTGACCGTTTCGAAGTCATTCGTTGTTTGTTCTTATTCATTTGTAAACATTCCTTATGTTACCGTTATTCAACGATAAGCCGTTCTTTTTGGCCACTTTATTTAAGCGGCTCCGGCTTGAAAGTTCACTAATTTGTTGGGTCGCGGAAGTATTGCTGGCTTGAACTTTCGTAACCTTGGCTTGGACAGTTTGTAACTGAGTTTGTGCGTTACCAATGGCAATATTGGACGAAACTAAAGCGATTGCAAGTGCAAATACCACCAAACTAAAACTAACACACAAGACTTTCTCGAATCCTGAGAAAGGCACCCGTTGTGTTTGAATCGCGGGATTTGGGGCTACAACAGTTTTATGTACCGGGTTTGTGACCTGGGGAGCCTCACGTGGTAACTCCCGGGCCAATCCATTTTGGGCCATGGTTCTTCACTCCTTATATTTTTTTAGATTGATTTTGAGTTAAACGTTCAATCACACGTAGCTTAGCACTACGCGCACGTCGGTTAGCCGTTATTTCAGCATCACTTGGCACAATCGGTTTACGATTAACCAAACGATAATGCGGTTGCATTTCAGCCGGAATAACCGGTAAACCAGGTGGTAATTCTGGTAAGGAACTATGTTCTTTGAAAATGGTCTTAACTAACCGATCTTCTAATGATTGGAACGTGATCACACTGACACGACCACCAACATTAATCAATTCCACGGCTTGTTCTAATGACGTCTCAAGGACGCCTAATTCGTTATTGACCGCGATTCGAATCGCTTGAAAGACCCGTTTAGCAGGATGACCACCAGTACGCCGTGCGCGCGCTGGAATGGCTTCTTTAATAATCTCAACCAACTGACCAGTCGTTTCGATCGGTGCTTGCTCACGTTCACGCTCAATCGCCCGTGCGACTTGTTTGGAGAACTTTTCTTCACCGTAACGATAGAAAATCCGGACCAAATCGGCGTAGTCCCAAGTATTGACCACGATCTGGGCCGTCAACGGGGCGGATTGATCCATCCGCATATCTAATGGCGCGTCATGCTGATAAGAGAAGCCCCGATCGGCATTGTCAAATTGTGGTGAGGACACGCCCAGATCATAAACGATGCCATCTACCGAAGTAATGCCACGAGCGGTTAATTCTGCCTTTAGATTGGCGAAATTGCTCTTAATGAACGTCAATTGACCGGCCGCTAAGTACTCAGCCAAGTTGTCCTGATTGTAATCAATCGCCGTTTGATCCTGATCAAAGCTGAATAAATGTCCCTGTGGTCCAAGTTGTTCCAAAATTCGACGGGAATGGCCCCCGCCGCCTAGCGTGCAATCGACATACACCCCATCCGGCTTAATCGCCAATGCGGCGACCGCTTCTTGCAATAAAACTGTCGTATGTTCAAATTCTGCCACGCTACTCTCGCCTCCCTTTAGTTAATTATCTTTAAAAATCGATTAAGTTTTCTGCGAGATCATCGAAATCAGCAGCTGTTTCCGTCTCAAAAGTCTGCCACTTCGTCGCGCTCCAAATTTCAAAGCGATCAGAAACTCCGACAATCACACATTGTTTTTCCAATTTGGCATATTGCCGTAATGGCGCAGGAATCATCACACGCCCTTGTTTATCTAGTTCACATTCCGCCGCTGCCGCATAGAAGAACCGGACAAATGCCCGCGCATCCTTCTTGGTTAGCGGCAAATCGTCCAATTGGGCTTGTAATGTCGCCCAGCGCGCTTCCGGGTAGCCAAAGATACAACCATCCATCCCACGCGTAATCACAAATGACGCGCCTAATAGGTCGCGAAACTTGGCGGGAATGATCAACCGGCCTTTCGCATCCAAAGCATGTTCAAATTCACCAAAAAACATCTTGGACGCCACGGTCAATCAACCCCTTTCATTAAACAACATTAAGTCTACCACACCCCCCCACTTCCTACCACATCGATTTGTTACTTTTCTAAAATGTTAACAAAATGATAAAAAAGTCCCCGCCTAACGCCAAATGGTTAGGTGGGGACTAGTGGGGCTTATTTTTCGTTAATCACTCACTTGGCAATCAAAACAATCACTAAAGCTAATAAATAGACCACAATCGTCAAAAGATCAGTGACGCGCCAGAACAGCTTAAAAAAGCGACCGTACAGGATTTCACCTTGTTGGATGACCGTTAGCAGTGTTAAACCGATACCCATAATCATTAACGAAATGATTTCATATGGCACAATCGAACTATCCGTTGTTTGCTGAGTCAAAAAGTGAGTGAACACGATTAAGAATGGTGGCCAAAAATCAATCAGCATTAAGTGGGCCGGCCAAACGCGCCTTAACACGCGTTTCAAACCGAATAAGACGACTGAAATCGCCACAATCAAACCAATTTGGCCCGGCCAATTGGTGACTAAATTGCTCATACCGCTTCTTCCTCCCAGTCTTTTGGCACTATTTTTTCACGTTTATTGCCGCGGAAACAACTCGTTTTTATTATAGGGATTCTACTCAGACTTTTCAATCACCGCCGCCAGTCCTATAATAAAGGCTAAGTCACACTTGGGAGGACCTGTTATGCTACAGTATTTCACCACTAATTCCGACGGTCGTTTAGCCATTGGTAAACCCCATGACCAATCTTATTGGCTAAACGTCGAACGACCGACAATTGCCGAAATTAATCAATTGGTTCGGGAATTTAACTTTCCGAAAGATTATTTAACCGCCGTCCTAGATGATGCTGAAATTTCTCGGACGGAACAATTAACTCACGCGAGTGCCGATCAAGCCACGCTAATTGTGATGCAATTTCCAAAATTGACGACTAGTGACTTAGGTTACTTAGAATATCAAGTCTACCCATTTGCGCTTATTTTGACGCCCAAGGCCGTTTTAACGGTCAGCAACTACCCGGCAAGTTTCATTCAGGATTTTATTATGGACCCCACATCTTCGCGCCTTAGTCTAGCCGATCATGAAAACTTTGTCCTCACGATCATGTGGTACATTTCACACGCCTATGTTACTGCTTTAAAAGCAATTAATCATAAAACCACGATCTTAGAACGACGCTTGACTCGGGCCACACGCAATGAAGAAATCTTTCGCATCATGGCCTACCAAAAGTCCTTGATTCGTTTTAAAGCGGCATTGACCCAAAACGCGCCCATCTTAGCTGCGGTAGAACATTCGGCGACGCACTTTAATGGCAGTCAACACAAAGCTTTAACGACCGATATTATCGTTGAGAATCAACAGGCCGCTGATATGACTAACACGACTAACCAAATTTTGCAGCAATACAGTCAATTAGTTAGTTCAGTAATTTCCAACAATTTGAACGACGTGATGAAAGTTCTCACTTCACTCACGCTGATTTTGACCATTCCCACCATTATTGGCGGTATTTATGGGATGAACGTCCGCTTGCCCGGCGCCAGTGTCGTCCATGCCTTTAGTTGGATCATGTTAGGCACGATTATTTTGTGTATCATTAGCATCGAATATTTACGAAATCACGACTATTTTTAATTGGTAATTGAAAAATCCGTGATTCCACGTTAAACTATGAAAGAATTACTGAAAAAGTGTGGTGCATACTAAACTAATGAAAAAGAAATCGACGTTCCAAAAAATCACGCTGGTCATTGTGTGGGTTATGATTATTTCAATGATTGGCTCGCTAGTTCTCACGGCTTTATCAGGCTTAGGTTTGATGAGCTTCGGTTAATCAACAGTTAATAAAAAAAATTCCCGAGAAATTAATCTCAGGAATTTTTTTGTGACTTCATTTAAGCTTGGGACAAAAGGATTTACTCACAAGTCTATTTTTTGTCGCACGTTTTAATGATAACAATCAAGCAGACCCTCAAATTTAATTTCCTTCAGAGGTTGGCTCATCGGTGGGTTGCGGCTGACGATACACTTTACGGGCCTTGCTACCTTCAGATGGTCCGACGACACCACGTTCTTCCATTTCATCAACAATTCTGGCAGCGCGGTTATATCCAATCCGGAATCGGCGTTGCAACATTGACACACTGGCCGACTGTTGCTGCGTGACAAATTCGACGGCATCCGCATAATACTCGTCTTCACCATCACGAGGATCTTCCCCGTCACTAGCTTCATCATCTTTGACTAACATGTTGTCATCATAGTCAGCTGATTGCTGCTTCTTAATGAAATCCACCACTTCTTCGACATCATGATCCGAAATATAGGCGCCTTGCACCCGCAATGGTTTATTCATCCCCATTGGTTGATACAGCATGTCCCCACGACCCAAAAGCTTCTCAGCCCCATTACTATCAATGATTGTCCGAGAATCGGTCCCACTAGAAACCGCAAAGGCCATCCGTGAGGGGACGTTTGCTTTGATCAAACCAGTGATGACGTCAACAGACGGTCGTTGGGTCGCCAAAATCATGTGAATTCCGGCGGCACGGGCCATTTGCCCCAAACGAATGATGGCATCTTCCACTTCACTCGAAGTGACCATCATCAGATCGGCTAATTCATCAACAATGACAACAATATAAGGTAATACCGGCCGTTTTTGACCATCCGCCGCATTCTGTTGGCGAATAAATTGATTATAGCCTTGCATGTTTCGTTGCTTAGAATCCGCAAACAACTCATAGCGCCGTTCCATTTCAGCCACGACTTTATGCAAGGCGCGCGCTGCCTTCTTCGGTTCGGTGACGACTGGCGTTAGTAGATGTGGAATCCCATTATAAACACCCAACTCCACTTTTTTCGGATCAATGAGCATAAACTTGACCTGGTTCGGTTTAGTCGTCATGAGTAAGCCAGTAATCATCACATTAATTGCGACCGATTTCCCACTCCCAGTTGAGCCGGCAATGAGTAAATGTGGCATTTTAGATAAATCGGCCGTCACCAAATTACCGGAGACATCTCGTCCGAGCGGAACTTGTAATGGTTTGGTTGGATGCGCGGGTTGGGCTTCAACAATGTCACGAAATGAAACCGTTGAGACTTGCTTATTGGGCACTTCAATCCCAATCAAAGATTTTCCTGGGATTGGCGCTTCGATACGGAGGTCTTTGGCCGCCAGTGCTAACGCTAAATCATCAGCTAAATTGACGACTTTGCTGACCTTGACCCCAACTGCCGGATGAAGTTCGTATTTCGTCACGGAGGGTCCCAAACTGACATTCTTCACTTCGACGTTGACCCCAAAACTCGCCAAAGTCGTTTTTAACTTTTTAGAATTGCTTTCAATTGTGGCATATTCGGCACTTTGATCTGTCTTAGGAATCTTAGTTAATAAATCTGAAGTGGGTAACTGATAGTCAGATTCATCAACCGTTTCAGTCCCTTTCAACGCCTCCTCAGCGGCTGACTTCGCTGGTGCTTGTGACTCCTGATCACTAGCCACGACAATCTTAACGTCAGCATCTGACTGACTTTCAGGCTTAGCGACACTCGCAACCGTTGGCGCACTGGGCACCTCAACCGATTTAGGCTGAGCTTTGGGCTCAGGTTCCGTCTTAGTCGCTTCTGATGATTGTTGATTGGCACGAGCCTGCCGTTTTACCCGCCAACGCGCATATTGAACCCGCACGTAATGGGCCACCTCATCATAAGCCGTCTTGACATGTTCACCCATGACAACCAAGCCATGACGAATCAAGAGCACCGTTTGACGGAATGGTAAATTAAACGCGACAAATATCCCCGTCACAATCAGAATAATTGCCACCAAGATAGTCCCTAAATTGGCCACTAGTGGATAGGTCAGACCATAACCAGCGGCACCAGCCAGACCACCACCGAGGTGTACAGAGACCCCGCCCGTTTTGAAATCATTCTTAATTAAATTCCACGTGATCGCCCAAAAGTCTGTATGCCGATTGATTCGATTGAACATTGGAATTTCCAATAATAATAAATAACTATAAAGAACTAAATTACCACCCGTCCACCAACGCCAACCAATTCTAGGCAATTTGCCAAAAATCATGACGTAGGCCATCACGACTAGCGTTAGTCCCGCTAAAATCACATAGGCGTCCCCGGCAATCAGTCGGAAACATTCAGCAAAGAAGGTCCCCACTAAGCCGAGTCTAAACAGCGCAAAAACCGTTATCAACACACCTACCAGGCCAATGATATTCCCCGTCATTTGGCGCTGACTGGCGGCCTTGGTCGTGCGCTTCGTTCCCGTTGTGCGCCGTTTTTTAGTTGTTCGTTGCTTTCCCGCCACGCTGCACTCGTCCTTCCCATTTTTTGAATTACTTCTATTGTATCAAACTAATGTTCGTTAATAAAAACTTTCCGTAATCCCCATAAAAAAACGTGCGCTAACCCAAGCTCGCTGAGCCGTTAGCACACGTCTGGCTGGCACCAGGTTATTTTAATTTATCATTTTCATAATGATGTGATCGTTCCAAGCTTAAAAAGTTCTGTTGCCGCAACGCTTCATAAATCACGATAGCAGCCGAGTTTGATAAGTTCAAGGCGCGAATATGGGAATCGTCTTGTGGAATCCGAATCGCTTTTTCAGGATATTGCCGCATAAACGGTTCCGGTAACCCGGTCGTTTCTTTACCAAACAAGAAATAATGATCCTTGCTGGTATCGCTATAGTCGACATCTGAGTAGTCGTGTGAAGCAAATTTCGAAACTAAGTACAAGTTGTTTAAGTCTGGGATACTTGCCAAAAAGGCTTGCAAATCGGCATGATAAGTAATATTAACACTGTCCCAATAGTCCAGGCCAGCGCGTTTTAAATGCTTGTCATCAACTTTAAAGCCGAGTGGTTCAATCAAATGTAGTGCCGTATCCGTTCCTGCACAAGTCCGGGCAATATTGCCAGTGTTGGCCGGCATTAAGGGTTCAAATAATGCAATATGATTCGTCAAAATAATCTTCCTTTTTCAATAAGTTTTTAGTGGGACAGGTGTCAACGATATCAGTCCCAAGTAGCGTTACATGCTTAAATAATCCTAATAATCATACCATGATTGCCGCTTGAAAACCTAACGTTTCTGAGCTCAAAGCGAATTATTAGCTAACTTAACTAAAACTGCCTATACTAAAAGTTAAGTTAAATATGTAAAGGAGTTTTGCAAATTATGAAATTATTAATCATTGGTGCTACAGGCATGGCTGGCTCAGCCTTAACCGCTACCGCTTTAGATCGGGGTCATCAAGTCACTGCCCTGGGACGTTCCGCTGAAAAGTTAGCTCAGTTACCCGCTCATGCCAACCTCACTACGGTTGCCAAGGATGCTTTTAGTCTAACTAAGACTGACTTGGACCACTACGATGTGGTCATCGACGCCATGGCGACCCCACCAACACAAGCTTACTTGCATGTCGACTTGGCGACTAAACTAGTTGCAGCCCTACGCGACACTACCCAGCCACGCTTGGTCTTTATTCTGGGCGCTGGTAGCTTAAAAACTGGTGCTGACGACCACCTCTTCGTACATGATCTCGAAAAAGATCCCGCTGCAGAAGCTTTTATTGCGGTGCCACAAAATCAGTTAAGCGAATTACAATTTCTTCAAACAGTGACCAATGTCGATTGGGTTGGCCTTTCACCGGCAGCCGATTTTCATGCCGGTCCAGCAGTCCCAGCCGTTTTAGGCACTGATCAGTTGTTAGTCAATGCCCAAGGCGTTTCAGCAACGAATGCTGGTACCATGGCCGTTGCTGTCTTAGATGAGATTGAAAAACCACAACATCACCAAACTCGTTTTACAGTTGCCAACCGATAGTCTGGCGCCTGTTTTAAAATCAGTAAAACATGATTCAAGCGTCTGAGAAATTTTCTCGGACGCTTTTTCAGTCAGCTCAGACTCCTAACCTTTGAAAACAGCACGTAGCTTTCGACAATAATTGCCCTTAATTTTTAATTACCTCCTAACCAAAGCATGCTAAACTAAGCACAGTTAAATTTTGAGATGGAGGTTGTAACCTTAATGAAGACCCACTTATCTGGACGTAACCTGCTATTTATCGGCACTATGTTGTTTGGGCTATTTTTTGGCGCGGGAAATTTGATTTTTCCAATCTTTCTCGGTCAGCAAGCCGGTAAAAACTTAATTCCTGCTGTCATTGGCTTACTGATCACTGGGATTGGTCTGCCACTCCTCGGCGTCATCGGAATTGGCTTAACGCGTAGTGCCGGCGTTTTTGAGCTTGCCAGTCTGGTTAGCCGCCCCTATGCAACGGTCTTTACGGTGGTCCTTTATTTGACGCTCGGACCACTTTTTGCAATGCCTAGACTCGCCACGACCGCTTTTCAAATTGGCTTAGCTCCTTTTTTAGCCAAATCACAACAAACATGGGCTTTGTTAGCGTTCTCTCTACTATTCTTCATGATGACTTGGGGACTGGCACGCAATCCTGGCAAAATCATGACTTATATTGGGAAGTGGCTGACGCCGCTATTTCTAATCCTATTAGGCAGCCTCATGGCGTTTGCACTGTTCAAGCCACTCGGAAGCTTCAATGTGGCGGCTCAAGGCGCCTACGCAACTAGTCCGGGATTGGCCGGCTTTACGGAAGGCTATAATACAATGGACGCTTTGGCCTCACTGGCTTTTGGGATCGTGGTTGTGGATGCCATTCGTGAACTGGGAGTGACCGAACCCGGACAAATTGCCACCGATACCATCAAAGCCGGCCTCATCAGTATGACTTTAATGGGCGTCATCTATACCTTGCTGGCCATGATTGGGACCTTGAGTCTAGGAAAATTTCACGCAGCGGCTAACGGTGGTGTTACCCTAGCACAATTAGCACACTATTATTTTGGCAACTTCGGCAACGCCTTACTTGCACTGATCGTAATCATCGCTTGTTTGAAAACGGCAGTTGGCTTAACTTCCGCTTTTGGGGAAACATTACATGACCGCTTTCCTAAATTACCGTACGCTGGCCTAATTATTTTCGCCTGTCTAGTCCCCGCCATCCTAGCAAACATTGGTTTAACGCAATTAATCAGCTATTCAACGCCGGTTTTGATGCTCCTCTATCCACTGGCAATCGTTCTGATACTGCTAGCCAGCCTCTCACCTTGGCTCGGAAAATCACGCTGGCTGTTCGCGATGACAACTGCGTGGACCATTATTCCAGCCGTTTTAGCGGGCACAGTCGCCTTACCGAACGACCTGTTACAAAATAACTTTGGTCATTGGGTTAAAAGTATCAATAATTTGTTACCGTTGGCTAATCTAGGCCTTGGTTGGACGGTTCCTGCCTTGATTGGTCTCATTTTAGGGCTACTCGGACAGCATTGGCAAAAACGGTGGCGTCACTCATTTTCATAAAATTTTCAATCAAAACGAAACTGGCAATCGACAACTCACATCGTGAGTGTCGGTCGCCAGTTTTTTTGCAAAATAAAAAACGTAGTATTTCGGTGTGGGCACGGCGAAACGCTACGTTAATGAAGTACAACTCGGTAGTCACCAACGACGTTAATCGATGTTAGCTACCAAACGATTTCTCAAAGGTTATCTTAACACCCAGTAAACAATCATGCAAGCAGCCTTACACTCATTTAGCGCGTCATTGTTAACAGACTCACATCCACAGTGATCTTAGACAGGCCCGTTGTCTTGGCCGCAGCCAAGCTAGCGGCCGTGGCACCCCAATGTAGCGGCGTCATCACCATTAAGTCAGCGAAATCAACGGTGCTTAGATCAAATTCATAGTGAATCCGTTGTTGCGTCGCCTGCGGATAATGTTGTTTAAACAAGTCAATCACGCGGTCATTATTGTACGTGTATTGCCGATCCGTGGGGTCAAACAGCAAGTGACGAAGTTCAATAAGATAATCAGAATTAGGCACGACCTTTAATAATTTGCCGCCAGGTGCTAATACCCGCTCGAATTCTTGATAGGCAGACGGTGAGAACACATCCATGATGGCGGTAAACGCACGCGCCGTAAAGGGCAGCTGTGCTAAATCAGCTACGCAAAAATACGCTGGTGTCACTAATTGCGTCGCCAAATTCACTCCCGCCTTACTAATATCGAAGCCAATGCCAACATCTTGTGGTTGCCGGTGCAGTGCCAACAAGTCCGCTAATGGCGTACCTTCCCCACTCCCAATATCTAAAATTCGTTGTGGTTGCGCCGCTAATTGGTCATTGATTGCCGTGACGATTGGCCGGAAGAACCCAGCTTGTAAAATACGCCGGCGCGCCGCTAACATGGCCGCGTCATATTCACTTTGCACTTGATGCGTCAAAAAATAAAGCGTCCCTTTTTTTGAAAAATCTAGCTGATGACCGTTAGAACACTTGAGACTGTGGCCTTCAACGGCCATATAAGGTTGGTCACAAACTAGGCAACGGAACAGGCCTAAATTTTTTTGGACAAAAGCAACCCCTTGATCGATTTTCTTCACTGTTTTCACACTCTCTAACTGTATTAAATTAATCATACCATATCACAAATTGATTCATGACTATCGCCGCTAATCAACACGTTTTAGCCCAACCACAGGGTAAGCTAAAACTATTCTGGTAAATCGCTGAACGTTACAATTTTGTCTCAGAAGCAAAATAAGTGCAATTACTATTTGGCTATGCTATCTTAAATAACGTTCTAAAAAACAACTAAAGTTAATTCAAATTATTTGGTCGCGAATTGCAACTCATTCAAGCTTGCAAAGGAGCACAGATAATATGGCTAAAAAGTCAAAAATTGCTAAAGAACGGCGTATTGAAGCGACCGTTGCCCGTTACGCTGCTAAGCGTGCGGAAATGAAAGCTGCCGGTGATTACGCCGGTTTGGCAACCTTACCAAGGAACGCGTCCCCTGTTCGTATCCACCGACGTGATTCCCTAGATGGTCGACCACATGCTTACCTACGAAAGTTCGGGATGTCCCGTTTAAACTTCCGCCGGTTAGCTCATCAAGGTCAAATCCCTGGCGTCAGAAAAGCCAGCTGGTAAAAATGCGTGATAAAAGCGCTTGGAAAATTCCAGGCGCTTTTTGTGTGCTGTTTTTAGCTGTTAACACAGCCCTAACTATCGTCTGATCCAGTGTCTTTAGGCTCATATAGTCCCGATTGTGTTTGATACCAGGTAAAGAGATGGGTGATCAAGACTTTCAAGATGGCATAACCAGGAATCCCAAAAATAACTCCCATGAGGCCAAAAATCTTACCCGCGGCTAACAAAACAATCAGAATCGTCACGGGATGAATTGCCAAACTGCTCCCTAAAACTAATGGTGAGATTACTCGGCCTTCAATCGTTTGTTCAATGACAAACACGATCAAGACTTTCACTAACATCCATGGTGAGATCACCATGGCGATCACTACTGACGGTACCATGGCTAAAAATGAACCAAGATAAGGAATCAAGTTTAAGATACCGGCCGCAATGCCTAAGGTCAACGCAAACTTTAACCCAATGACCCAGTAACCGATCGCAAACATCACTGCCACAAAGAATGCGACCGTCAATTGACCACGAATATAGTTACTGACTTGCGTATTAATTTCAGTCAACACCTGTAGAAAACTGGCGCGCCCTTTGGTTGGAATGAACTTTGCCAAATATTTCGGCAAGCGATGACCATCTTTGAGTAAATAGAAAAGAATGAACGGCATCGTAATCAGCCCAATCACAATCGTCGTCACGGTGCTGACCACGGTCGTAATCGACGACACCGTACTCGTTAAATATTTGGTGACACGACTACTTAACAACTTACTAGCAGAGGTGTTCCACTGCTCCAACTGATCCCGCAACCCTGACAATTTCGGATCATTCAACCATTGATTGATCTCATTGCTAGCATTTTTCCAATACTTGGGCCAATCGTTTATGATCGCTAAAGTTTGAGTTCGAATGGTTGGAATAATTGCCACAATCCCCCAAATAAGCAAGCCTAAAATAATGATAAAAAGCACTGTAATCGTTAAGGTGCGATGAATATGATAGCTCGTCTCTAACCGATCCACGAGCGGATTCATAAGATAATACAGGACCCCGGCTAAGATGACGGGCAACCCGACAATACTAAAAAACTGACGGACTGGCGTGAGCAACCAATCCACCTGCTTACCTAAAAAGAAGCACGCTAAGATCAGTAGTATGATCACCAAAATTCGAATCGTGCGCGAACTCATCAATCCTGCGCCAACTGGTTTATTTTTCAATCAGCAGCACCCCCTTGTTATGGTTCGTAAGTAATGACGCTCCCAACTTTTATCGTGGGCAAATTCGTTGGGGTCAAGTAAATGCCGTTGGCCAACGGTTTGGCTGGAACGGCCGTAAAATACAACGTCGCGTGACCAATCGTTGCGAGATTAGCACCCACCAGTGGACCCACATAGGCCATCGTATAAGCCTGATCGTCAATCTTAAGCGTACTACCCACATGCAAACTCAAACTCGTGAGTGGTGCATTGAATTGCTGAATCACCGCAATTTGTTGCAAGGACGCCGTGGCAGTTTCATCAAATAAAATCAAAATTGGCTCATCGGGTGACACAGCTTGTGGCCCAATGGCTTTTACAGTTGCGGTCGTGGTCATCATTACAGAACTCCATTCTATCTTTTAATAGCCTAATTGTAGCATAGCAACCAACCTCAGTGTCAATTTGTCATCGCTTACAAGTAAACGAATTATGCTATACTGAAAATATTAACTGAGGAGGTTTTTTTGGATGCAAGAAAAAATTTTATTTGGGACTTATACTAAAAAAACAAGTCAAGGCATCTATCAAGGTACCTTGGATACCACTGCAAAAACATTAACCAATGACGGGTTACTCGCCAAGACGAACAACCCGACTTACTTAGCACGTTCTGCCAAGCAACGATTATACAGTGTCGATAAGGTCGACGATCAAGGCGGTGTCGCCGCCTGGCAACTTGACGGTGATCAGGCGAACAAGTTGAACGCCGTCGTCGCTCCTGGGACGCCACCCGCCTATGTTGCGGTGGACGAAGCCCGTCAACTCGTCTACAGCGCTAATTATCATAAAGGTACCGCCAGCGTTTTAAAAATCGCAGACAACGGTGAATTGGCACTTGTTGACCAAATTAAGCATACCGGTAATGGTCCCCGCCCTGAACAAGACAGTTCCCACATCCACTACACGGATTTAACTCCCGATAATCGCCTCGTCGCCATCGACCTAGGTAGTGACAAGGTTTATGTCTACAATGTGAGTGACGCTGGCAAGTTGTCCGAGCAATCCGTTTTAACCATGCCAGCCGGCTTTGGCCCAAGACATTTAGTCTTCACACCGGATGGTCAACATGCCCTCTTAGCCGGTGAATTATCGAGCAAGGTTGCCACATTGACCTATGATCAAGCAACTGGGCAATTCACTCAAACCGCAATCATCGAGACGATTCCCGCCGACTACAGCGAACATAATGGTGCCGCCGCAATCCGTTTGAGCCGTGATGGTCATTTTCTTTACGTTTCAAACCGTGGCTACAATTCGTTGGCAGTCTTTGCGGTGGATAACGAGGCCAAATTGACCCCAATCCAACAAATCAGTACCGAAGGCGATTTTCCGCGCGACTTTGATTTAGATCCAACCGAAGCTTTCGTGGTCGTCGTCAATCAAAATACGGACAATGCAACTTTGTATGCTCGTGATCTAGAAACTGGTAAACTGAGCTTATTACAAAAAGATGTCGCCGTTCCCGAAGGCGTTTGCGTCTTATTTTCAAAATAAAGGATGACTCAGACATGCTATTAAAAGAAGTAGCCTTAGAAAATTATACGAATATCCCAGCTGCAGTTGCGGCAGGTGCCAAACGGATTGAACTAAATGACAATTTAGCTGTCGGTGGCACCACGGTTAGTCGCGGTGTTATGGCGGAAGCAGCGAAGTACACCCAGGAACATGGGGTTAGCCTCGTCGCGATGATTCGCCCACGTGGTGGGAACTTTGTTTATAATGATACCGAACTAAAGATCATGGAAGCTGATTTGCTCCAAGCCCAAGCTTTGGGCGTTGACGCAGTAACTTTTGGCGCGTTAACTAAAGCTGGCAAACTTGATACCGAAGCCATGGCATTACTCGTGGGCGCTGCTGGTGGCATGAGTGTCGTTTTCCACATGGCCTTTGATGCGCTGGCCCCTGATCAACAAGCTAGCGCAATCGACTGGTTAGTTGATCACCAAGTGGACCGCATTCTCACACACGGTGGCCCATTAACCAAACCAATTGCGGCCTGTGTGCCACAACTGCAAGCAACGCTTAAATTAGCAGCCGGTCGCATTCAGATTCTGCCCGGTGGTGGCATTACTGCCGCTAATGTCGACGAATTAACAAGTACGTTGAACGTCAAACAAGCACACGGCACCAAGATAATCGCTTATTAGTTTGTATTTCAAAGCAAAAAGAGTGGAACAAAAGGCGGTCTGCTACCGAGCATAGCCTAGAAAGTCGAATGATTGGCATTTTCAATCGTTCGACTTTCGTAGCTAGGCGGAGGTCGCAGCCTTTTGTTCCACGTTTCGGCTATAACTATTAGAAATACCAAAATGAGTCTGGGTTTTTCCCAGACTCATTTTTTTGGTTTCAACCCTTTTCTATCTCGTAAAATAGCCCCTTAACCACCAATCAGCCGGACAATATCTGGCGGTAATGGCGCAAAAGTTGTTAAATCGGCTTCAATGAATGGATCATAAAACTGTAGCTGCATACAATGGAGCGCTTGGCGGTCAATCAACGGACTGGTCGGTCCACCGTATAATTCGTCGCCGATCAACGGATGACCAGCGTGAGCAAAATGAACCCGAATCTGATGCGTCCGCCCTGTGTGTAGTCGCACACGGACGACCGTCATTTCAGGTAACCGTTTGACAACCCAATACTCCGTCAGTGAAGCCCTTCCAGTTGGCGTAATCGTTCGTTTAATAAACGAATCAGCAGCGCGACCAATCGGTTGATCTAACCAACCATGATCCGCAACTAGGCTGCCGCTTACGACCGCCAGATACATTTTACGCATCGCATGCGCTTTGAGCTGACGATCAATAATCGAATGTGCAAAATGATGTTTAGCAAATAACACGATACCACTTGTATCACGATCCAATCGCGTGGTGATGTGTACGACTTCATTATCATAATGTTGGGCTTGATAGTACCCTTTGACCCGATTCGCCAGCGTATTATTCGGTAGTCGATGCGCCGGCACTGAAGCGACCCCCGCTGGCTTATTAACAATTAAATAATCGCGATCTTCATACAAAATATTCAGTGGCAATGTGGAAGGCCCTAAATGATCGTTGCCGATCTCATCTGGCGTCACCATTGTGACCGTCTCGCCACCAGTAAGCAGTTGAATCGCTAACACCGCTCGCCCATTAACCAGGATTGCGCCGCCATGAAACTTCACCTTTTTTAATAGGCTTCGCGTCACCCCATGTTCAAAGAGTACGGTCTTAACTTTGATCGGCTCGGTGGCTGTATTTGTCCACATAAACCTCATTTTTCGTCCAATCCAATGAAGGAAGTGCCAACTCGTTTCCAGAAACGGTTATGACGATGCTGGGCAAAGGCAATCCGGCGATTAGCAATGGAATAGCAAATTTGCTGAATTGGCCGTGGCTGAGTATCCATTTGATCGGCCGTAAAAATGAAATGCGACTGTTGCTGCGGCTTGATGGTAATCGTTTCATATGGCGCCACAATGACTGGCGATCCCAAAGTTCGGAAGACGCGGTTATTAATTGACGCAATTTCAGCCATTTGGAGCGCATCCAAACGCGGATGGATCACCGCACCACCAACTGACTTGTTATAAGCCGTGGAGCCAGTGGGCGTTGAGACACACAACCCGTCGCCTCGAAAACGTTCAAAAAGTTCATCTTGAATATAGACATCCGCCACCATGGTGCTCCCAAGCTTTTTAAGCGTCGATTCATTCAACGCTAAATAATGATCCGTTTCGCCGGTATCCGCATACTTGATCTCAACTGATAACAGTGGATAAGTGACGGATTGGCCGTTATCATGTTGCAACCCATCAACGAGCTGATCGATCTCATAGTCTCGCCAGTCGGTATAGAAGCCTAAATGCCCCGTATGAACCCCGACAAACCGAACTTGATCAACCATGTCGCTATAGTGATGGAAAGCCGACAAGAGCGTCCCATCGCCCCCTACGGACAACACAACATTTGGCTGATAATCATCAATTTCAAAACCAGCGGCCACTAGCTTGGTATGTAATTCTGCCGCGACTTTTTTGGTTTTGGGATTAGAATTTGCAAATATGGTTACTTTCATGGTTCCTGATCTTCCTTTGTTGGTGACTGTGCGTCGGTTTGAGACCCTTTTCCATATGAAAAAAGGCTCTGTGCTTCTTGAATCTCTTCACGAATTTCGGACATTTCCTTATCCAAACTGAAAGCGGCTTCAGC
This sequence comes from Lactiplantibacillus brownii, assembly GCF_031085375.1. Classification (NCBI taxonomy): domain Bacteria; kingdom Bacillati; phylum Bacillota; class Bacilli; order Lactobacillales; family Lactobacillaceae; genus Lactiplantibacillus; species Lactiplantibacillus brownii. The sequence continues at coordinate 1,800,643 of NZ_JAVCWF010000001.1, forward strand.
CGCTCGTTGCAGCCGCTGACTCAAATTTTCTGGAAAGTCCCCTTGATATTTGTAGTTTAATGAGTGTTCGATGGTCGCCCAAAAATTCATGGCTAACGTCCGCACTTGGATTTCGGCCAGAATTTTTTTCTCACCGCCGACCATCTGGACTGGATATTCAATCACGATGTGGTAAGAACGGTAGCCTGATGGCTTTTCATTACTAATATAATCACGTTCTTCTAAAATCGTCATATCGGTCCGTTTGCGTAATAGATCGACCACTTGATAAATGTCTTCCACGAATTGACACATGATGCGCAATCCGGCGATGTCCTGCATATCTTGTTCTAAGCGATCTTCTTGAACTTTACGCCGCACCATTTTTTCCTTGATGCTATCAACCGGTTTGACCCGTCCCGTCACAAACTCGATAGGTTCATGTTGACTCAAATCACGAAATTGCTTGCGCATTCCCCGCAACTTGACCTTTAACTCATCAACGGCCTGTTGATAGGGTAATAAAAAATGATTCCAATCTTCCATCAAGGCACCTCCGTTTCAAATCCATACCTTTAAAATTTTACCATATTTTGACAGAATAAAAAGCAATGGCTTCTTGGTTTAACAATTGACATTAACAACCTTACAAACCGAAGGGGGTGGAGCAGATTACTTTACGAAACAAGGAATTCGGTGCATGATGACAGTCGAAGGTTTATTTAAAATAACGATTTTCGTTCGTAAATAAAACTTGTGCTGGAATTAAAAACTTGCAAATACCTAGGTTCGTTTGGTATTCTGCACTATGACGCGAAACGAGAAAGTGGAGGAATTATGACGTGTTAGAAGTGTATTTATTTGTAAATCCATTGGCGACACAATGTGTGCGCGATGAACAAAATGTGTTGCGGCTGGCCAATGATTCGGATAAGCAAATTCAATTCCAATTCGTACCCTTATTGAATATCAATGTGGTACAAAAGGCGCTAAAAAATCAAGGCTTCAAGAGTTCCGATTGGCAAGCTCAAAATCAACAATCACAGACGCTCTATCGGGTGATTCTTGACTATAAAGCGGCTTTATTCCAAGGCAAAAAGCGTGGTCGTAATTTCTTAATTGCGATGCAAGCTGCCATGTTAAAAGCTGGTCAACATTATTCAGAAGACTTGGTCAAAACGGTTGCGGCTGAAAGTCACATTGATTTGGATATGTTTATGGAAGATCGTAATAGTAAGTTGGCCAAACAAGCTTTCCACGCTGATCAACGATTGGCTTCGGAAATGAACATTACAGAGGCCTCCTCAGCAGTCGTTTTTGATTGTGATCAATACGACTACGGGGTATTATTGGAACATTTTAACTATGCCACCTTGTTTGATTTAGTTAACGGTCATTTGGATCCATTCCACGAGTTAACCCATCGTACCAACTGTGCTGCTTTAGATGGCAGCCAGCTCCACGTTTTATAATTCAGGAATTGCAATTATTCAAACGCTAAAGAGTCTGGGACAAAACTCCTGACTCACACGAAAAAGGTAGTTCTGAGAAATCATTTGATTTCTCAGAACTACCTTTTTAAGCTTATGTACGCACAGAGATGACGATCCCTGCTATTCTTAAGGTGCTGAAGCCAAAAAGAAAAGAGGTCGTTAGCTCCATGCAAATGAATTATACCAGTAATCAACCCACTTTGAAACTCAATCTAATTTGGCAACCTCAATCAACTCACGTTGCTTGGGCCATCAATGCCATTGTCAATGATATTCCGACTCACGTCATTAAGGCTAACTTAGCGGCGACCGGACGCCCCTCATACCCACCACAGTTACTACTAAAACTTTTCTTGTTTGGTTACTTACGACGTACTTTTTCAGGTAGAAAGCTCGTTCAAATGGCTAATGAAAACCTTGTGATGCGATGGTTTATTGGCAATCATTATGCCATTCCGAGTTATCGAACCCTCAACCGTTTTCGCAGTGATCCTAAGACTAAGCCGCTAATCACTGGGCTCTTCACGGCCTTTCGTGATTATCTAACAATGATCGGTCTTTTTGACGAATCCGCACTATTTATTGATGGAACCAAAATTTTAGCTGATGCTAATAAATATAGTTTCGTTTGGCGTAGAGCTGTTGAAAAGGCTGAACCTAGACTCGATGGTAAAACCGCGCGGCTTTACCATGAATTAGTTGATTATCAAGTTAATGTGCCACAGTTGTCACCTAAAAGACAAGCGCTAACTGCCAAAGAGTTGGTTAAACTAACGACTGCTTTGACCATAGCTATCAACGATTTAAATAAACGAGTTAAACAAGAAAAACCTAAACGTGGTGGCTCAGCTCTCAAACGCCGTCGCCGTAAATTGAAACACTTTCTCCACCAATTAACGAGTGATTATTTGCCACGTAAACAAAGATATGAGTTCGATAAAGCAACTTTCGGTGACCGTAATAGTTTCTCAAAGACTGATTTAGATGCGACCTTTATGCGTATGAAAGAAGATCCTATGCTGAATGGTCAATTAAAGCCAGGCTATAACTTGCAAGTCGCCAGTCAAAATCAATTTGCACTCTATTATCAGCTATTTCAACGACCGACTGATACTCGAACACTAATTCCATTTGTAAACCATATCTTCAAACAGACACCCAATGCTATTCACTGGATAGTCGCTGATGCTGGTTACGGCAGTGAAACTAATTATCAAAAACTTACCGATGACTTCCAAGTCCACTATTTGATTCCTTATGGGATGTATGAAAAAGAACAAACTCGAGCCTACCACAAAGACCGCCGTAAAGTTGCTAACTGGCATTATGATGAAGCCAATGACAAATACACTGATCTAGACGGTATTACCTTTACTTTTCACAATTATAGTACGCGTCATGACCATTATGGCTATAAAAAACAATTCAAAACTTATCGTACTGTCGAATACTTTGAAGATCCGAAACGAGAGAAACTTGCGACAACAAAGAAAGGTAATCGCCGCCAAATAAGTATTAATTATAATTGGTTATACTTTAAAAATAGGGCTAAAGAACAACTAACTAGCAAGATTGGTCACGCATTGTATGTTCGTCGTAAGATTGAAATTGAACCGATCTTCGCTGATTTAAAGACTTACTTGAAATTCAAACGTTTTTCAGTACGTGGTCTAACTGCAACCAACAATGAGATGGGGATTGCTTTAATGGCTGAAAATCTATCGAAACTATCTAAAATTGCTGGACAACCACATCTAAAACCAAAGAAAAGTGGTGTCAATCGCCACAAACCGGCAATTGACACCACTTACTTATTTAGATTCTAGGGTTTTGTCCCAGACTCTTTTTTGACCTTATTTTTTGATCAAACTTTCAAATTCTGTTAAACGCTGTTCAAACACCTTAAAGGCCGCATCCAGATATGCTGTTTTCGTCATATCAACGCCCGCATTGCGCATCACTTCAATCGGAAATTCAGACGATCCCGCTTGTAAATAGCTCAGATACTTTTTAACCGCATCCGGTTGCTTTGTCGTGATGTGTTCCGCTAAGGTTGAAGCCGCTGCAAAGCCAGTAGCATACTGATAAACATAATAATCATAATAAAAATGTGGAATTCGCGCCCACTCATCCGCAATCTGCGGATCACTGACCACGTTGTCCCCGTAATAATGTTTGTTTAGGGCAAGATAGTGCTCTGACAGTCGATCCGCGGTAAGGGACTCCCCAGCAGCCGCCTGCGTATGCAACCATTGTTCAAACTCAGCAAACTGGGTCTGACGGTAAACGGTCCCCTTAAAACCATCGAGATAGTAATTTAAAACATATGCTCGGATTTTAGGATCAGTTTCAGTTGCCAAGAAATAGTCCGTTAACAAATTTTCATTCGTTGTCGATGCAATTTCCGCCACAAAAATCGAATAATCCCCGTATTGATAAGGCTGATGATGCGTCGTTTGGTAAGAATGCATACTGTGCCCCATTTCATGCACTAGCGTGTATAAATTATCAATATTATCCTGCCAATTAAGCAAGATATATGGCGCCGTATCATACATTCCCGAAGAATAAGCCCCGCTACGTTTGCCTTGATTTTCAACCACGTCAATCCAGCGGGAAGCAAATGCTGTCTTAACATGTTTAACGTAATCTGGTCCTAAGACTTTTAAGGCTTTAAGTGCCGTTGCTTGAGCTTGTTCGTAGGTATAGGTGAGTTCTGGTTTGCCCGTCAATGGCGTATACATATCGTACATATGTAACGCATCGACTTTTAAGATCGACTTGCGCAACGCAACATAGCGATGCAATAAGTCTAAGTGATCGTTCACCGAGTTCACTAAAGTGTCGTAGACGGTCGTTGGAATTTGATCAGTAGCCATCGCAGCCGTTCGTGCATCCGCATAATGATGGGCTTGAGCATCAAAATTATCCGCTTTCACTTGACTCGCCAAAGTTGAAGCCAGTGTCCGCCGAAACTGTGAGTAAACTTGATACAATGCACTAAAAGCTTCTCGTCTAACTGCCGGCTTAACCGAGGCCAGCAAAACGCTGTAGACACCCTGCGATAATTTAACTGGTTCGCCCTGATCATCATGAACAGTCGGAAAGTCGAAATCAGCATTGGTTAACACGCCAAAGGTCTTCGCCGAGGCATCAAAAATATCGCTTGCACCGGCTAATAGCGCTTCTTCACCTTCAGATAAAACATGGCCTTTTTGTAACCGGATCGTATCCAAAAAATGACGATAATCACGTAACTCAACATTTTCATCTAAGAATTGATCTAATTGTGCCGATGTTAATTGTAAGATTGCGGGCTCCAACCAGGCCGTTGCGGCGGAAACTTTCGCCGTTAAACTTCCAGCTTGATCATCCAAGGCCTGATTCGCGCTATTCCCCGTATCCTGATCACTCTTTAAGCTGGCGTAAACGGCCACTTTTTCCAAACGACGTGTTAAGTCTAAAACGCCTTGCACACCCGCAAGCACGGTTGTCGCTGAGTCTGTAAAAGCGGTTTTTAACGCGGCCACCGAGGCTAAACTGGCCTTTATTTTATTGACATCCGCCTCATAAGCAGCCGTCGTGGCATAGATTGGGGTCAGATCCCAGGTTAATTGAACTGGTACCGCCGCTCGAGTTGGTAGTTGTTTTGTTGCACCCATACAGGTCCCTCC